>NZ_JAJTMX010000001.1:0-926095 GCF_021297775.1 Legionella sp. 16cNR16C
AATTTCTTTGTCATACGCTCTGACATCCCCCATCCAACAATCTTGCGAGAATATAAATCCATCACCACAGCGAGATAGAGCCAGCCTTCCTCTGTCCAGCAATACGTAATGTCACTGACCCACTTATCATTCGGCTTGCAGGCTACAAAATTCTGCCGCAACAAATTAGGGGCAACTGGTAGTTGATGGTTACTATTGGTTGTTGCTTTAAACTTCCTGGCTGCTTTTGCCCGCCAACCATGTTCCCTCATAATTCGAGCAACCCGCTGTCTACCAATAGATTCTCCCTCACTATTTAATCGTTTAGTAATACGTGGAACACCTGCACGGCCTTTCTCATCATCAAAAATTGCTTTTATCTTCTGCGAGAGAGCATAGTCTTTTTGTTTACGAACAGAAGGCGTGCGGTCAAGCCATGCATAATAGCCACTCACTGAAACGGATAGCATTCGACACATCATCCTTAGCGAAAACCGATTAGATTCTTCCTTTATCATGGCGTACCTCACTTGGACTCCTTGGCGAAGTACGCAGCCGCTTTTTTTAAGAAAGCATTCTCCTCGGCTAGTCTTGCATTTTCCCGTTTTAAACGGGCTAATTCAGCCTGCTGAAGCTTTTGGTTCTCCAATGAACTACCACATTGTTTACGTTGGGCGCGCCAGGAATAGAGCTGCGATTCTGCCAATCCAAGATCTTTGGCAACTTGGGGAACTCCTTCTTGAGCTACTCGTTCCAAGGCCTGATCTTTAAACTGAGCGCTATATTTTTTCCTAGTGGTTTTTTGTTCTTTCTTGTTCATGCTTACACCTCTGATTGAGAGTTTACTCTCTTAGCAGGGTGTCCGACAAATCAGGGCAGGATCAGTAGGCTTAAGCAGAGTTAGAATTGCTGCGTCACTGTATTACAGTGACGCTAGGCAGAATTTTGGAACTTATATTCTAAAATATTATTCATTTTTTCAAAGTGAACTTGTATTTTATCACGGTTTTCAGGAGGCATATCTGGAATAAGTAGATTTTTCCAGGATTGACAACTTCTGTCTGAGCCATTCCACTCTATAATGTATATTGTCAATTTATCGCATTTTCTTGATTTTTCAATACTCCAATTTCTTATTTCATTATTAATATGGGTATCTTCGCCACTGTATCCGAAGAGATATAGTTTATTACTTTCAAATAGGGCTTTTGAAAAAAAATCCAAATAGCTTCCTAAGATAGGACTATTTGAAATAATTTCAGGTTTCAAATCAGTTTTAGCAAGGACAATATGCTCATGTAATTTATGATTATTTTCAGCTGCAATAGGAGTTTCATAAATTTTACATTTTTTTATTTCAGAATCATGTGTATAAAAAATTGGGGATCCATGTAAGTGCAAGTACCAATTAAAAGTTGAGAAAGTCCTTAACATATTTTCATATCTATAGCCAGAATTACAAACTCCATCTACTAAATATCCACTGTAGCCACATAAAATGTTCCTCTCTATGAGGGGTGAATATAGAAGTTTGTCATAGTTTAAAGTAACTAGATGGCATCCTGATTTTATTAGTTCTATAAGATTGTCTACAAACTTCTCTGGGAGAGCTCCGTTATAATTAAAAAAATGAAATGCGGTTTTATATATAAAGTCTCTATATATATTTGGGTATGCTTCTCCTTTTGAATTTAATAATTGAAGATCCTGGAATTCCAGAATTTTTTGACATGAGGTCATAATTTTATGATTTTCTTCGAGCTCCGTCTCAGTACAAGGCATATTATCAGAACCCAAACTTATTAGTTTTTTCTTATCTACATCAAAACTATCCCATGACTCCTGTAGGCCTGCTTGCAGGCAGAAATATTGAGCATCTAAAGCCATTCCAATTCCGTTGCCAACAATTAGAGTGGAGGTCATTTTTCTACTCCCCTATTTGTCTATAAAATTCTTGAAATTTATTTCTATTATCTTGATTAAAACGATCAATCTTATGATATTTTTTCCATAAGCTTTCAATAGCCTTTCTTAGGCTGCTCTGTTTTTGACCAGCTTTAAGGCAGATAGACCATAAATCAATATGCTCTTTCGGGGTTGTGCTAATTTCAAATTTTGATAAGGCTTTTTTGAAAATTTTTCTAGCTTCTTTTTTTAATGTTGCTTGTTTCCTATCAGCTTTGACATGTCTTTTTGCTATTTGTTTATTAATTTCATTGTGGAATTTAAACGAATCTTTTTTGTGTCTTTTGAATTGCTCGAATACCGATTTATATTTCAAAATATATTCTTGCTTGCTCGAATAATTTTCAAATTCTTCAAATACTGCATTTACAGTTTCTTCTATATTTAAAGCTCTTAGGTATTTCGGTTCAATAATAGTGGTGTAGTTGTTGTCAACGAGCATCATCCATATTAGCGGATCATTGTTATTTGGAAGCCAGTAAATAACTGCAATATTCATATAATCATCCATGAATGAAATATTAATTATTATAAAAATAGCATATAAACGTTGATCTTTGTGGTTGGAAGGATTAATTAGACTGGTTATAATCGCCAGAATGTGGCGGTTAGTGGCATCAAGGCTTCATCGAAAAATGAAACTCATTCAGCGTAGGGCATACGAATTTAGGAATTTTGAAAACTATAGGGCTACGTAGTAGAGCTCTGCGGATGATTAAAGCTGCCCCCGTAATTGGGAAAGACCCGGAAAGAGTATAACTTGTCTACATTGTGTCTACATGAAGATTTTGAAATTTTTGTAATCTAACGTAACTCATTGATTTTAATGGTGGCCAGAGGCAGAATCGAACTGCCGACACGAGGATTTTCAGTCCTCTGCTCTACCGACTGAGCTATCTGGCCATCAAGAGGTTGCTATTAAACTCTGAGTTGGGTTTGAAGTCAATAGAATAATTGAGAAATTTATTAAATTAATTAAGCTGTTGAAAAAACAATCATTAAATTGATTTAATTTAATTCTAATTGAGTTTAAATTGATTTTCTAGACGTTTAAATGTTTTAACTGTTGATAATAGCAAGTGGCTATCTGTGCTCCCAGGGAAGCATTGTTTTTGATAAGTTCGATATTCGCGCGCAAGCTTTCGCCAGCAGTCAATTCATTAATGCGTTTTAAAAGAAAGGGGGTGATTGATTTTCCCTGCAGGCCTTTTGCCTCGGCCCTAGCCTGTTGGATAACCGGATTAATTTGAGCTTCTGGAATTTCATCCCCTCTTGGAATGGGATTGGCAACTACAATTCCATTTCTCATTCCCAGCTGATGTTGGTAATACAGTAACTCGGCGATTTCCTGGGGCTTGTCCAGGCGATGAACCAGGGGTAAGCCACTGGAATGGCTATAAAAAGCGGGAAATTCGTTGGTGCGATAACCCACAATAGGTACCCCGTAGCTCTCAAGTTTTTCGAGTGTTTTGGGTAAATCGAGTATTGACTTCGCCCCTGAGCACACGACAGTGACGGGTGTCGTAGATAATTCAATAAGATCCGCAGAAATATCAAAATTTTCGATGACCTGCTGATGGACGCCTCCAATACCCCCAGTAACAAATATCGGCAAGCCTGCCAGATGGGCGCAAAACATGGTTGCCGCCACTGTAGTGCTGGCAGTGAGCTTTCTACTGAGCACAAAGGCAATATCACTGCGGGACGCTTTTATTGTGTGAGGAGATTGGGCAAGCTCTTCCATGAGCGTATCACTGGTTCCAATATGGATTCGTCCACGGTGTAATGCAATGGTTGCGGGGATTGCTCCAAGCGTTCGGATGGTATCCTCAATGATACGAGCTGTTTCCAGATTTTCGGGATAAGGCATCCCATGAGAGATTAATGTTGATTCCAGCACCACGACTGGTTCGTTATTAATAATGGCATCTGCCACTTCCGGATCGATCTGTAACAGCTTGTGAAACATATTATTTATTCTCTTGGAGTATAGCCGGCAGGCCGTTCTGATCCTTCGCCAAATAAAAACTTTTCCATTTCCTGGGTTAAGAATTCCCGGGCTTTGGGATCAATAAGGCTTAAACGGTATTCATTAATTAACATCGTTTGATGGGAGAGCCACATGTTCCAGGCCTGTTTGGAAATATTATTCCGTATTTTTTCTCCTAAGGCGCCGGGAAATGGTTGTTTCTCAAGGCCTTCGGCCTCGTTTTTTAGTTTTAAACAAAATACCTGATAAGTCATAAGCAAATTCCAGATTCCAAATTCTAATTATTGACAGCTATGATTGCTGGCAAGCAGTTTTTGAAAAAAACAAAAGAACTACGCGTCCTTTTGCATAAGCTTTCTTGCCAACAAACCCTGTCAGTGTATCAAATATCAACCTCAATCAGCACGGCATTTTACTTGCGCCAGCATAATATGCTGTGAGAGAAGTTGTTCCTGCTCCGGTAAAAGCGCATCAAACTGCACTGCAGTGCGATACAAATCCTCACTTAAATACTGGCTGTAAACGCAGATGGCATCCACTACAATAGGAACCATTTTCGGTTTAGTATAGATCACCAGTTTGAGAAGTGTTTTTTCTTTAATACGTTCCTTAGTCTTAAAAGCCATACCGCCAAGACTGATATTCACTTTACGCAAGTGAATTTTATCGCCCATGAGTAAATGGCGGGCGAGATAGTCAATTTTAGCGTTTATGAGATTAAGATAATGGGTTAGCGCAGGCTCTTTTAAGGCCAATGCCTGAGTCAGTTCAGCTAATTCATAATCAATTGTCTGGAAATATTGAGTTGTCTCCAGAAAACGTTGGCCGCTTTGACCCAGTAACTCCTCGGTAAGAGACTTGTCAGAGCAAAGGCTTCCCGGTTGAAGGATTTTATAATCAAAATAGACTTGATCATCAATTCTAAAATGTTGTCTTCGTTCATGTACAGGCATAATCACTCCAAATCCATTTAGGTTAAGCACAGACATAATTAAACAGAAACATCAACTCTGGGATCTTCAGGTTTCTCATTTACTGTACCATCGGTTGGTGTTACGATCGTAGTTGGTCCTCTTGCATCACTCAAAAGCTCTCTTTGTACTTGTTGTTCGCCACTCCTTATTTCCACCAGACTAACCGGCATTACTTGTATTTCTTCCTCGTCGTCACTCACATCATCAATTACTAATGAAGGGGCTGGCTGATTTAGCTGTATCAAAACAGCAGCAGACTGATCACTTAATTCCTGGCTTCTTGCAACGGCTTCAAAGTGATTGGTGGCCGCAGCAGCGCGTTGAACGCAGTCAGTCAGGAAACTGGTAAACGCAGGTGAGGTTACTCGATTCTTACTAATCGCCTCTTGCACCACTTTGTTAAACTCAGCGACTCTATCCAGTTTAACCGCTGCGTTGAAAGCAGCAGTCAGGTTAGCCGGCATTTCGAGTGGAGAAATCATTGCCTGCAATTTTTGCTGCATATCAAACTGTAGTTTTTTCATGACATGTGCGCCGAACCCTTTTTTTTCTGTGCCGTTGATAGCGTCCTGAATCTCCTTTTGGGTGGTTTGCATGGCCTTGATTTTTTGAGATGCCGGAATATGGCTGGCCATAATCCGATGATAACTCTCAACACTGGACAATATCGTTTCTTTATTACCCGCTTCGTAGGCAGAGCTCATGGTTCGCAAGTCGCGAAGATCAAGGTAGTGCTTATCATGGGCATAAGCCGATTGTGCCTCAGGATGAAGCATTTTTTCATTCAGGTTGGCCAGATCAGCTCGACTGATAATGAGTTGACGATTCCCTCGTAAATTCAAAGATGCGCCTGCGCCCTGACGTTTTAGATAATCGATCATCTCTGGTGACACGTCTTTACCAAAAGTAAGCATAACTCGACCGCCGTCAATAGCATCAACCGATTTAACCGGATTGGCTTGTCGGTTGGTCCACGGATGTTTATAGGGTCTTCCCTGAGAGGTAAACAACACCGGGTTATGAAGCAGTTTTTCAAGAACAAGACTTTGTCTGAGTTCCACACGGCTGATTTCTGCCGGCTTGTGTTTGGGGAATACACTGTCAATTTTTTTAATACGCTCAATGATTACAGCTCGTAAATCAGTGGCGTCCTTCTTTAGCGTTTTTACTTCTTTTAGTTCTTTCTCTGCAGCATTTCGTTGTGTAGTTGTTAAATCCCTGCGCTGTAATAGCCGATTCAACTGCTGTTCCCGCTGGCCGTGCTGATAGGATACACGATCCGCATACTGAGCAAGTAAAGTTCCCCGTCTGCGTAATTGCTCAAGGCTGTCAAATTTGGCATTAAAGGATGAATCTTCAATCAGCGTGCGATTTCTTCCCTGTCCATGACGAGTATGTTTGACGATGGTTTCAATTGGCTGCATGCTCAACCTGGAGTCCAGACCCAGCTTGTCTTTTCCCATAATCACCTGATCGAACACGAAGAGACTGCGGGCATCGCGCAATGCCTTATTCTGGTTATATCCACCCATCGCATCCGTATCGCTGCACAGATAAAACAGGCCGAGTGAAGGGCCAAAATCGTCAATATATTCATTAGAGTGAAGGCCCGCCCCCACTGGGTTCAATGTAGAGTAATGCTCGTAGGTTTTGCTGGAGGTAAGCGGTGTGAATGTTTTTCCTCGCGCAAAATCTTTCATTAGCCTTATATTATCGAAGGGAACAAACAGTGCAGGTTGGCCATTATGAGTCATTGTTGTTGCCCGGGTAGTATCCAGTCCCAGCATTCTGGATACGTTCAAAGCCATCGCTTCGCGCTGTACTTCGACGATTTCACCATGCTTGGGAAGCTTGATAATCGCCTCGGTACCCAGTTTGAAGTTTCCTCTGGCGGCGGTATAGGTGGCGCGATTGGTTGGATTTCCATCTCGCAGATTCCCTAACTGTTGCCTGACTGTAGCAAGACTGACTAAAGACGCCTTTTCAGTAACTCCTCCGGCGCTTTCAGCGAGTTCGCAATAAGCGGTAGAACCGCCCATCTCGTCTGGTACTGCAATCAGCTTCAGATTATTAATCTTATCCAGATCATTCATCATATCTAAACGCTGTTTATATTTATCATAATCCTCAGTGCCTTTGGTCAGTGTTTTTAAATGCTTCTCCAATAGGCCAATAACTGATTTCACATTTGCATCACTAGCTGCGCTGAACGGGTAGTCTCTGTGAAGGAACTGCTTAATAATGGGTTCCATTTTGGCGCGGGCAGCGGCCTTCAATTGGGTTAATTCCACGCTGTCTGGGCTTGTGACTGTTCTGCGATTATAGTAATCATTCTGTGGCAGGGCGCTTAATTGATCGTCTCTGCGCCAGAACGCGATTCGGCTAAGAAGACCCGGGGCATCGTAGCCTGTGGGTCTTGGAGGGCTTCCCTCAGCAAATTTGACGTTTCTCATCAGGATATCTTTCAGTCGATTCCATTCTCCGGGGTTATTTTCAACCGTATGATAATCAATGACCCCCACTCCATTGGCTTCAATTGATTCAAGCGCGGCATCCAGATCTCCGTATTGGGTCAAGTGCTCAGGTAGAATAACAACTCCTTTGTTGACACTGATCTCTTTCAAGAAGCGGGTCATTATGCGATTTTTTTGTGTAGCGTCCATATAACACGTATTCCCATAAGATTCTTTCTATAACTATAGTCGGTGAAATAAAATACGTGTGCCATAAAGATAAAAAAGTTCTACACTGTATACAAATAGTTACAAATGCGAGCAGTCATGCCAATCGACAAAAAAAGGATTTTAAAGCAGTTAAATTTACCGGAAGTTCCTGTCAATGAGATTATTTCTGAGTTATCTAATTGTACGTTTTATGAGCTTTCCCTTTTTTACGTTAATGACAGGACTCCCAGAGCAGTGCTTGATGGACGGGCATTTGAAAGCCTTTGGCAGCTGCATCGCGAGAAATTGAGTTTGTGGGATATTCCTGAATTCAAGCTGCAAAAGCAGACTGATTTTTCAGACCGCGAACTGGTTCTCGGGTTAGGGCTTTACTATTCGGCAGTAAGTTTGAAGGCACAAAATCAGGAAAAAGCCTTTCTTAAATATTTAAATCTGGCAATGAGCTACGGTTCCTGTCAGGCATTTCAAACAGCGGTTAATGATTTAGAGATTGAAGCCCATCAGGTTAGCCGCTCTGAGGTGCAAAACACCACGGTGAAATTAAGCGAAATATTAAAGACCTGGAGTTCGATGCTGATGAAACATCGAACCCCCGGTCTTTTGTTGCTGGCGAACACTAATCTATTTTTAGCCAGGGAGCTGAAGGGGGCATGCAATAGCGACATGATCATTGCGGCTTATCAACTCACCTGGCAATATCTACGAATGGCTGAGTTATGTGAGGAAGATTCTCAGGCGGCGATTAACAATGTGTATTTCGGAAAAGGTCTGGCTTTATCTAATCCCTTTAATCTTTCCGATATCAGTACTATGAAAAATGAACTTGGAGTCGAGGTGAAGGCGCTTCTTACTCCAAGCCAGGTGACCTATGCCGAAAATGAGGCTTTAAATCTTTACAATAAGCAACTTAAGATTGTGCGATTAAAAGCGCCTCCATTCAGTTTGGGCGGCTCCAGTGACCATGCGAAAGCACTCAAGGAATCACTCCAGAACCAGATTTCCAGTCCAAGAAGAGGCTGAGTCTATCTTAGGAGGCAAATTTTCACTACAATGTTCTTTTAATAAAGAAAAAATGCCTATGTTCAAACCGCTCCCGCTTTATATTGGTTTACGCTATACACGTGCCAGGAAAAAAAATCATTTCGTCTCATTTATATCCCTGAGCTCCATGTTGGGGATTGGCTTGGGCGTTATGGTTTTAATTACGGTACTTTCGGTGATGAATGGCTTTGATGTCGAGATTCACCGGCGTTTTTTTGGTATGGCCCCTGAAATTACTGTGACTGGCCGCGATGGAAAGATTAGTGACTGGCCTGCTCTTGAAAAAAAATTAAGCAATGTTCCTGGTATTAAAGCCATTGTGCCTTTTGTGGGCGGTCAGGGATTGTTGACTAATGAGGGGCAGGTATTACCTATTATATTGACCGGAGTTGATCCAGAGCTTGAAGAAAAAGTGAGCCACATCAAGGAAAAGATGTTAATTGGCGATCTCCGTAATCTGAAAAATTTCGGTATTATTCTTGGACGAGGTCTGGCGGACAATCTGGGAGTGATGATTGGTGACAAAGTCACTATCATGATACCTCAGGCTACGGTTACTCCTGCGGGGATGATCCCGCGTTTTAAGCGATTTACCGTCGAGGGGGTATTTTCAGCTGGAAATGGCTTTAATTTTGATACGAAACTGGCCTTTATCAACCTGAATGATGCACAAAAACTGATGCAACTTGGCAATGATGTAACCGGGCTTAAACTGAAGATCAATAATATTTATAATGCGCCCAAACTTTCCGAAACTATTGCGGAGAAACTGGGGGATGAATATCAGGTAGGTAATTGGACAGATCAGTTTGGAGCTTTTTTTGACGCAGTCAAAATGGAAAAAACGATGATGTTCCTCATCCTTTTACTAATCATTGGTGTGGCTGCATTCAATCTGGTCTCTTCGCTGGTAATGGTGGTCAATGACAAGCAATCAGAAATTGCCATATTGAGAACTATTGGCGCGACCCCAAGTGTTATCTTATGGACATTCATTGTTCAGGGAATGTTGGTGGGGGTCATTGGAACCCTGATAGGGCTTGTGGGCGGTATTATTTTAGCCAGTAACGCCACGGCGATAGTCAATTGGCTGCAAGCCTTTTTTGATACAAGGATTCTATCTTCAAGCATTTACTTCGTAGATTATCTGCCTTCAAAAATTATGATCAGCGATTTAGTTAAAATTTGCGCCGCAGCGTTGACAATGAGTTTTCTGGCTACGATCTATCCAGCCTGGCGGGCATCAAAAACCGTGATTGCGGAGGCGCTTCATTATGAGTAAGATTAATTTATCCTGCAGTAATCTAAGCAAATCCTATCATGATGGAACGGCCACAGTTGACGTATTGAAAGGGGTTAATCTGTCAGTAAATCAGGGTGAAAGTCTGGCGATTATTGGCCCCTCCGGCTCGGGAAAAAGCACCTTGCTGCATTTGCTGGGGGGATTGGACAAGCCCAGTGGTGGAGAGGTGTCAATTGACAACAAAAACTGGCAAAGCCTTTCGGAAAAGCAGCGCTGTCATTTGCGTAACCAGCATCTGGGTTTTGTTTATCAATTCCATCATCTTCTACCCGAGTTCACTGCACTTGAAAATGTCGCAATGACCTTGTTGCTCGGCGATAAATCCGTGCAAGAGGCGGAATCTGAAGCCTATTCAATGCTTGAAAAAGTAGGTTTGAAGAATAGAGTCACTCATAAGCCCTCTCAACTTTCGGGCGGAGAGCGGCAGCGTGTTGCGATAGCCAGGGCATTAGTGCACAAACCTCATTTTGTATTAGCGGATGAGCCTACAGGGAATCTGGATCAGGGAACCGCTCAGCGCGTGTTTGAACTTATGCTGGAACTGAATCAGTCACTTAATACGGCGCTGGTTATTGTCACCCATGATCAGCAGCTAGCTTCCAGAATGAGTAAGGTAAACACAATTCAGGATGGGGTTTTAGCTTAGGATTATCAATCGTGCTTAAGTGATTTCCCAACCATTAAGTTAAGTAATTTTTGCAGGTTGGGCCCTTGGCCCATAGCCGTCAGGCTAAGAAGTAATGTTATCCCCTCTCCACCGCGCGCAGCGTGGGGGAGAGGGTAGGGTGAGGGGGTTAAAAAATTTATCACGTTAGTGATTCCATTTTGTTTGTGGCAATAAACCATAATTACAGAAATATGATTAATGAATCGCTACGCGACCTTGTTTATAGCCCCCTCTCCCTAACCCTCTCCCCCGCTGCGCGCGGTGGAGAGGGGATCAGATATTCTTAGCCTGACGGCTATGGGTCAAAGGCCAAACCTACAAAAATTTAGTAATTCGCGTTACCTGGTGTACGCGGGAAGGGGATTACGTCTCTTACGTTGCCAACACCGGTCACGTAGCTTATTAACCGCTCGAATCCTAACCCATAACCGGCATGAGGTACGGTGCCATAGCGGCGCAAGTCGCGATACCAGTTATAATCCTGTTTGCTGAGTTTGCACTCATCCATACGTTGATCCAGGACATCCAGGCGTTCTTCGCGCTGGCTACCGCCAATAATTTCGCCGATACCTGGTGCAAGAACGTCCATTGCGGCAACCGTGCGGCCATCCTCATTAAGGCGCATATAAAATCCTTTAATTTCTTTGGGATAATCAGTGATAATCACCGGTTTTTTACAAAGCTCTTCCGCAATATAACGCTCATGCTCTGATTGTAAATCCAATCCCCAGGAAACTGGGTAGTCAAAGGTTTTGTCAGCTTTTTGTAAGGCGCTGATGGCGTCGGTATAAGACATTACTTCAAATTCAGATTCAATGATATTTTCCAGGCGTTCAATGCAGCCAGGCGCTACAAATTGATTGAAGAATGCCATATCATCTGAACGTTCATCGAGAACCACCTTACACAAATAGCGCAGCATTTCCTGGCTTAATCTGGCAATGTCGCTTAAATCGGCAAAGGCGATTTCAGGCTCAACCATCCAGAACTCTGCCAGGTGTCTGCTGGTGTTTGAGTTTTCAGCTCGGAAAGTGGGCCCAAAGGTGTACACTTTCGATAACGCCAGGCAATAAGCTTCCACGTTGAGCTGTCCGGATACGGTCAGAAATGCTTCTCGTCCGAAAAAGTCTTTGGAAAAATCAATCTTGCCGTTTGCACTGTGCGGTAAATTCATCAAATCAAGCGTGCTGACCCTGAACATTTCCCCGGCACCTTCACAATCACTTGCTGTGATTATTGGAGTATGAACCCAGAAATAGCCACGCTCATGAAAAAATCGATGAATTGCCTGGGCAAGGCAATGCCGAATACGGGTTACTGCGCTGATAGTATTGGTACGGGGGCGAAGATGTGCAACATCGCGCAGAAATTCCAGGGTGTGCCGTTTGGCCTGAATAGGATAACTTTCAGGATTTTCTACCCATCCAACGACTTCAAGGTGCTCAACCTGAATTTCAAAAGATTGTCCCTTGCCTTGGGAGGTCACCAGTTTCCCTTTTGCTATAAGGGCGCAACCGGCAGTTAATTTCAGGACTTCACTTTGATAATTAGACAATTGCTCGGAAGCGACCAGCTGAATGGGTGCAAAACAGGAGCCATCATGGAGGCTGACAAAAGAGACTCCAGCTTTTGAATCCCTTCGCGTTTTAACCCAGCCTCGAACGCAAACGGTTTCGTCCACACTAATTTCACCTTCAAGGCATTGTTTTATCGTATAAACCTCTGTCATGATGTACTCCAAAAACAAATGATAGCCATATATGAATTACAGTATCGTAATTGGTTTGTGGCAAAAACAGAATAATATACCAAATATAACAGATGGGGGAATCCATGTTGCGCTTCGTAATGACGATTTTTATGCTCATGAATGCAATTAATGCCCTTGCAATGGATACTGAACTTGAGTTTTATCACCCGTTTGAAGGCGTTGAAGGCTTACCGGTGACCTCCATTGCATCAAGTTACACAGGTGAATGTGTCCAGCAGTCGCAACGTATTAAGCGCGAGGATGCCTGGCGTTGTGTGGCAGGCGGCCAAACCTATGATCCCTGCTTTATTAAACCCTATGGCAAAAAAACGCAGGCATTCTGTCCGGAGAGTCCCTGGAGTACACAATCGGTTGAAATTAAATTAAGGCATGCCACAATGGATATAGCGCAGGCAAATCTTGATCTTTCGCGGACCTATCCCTGGGTGGTTGAGCTGTCGACTGGTGAAAAATGCAAAGCGGTCGATGAGGGAGAGATGTTTGATGGGTTGCCCATTCATTACCGCTGTGAGAATCAAAGTATTCTGATGGGGCATTTACAACGCTGTAAAGCGGAATGGAGCATGTTAAAGCGTGAGCCTAACGGACAGGTAGATACCGTTTTGATTAGTAAAGCCTGGTTTTAATTGCAGCCCTGACTGGCTTGGCACAGCGAGGGGTTTTCCTTCAATTTAAGTTATTTTTCAACGGCTCGCTAATCTATACTACACTTAGTAATAATAGGCTAAGGGAGCTAACCATGATTACTGTACCATTTCACACTTTGCTAATCGAACAGATTTTAGGGCTTTATCTGGTAATTGTTTCACTAATTATGATTGCCAGGGGAGCGTATTATCAGGATTTGATCAAACGGGTTGGAACGAATAGCGGATGGATACTGGTTGGGGCATCATTTTCGCTGATTTTCGGATTAATAATGTTAGTAATTCATAATATCTGGGAGTGGGATTATGAAATCCTGGTTACCCTGATTGCATGGCTAATCGTTATTAAATCTATCCTTTGGTTGGCGTTTCCAGAGAATATGCTGGGCATTGCACAAAGAGTCTATTCCGGTAGTTCATACTATTTGATTATGGTTCTGGTGGGCCTTTTAGGTGTCTTCATGCTTGCTCACGGGTTTCAGGCATTCAATGGTAATTTCCATGTGATGAACTGGTAACACAGGAAAAAGTTCATAGAACCATCTTAATAGACCCTCTGCGAAAGCAGAGGGTTTTTTCATTAGCAGTCTGTTAGGGGGCTGCATTTTTAAATGCAGGCAAGCTAAGACAATAGGCTTCTATTTCGTTGATTAGCGGATACTCATCCATCGCAAAACCAAAGCGTCTGGCGTTGAAAACCTGCGGTATGAGACAAATATCGGCAAGACTGACTTCATTGCCATAGCAAAGCTGATGTTTATGAGGTATAGTCGATAAACGCCTTTCAAAGGCATCAAAACCCTCCTTCAGCCAGTGATGGTACCAATCGTTAATCTCCTCATCAGAGGCTTTAAACTGACTGCGAAGCTGGTTCAACACACGCAGATTATTCAGAGGGTGCATATCGCAGGCTACTAGCAAAGCCAGGCTTCTCACTTGAGCCCGGCCGAAAGGTGTGGCCGGCAGAAGGGGAGGACTGGGAGATATTTCATCCAGATATTCAATAATCGCTAATGACTGGGTTACAATATGACCGTGTTCATCCAAGGTAGGAACCAGACCTTGTGGATTGAGGTTCAAATAGTCCGGATGGTGTTGTTCGCCTCCGTTATTAACCAGATGAACAGCTATTTTTTCATAGCTTATGTTCTTTATATTTAAAGCGATCCGCACTCGATAACTCGCTGTGGAGCGATAGTAATCATAAAGTTTCACTATTCACCTTTTCCAGTATACGGTTTGACAATCTGGTCAATCGCGCCAAAAACTGACTGTTTATTCTCATCAAGCATGTCAATATGGATTCGATCTCCAAACTGCATAAATGGGGTCCTGGGTTTTCCCTGTTCCAGAATCTCAAGCATGCGTCGTTCTGCGATACAGGAAGAACCTTTTGTTCTATCGGTATTCGAGACAGTTCCTGACCCAATAATGGTCCCTGCTGCGAGATTTCTTGTTTTAGCGGCATGAGCAATGAGTTGTGGAAAAGAGAAGGTCATATCCACGCCTGCATTGGGCTGCCCAAAAAGGGTTCCATTTAAGTGACTTATCAGCGGGAGATGCAGGCGATTACCATCCCAGTGCTTGCCTAATTCACCAGGAGTTACTGCAAAAGGTGAAAAACTGCTAGCAGGTTTGGATTGAAAAAAGCCGAAACTTTTGGCGAGCTCATCAGGTATTAAATTTCTTAAAGAAACATCATTAACCAGCATAAGTAATTTAATGTGCCTTGCAGCCTCCTCCGGCGTAACACCCATCGGAACATCATCGGTAATTACGGCAACCTCAGCCTCAAAATCAATGCCATAGGCTTCGTCACGGACAAGAATAGGATCTCGAGGTCCAAGAAATGCATCCGATCCTCCCTGATACATTAGCGGATCGGTCCAGAAATTAGCAGGAAGTTCAGCGCCGCGCGCTTTTCTAACCAGCTCTACGTGGTTCACATAAGCGCTGCCGTCAGCCCACTGAAAAGCACGGGGCAGGGGGGAGTTCATTTCCTGAGTATCGACAGGGAAGGCCTCGCTCAGCTTGTCTTCATTGAGAAGCTGATAGACTGCTCCAAGCGGTTTTTCTACTTCAGACCATCGCTCCAGGGCATTTTGCAATGTTTGTGCAATATTACTTACGCGGACAGCTTTGGTTCCTGATTGATTAACCATGCAGAGAACACCGTCTCTGGATTCTGATTTGAGGCTGGCTAACTTCATAAAGCGTTCCTTTTATCGAGTGTTAAATGGGATTTAAGTGAAAGTCCTGTATTCTTGCTGGGTTTTTGGATCCCGCGAACAAGTCGGCATTGTTGCGTAAATAGAACCAAGCCTCTCGTCATTGCGAACAAAGTGAAGCAATCCAGCGAAACTTGAACAAGCAAGGAACTGGATTGCTTCGCTAACGCTCGCAAAGACAGTTTTTGTGCACCTATCTTCATCTACGCAACAACGCCGAACGAGTCGCGGGATGTAGGGACACGCGGGATTCAGGAAAATGAGCCATATGATTAAGAGGCTGACAAAGTTCCTCGGCGTATCTGATCGCGTTCAATCGCTTCAAATAAGGCCTGAAAGTTTCCTTCTCCGAAACCTTGATTGCCTTTACGCTGAATGATTTCGAAAAAGACAGGACCAAAAACATTCTCGGTAAATATCTGCAGCAACAGGCCGCCGCACTCTTCCCTTTCACCATCGATCAGAATTTTCTGTTCTTTTAATTTAGCAATAGGTTCCCGATGCCAGGGAATTCTTGAGTCAATCATTTCATAATAGGTGTCAGGAACATCTAAAAACTTGACTGTATTTTGTCGTAATGCCTGTACTGTGTGGCAAATGTCATTGGAGTTTAAAGCAATGTGCTGGATGCCTTCGCCGCGGTATTCATGCAAAAACTCTTCAATCTGTGATTGGTCATCTTTTGATTCATTCAGAGGAATTTTGATTTTTCCGCAAGGACTACCCAGCGCCCGGCTGATTAAACCAGTCATTTTACCTTTGATATTGAAAAAACGAATCTGTGAAAAATTGAAAATTTCCGCATAGAATTGCGCCCATTTATCCATGTTACCGCGATACACATTATGAGTCAGGTGATCGATAAATGTCAGGCCGGTGCCATCCACATTATCGACTTTATTGATATTCCAGTGATCAGTAAACGGTTTGTGGTTGTCGTCTACAAAATAAATGACGCTGCCACCAATAGCCTGAATGCCTAATAAGCCGTGATCTGCATGTTTGCAGTCCTGGAAAGCAGTGGCTCCATGCTGCAGCGCATAAGCATAGGCTTGTTTGGCATCCTTGACGCGAAATCCCATAGCACATGCACCTGCGCCATGTGTTTTGGCATGCTCCTCGGCCTGGGTGTTTTTTGCGGCATTCACGATAAATTGAATCTGGCCCTGCTGATAAAGGACAATATCCTCGGTTTTATGAGTTGCAATTGCAGTGAATCCCATTTCTTCAAATTGCTTGTATAATAACTCGGGATTTTCTGCGGAAAACTCCAGGAACGCGAAACCATCCAAACCGCAGGGATTGTGATCTAAATGCTTGTGATGCATAGTAACTCCTTGTTAAATTGGCTGCGCAATACGATAAATCTACATTTTATGACTATTCCGGTTTGAGTTTAATCAGGAACAAGCCATCGGCAATGGCCAGCAAGCTGGTATCCACTCGCTCGTCATTTTTTAGTAATTCATTAAGACGTCTTATTTCCCGGGTCTGTCCACCGGTTTCAGACTGATCAATGACTTTGCCATCCCAAAAGATATTGTCTATAGCAATAACACCATTTGGTTGTATAAGTTTTAAAGCAAGTTCGTAATAGTTGATATAATTCGTTTTATCCGCATCAATGAAAATAAAGTCAAATTGACGCTGGCCTTCACTAAGCAGCTCCTGCAATGTATCTACTGCAGGGCCCAGGCGTAATTGAATTTTATGAGCCTGACCAGATACTTCCCAGAAGGGATGTGCCTTTGAAGTCCACTCTTTGCTGATATCACAGGTGATTAACCGGCCATCGTCAGGAAGAGCCAAAGCCATTGCTAAAGCACTATAACCTGTGAAGGTACCGATTTCCAGTACCCTCCTGGCTCCGAGCATTTTCAGTAAAAACTGCATAAACTGCGCTTGCTCCGGTGCCACCTGCATGGCGGCCAGCATCATCGTCGACGTTTCTTCCCGTAATGCTTTAAGCGCCGGATGTTCGCGCAGCGAAATTGACAACATGTAGTCATACAATTCCGGCGTGAGTTGTAATTGTTTCATTAATTATCCCTGGCACAAACTCTGCAAAAAGGACATTATGCCAATTTTTCCTGAGCGATGGTATCGGCAATCACGCTGGTTGGCTGGTTTTCTCTTTGTGAGCGAGAGAAAATTTCCAGCAAGTGAGTGCGGATGCTGTCGATTTGCTGATTCACTAAATCTTCCGGTGTATGTAAGTATTTGCTCGCTGCAAAGATAAGCCCCCCGGCATTAATCACATAATCGGCTGCGTAAAGGATGCCTTTTTCATGCAGTAATTGACCATGATAACTATGCGCAAGCTGGTTGTTGGCGGCACCGGCAATGATTGTCGTCTGGAGTTGCCCAATACTCATATCATTAATAATCGCACCAAGAGCACAGGGAGCAAAGACATCACAAGGAAGTTTGTGAATGACATCAGTAGAAACGGCAGTAGCGCCAAATTCTTTTACCGCACGTTCGACCACTTCCGGATTGACATCAGAGACACTAAGGATTGCGCCTTGCTCATGCAAATGACGGGCAAGTAAAAATCCAACATGCCCCAGGCCCTGGATAGCAACATGTAAGCCAGAAAGACTACTTTTGCCTAATTTGAATTCAACAGCGGCCTGAATCCCTCTAAGCACTCCTTTCGCAGTCGATGGAGAGGGATCGCCATTGTGGCTTGATAAACTGGCGACATAGGGTGTATGTTGAGCGATGATATCCATATCCCGTAATTCGGTTCCGCTATCGAGTGCAGTAATGTATCTGCCGCCCAGATCATTTACAAATTCGCCAAAGGCGTGAAGATAGGCCTCGCGATCATAATTTCCGGCAGGTTTAATAATAACCGCTTTACCGCCTCCGAGTGGTAAATTAACCGAGGCGGCTTTATAGCTCATGCCTCGAGCGAGACGCATGGCGTCATAGATGGCGCTTTGTGTGTTCGGATATTCGATAAATCGGCAGCCGCCTAAAGCAGGGCCTAATTTTGTATTGTGAATGGCAACCATTGCTTTCATGCCGGTTGCAGAGTCTACTTTGAAATGAACTTCTCCAAAGCCGTGTCCTAGAGCATATTCCAGAAAATCGTCATGAATAGGGGAGACAGCATCATTTTTTCTTATTGTTTCTACAGACATCATCAAAGGGCTCCAAGAAAATTCATGTGCACATGTTATAGACCCATTCGGGAACTAAATCAATGAAAACTATGAATCAGTTACTATGTTGCCCCTTACTTGAACACATTTGGGGGAGGGCTTAAGACACGGAAACAAATTTCATTCACTTAATTAAGAGACTTGTTATACACTAGGACAATTTGCGCTGAACTGTTTAAATTGATTTTTCCATACACTGGAGAGAAATATGAAGAAAATTGTTGGGATGCTGGCTTTTTCATTATTGAGTCAGGGAGTTCTGGCCTGCGATTGCTCCAACCAGGCCCCGCTTGACAAAATCGTTTTCCAGGTTTCGGCCAAGCAATGGGTGACTACTCAGTCCGCATTATTGACTGCCAATGTGAATGCTACATTAAACAACGCCGATTTGGTCAAAGCTCGTGCTGATATTATGACTAATCTGGGTAAAATTGCATCGGGAGATTGGCATCTGACTCAGTTTGATCGCTCACAAGATAGCTCGGGACTTGAAAAGTTATTTGTATCAGCTCAGGTCAGAGTGCCTCAAGCCAGTCTGACAGATATCTACCAATTGGCCAAGGATGTCAGCAAGCCGGGCGCCACTTACACTATTAACGGGGTTGATTTCACACCCAGCCTTGACGAAGTTCAGACCGTAAAATCTCAATTAAGAGAAAAGCTTTATCAACTGGTTAATGAAGAGCTTGCCAGGATGAATAAAGTGTATACTTCGCAACAGTATAGCGTAAACAATCTTTATGTGATTGAAGGCGACAATCCCATGCCTGTACAACCCAGAGCGTATCAGGCCAAGGAATTGAATACGATGGTGATGGGAGCCACAGCGGCGCCAGCCTTAACCGTGAGTAATGAGCTGGTTATGAGTGCAATGGTTGAAGCTGGATCAAACAGAGCAGTAAAGGTGTGCAATGCCCCTGCAAATCCCTAATCGTGTCATTGGGCATCGGGGGGCGGCTGGATATGCCCCCGAAAATACTCTGGCCTCTTTTGACAGAGCATTAAGCTTAGGCTGTACTGCCGTTGAATTTGACATCATGCTTACAGCTGATGGTGAGCCTTTTGTTTTTCATGATGAAAATCTCAAAAGAACCACCAATGGGCGAGGGGAGTTGGGGCTGGTTAATGCTGATTATGTAAAAACACTGGATGCCGGAAGCTGGTTTTCAAAGCAGTTTAAATCAGAAAAAGTTCTGCATTTTCGCGATTTGATTAAATGGCTGATATTCTCGAATGTCACCGCAAACATTGAAATAAAACCTTATCCCGGCACTGCAGAGCAGACGGCAATCACTGTACTTTCCTATATCAATCGTCATTGGCCTCAATCAAAAGAAATGCCCCTGGTATCCAGCTTTGATTTCAATGTGCTTTCCTTATGTCATAGTCTGTCCCCGGAGCTTCCGTTAGGTTTATTACTTCATCATTGGGATGATGAATGGTTGAAAAAGGCCAGGGAATTGCATTGTTATTCTGTTCATGTGAATAAGAAAATATTAACTGCAGAACGGGTCAAAGAAATTAAGGACAATGGTTATCGATTGTTCGTTTATACCGTCAACTGGAAGTGGCAGGCAAGAAAACTTCTTGACTGGGGGGTCGATGCCGTATTCAGTGATTATCCTGATTTGCTCTCATGAAAACACTGCTATTCCTGGCATTATTCTATTTGATAGGCGGCAGTGTCTGGGCTGAGCCGGTGGAAATTATTTTCTGGCATTCGATGGCCGGTCACTTGGGCGAAGAAGTTGAAAGTCTGGTGCAGGCTTTTAATCAGAGTCAGTCTGATTATCGAATCAAACCGGTTTATAAAGGAGAGTATACGGATTCTTTAACCAGTTTCGCTGCTGCCTTTCGTGCTCATAAGCCACCCGCGATTGTTCAGGTATTTGAAGTAGGTACTGCCACCATGCTGTCGCCCGCAGGCATTCATAAGCCACTGGAAGAGCTAATGCGTGAACAGCAAATCGATTTTCCCCTGCAGGATTTTCTACCCTCCGTTCGGACCTTTTATAGTGAAAAGGGAGAATTGCAGGCTATGCCGTTTAATACCTCAATTCCAGTTCTTTATTACAACAGTGATTTGCTGGCAACTATTGGGATTTCACAAGCGAATTTTCCAAAAACCTGGGAAGAGCTAGAGAACATGTTAGAGCAGCTCAAACAGAAAGGACAAATTTGCGGTTACACCAGTGCATACCCTGCCTGGGTAAGTATTGAATCCTTTTCTGCCCTGCATGGTCTGGCGTTAACTGATGGGGCAAAAGGAAATGCAATCTATAATAACTCGGCAGTGCTGAACCATTTGAAACGCTTGCAACGCTGGCAAAAACTGCATTATTTTGAGTATGGAGGAAGAGCCAGCGACGCCACTGCCTTATTTACCAGTGGTCGATGTGCTCTATTCAGCCAGTCATCCGGTGCTTATAATAGTTTAGCGAATATGCTTACATTCTCCCTGGGCGTGGCAAGGCTTCCGATTGATTCAAAAGTTTCCACGGAAAGGCACACGAATGTCGCCGGCGGAGCTGCCTTATGGGCGGTGGCTGGTCAATCTCCTGAGGTATATCGGGGAACCGCTCTTTTTTTTGCATTCATTGCCAAACCGGAAAGACAGAAGCAATGGCATCTGAATACTGGGTATATCCCATTGGGGCTTAGTGGTGTTTATGCGGGTATTGCTCGAGAAAGCCATCACCCGATTCTTGCCCTTGCAGAAGAAGAACTGGCTAAACCTCATAGTGAGTATATGAAGCACTATCAGGGGCCGCAAAACCAAATCCGTACGGCCAATGATGAAGCCCTGGAGAGTATCTTCGCTGGTTTAAAAACCCCGGAAAAAGCACTGGGTGATGCGGTCAACAGAGCGAATTATCTATTGCTAAGACATCAACGCAATGCAGGCTAAACCAGTCTGGTCTTTATGTGGGGGTGGCGGTATCCTCATGTACAGGAACTTTTCAGGGGTTGGACACAGGGAGTTAATCAAATGGCAAGCTCATCAAAAAGTATGTTATCGATGGTTGCAAAAATTCCTAACTATCTCTCTGCATTGATTAAAAAGAATCATCCGGTCAGTTGGACTGGGATATTATTCCATACCATGCGCTGGTTGCAGGCCAACTCATCCCAGTTGATAATCCCTAATCCCAAATTCAAACCTGATGCAGATGTTGAGCCTATTGCAATTTATTGCATCCACGGTACTGCTGATCGCGAATTATCTTTTTTAACTCTGGCTAATCAATTAATTGAATTGGGTTTGCCGGAATTGATTAAGCATATAGTTCTGGTCAACTTTGAGGATCGCGCTACAGGCGCTGGCATGGAGGACTTTGAGGCGCAGCTTTTAAAGCAGATTATTGCTAATAATGATAAGCGGGTTATTTTGATGGGGCATTCTCGCGGCGGAATTATCGCCAGCGCCTTCGCGGAATATCTTGCAGAAAAAAATGGGATTAAAGTTGAAATGATTATTCCTATATGCGCCCCTTTTGGCGGCTCCTACCTGGCTCTCAAAGCCTTGGGATATTTCTCCAGGTCGGTAGCGCAAATGCAGGTAAACAGCGAGTTTCTGATCCAATTGGAAAAAGTAGTCGAGAAATCCACTAATCGTTATTACTTTATTGAGGCTGGTCAGGACTGGATCGTTCTGGCGGGCTGCGCAATAGTTCCGGGTTACCAGCAGCCTAATTCTGTTAAGAAATTTGAACATCATGGCCATTTATCAATTATGACTTCTGGAACACTGGTGAAGTTTATTCAGGAGTTATTATTAGGGCATTATAAAAACGACTCCATTAAGAGCCCTGTAGACAAAGAAGCAATTGCTGATATGCTGGATGATATTATCAAACGAACAGAGCAGGAAATAAATTCTGAGCTAGCCAACCCGGGGCTGTTTGATGTAAATGATTGTGAGATTATTAGCATGCAGGCGCTTTATGAGCTGGTTAAGAGCCCATCGGAGTTAATAACTATTGCAGGGTATGAGCTGAGGTTTTATCCTGATTATCGAAAAATAAAGATCGAAAAGGATGAACAACCAGTTGAAGCTTTGGGTTTGTTTGATGTGTAAATGGAAGGAATACTCATTGGTATGCTGTTTTTCTGCTATTTTTAGATAGACGCTGATGACTGGTAATCCTATCTAAACAGGTTTTATAAATCATGATTTAGCTTTAATCTTGTGTAAACTAAGGAAGGTACAAAATGAAACCGATTAACACTGACTCCAGTAATTTTATCAAACGCCTGGGCGAGAGAGCCTCAAGCGCACTGGATGGACAAAATCTTCTCGAGATGGAGCCTGGAAAAGCTCGCGAAGCATTTAATAAACTCATCGCTCCGGTTGCGGGAAAGCTAAAAACAATTGAAGTTTATACTGAGGACCGCGAACTTGATATTGATGGTCACAAAATTAAAGTTCGCTTATATAAGCCCAGTAAAGACTCAACTAAACTGCCTGCCCTGATTTACTGTCATGGGGGAGGTTTTGTATTTGGGGATCTCGATTTTCTTGATTATACCTGTCGTTTTTTATCGGAAGCGGCTAATTGCCTGGTTGTCGCTGTAGATTACCGACGTGCTCCTGAGCATAAGTATCCTGCTGCTCACAATGATTGCTATGATGTAATTCGTTATGTTCAAAAGCATGCTGCTGAGTTTGGTGGTAACGGAAAAGTTGCGATCGCTGGGGACAGTGCCGGCGGTAATATTGCTGCAAGTATTTGTCATCAGGCAAAAAAGAATAAAGATGTAGCCATCGCCTTCCAGCTTCTTTATTATCCCTGGGTGGATTTAAATAATACCATGCCCTCAGATAAAACCTTTGAAACGGGGTATTTTTTAGAAACTGCCACCTTGCACTGGATGAGAAAACAGTACCTTGGTAAAACGGAAGATGAGAAGAACCCTGAAGCGAATCCGCAGTTTCAAACTGATTTCAAAAACCTGCCGCCCGCTTTAGTGATTGCTGCTGAATGCGATCCTATTCATGATGATGCCAAGCGCTATTATGAAAAGCTGGTCGAAGGGGGGAATGAAGCGCAATTTATTGAGTTCGGAGGGATTTTGCATGATTTCTGTGCTCTTCCATCTCATTATGAGGCCGCTTTGCTCGCATATTCTGCTTCAGCGCATGCGTTGAAAAAGGCCTTGCATAATTGATGAGTGCTTTTTTAAATCCACTTTAGAATCAACCCTCACCCTACACCCCTCTCCCAGCTTGGGAGAGGGGATTTTCTTTTAAAGGAAGTTTCCTTAATGTCCTCTCTCCCTCAGGGAGAGAGTTAGAGAGAGGGGTTTAAAGCAACCCCCTAGCTTAGTTAATCGGCTGCATGAAATCACTCAAATCTGGTTTATGCTGCATTCTGAATTGATAAACAGCATAAAAGGCTATGACATTTTTCAGATAATTTCTGGTCTCATGCCAGGGAAGTGTTTCTATCCAGATGTCAATTTGCTTTGGAGGATGTGTTTTAATCCAGTAATTGACCTGCCGCGGGCCGGCATTATAGGCGGCAGCCATCAGAACAGGATGGGCATGATAGCGCTTGGCCAACTGTTTTAGATAGGCAACGCCAATATTGATATTTTTTTGACTTGAGAATAGCTGGTTTTTATCTCCATAAGAAATTTTTTCCTGCTTGGCCACCATTTTGGCTGTTTCCGGCATCAGTTGCATTAAGCCGCGTGCGCCCGCCATTGACACGACATCCTCCCGAAAACTGCTTTCCTGGCGGATAATGGCATAGATAAATTCCTTGGAAATGTTATAGTTTTTGGAATAGGCTGTTACAGCTGGTTCATGGGCTAATGGAAAGCGCAGGGAAAGCTGATTGCTCAGTTCATCGGTATTGCTGAGATAGACGGACTTTCCATGCCATTGTAATTCCGTTGCGACCCAGTGAATCAATGCGATCTTGTCCTCCCTGGGCAGCTCCAGTACAAAATCGTTGAGCATTCTGGAGGCCTGCAAAACCTGTTTGTTGGCATACAGGTTTTTAATTGCCATTATCACTGTTCGATAGGGTTTTAAAACATTCGGATCACTCACTATCTTTTCATTTACAAAACTTGGCTTTTTATTCAGGCGAAGGCTCGCTAAAAATCCATAATAGTTTCTGGTTTCAGCCAGGGTTTGAAAAATGCTTTGTGCTTCGGTCTTTTTGCCTTGACCTTCTTTCGCACGGCCTAGCCAATATTGCCAGCAAGGGCTGTCTTTATTAGTGGAGAAAAGGATATATTTTTCCACTTTAGGCCAATTTTGCTGTTTCAAAGCGGCTCTGATTTCCCAGTCAAGCAAGGCGTCGTTATAATAAGGAGGCTTGATTCTTGCAAACCATTGCTCAGTGTCTTCATGATTTCGCATCGCCTTGTAAATAACCAGCTGTACAAGAAAGGATTGCTGCTGAGCGTCTGATAACATCTTTCGCGTTTTAGGTTGCTGCCAGATCTTAATGGCTTGTTCCATGTTGGTGGATACAAGACGCTTCAAGCCGAAAAGATAGAAGGCGTCATGCAATTCCTTCGGCTGCAGCTGTGAAATACGTAATGGATTTTGTGAAATACCAAGAAGTAATTGTTCGTCTTCAAGACGGGGTTTTTGATAAAGCTTTAATAAGTAACGCGCCAGACCAAGATTTCGTTTATCCAATGCCAGGCGAATACGCTCCGTAATCAATTGCTCATCAAACTGACCACTTTTTAAAAGAAAATCAAAGAGCTGGTTGCAGGCGCCCGGTTGAGAATCTCCTTTTAACCATAAAGGTTTTGCGCCCTCCATAGCCAGTTCGGTTCTTCCCTGGAAATAGTCAGCAAGTCGAGCAAAACATTGCAGACTGACATCAGAAGAGGGGCGGTAATAGCTGGTATAATCAGTCCAGTTCCTTTGTCTGGCCAACTGGTATAACCACTTCTCTCTTAAACGATTGGCCAGCGGGGTATCATCTCCAATAAATACCAGAAATTCAGGACTTGCTTCCTGCGGTAAATTCTGGCTCCATTCCATGTAATTCATAAAGCGTTGAACATAGATTTCGCCAGCACTGGCTGCTTGCAGCGCAAAAGGCAGGCACAGGCTAATGATCAGAAAAAGAAACTTTTTCATAGTCTTCCACAGGTTAAGGGTGTGATAAGCTAATGCAATAAACTGGAGGTCACTGGACGGTAGCCAATTGTTGTCGCATAGCGGCAATAGTGCTTCTGTAATCGTTACTACAGAATATAGCAGAACCTGCTACAAACTGGGTAGCACCGGCCTCGGCTAATAGAGCAATATTTTCTGCCTGCACGCCGCCATCAACACAGACAGGCAGTAGTGGATAGTTGGATTTAATCCATCTGATTTTTTCAATAACCGGATGAATTAATTTTTGACCTGCAAACCCGGGATTGACCGTCATAACCAATACGAAATCGAGGTAATGTAAGCACCATTGAATGATTTCGGGCGAGCAGGCGGGATTTAATACCAGGCCTGCCTCGCATCCTGATGCCTTGATCAGTTGCAGACTTCTATCCAGATGAATAGTGCCATCAGGGTGGATACTGATGCGTTTTGCTCCGGCATCTGCAAACTGTTTAATCAGTTCATCGACTGGATTGGTCATCAGGTGCACATCAATAATGGCTTGCGGAAAACGCTTGCTCAGACTTTTGCAAATGAAAGGACCAATCGTCAAATTGGGAACATAGTGGTTGTCCATCACATCAAAATGTATGAGATCAGCTCCCGCATCAAGCACAGCCGATACTTCATCGCCGAGGCGTGTCATATCAGCGGAGAGAATGGAGGGAGCAATCAGATAGCGCATAATGAATCCTGTCCCAATATCAGCTAGATGGTTGGTCAAAAGTAAAATTGAAGTTAACATTCCAGGCGACCATTGTCATACGCTCTTCGACGGCATTGGCAACGCCAAAACGGCCTTTGGGAATCAGTGTGACATTTCCGGTTCGCATAAAACGAAGATCAGTACCTACAGACGTAAAGTCATCCAGCAGATAACTTACCCCAAGAATGGCCTGTGCAATAGAGGAAGAGCCATTCTCTTTGCCCAGTTCTGAGCCAGTGACAGGAAACACCTGCTGATTGTTATAATAAAACTTGATGTTATTTTCAATATAGGAATAGCCAATACCTAATCCAACGTAAGGCATCCAGGTGACATCGCCATCAGGTGTAAAAAAGTCATAGTAAACATTCACCAGGCCGGAAACCATCGACGTTTCACCATTCAGATGAAAGACATAGCTGTTGCTGAAGCTGGGAACTGTATAGGTTCCAAAAGTAGCATTTTGTACCTGCAATTTTTTATAGCCGCTATAGTTGTATACCACCTCACCTTCAAATCGAAATTTGCTGCAGCGGTATCCTATCTGACCACCTGCGTTCCCCATTCCTTTATAGCTAAGATCGAGATTAGTCGGACTGATATAATAGGGATAAGTTCCAGTTAGCAATAAATTGGGTGCCACAGTGAATTTAATTGGCTGAGTATACCCGCCGCCGCCAAACAAACCTACATACCAACCCGGTAAAGGGTTGACGGCCGCAAATCCTGCACTGCCAGACAGTAATAATCCAGCCAGACTTAATCGACAAAAATGATTCATGAGAAATCCTTACTATTTATATCTGGAGCCGTCAAAGCGGTAAGTCACACCGACTGTACCAAGATGGGCCTGATAGACTTTGCCAAGTTCATCCGGTCTTTGGGTGCCAATGTAGCGGTAAGCGATGTCAACAGAGTAGATCTCACTGAAATTATAGGTAAAACCGCCAGTTCCCTGATAGGCAAATACACTATTTGAGCCGCTATAACGAGTAACGCCCAAGGGACCTGTGCTGTTTAAATCGACATTAACATAGGCATAGCCAATGCCCACTCCAAGGAAAGGTTGTATGCCGGGAACCATGTCTGGGAAGTCATAATACACATTGGCCATAGCGAGAATCGCATTGGTATCACCGGTAATACCGGTCTGGCGGATGTCATCAATATAGAAATGATCGAGGTCGGCGGTCAGATATGTGAGCTCGCCTTCGTATCGTAAAGGCGTACATTTATAGCCAAGGCGGCCTCCCACATTATAATTATTGTCATAGCCCGCTTTGGAGCGGTGCCAGCCTTGACTGCTGACGCTGATGTTGTCCTGAACACTGGTAAAACCGCCAAATACACTTGCATACCAGCCATCAATAGGAACAGCTGCGCAGGCTGCGCCGGAGGCCATTAATGCGGCCGAAAATAATACAGTTCTCATGGCTTCCCTTGTTATTATTGTTTTGAAGCAACCACATGTTAGCGCTTTACTTTTATTTTGCAAGTAGTAAGCAATTAACTTTATCAGTT
Source organism: Legionella sp. 16cNR16C (assembly GCF_021297775.1). NCBI lineage: Bacteria > Pseudomonadati > Pseudomonadota > Gammaproteobacteria > Legionellales > Legionellaceae > Legionella > Legionella sp. 16cNR16C. Next base: position 27,779 of record NZ_JAJTMX010000001.1, read on the forward strand.
GAATCTTGAGCGGGTTAAATTCAATGGCAGATTGTTCAAAATAGAGACCAAACTGAACGAAAGTTCTCCTTGTAATCATTATATATTGCGTTAAGATGCTAGATGGATGATCGAAAATTTTAGGGAAAGAAATGAAAACAAAAATGGAAAAAAAGGACATACAAAGGAACCCTGACAGGCTTGCAAAAAAATTAATACCCTTCATTTCGCATAACTTAGACAGCATTTTGCTTGAAGCTAAAAAGGAATATCTGGCAAAGGGAAAATTAAAGGATAGAGAAAAGGATTTTGATAATGCGGTAGCTGAGGCAGCAGTTTTCAATGATATGAGTTCTTATCTTGAAAATTTTTATAAATTCATTGGCACAGGATCCTGGGAGAAAAACTCTGCAAATACCCGTTTGCTTATTGCTGCCATTCGCTGTTACATGGCAAAAAATGATGAGTACCAGGATGTAAGTAATGATGATTTGCGAGACCATGTTCTCGTTCCCTTAAGGAAGGGCTTAAAGGAGTATATTGAAAGTGCAACGGAGATAAAAAAAGCGGCCGAGCAAAAAGCGTCTGCAGCACGAAAAGAACTCGAGAAAAAGAAAGAGATCACTTCTTCGCAAGTACCCGATGTGATGGTATTTTGGGATACAGCTAAGAACACTGATGAGGTTCTGATTAAAGCGCGGGAATATCAATTAAAAAATCCTGGACATCATATCTTTGTAATTAAACCGGACCCTACCTGGCAACTATTCTGGATGGACCTGCAGGGTTCTCTGAATTTCTTACCAATCACCAAAGATTTTTCCGATATTTTAAATAGTCTAAAAGGAAAAGTGCCTGAGCGCGGAGATGCTTATAATAAAATAAACATGTGTTGCAAACAAAGCCTGGATGACAGTATTAACATTTACCTGTTTAAAGAGCAGGGTGAGGCAAAGGAGTTTGCCAGTAAGCATCCTGATAAACATAGTTTCTGTTTAAAACGTCTGGCACAGTCAACACCTGCTAAAAACTATACCCTGGGTATTCAATCTGCTGATTTGAAGCCTGAGTATCGTTGTCTTTATCTGAAGAAAGCTGAAAATGACACGATTCACTATACGGTCAGTAGAAAAAACAGTGAATGCTGTCTGATTCTGCAATCCTCAAGACCGACTCCTGAAGATTCAGCGTATGAAAACTTAAACTTCGCCTACATTTTGACAGCGGATAACCGGTTGTTCTATTTGCAGCGCCAACCGGACGGCAGGCTTGAAATAAAACGATTGGAATTTATAAAAAATGGACTGGAAAGATTAAAGAGTGAACTTGTAATAAAAGGGAACGCTCTTGAGCGAATTAACCTGGAGCCTAAAGAAAAAAGCCGGGTACTTCTCGATGAGCTGCATCGATCGGAGAAAGATATCCTAGAATCAGTGACCAATTTTATTCCTGAAGTGCCTATGATGAAAGCGGTTATTACCAGGAAAGATTTTAATTCAGACAGCAACTGGGAATTATTATGCACGGCACTGGAGCAAGACAATTTACCTGAAGATCCACAGAAGGAAATTTTAAATAATTTGCTGGAATTTACGGCTATTAAGAAAAGACATACGGTGCTGATTCCTGCCAAGTGGCAGCTCAGCTCTTATGATAACCAGGGACACGCCAGCTATCGGGCATTGACTAATGAAATGCTGAGAGAAATTACAGGACCCAGAGTGGCCGAAATTCCTCCAATGAATACTTCCAAATTTTATCATTTGAAAATGGCAGTGAACCGGTTGGTTCAGGAACAACTGGAGAAAATTAATTTACAGACTAATCCAGATCTTACCGATACAAAAAATTTATCGACCACCTATGTTTTTCATAATGGTATCCCATTGTACTTTTTTCCGGATGAGGCCTCGGTAACGGAGCAATTTTTACAAAGACTTCATACCGCCTGCATCATTACGGGCTCAGGAAAACTGCTGTATCATCGTCGGGGTGAGTCTTTACAAGAGTATCCTGCGGCTTCAACCCTGATTGAAGCATTAAATCCCGGTGATTCAAGCACCTTTAAAAAAGGCTTGCTAATCGCTAAGTTATCCAGCAATCAACTGCAAACCATTGGGAGTATTATTGGTAAAAAACTGACTTCTGAGGCTGCAATTGACTGGTACGATACATTGGCATTAGAACCGCATAGTGTTCCTTTGGCACAACATCCTCTCCTGGAAGATTGTTTAAAAAAAGAGAGTGATTCAAGCGCCTCCGATCCTCAGAAAATTAAAGTGTTTTTGCAAGCAGTCAAGATTCGTCGTTTAGTTGAGGCGAGTAAAAGCAAAACTGTGCAATCGATACTGGAAAATCAAATTCGCAATCTAAGACATTCGCCTGAAGCATTGAAGGGTGTAGTAAGTTCAACGAATGAATCCACGGTTGTCGATAGCAAGGCAGACAAGTCACGCAAAGTTGCCAATGCCGCTAAAACCAGTTCTTGTAAATTAATGGATCAATTTATCGGAGAAGAAAATAGCATTTACACGGAGTTTCCAATTTGTTCTTTCGTTTTATCGAAAGCAGATTGGAAGTTATTTTACTTCGATACTTTCAACCGTTGTTTTCCTGTGGACTGGTCGACTTATCCCGATATCAAAGAGACTCTTGAATCCTGGCAAACAAGTGATCATGTGGTTACAAAGGAAGAGCAGGATAATTTTGAACTGCTTCTAGCGAAAGTATCTGTCAAAAAGGCTTTAAAGCGGGAAGACTATCTGGAGGTTGAAAAATGGTTTTTAAACAAGTCAAAACAAGCTGGAACTTCCGCTGAAATCAAGCAGGAAGCCGCAGTTCCTGATGAGGTTTCTCAGTACGATGAGGCAGCAACAATGACTCGACCGCCATCCCTTCCAAAAAAGCTGGATCCGGCAAGAGTTTCCAAGATTAACTTCGGCTTGTTTAAAAAAGAACAGGCTGCAAGTTCAGATGTATCTGAGCAATCTCTTGAGTCCAATGAGGTTATAACCGTTTCTATAGAATCCTCTAAACCAGATGAAGCAATAAAATTAGCTCCACCGCCACCTCCGCCACCGCCACCTTCAGAAAAGCTGAAGCCGGCAAGAGTATCCCAGTTTAATTTTCTATTATCTAAAGGCGAGAAAGCTCCTGGTTCAGAGGACGAAAATGCTGACAATAATTCGAAAATAGAAAGAACCTGTTAGCCTCATTTATCCCTCTGCGTGCCTCGGGCTTATGTCCGGGGCACTAGATTGCTGGCAAAGCCATGTATATTTAATATCCTGAGGTAATCGGATAGCGCCAGTCTCGGCCAAAGGAGCGAATGCTCACTTTGACTCCTGGTGCTGCCTGTCGTCTTTTGTACTCATTTCTTTTGATAAGACGAATCACTCTGCGTACATCCGCTTCTGGATAACCTTGTTGTATCAGATCGGCAGCCGACAAATTATTCTCCATATAGCCCTGAATGATTCCATCCAGGGTGGGATAATCAGGCAAGCTGTCCTGATCGGTCTGATTAGGCGCTAGCTCCGCTGATGGCGCTCTTTCCAGAACACGCTGAGGTATTACCGGAGAAATACTGTTGCGGTAACGTGCCAAATCATAGACCTGAGTTTTTAATACATCTTTCAAAACTGAAAATCCACCTGCCATGTCGCCATAAAGTGTGGCGTAACCCACGGCGCTTTCACTTTTATTGCTGGTGGTTAATACCATATTGCCGGTTTTGTTAGACAAAGCCATTAACAGAACGCCCCGAATTCTGGCCTGAATGTTTTCTTCTGTCGTGTCTTTCGGCTTATTAGCAAACAAGGGGTCTAGCGTTTGCAGGAAGCTGTTAAATACAGGTTCAATGGAAAGTGTTTCACCTTTGACCTTCATAGCCTGCAATTGAATTAAGGCATCCTGATTACTCATGTCTGCCGTGTAACGAGAAGGCATCAGAAGTGCAGTGACCCGGTCAGCGCCCAATGCGTCTACAGCAATAGCCAGCGTCAGTGCGGAATCGATTCCGCCAGAAAGACCAAGCAAAACACCAGGGAAACCATTTTTTTCAATATAGTCCTTTGTGCCCAGTTTTAAAGCATTATAAATTTGCTCTTCTTTCGCTTGCAGCGGGTTAAGTTCACCTTTAATTTGTTGCTTTGAAAACTCAACGGTACTTACTGTTTCGAGAAAGGCGGGAAGACGCACGCAGGTAGAGCCATCCGTACCCATCACAAGGGATTGACCATCAAAAACAAGTTCATCCTGGCCGCCGACCAGATTCACATAGAAAATGGGAAAGCCATGCTGAACATGGCTGCTCAGTAACTTTTCACGCTTTTCCTGCTTGCTATAATCAAAAGGGGAGGCATTAATGCACAGAAGCGCATCAATTTCGCTATCAACTAATTGCTCAACCGGGCCTGGCTGCCATAAATCTTCACAAATACATAAACCGAACCGGTAATCTCTGATTTCAATAAGACAGCGTTGAGATGGGCCTGCTTTGAAATAGCGCTTTTCATCGAATACGCCGTAATTAGGCAATATTTGTTTATGATAAAGCGCTTTTTGTTTACCCTGATAAAAAACCCCTGCGGAATTGTAGCAATAGTTATCGATTAGACTGGGAAAACCAAAAATCACATGGCAGTCAGTTACCTGTTTTGAAATTTCACTGACCGCCTGATTAATTTCCTCGAGAAAGGCGGGTCTCAAGAGTAAATCTTCCGGGGGATAGCCTGTCAGGCACAATTCAGGAAAAAGAATCAGATCATGACTGTCCTGATGCTTCTCAAGAATAGCTATTATTTTTTTGGCGTTAGCGGCGATAGAACCCACCGTTGGATTAATTTGCGCCATCAGTATTGTTATGGAATTGTTCATTGATGTACATATTAAATAAGTTAATGGGATAGATATTCAGCTGTGAATCTATTTGCTATAATTTAACGTTTACTCCTAAGTATACCCAATTATGCTGAAAGATGCTTTATCACGGATGGCTGAAATTTTTTCTCCTGCCGTGCTAATGCAAGGCGAAGAATATCAGCAAAAAAATTATGTTCTGAATATTCGGCTCAGCGATGGTTTGCTAAAAGCCCGGGTTAAAGGAAAAAGCGGTCAGATATATGATGTGTATGCTGATTTAAAGGCCTGGCCCAATAAGCCTGCTCGTTGCAATTGTGCACAAGCCAATAATTGCAAACATGCTGCTGCCAGCTTTTTTGCCTTGCAAATTAAAGAAAATCTGAAAATTTCGGCCCCCCCGGTCAATGGACAGAAAGAACAATCACTTTCCAGTTGGCTTCAAACTATCAGAGCCCAGGAGGTTGATAGTAAGCCTCGCTCATACACCCATGACATTTTGTATCTTCTTGAGATACAAAAAAAGCAATGGGATCATCGTGTTTTAATCCATCTGGCTTTAGCCAAACGCCTGAAACGACATGGAACCTATGGTAAATTCACTGTATTTAACAGTTTTACCCAAAGCAAAAAACAATATTGCAGGGCAGAGGATGAAAATATCATCAATACTTTGCTGTCGAAATCCACCATTGCAGGCTCATTTGACAAACTTTCGCTGCGAAATAGCGAACTCCTTGAGCAGATCCTGCGGACTAACCGCGCCTATCTGTTTCAGGAGACTCTCACTCAATCGTTAAGCCTGGGTGAGCCGCGGGAGCTGCTTTTGCGTTGGCATTTAAATCAACAGGGACAGCAGCATCTGGTAATGGAGGACAAAAACGCTCATTTGTTATCCCCGTTGCTGCTCGACAAGCCCTGGTATTTTTTGAATGCAGAAGCCGAGCTGGGTGTCTTACATACTCCCTATCAACCAAGCCAGCTAAAAACTATTCTCGAGATTGGGCCGCTTGCCATGGATGAAGTCAACAGGATAGATGAAATAAGACATCAGTTTACTCCCATGCTGCCAGCCCCCCTTGCTTTTGCTGAACGCATTCAGAGAAAGGGTACCCCAAAACCTGTCATCCAGTTTGATGCGCTTCCATTAGATATGCCGCGAAGCACGGACTCAACGAGTTTATCAGAGGAGGGTTCCCATTTTCTGTTTATCAGGGAAATCTTCTTTGAATACGACAATGCGCTCAGGGTTCATGGCAGCGCGACCAATACCAGTTTAATCTATGAGGATTCCGGCAAACTGATAGACCTTTCAAGAAATCTGTTGCAGGAAAAACAATATACTCAGGAAATCAGTCAGATATTGCCCACTCGTCATGCGAGCGTTTGGGAAAAATTAAATTGCGAGCAGGCGCTTGAAATCAGCAATATTTTAGTTCATTTCCAGTCAGAGCAGGATTTAGGACGTTTGTTCACCCAGGTGATTCCCCTGTTAAAGTCAAAAGGCTGGACAGTAGAGTTCAGGCATTTTGTTTATGAAGAACTGGTTTCAGCTGATGATGTCGAGTGGTATTCTGAATTACAGGAATCAGGAGAAGATTTTTTTTCCTACCAGTTGGGTATTCTGGTTGAAGGCAAGTCAGTTAATATTGTGCCCCTGGTTGTCGAATTAATTTCCGGCTTAAATCTCAGTGAACTTGAGAACATCCCGGATGAGCGTCTGATAAGACTCCCTCTGGCCCAAGGAAAGAAACTTCAGTTGCCAATGGGAAGAATTAAGCCGCTTATTCGCTTTATTATGCAATATGGTTCCCGATTTATAGACAACCAGAATCAGTTGCAGATAAAACGCTACCAGCTAATCCTGATGCAGGAAACAGAGCTGGCGCTGGCCGCCACAGCTTTGCGCTGGAAGGGGGGAGAGCAGCTTCGTTCCCAGCTGACTCAGTTACTGGGTCCGCAGTCGATTCCTGAAATATCACCTCCTGAAGGCTTGAATGCCCAGCTTCGGGATTATCAGGCAGAAGGCTTAAGCTGGCTGCAGTTTTTGCGGGAATCCCGATTTGGCGGGATTTTGGCTGATGATATGGGGCTTGGTAAAACAGTGCAGACTCTGGCTCATTTGCAGCTGGAGAAAGAGCAGGGACGGTTGCAGCACGCCAGTCTGATCGTGGCGCCAACCAGTCTGATGGGCAACTGGGAAGCAGAAGCCAAACGGTTTACCCCGGAACTTAAAGTTCTGGTGTTTCATGGGTCCAACCGACATCAGGACGAATTTGATCAATACGATGTCATCGTTTCCACTTACGGTTTAATTCAACGGGATAAAGCACGTTTCGTCAATTATCCTTTTTATTATCTGATTCTTGATGAAGCTCAATTTATCAAGAACGCTAAAACCAAGACGACTCAGATTATTCAGCAAATTCAAGCCCGGCATAGACTTTGTTTATCCGGTACTCCACTGGAGAATCATTTGGGTGAATTATGGTCGCTGTTTCATTTTCTGATGCCAGGATTATTGGGGGATGCTCGTCAGTTTCGTCGATTTTTTAAAATTCCTATTGAAAAGAATGCGGACCAGGAGCGCAGAATCTTGCTGGCTAATCGTGTACAGCCCTTCATGCTGCGCCGCAGTAAAAATCAGGTTGCTCGTGAATTACCTGACAAAACTGAAGTAGTGCAGTTAATTGAACTGGCAGATGCTCAGCGGGATTTATATGAGGCCATTCGTATTACGATGGAGCAGAAAGTCAGGGAAGCCATTGCTCGTCAGGGAATGGGAAAAAGCCATATCGTATTGCTGGATGCTTTATTGAAACTGCGTCAGGTTTGCTGTGATCCGCGTTTGTTATCGATTCCTGAGGCAAAAATTGCGCATGGAACTTCCGCCAAACTGGATGTTCTGATGAATTTGGTGGTCAATCTAATCGAGGAAGGGCGACGTATTTTAATTTTTTCCCAATTCACATCAATGCTTGAGTTAATTGAGGAAAGGCTCAAAGCCAATCAACTTCAGTATTTGAAATTAACCGGACAAACGGTCAATCGTCATCAGTTGGTCAACACGTTTCAGGAAGGTAACATTCCCTTGTTTCTCATTAGTTTGAAGGCGGGAGGAACCGGTTTAAATCTGACGCGCGCGGATACGGTTATCCACTATGATCCCTGGTGGAATCCGGCAGCTGAGGAGCAGGCTACCGATCGAAGTCATCGTATAGGTCAGAAAAATCCGGTTTTTGTTTACAAGCTGATTTCCGCCGGCACAGTTGAGGAAGTGATTTTGGCCATGCAGGAAAAGAAAAAACAGCTGATTGAAGGGGTTTTGGGAGAGCAGACAGGTTCTCTACAGCATCTTACCGTAAACGATATTGAGCAATTTTTTGCCCCTTTGGCAGAAGAGTGAATCGTTTGAAAATTGATTTTTCAAACAATAATTGAAAACTGACAAATCATGGCCTATGCTTTTTATGTCAGAACCTAAGGAGAAATCCCAAATGAAACAATGGAAAGTGTTGCTTACATCTGCCTTATTAACCCTGCTCGCTCCTCTTGCCTTTGCCGGTGCATCACCCGCAGGAACCTGGACAACTATTGATGATGCGACAGGCCAAAAGAGAGCAGTTGTGCGGATTAATGTTTCTGGTGGAACATTAAGCGGCACCATCATTAAAGTGTATCCACAAGCAGGTGATACTGGTATTTGCTCAAAATGCCCAGGTGGATTTAAAGGAAAACCCATTAAAGGTTTGACCTTTGTATGGGGCTTAAAAGATCAGGGTAATGGTGAGTGGAGTGGTGGTTCGATTCTTGATCCCAAATCTGGAAAAGTATATCGTGCCAAAATGACATTACAAGGCAATAAACTCTATGTTCGTGGTTATGTAGGGGTTTCTGCTTTGGGACGCACTCAGGTTTGGGTCAGATAACCCTGAACTTTTTTGCATAAAAGGCACACAATTGTGTGCCTTTTTTTATTTTGGGGATTACAATAGGGGTTTTTATTATCAGGTTTTGATATGCTTGAGGCAAAATCTCGCAAAAATACTCCTCCTGTCGATACCTTGAAGAGGCCGCCGCACTCAGCAGAGGCTGAGCAGTCTATTATTGGTGGACTGATGCTCGATAATCAGGCCTGGGATAAGGTCAGTACCAAATTATGTGAAGAAGATTTCTACCGTTCCGAACATCGAATTTTATTTCGCAGCATTGTTGATCTCTCCAAACGCGAACAGCCTTTTGATGTAGTTACCTTGCTCGATAATTTAAAATCCCGAAATGAACTGGATAATGCAGGCGGTGAAACCTATCTTTTTGAATTAGCCAATAATACGCCCAGCGTGGCCAATATCTCCGCCTATGCTGATATTGTCAGAGAGAAGTCAGTTCAAAGACAATTGATTAATATCGCCGGTGAAATAGCGGACTCTGCTTACAATCCCGTTGGTCGTGAAGTCAGTGAACTTCTGGATCTGGCTGAGACCAGGGTGTTCGCTATTGCTGAGCAGACAGGGGGCAATGGCGGACCAGAGAGCATTAAAACGATCATTACCAAAGCGATTGAAAAAATTGATGCGCTTTATCACAACGGCGATGCAATCACCGGGATGGCAACTGGTTTGAGCGATCTGGATGAAATGACATCCGGTCTTCAGCCTTCTGATCTGATCATTGTTGCGGGACGACCTTCCATGGGTAAAACCACTCTGGTTATGAATATGGCTGAAAATATCGCAATCCAGGGAAAGAAAAATGTTCTGGTGTTTTCAATGGAAATGCCCTCGGATTCACTGGCTATGAGGATGATGTCCTCGCTTGGCCGAATTGATCAGCATCGAATCCGGACCGGAAAACTGGAGGAGGATGATTGGCCGCGAGTGACCTCCGCAGTTCACTTACTATCTGAAGCCCCCTTGTTTATCGATGATACGGCGGCGCTTAGCCCTTCCGAAATGAGAGCGAGAGCAAGACGCCTGGCGAAAGAGCATGGCCAGCTTGGATTAATTGTTGTGGATTATCTTCAGTTGATGAAAGTGCCTGGATTCAAGGCGGAAAACAGAACAGCAGAAATTTCAGAAATTTCGCGAAGCTTAAAAGCCCTGGCAAAAGAATTGAATGTGCCGGTTATTGCATTATCCCAGTTAAACCGAAGCCTTGAGCAGCGTCAGGATAAACGTCCGGTTATGTCTGACTTGCGGGAGTCGGGTGCGATTGAGCAGGATGCGGATTTAATCTGTTTCATTTATCGGGATGAGGTTTACAACGAAGACAGTCCGGATAAAGGAACGGCCGAAATTATTATCGCCAAGCAGAGAAACGGTCCAATTGGTAAGGTGAGAGTAGCCTTTCTTGGTAAATACACTCGCTTTGAAGATCTGGCGTATACCGGTTATCAGGGGATGGACTAGTGACAAGGCCGACAAAAGTTCAAATTGATGCGACAGCCCTGCTGCATAATGTACAGCAAGTCAAACGTCATGCTCCGGGCAGACAAATTATCGCAATGGTGAAAGCGAATGCCTATGGTTGCGGGCTGCCATCGGTCATTCCTGTGCTTGAGGGCCATGTGGATGGTTTTGGAGTGGCTTGCATTGAAGAAGCTTTAGCGATTAAGGCGTTAGGTGCCTGTACCGATTGTATTTTATTTCAGGGTTTTTTTAATCAGGATGAGCTGGCGCTGGTGGTTGAGCATAATTTGCAGGTGGTTATACACCAGCCTTATCAGTTGGAATGGTTGCTGGCTCAGGCGCTGCCCAAACCAGTGCGTGTATGGGTAAAAGTCAATACCGGAATGCATCGTCTGGGTTTTGCAATGGGCGATGTGTATGGCGTATTAAATGCTTTGCACGCCTGCCCCTGGATTGATCGAGAAATTGGTCTTATAACCCATCTTGCCTGTGCCGATGAGTTAAATAATCCAGCGAACCAGGAGCAATTAGGGCGATTTTTTGATTTGCGTTTGCCTGAATTTCCACTGGTAAAAAGCATTGGCAATTCAGCAGCGATTCTCTCTTTACCTGATAGTCACGCAGAGGTCGTGCGGCCAGGCATCATGCTTTACGGTATTTCTCCGTTCAAACATTCCTCGGGGCAGGAGTTGGGGCTGATACCGGTGATGCGTTTTCTGTCTTCCCTCACCGCCGTCCAGCATTACCCAGCAGGCGTGCGGGTAGGCTATGGCGGGGAGTGGGAAACTGCAAAGCCTTCTGTGATCGGTGTGGTGGCCGTCGGTTACGGGGATGGATATCCTCGCCACATTGCCGCTAACACTCCGGTTTGGATCAATGGTTATCAGGCACCGATCGTTGGACGTGTATCGATGGATATGTTGACGGTTGATTTAACCCATGTACCAGAGGCGGCCGTTGGTGACGCTGTGGAATTATGGGGGATCCATATTCCGGTTGAAACCATTGCCGATGCAGCCGGAACTATTCCCTATGAGCTAATTTGCCAGCTTTCGCCGCGGGTGCGAAGGGATAAGCTGTAACAAATCGGAAACAAATAGACCTATGGACGAATCTAGGGTAAAATGGCCATCGTTTTTACAACCTATCAAAGGTGAATACATGAAAAAAATTATGTTAGCCTCATTATCTTTATCTGTCCTGCTTTCAGGCTGTGCTCAAGTCACAAATGAAGGTGTAGGCACAGTGACCGGCGGTGTAGTGGGCGGACTGATCGGCAGCCAGTTTGGCGGTGGTTCAGGTAAGGTCGCAGCAGCTGCAGGCGGTGCTTTGTTAGGTGCTTATTTGGGCGGGAATATTGGCCGTACTATGGATAGGCTTGATCGTCTTGAAATGCAACGTGCTCTGGAAAGTTCTCCGAGCGGAAAAGCAGTGGTATGGCGTAATCCTGACAGCGGTAACACTTACACCGTTACCCCGCAGAAAACCTATTACACAAACTCCCAACCTTGTCGTGAATATACAACCCGCGCTTTAATTGGCGGCAAAACACAGGAAATTTACGGCAGAGCATGCCGTCAAGCCGATGGTTCATGGCGAGTGGTTAGCTAATCCAAAATTGCTCCTGTTTAAGGGTAGCTTTATTGCAAGCCAATCAGGCTGCCCTAATCTAAAGTTTCACTAATTTAAAAAAAACCATAATTTCCTGTGCTATATTTGAACATATGCCCCCTTAATAAGGTTCTGCAGGGAGTTTGCTATGGCTCATCTTATATACTCGGCTTTGCCGCATCCGAGACGAGAAATTATATTTATTAAACCGGATTTAACGGTGACACAGTGTGTGGACATGATGACCACAGGGGATATTGGTGCTTTGGTGGTTCGCGATGATCAAAGTCTGCTGGGTCTGGTGAGTGAGCGCGATATTATCCGCGAATGTCTGTTTAGAAATTTGCCTCCTGATAAAACGCCTGCGATTGATGTCGCCTGGAAAAACGTGAGTATCCTTACTGTTAATGATCCGATCGAAAAAGCGATGGAAGTGATCACAGAAACCAAGCGAAGGCATGTGTTAATCACCGAAAATGGTGAACTGACCGCTATTTTGTCAATTGGTGATTTGCTATTTCACTTGCTCGAAGATAAAGCAAGAACTATTGAGCACCTGGAAAATTATATTCATACGTATTAATTGAAACTCAAACTTCTCTCCATTACACTTTTAAGGCACTGTTAATACAGTAACCTTTAATTGATAATGGAAGAGCCAATGCCTAAGCACTGTCAGTGGATACTCAGCTTCATCTTCTCCTTTTTTATTACACTTGCATGGGCCAAAGATAGCGATAGCCAGTGGTACGAACTGGATGCGAATAATAAGGTGACAATCAAGGTCGACCTCTTTTTGTCTTCCACCTGTCCTCATTGTCAGAAAGAAGATGCCTACTTCAAATCAATTGAGCCCCAAAACAAATGGTTGAAGGTGGAGCGACATTATATTGATCGAGACAAAGCATCTCTTGAGCTTTTCAATCAATACCTCAATCAGCAGGATTCAACTGACTTTTCCGTACCAGCGGTTTTCTTCTGTAATTCAAAATGGGTTGGATTTAACGAAGCGGCTAACAGCGGAAAAGCGATTATGCAGGGTTTGGAGCTTTGCCGACAACAGATTGAAAAGCGGGGCCAGCTGACTAAAAACACCTCTTCAATTCTGGGGACTATGGCGACCACCAGTATGATGGAAGCCAGTATCGAGCAGGGTGCATCGTCTTCACCCCGCACATTGATTCCCTTAATGGCTGCAATTGATGCCTTAAATCCCTGTGCCTCCATTCTGGTGATGCTATTGTTTGCATTCATGGTAGCAAGTAAAGATACCTATCAGAGATTAACAATTGCCGGATTATTTTTATTGACTGCCGGAGTGGTGCATTTTATTCAGCAGAGCCATATCCTCCATTTTTATAGCCTGTTACCCTGGTTAAGGATTCCCGTGATATTAGTGGGTGGAGCGTTAATCGGGTTTGCGTATTATAAATATACGAATAAATCAATTGAAGCCCTTGCTTTGTTCGGGGTGGTGTTTTTCACCGCTTTAGTGGCGCAAGTCTATCAACTGGGATGTTCTCCCAATATCGGTTTGATTTTTAAACAATGGCTCGGAGCACAAGGATACGATAGCATTAAGCAACAGTTACTGCTTGTTCTTTATAACTTCCTTTATCTGTTTTTCCTGGGGCTTTCCACAATTTTTATGTATGGAGTAACCCGCATGAAGCGTGCTTTACGTTATGAGCAATTTATTAAATATTTTGCTTATTCCTTCTTATCGCTGGTCGGTATTACCCTGATTGTCTATCCTTATATCATAGCGAGTGCAGTTTATATGCTGGCTGTAGTAGTATTGGCAGTTATTGTGGCCCAAATCTTAAAATACTATAGAGTGCGCTAAATGGATGCTGAAGATGCAGGGCCTCCTCCTTATTTCCCCATTGCCTGGGATGTAGAAGAGGGGCAGACATATGAATGGTGTGGTTGCAAGGAAACAAAGACGCCACCATTTTGTGATAAAGGGGATTGTAAGGAAAGAGTGCTCTACCAGGCGCCGCTTACGGATACAGTGTACTTTTGTCATTGTAAAGAAACAAAAGATCCTCCATTTTGTGATGGTTCTCACGCCAGATTATTACGTGAATTTATAAAGAAAAGAAATAGCCAGGAATAGCCGGCAGTTTTTATAAAGCGTTTGATATTTGCTGGAAAGCAAAAATTCACTTGATCTGCGCCTGGTGATTTGGGATTATCAGAAGATTTAATTTTCAGGTAGCGGTGGTATGAGTAAACTGAAGGATATTCCTGTTGTTATAGAGAGCGGCAAAAAATACAAAACCTCTCAAGGTATCGTCGCAATTAAAGACGGCATCAAATCGGCTGGAGAGGAAGCGCCCCGGTTACCTAAACCCAAATGGCTTCGAATTGTTAATAATACCAGTCCTGCCTACCATCAGGTAAAACAACAGGTTGAAAAACACCGTTTAGCAACTGTCTGCGAAGAAGCCAAGTGTCCTAATATTGCGGAATGCTGGTCTCATGGAACGGCTACTATCATGCTCATGGGAGCTGTTTGTACCCGCGCCTGTCGTTTTTGTTCTGTGGATACGGGGAACCCGCGTGGCTGGCTTGATGCTCAGGAGCCTGAAAATTCAGCCAATACCGTCGCACTGATGAATCTGGATTATGTTGTTTTGACCTCTGTAGATCGTGACGATCTTCCTGATGGCGGAGCCAGACATTACGCGGACACTATCCGCGCCATTAAACAGCGTTGCCCCAGAACGAAGGTAGAAGCACTTACCCCTGATTTTCAGGGGGTCGAAGAGCATGTCGCCATACTGCTGGACAGTGGTGTGGATGTGTTCGCGCAGAATGTTGAAACGGTAGAGCGCTTAACTCATCCGGTACGTGATATTCGTGCGGGCTACTGGCAGACTCTGGATGTGCTTGCTTTTGCAAAGCGCTATCGACCCGATGTGCTGACCAAAACCAGTCTCATGCTGGGTTTAGGGGAAACCGATGAGGAAATCATTCAAGCGATGGATGATTTACGGGCACAAAATGTCGATATCCTGACTTTGGGGCAATATCTGCAACCCACCAAAAACCATTTGCCTGTTATTCGATACGTTACTCCTGAAAAATTTTTAGAGTTTCGAGAAATTGGGCTGGCTAAAGGGTTTTTTGAAGTCGCCTCGGGTCCTATGGTTCGCTCCAGTTATCGCGCAGATCGCGTGTTTAAAAAAGATAACCTGGGATTATAGATTTATCACAAGAAAGGGACTTCCATGTTCAGACGAGCAATTGTTCGCACTCCTGCCAAATCGATGGTTCAAGGTATTTCAAGCGCAGATTTAGGCCTTCCTGATTACCATCTGGCACTTCTTCAGCATCAGCAATATATCAATGCACTCGAAAACTGCGGTGTTGAAGTGCTGGTTTTACCTCCTGAAGAGGGATTTCCTGATTCCTGCTTTGTGGAAGATCCTGCGTTATTAACCGAACGTATCGCTGTGTTGGCGAGGCCCGGAGCCGAGAGTCGGCAAGGGGAGGTTAGTCTTCTCGAAGAGAGTATCCGCCGCTTTTACGCTGCCAATATTGTTAAAATTCAGGCTCCGGGAACATTGGATGCCGGTGATGTGCTTAGAGTTGAAGATCATTTCTATATTGGATTATCGAAGCGGACCAATATGGAAGGGGCCAGGCAATTAATTAGCCTCTTACACAATCATGGCTACACTGCTTCAGTCATTCCCTTAACCGAGTTTTTACATCTGAAAACCGGGGTATCCTATCTGGGCAAGGGCAATTTATTAGTCAGTGGGGAGTTAATAAATCACCCGGAGTGGGAGTCTTTAAAGCAAATTATTATTGACCCCTCCGAGGCCTATGCCGCTAATTGCATTGTAGTGAACGACTATGTACTAATACCCAGCGGATTTTCAATGATTAATCTCCGCTTAAAAAGTCTTGGTTACAAGCTTGTGGAAATCGACTGCAGTGAATTCCGCAAGCTGGATGGTGGTTTGAGTTGCCTGTCTTTGAGATTTTGATTAAAAACAAAAATCACAGCAATTCAATATTACGCCGCTTTAAATTTCCCTGGATCAGATGCGCCAGGAACCACATGACTAATCCAAAAATAATGGCGGATATTCCAAAGCCGAGATAGTAGTTTTGATAAATGGGCAGTGAGTCGATTGCCAGGATATCCTTAGGCACTGCAACAAAACCTGCCAGTTTTCCTGCAATGGTATTTGACAGCGAACTGGCCAGATACCAGACGCCCATCGCAAATGCCAGATCCTTGCTGTCACAATAGAGTCCGATCATACTAAGTCCAATAGCGCTTACCCAAAGCTCTGCTAATGTGATAAGAACATAAGTCAAACCAATAAAATTACCATTTACAAGCCCATTAGAGGACACGCTACCTGCCAATGCCATAATTAACAGCGCGATTCCAGCAAGTATGGTTCCGCTGGCAAATTGATAGGGGATTGTAAATCGCGGAATGCGGCGGTAAAAACGCGGGAGCTGAGTGCCCAGTAAAATGATCAGCAGGGGATTAAGTATTTGATAATGAGCAGGCGATATTTTAAGGCCCAGCAGCTGAAGATCAGAATTACTCTTGGCGAAAAGTACCAGCGTGCTGTTCATCTGATTGTAAATTACAAAAAATATGATTGCTTCTATAATCAGCAAAACGGCGACCATTTGTTTTATGCGCGCAGTAGAAGACAATTTCAAGGTCTTGATTAAAAACCACAGAATGCCTAAGCCGCAGCCGATACTTATCAGAATTATTGATAATTGAACATGCGAATAAGCAAAGAGGGTGAATAAATAGATACCCGCGATATAGGCTGCTAATCGTCCCGCCATTTTTCGGCTGAAGGGTTTGGCGTCCTGACCATAAATCACGTTATCATAGAGCCTGTACTTTTTAGCAAAATTCAATGCAGCAATCGATTTTCCAGCGAAGGCGAGTGTGAGTACCGACAAGGGCCCATAGCGGCTATCCAGCAGTGCAGGCGCAATCATGGTTGCCAGCAAGGCGCCGACATTGATTGCCATATAGTAATAGGTCATTGCCGATTTGGCCTTAATGGCATTATCGCTGTAAATATGAGAAACCATGCTTGAAGCAGTGCCCATCAATAAGGAGTTGGTCACTGGTATTAGGGCATAAGCCATGATAAAGAGCTTATCACCATGTTCGTTAAGTGAGTATCCGCTAAGCATTACAAATAAATAGGCTAAGGCAAGTAAAAAACCACCTAATAAAATAGAGCGCCTGATCCCTAATACCTGATCCGCCATAAAGCCGCCTAATATAGGCATCAGATAACCCGTAGCCTGTGATACTCCGATAAAGGCATAAGCCTGGGCGTGGCTGTATCCCAGGCCATGTTCCAGGAAGGGGCGGGTAAGAAATAAAATCAGAATTGTGTTTAAAGCATAGACAGCAAACTGGCTCCAGAAGGTAATGAGCACGATGTTGTTAGTCTGTTGCTGGCGTGTATCTGAAATGTCGGAGTCACTCCTTGCAGCTTGAGAAAACACATTCACTCCTTGTGAAAACTTCATCCATAAACTACATGCTAAAACCATAACACTCTTTGAGATTTGGGTATAGATAGATCTGAGTCTTCCTAGCAATTAATTCATACCCTCTCTCCCCTACGTGCCTCGGCTTGTCCGAGGCATCCAGGAAATGCTTGAACTAGAGTCGGATCAGAGGGCTATCGCATCTATTTAACCATGGAGTCCAGCCAAATTATTAAAGATATTAGCTCTTGATTGAGAAGCTTGTGGATGCCTAGGACAAGGCGCGTAGCGGATTAAGGGTTCTAATAAATTGACTCTGTGTTGATTAAATATTGGCTGTGTGTAAAAATGAGGCACAAAATAGTCTCTTGCCCATTCCTTGAGAGATAAACAAGCGTTTCTATTTAGCGGAGAAATTAATGAGTTTATTTGACGCACAAACAATTGAAGAGTTGCAGATTATGCTGCACGGTCTGGTTGATAAAACAGAACTCAGCCAGAAAAATTCAGAAAATCAAACGCCTATTGTTTATTTCGCTTCAAGAATGGAATGGATAAAGTCCGAGCTTTGTTAAACGTTGCCCCAATTAGCGAGGATGACGCGAAGTTTTTGGGACGTGAGGCAATTCTTGCAGCCCGAACCGGGAATATGGAATTGGCGATTAATCTTTTAAAAATTGACAATGTATCACGCTCAGAGCAGGAGAGGGGGTGGACTATTCTGCATTGTGCCGTTGCCGATGCAACTGATAGCGACGATCTGGAAGCGCAGGCAGAAGCAATACAGCAAATTCAAACACTTCATGAGTTGGGTGTTGTAAAACAAAATTGTAATCAGGCTACACTTCGTGAAAGCAGTCCTATTCTCCTCGCTGCAATGAGTCAAAAATGGTATTTGGTGGATGCCTTACTGAATGAGTTCAATACTCCTGATGATCCTCAGCAATTGGCAGAAGTCATTATTCGTGCTCGCACTGCGGGTCAGGTTGAACTGGCACACAAAATACTCAATACAGTACACCCAAAGACTCAATGGTTAATAAGCAATGAAGACGGCAGCAGAGATATAAGTCTTTTACATTTGGCAATTCTTAGAAATAGACAAGAAGAAATCGCTAAGCTGGCGCAAGAAGCCAACTTGCGAGTTAGAACAGCCAGACAGGATGATGACGGAATGACTGCGTTACAGCTTGCCGTTCATTGTAAAGATTGGAGTACTGTAGAATTACTGACACAGCATAGCACTGATCCAGAAGACAGCTTTCAATATGGTACAGCAATGCTTTATGCTGCAGATAATGAAAAGTGGCAACTAGCTATCGATTTAGCACAAAAAGGAGCACAGCTCGCTTGGCATTTTGGACCAAAAGAAGATAAGCTTAACTCATTTCATATTGCCATTCTAAAAAATCAGGATGACTTTCTCACAGCGCTAATTGCAAATCAAATTAATAGAAGGGCGGACGATACCTGGGCATTACGACACAAATACCAGGGTCGTACCCCCATTGAACTGGCCATCCATTGTGATCGATGGGATTTATTGCCTTTATTTGCCAAAATTAAGCCAGCCAATCCCGAGGCCTGCGGTTATGTGGCGGCTTATGAAGCTGCAAAAGAGGCCAATCGATTAAAACCAGACGATCTGGAAGTTCTGCGTGAGGCAGCAAAAGTACCAAAAAAGTTAGCTCCTGAGCCTGAAAAGAAAGATAATCCATTAGGTGAAAAATCTGCCGATAGCAGCCAAGGCAAACAGGAAGAAGATGCACGTTTTGTTGAAGCGTTTAAAAAGATTTATCAGGCTTTATATAAAGGCCAGTCTTCATAGCTTAAATCTGCAAGCTTTCTTGAGCAGCACGAGACATTGACCCGTGAGTTGATTGAGCAGCACATCAGAGCAAAACCTAATTGTCGATCTAAAAAAGCGGCAGAGTTGGCTGAAACATACAAGGATGACATCAACAACATCAAATTGGTTCGAGAGCTACATCAATACTCTCTCGATCGTAGCGGATTTTTCAGCCGAACCAAGAATGGAGCTCAATTGAATTCTGACCAAGCGCAGGAAGCTATTGATAATGCGGATGAAAATTCAAGATTGGGTCAAATCAGAATTGCACTGCGTTAGTTTGTTACTCTCATAGCCAAGGTTTTCCCGAAATAGTTGGGAAAACCGAGAGTGTTCATTAAACTGGTGTCCTTACTCACAGCACGCCGTCATCTCGAACGCAGTGAGAGATCTCCTCAATCTTGGTTTGTGCCAGCATTCGGAGATCTCTCACTGCGTTCGAGATGACAGGGCATGAAAGACTCTCGGAAAACCTTAGTAACTTCGATTGTCCAGCAGCTTTATAATCAACTCGGTTTTATTTCTTACTCTGTATTTGGATTTTAATGATTCAATCTTGTCTTCTATGGTTCTTGGTGAAAGGTTCATGGCAAAGGCAATTTCTTTTGTAGTTTTTCCGTTAATCAGCAATTGAGCGCATTCGATTTCTTTTAAACTCAAAGGCATGTTATCAACACCGGAGAGGGAGTCGAGAAAAAATGCTCTATGGCAGTCAGGAATCCTGCCAACTTCTGTATTGTTTTTTTCAAAAGAAAAACGCTGGTTATAGGCACTACACAAATCTTCATCCTCACGAACTTTTGCCTCAAAATACTGAGTAAAACGCTCAAGCAGATCCAGATTATTGATATAGATTTGATGAATACCGATATTGCTCAGATAAGTGCCAAAATGATAATAATCGAAATACTCAGTAGATTGTTTGACCAGGGTAAAGACATGTCTGAAATTGTAATGAGCTGAATCCTGCAGCATGGCGGCAGTTAGGCCGCGACAATCAAGCATATCCCAGACGATATACTGCCCAAAATCAATGGATTCAGACTTGATCTGCACGCAGGGATCTCCTTTGTAATACTCTTTTTTTGCATAGTTCTCTACAAAATCAGGATGATTACAGAGTAAAGAAAAATCATTTTCATTGTAACTTCTGATGTGTGAAAAAGTACTGATATTGAGGTGCTGCAATGGGCTGCATAAAGTCTGTATTTTTTCAGAATGCGAAACAAGAGGGTGTTTTTTGAGCTGTTTTATCATGCTATTCATGGTTTTACTCTCTTAATCATACCGGCTTCATCTCGCTTTTAAGTTCCATAGCCGTTGATAATTCAAATCCAAAGGTCCGATAAAAATCCTTAGCGCTAGCATTGCCTTGCCAAACAAATAAACCGACAGAGACAAAATCGCGTCCTTTAATTTTATTAATCAGATGGTTCATAATTAGACTGCCAATTTTCTGTCTTTGATACTGGGGATGAACGCATATGTCATAAAACATACACATTTGTCCATCTTCCAAAATTCGTCCAAAAGCGATCAACTCGTTCTGCTCTTTGATATAAGCGATATGGCTGGAAGCACTGAGTACAGTCTGCCATTTGTGAGGTGAGGAAAAGAAATCCTTGCCCCAGCCTACCAGCTCAGTCAGATGATTAATTTCATTGAGACTGATAGCATGCTTTGATTCATTGATAATATATTCCATGGTGACTCTGCTTATTAAGATATCGCAATTATACTAGTCAATTGATCAAAAAATAACCGTAGTTTTTCGGTGTTCGCTAATTCACCATTAATTTTTTGAAAAATATGCTAACATGCTTCCGATTTTTTTAAAGAAATCAGAACGAGTTGATAAAAATGTCATATGGAGAAATGCATGTTAGATTTAAAAAAAACTGCTTTAGCGGTTTTAGTGTCAGTAAGCAGTGCAGGTTTTGCGGGAACAATGGGGCCTGTCTGCCAACCAGGTAATGTGACTGTTCCCTGCCCATCCAGCGCCTGGGATTTTGGGGTTCAGGCTTTATATTTAAAACCAAGTTATAGCGCCAATGCTGTTTATGTAGGCTATTCACTAAACGGCGATCGTCAAGTTCGGAATGAATTTGAACCGGAATGGGATTGGGGTTTTAAAGTTGAAGGCTCTTACCATTTCAACACCGGCAATGATATCAATGTGAACTGGTATCATTATAATCAAAGCACTCGCCGTTCTTTCACCGTGTATAGTTCAACGTTTGAAGCCAATGTCCCTTACTCCACCTGGATTGAGCCTAAGTGGGATGCAGTAAACTTTGAATTTGGCCAACATGTTGATTTTGGAGAATATAAAGATATTCGTTTTCATGCTGGTTTTCAGTACTTGCGTCTTGAGCATGATATACAGAATGGCGTGACCGGAGGAGCAGTTCATCCATTCAATCTGGAGTTTAAAGGATTTGGTCCACGGATCGGTATGGACATGGCCTACAACTTCAATGATGCGTTTGCCATTTACGCCAATGGTGCAGCTGCTTTATTAGTCGGTGATAGTGACGCCAACGGATACTCAGCAGCAACAAGCCTGTATATTTCGTCCAGTAAATGGACCACAGTTCCAGAACTGGAAGCCAAAACGGGTATCAAATACAATCATTTATGCGGAAGCGGTGTATTGACTGCCGATGCAGGTTACATGTGGGTGAATTATTTTAACGCCCAGCATTCTGTTGATATTGCCGATGAAACCAATGTCGCGTTTAATGGGCCCTATATTGGCCTGAAATGGCTTGGCAGCATCTAAAATAAACCCGGTTGAAACCGGATGTATCTGAGCTGTGTGTGACTAGCAGCCCGATTATCGAAGCGGGCTGCTGATTTAATTACTTACTGTTTACCAGGTTTTTCATCTTATCGCCGAGAGCATTGGCTGTATTGCGGCATACTTTCGATAATTCATGTGTATAATCTCCGAAACTTGCTCGACCGCTTTCAACATCGTAAAGAGCACCCACAATGCCAATTTCATTTTGATCCAGCATAATTCTTAAAATTTCGCTATCCTGATAAATTTGCTGCAGGGTGTTCGCAATATTAAGCGATGTGACATGGCTTACAAATTGTTCATTCTGACTCGTACGATTTTCTGTCGTTTCAGTTTCAGCATTTACCGCTGGTTTAATTTTTGCGAGCAATTCGGTAATATGTCCTTTTTCGACATTATCACAGGCAGCACCAATCGCTCCGCAGCGTGTGTGGCCAAGAACAACAATCAGTTTAGCGCCTACTACGTGACAAGCGTACTCAATACTTGCCAGCACGTCATCATTAACCACATTGCCTGCGACACGAACGCAGAAGAGATCTCCAAAACTCATATCAAAGATTGTTTCAACCGGAACACGTGAATCAATACAGCCGAGAACAACGGCCATTGGATGCTGCGTTTTGGCCGTTTGTTTGATATCTATTTTAGGATTACGGTGTATACGCGTGTCCTTAAGAAAGCGCTGGTTTCCTTCACGCAGCAGGTTCAAGACTTCGACTGGTTCAAGTGTGGCCAGCACGTCATAGGTAGTTACATTGATGAAATCGATGTAATTGTGAATATCATAATGCTCCTTGAACCCCATGAGATTGAGCGATATCTGTTTCAGAGGCGCTTGCTCATCCTTAAACTCTTTAATCTGCTCAATAATTTCTTTATCGATATAATTGGTATAGCGAGCATCGATAATCAATTGAGAGTTTCGCGGAATAGAATTGAGCTCACTTATCAGCGAGGCCTTATTCAGGAAAGAAATCTGCTGAGGAAGTACCAAACGGTTGACTACGCCGTTAGGATAGTTTTCCTTCACGATGTCCAGTCTGGCCTGGCTGTTAGTTTTAAGAATATAGAATAAGCTTATTGCAAGACCAATGCTTATTCCTGCCAGTAAGTTAAATGCGACGATACTGATTACTGTCGCTATGAAAGGAATAAAGCGATCCATTCCTTGCTCATAGATCGATTTATAAATAGCGGGTTTAGTGAGTTTGTAACCAGTATAAATCAATATAACTGCTAAAGAGGATAGAGGAATCTTGTTTAACCATCCTGGAATAAGCATCACGGCCAGCAACAGGAACACACCGTGGAGAATAGCTGACATTTTGGTTTTTGAACCGGCCTGCACATTAACCGAGGTGCGAACGATAACGGAAGTAATTGGGATTGCTCCGACCAGGCCTGCGGTAAAATTACCAACGCCCTGGGCGATTAATTCCTGATCTTTTGAGCAATAGCGATGCTTGGTATCAAGCTTTTCACCTGCCTTGACATTAAGAAGACTTTCCAGGGAGGCAACAGTTGCGATAATAAAAGCATAAAGGTAAACCTTTGGATTCTTCCATGCAGACCAATCAGGAAATTGCAATTGATTGAAGAAATCTGCGAAGCCATCATGTTTGGGAATGTTGACCAGATGAGGATTATTTTGAGCAAGGGTAGAGCCAAGCGTAATGAACAGTTCATTGAATAAAATACCAGCGAGAACGACAACAATCGGAGCTGGAATTCCCTTAAGCCATTGGGTTTTAGTTTTTTCAAAATAGAACATTATAGCCAGAGAAATCACAGAGATGATGATGGCGCCGGTATTGATATGGTAACTTAAGTCTGACAGGGGACTAAATGAAAAGCTTTCTGTCGTTTCCAGTAGATGGGCCTGTAACTCCTTTGACTCAGTAGATAAAGTAAATGTAAAAGGGATTTGCTTGACAATGAGCAAGATACCAATTGCACAAAGCAGGCCTTGAACCACATTGGACGGCACATAATCTGCAACAAATCCAGCTTTAAAAGTCCCTACTAACACTTGTAACATGCCGGCAAGAACCAGTGCTAACAGGAAAATATTATAATCACCCAGCTGTGTGATGGCTGCCAGCACCACCGCCGCCATACCAGCCGCCGGACCGCTCACGCTCACCTGAGAACCACTCAGGCTGCCAACTACAACTCCCCCGATTATTCCGCTTAACAGTCCCGCAAAAAGAGGGGCCCCTGATGCAAGGGCAATTCCTAGGCAAAGTGGAATTGCTACCAGGAACACTACGATGGCGGCAACCACATCAAATTTAAAACTTCGAGATCGATAAACCCGTAGTTTTCTCATGTTGTTGATAATGTTTTCAGTCATAATGCTACACAGATTTAGTGATTTTCCCCAATGTTAGCGCAGTTTGCACATTTTGTTAACCCTTTTCTTTACAAAAAAGAAATATTTCTTAACTTGACATAAATTTAGACGTTTGAGAGCTTAGGCACTGCTAAACATACCTGGTTCCCTCATGCAGTTGTTATCTCTAAGCAATTTTCAGGAGTTGCTAATTCAGTCTGGCACTCAGATCAAATTATCTCAACTTTATCTAACGAAAAATCATATCAGACTACTTGCAAATTATTTAAACAAAAATCGCAACATCAATTCACTTTTTATTGAGAAATGTTCTATTAATGATGATTTATTTGCTGAGCTGGCTGAGTTCTTCACCAGAAAAAATACGGAGCTGCATTTGATCGGTGACATCGTTAATGCTAATAGTCTCCGATGCCTTGAAAAAAGATCTCCCCAGCTCACGACGCTGATTTTACAAGGTCAACCCGATATCGGACACGATACAGCCTTAGCCATAATTCGAGTCATTAAAAACTCTCGGAATCTGAAAAAAGTAATTCTGGGTTCTCTGAGTGAACAAAGTATTATTGTTTTGACTGCTTTTTTCAAAAGCTCAGATACCATTACGGATCTTGAATTCAGGCATACAAATTTTCACATGCAGTCTGGAGAAAAACTTGCAGAGATGTTGTCTGAACGCTCAGGAATTCAAAATCTCTCTTTGTATAACTGCCGAATGGATAAGATGTGTCTCTCCATGTTGACCAGGGTGGTAACTCAAAGTAATAGCTTAATCGATATTGAAATTAATGGCGTGTCGCTGGCCTCTGAGAATTTGCATCAACTTCTGATTAATGAGGATGAGGATACTTTAGAATTCTACAGAACAATGGCTGTACACCTCAAACGTGACCAGCGTATCAGACAGCTCTGGCCTTAAGTTGGGAATGCCATAGGAAATAGAGATATTTTGAAAATGGCCACACTGTTCTCCCAACTAAAAGCCAGTGATTTACCGTCTGATACCAGATTTGAGATTATTGAGGGCTTTTGGAATTTGCAATGCAGCATCTCGGAGCCGGATGTAAAAATTGCTTTCTATCGTCTTATGTTATGGTTATTACGTGAGGAGCAGAATTGCCCGTTTTACCAGCAAATAATTCGCAGCTGTGCGAGACAGTTGCAAACACATGAGAATAAGCAAATAGTCAATTTAGATTCGACGATGCTTGGATTGTATAATGATTCTCTCGCGAGTGGAGTGGTATTCAATATTGAGGCTTTTATGGCTGGCTTATATCAGTTGCCAATATTGGAGTTATTAGAAAAGGATCAGGCGCTTCTCAATAATTTTGCCATGCGGGCAAAGCTCTGGTCAGTTTCCGATTGTATCTTTGGTTTTTTCTATTCAGTATGGGACTCAGCGAATAAGTTTTTAGAGCAGGGGCTTGAAGAGGGTGGACCTGTATTAAGTTAGACTCAATGGTATATTACACTGCCATCCCCGCGAACTGAGGAATCCCCTCATTTTTCATTCAAAAAGTACGTACCTTATCAGGTCAAAATGACTTTAAATAGTGTCGTTTCCGCGTAGGCGGAAATCCATCTTGCAAACAAAGTTAGGAATTACCTTGAGAAATAGATTCCCGCCTACGCGGGAACGACACGATAATAGACCTGTTTGAGTAATTGTTAAGTCATCCGCTGACTATATAAAAAATGAGGGGATCCCTCGGCCCGCGAAGGCGGGTATGACAGAACTCCTTACTCAACACCCTCCAACTCAGCAATCGCTTCCTCATCAATTACCGTTTCCCCTGTTGAATGAGCTGTTAGCAGTTCCGATTCAAGATTCTTGAATTGCCATAAATCCTGATCCATCAGTTGGCTGGGTTTAACGCTTTGCAGGGCATGCAAAATGTTACTGGGAATTTTCGGGTTTTCTTCAGCAAGCTGATCAATCAATTTCCCTATTTTCTTGCGGGCCAGGTTTTCCTGGGAGCCACAAAGCGTGCAGGGGATAATTGGGAAAGCCTGCTCATTGGCAAAAGTAATGATATCTTTTTCCTGAACATAGGCTAAGGGTCTTATGACAATATGTTTCTTATTATCACTTAAAAGCTTTGGCGGCATGGAACGTATGTCGCCGTTGTACAATATGGACATCATTAAGGTGCGAATCAAATCATCGCGGTGATGGCCCAGAGCGATTTTAGTAAAGCCATTCTCTTCGGCATAGCGATAAATAATACCCCGTCTCAGTCTTGAACAAAGAGAACAGTAAGTTTTGCCTTCAGGTATTTTCTCTTTGACGATGCTGTAAGTATCACGGGTTAAAATTTCATAGGGGATCTCTTTTTCTTGAAGCCAGGCATGCAGCGCCCGATCATCCCAGCCCGGCTGTGCCTGGTCAAGTGTAAAGGCGAAAAGATCAAATTTATGATTTGAACGGCGTTTTAAACTGTGCAGTAAAGTTAATAAGGTGAAAGAATCTTTACCACCTGATAAACATACCATAACTCGATCGCCACGCTGAATCATGTTGAAGTCTGCAATTGCCTTACCAGTGTAATGTAAGAGTTTTTTTTCGATAAATGTGGGTGTCGATGACATAATAATATACAACCTAAATTCAAGTTTTGTTGAAGGCTAAGCGCATCATAGCCTGTCGAAGTAGTAATTAAATAAAGCTTAATGCTTCCAAACTAAGGATGGCGTCGAACTGGCCCCGGGTTAGGGGGAAATGTGCTTATTCGTGTTGTGGCCAGCCAGGCATTAACTTCCTCAATGTCGTTGGCGTTCAAAGTACCAGCAAGATACTTTAAATTCAGTAAGGCGTTGATCAAATCATACTGATCACTGGCAAGCTGTCGCTGCGCTTCAAACAGACGTTGCTGTGCATTCACCACGTCAACCATTGTACGGGTTCCCACCTGAAACTGTGCTTCAGTACTTTCCAGAGAGTTCTGGGTTGAAATCACCGTTTGTCGGTCGGCCTTAACCTTACTGATTCCGTCAATAATTGTATTAAAGGCAATACGGCTATTCACTTCTACGTCGCGATACGTTCTTTCCAGTTGTTCACTGGCTGATTGAAAGTCAAACTGTGCCTGGCGGGTTTGTGACTGAACCAGACCACCCTGGAAGGCAGGAAAATTCAATGCCAGTGCAACATTTGAATTGCTTTGTCGTGATGGAATGAAGAAAGATCCATTCCCTGCTGCATTATGCGTTTGACTGCTGTTACCCTGAATGGTAAGCGTTGGCCAATTGCCCGCAGCCTGAGCCTTGATATTTTCTCGTGCCGATAGCAGATTATACTTGGCTGCAAAGAGATTATAATTCTGGTTCAAACCCAGATCTATCCATTCGTTCACATTATCCGGTTCGGGTTTAATCAGTGGGATGCGGCTGTCACGTAAGGGAGCCAGGTATTCATAAACATGGTTAGTCAGCTTGCGTAAATTTTCATTTTGGTTAATCTGATTATTTCGCGCACTGATTACTTCTGCCACTGACTGATCATAAGCTGCCTTGGCCTCATAGACCGAAGTGATCGCGTCCAGACCTACCTTGAACCGCTGCTCAGCCTGATCAAGCTGCCTTTTGTTGGCCCGTTTTTTAGCTTCAGCAAAGTTAAGCGTATCTTTGGCTAACAGGACATCAAAATAAGCTTTCGCAGTGCGCAGGATCAAATCCTGTGCTGAATTATTAAAAGTTGCCTGTGCCGCTTTAACGGATGCTTTTGCCTGCTGAACTTTGGCCCAGGCCTGATAATTGAATACCGCCTGAGACGCAGTGACCTGCCATTGATTACTGTTGTAGGTCTGCTCGACGCTCGCGCTTTGGCTTCTTACATCTTCCACATTCCTCGCAACCTGAGCTGTCGTTGTCAACTGAGGGTAGAGTGCTGCACGTGCCTGAGGAAGCGCTTCGTTACTGGACATGTAAGTGCTGTAGGCTTCTTTAAAAATCGGATCATTTTCCAATGCCTGATGGTAAATATCCATCAAATCAGCTGAATAGGAAATTGTGCATAAACCCACACTCAAAAGACAGCTTAGAAGCGTTTTTTTCATTGAGCAAGTCCTAGAAAACAAATTCTTTGGGTTTTAATCTGTCGACCAATGGGGGAATATTAGTATCAAACAGGAAGGTTTCATGCCATTGATTATTATGATCAAGAGTATGCAACTGGCATTGCATTACCGGCTCTCTGCCCACGATAGTAATTAATTTTCCACCCGGCAGAAGCTGAAGACGTAATGTTTCAGTGATTTTTTCAATAGCGCCTGTAAACACGATCACTTCATAGGGCGCTTTATCAAGCCAGCCGCGGCTCGCATCGCCAGTGATTAGCTCGACATTACTCACATGATGCGTTTGCAGATTCTTTTTGGCCATACTGGTAAATTCAGCATAATAATCAATTGAAATTACTTTCTTACAGAGCTGGCTTAGCAAGGCGCTGAAGAAACCAGTGCCTGTTCCGACTTCAAGAACAGTTTCATTTCCGCTCAGCTTTAAAGTCTGTAAAATTTTGCCCTCTTCGAGCGGCGTGAGCATGCGCTGACCATGAGGTAGCGGGATTTGCATATCGGAGTAGGCAAATTCCTGCATATTTTTAGGTACAAATTCATGACGAGGAAATTTGTCATACAGAGCCAGGATGTTTTCATTTAAAACATCACCTGTTCTTAATTGCTGTTTGACCATATTTATTCGAGCGTTTTGACTAATCATTGAATCTTACCATCTACTTAAGTGACTTAGGCCTTGCTGAGATTTGGCGTGATACAATGCCGCGCCTGAAATTTCAGAAGCTCCTAGGTTAAAACGTTACTGGCATTTTAGCAAGATTTACCAGCGGGCGCGATTATTATCCGCATAATAATTCATTCTTTTTTTGCAAAATCCCCGAGCGCTGCATCGATTTTCTTCACTTCTAGTGAACAAAGAGAGAATTTGATATGATTGCATCAGTTTTTTAAATCTGGGAGAACAGCGTGCTTGAGCGATTTTTGGATCATTTGCATTCCGAAATAAATAACCTGAAAAAAGAAGGTTTATATAAGTCCGAGCGAATCATTAGCAGTCAACAGCAAGCAGCGATCGAAGTGAATGGCAAAGAGGTCATTAATCTTTGCGCAAATAACTATCTAGGTCTGGCAAACAGCCCCGAACTGATTGCAGAGGGGCAAAAAGCCCTGCAAACCTATGGATACGGAATGGCCTCTGTTCGTTTCATTTGCGGAACGCAAACGCCGCATAAGATGCTGGAAGCTAAAATCAGTGAGTTTCTCGGAATGGAAGATACCATTCTTTACTCATCCTGTTTTGATGCGAATACAGGCTTATTTGAAACGCTGCTCGGAGAAGACGACGCAATTATCAGCGATGCTTTAAATCATGCCAGCATTATCGACGGCGTGCGTTTATGCAAGGCGAGTCGTTATCGCTATGCCAACAATGATATGAAGGATTTGGAGCAACAGCTGATTGCTGCCAAAAATGCCCGTTTCCGGTTAATTGCGACAGATGGCGTTTTCTCTATGGATGGTATCATTGCTAATCTTCCTGCTATTTGCGATCTTGCCGAAAAATACGATGCCATGGTCATGGTGGATGACTCTCATGCGGTGGGATTCATGGGGGAAACCGGACGAGGTACTCCTGAGTATTGCGGCGTAGCTGATCGCATTGACATCATTACCGGCACGCTTGGGAAAGCGCTTGGAGGTGCTTCAGGCGGGTATACTTCTGCCAATGCTGTAATCATAGACTGGTTAAGACAGCGTTCAAGACCTTATTTATTCTCAAATACTCTTGCTCCGGTAATCGCTCATTCTTCTATTGCGGTTCTTGAGCAATTAGAGCGAAGTAATGAATTGGCGAATAAGGTAAAACAAAATGGCCAATATTTTCGCAAGGCAATGACGGCGCTTGGTTTTGATCTGGTTCCTGGCGAACATCCAATCATTCCCGTAATGCTTGGGGATGCCGCGCTCGCTGGAAAAATGGCGGATTTATTATTGGCTGAAGGAATCTATGTCATTGGTTTCTCTTTTCCGGTTGTACCAAAAGGCAAGGCCCGAATCAGAACGCAAATGTCAGCAGCTCATGAGACTCATCATTTGGATCGAGCCGTAGAAGCCTTTGCCAAGGTTGGAAAGCAGCTTGGAGTCATCCAATAAAGAGAAAACTCCCTCTCCCCAAGTTGGAGAGGAGTAGGGCACTGCCATTAAGTTACGGGAATTATGTCATTCCCGCGCAGGCGGGAATCCATTCCTCAATTGGCATTACAGCGAGTTCAGAGATGGATCCCCGCCTTCGCGGGGAGGACAGCTTAATATACAATTGAGCTTAACTTAATAGCAGTATCTCTAACTTTCCCTGAGGGGAGAGAGGATTTTAAATAAAGACAAATCGATGGGAGAACTATGAAATCACTGGTAAAAGCCAAGCGTGAACCTGGCATATGGATGCAGGATGTTCCTGTTCCAGAATACGGTGTAAATGACGTTTTAATTAAAATCCATAAAACTGCGATTTGCGGAACTGATATTCATATTTATTCCTGGGACGATTGGGCGCAGGCGACTATTCCTGTTCCAATGACAATAGGTCACGAGTTTTATGGCGAAATTGTCGAAGTAGGGCGGGAAGTTCAAGGTTTAAAACCAGGACAAAGAGTATCCGGGGAAGGACATATTACCTGCGGGATGTGCCGTAATTGTCGTGCTGGTAAGCGTCACCTCTGTCGTAACACTCTGGGCGTTGGTGTAAATCGTCCGGGTTGTTTTGCTGAGTATCTGTCAATGCCTGCCAGCAATGTGCTGGTTTTACCGGATGATATAAGCGCTGATCAGGCTTCTATTCTCGATCCTTTCGGGAATGCGACGCATTGTGCCCTTGCCTTTGATGTCGTTGGGGAGGACGTGCTGATTACCGGTGCCGGTCCTATCGGAATTATGGCTGTGGCTATTGTGCGTCATATCGGTGCAAGGCATGTAGTGATTACTGACGTCAATGATCACCGTCTTGAACTGGCTCGTAAAATGGGTGCTACCGCTGCGGTTAACGTAAAATACCGTTCCATTAAGGATGTAATGGAAGAGTTAGGCATGCAGGAAGGTTTTGATGTGGGGCTTGAAATGTCAGGTAATCCCATGGCTTTAAATGACATGATGAAAGTGATGAATCATGGCGGTCATGTGGCCATGCTGGGAATTCCTCCTCAGGAAACAGCGATTGACTGGAATCAGGTGATTTTTAAAGGTCTGGTGATCAAGGGAATCTATGGGCGTGAAATGTTTGAAACCTGGTATAAAATGATTGCCATGTTGCAAAGCGGCCTGAATATTTCTCCGGTAATAACCCATCATTTCCCTGTAGATGCCTATCAGGATGCTTTCCAGATAATGGCTTCCGGGCAATCAGGCAAGGTTATTCTGGATTGGTCATAAGTTGAATTGATAATAACGAGAGCACAATGTCGCAATATATTTTCACAATGAATCGGGTCAGTAAGATTGTAGATAATCAACGAGCCATTCTCAAAGATATTTCCCTTAGCTTTTATCCCGGCGCCAAAATTGGTGTTTTGGGCTTAAATGGTTCGGGAAAATCAACCTTACTAAAAATCATGGCTGGTGTGGATCAGAATTTTGATGGAGAAGCAAGGCCGCAACCAGGGATCCGTATCGGCTATCTGGCTCAGGAACCCGAACTGGATCCTGAAAAAACCGTCAAGGCGGTTGTTGAGGAAGGGGTAGCCTCTATTAAAGATAAACTGACTCAGTTTGACGAGATCAGTATGCGTTTCGCCGAGCCAATGAGTGATGACGAGATGAATAGTCTTCTCGAAAAGCAAGGTGCGCTGCAAGACGAAATTGAAGCCTGCGGCGGTTGGGATCTGGATAGAAAGCTGGAAATAGCAGCCGATGCCCTGCGTTTGCCTGATTGGGATGCCAAAATCCAGAATCTTTCGGGAGGTGAGCGTCGACGTGTCGCGCTCTGCAGATTATTGCTTTCCAGTCCCGATATGTTATTACTGGATGAGCCTACCAACCATCTGGATGCTGAAAGTGTCGCCTGGCTTGAGCGCTATCTGGAAGAATTCCCGGGAACAGTAGTCGCTGTTACCCATGATCGTTATTTTCTCGACAATGCAGCTGAATGGATTCTTGAGCTTGATAGAGGAGAGGGTATCCCTTATAAAGGAAATTACAGCGCCTGGCTCGAGCAGAAAGAAGCTCGACTGGCTATGGAAGAAAAACAGCAGGCTGGCCATGAGCGTGCATTGAAAGCCGAGCTGGAATGGGTCAGAACCTCACCCAAGGGAAGACATGCCAAAAGTAAGGCAAGACTTGCCCGTTATGAAGAAATGCGCTCCAGAGAATTTCAAAAACGTAATGAAACCAACGAACTTTATATTCCGCCCGGCGATCGCTTGGGCGATCTGGTGATTGAAGCCAATAACATTTCAAAAGCTTACAGCGATCGTTTATTGATTGATAATTTGAGTTTCCAACTACCAAAAGGCGGTATTCTCGGTATTATTGGTCCTAATGGCGCAGGTAAATCCACATTTCTTAAAATGGTTACAGGACAAGAGCAGCCGGACAGCGGTGAGATACGTATTGGCGAGACGGTTAATCTTGCGCATGTGGATCAGTTCCGTGATCATTTGGATGACAGCAAGACTGTATGGGAAGAAATTTCAGACGGTTTGGATATCATGCAGGTCGGATCTTTCCAAATGCCTTCCCGTGCCTATGTGGGGCGCTTTAATTTCAAAGGTACTGATCAGCAAAAGCGCTTATCGCAGCTTTCTGGTGGAGAACGAAATCGGGTTCATCTGGCCAAACTATTGAAAAGCGGCGGCAACGTCCTGCTTCTTGACGAACCCAGTAACGACCTGGATGTTGAAACCCTGCGCTCGCT
Source organism: Legionella sp. 16cNR16C (assembly GCF_021297775.1). Taxonomy (NCBI): domain Bacteria; kingdom Pseudomonadati; phylum Pseudomonadota; class Gammaproteobacteria; order Legionellales; family Legionellaceae; genus Legionella; species Legionella sp. 16cNR16C. Next base: position 61,069 of record NZ_JAJTMX010000001.1, read on the forward strand.
GGAGGAAGCTATCCTTAACTTCCCGGGTTGTGCCATTGTTATTTCCCATGATCGCTGGTTCCTGGACCGCATTTGTACGCATTTAATGGCTTTTGAGGGGGATTCTCAGGTAGTCTTTGTAGAAGGAAATTACAGTGATTACGAGGCTGACAGAAAGCGGCGTCTCGGTGATGAGGCCAATCGTCCTTCGAGAATCAAATACCGTCGTTTGAAACATTGATAATTGAATCCTGTGTGGAGATTTCTAAATATGAATAAGTTGTTTTGGCTGGGGCTAGCCTGCTCCGTAGGGTTGACCGGCTGCGTTGAATTTGATGAGTCAACCTATATTACGGATGATGCCGGAAAGGTTCACCATACGATTCACTATACAAAAGACAAACGAGGACGTGATCATTTTCCCGTTAAAGCGACGGCTACAGGCAGAAAGCAATTTATTTTCGACCCGAAAGCCTATGCATGGGCCGCTTATGATGAAGAGGGCAATCGGGTTATGACTGGGGCTGCTTCTGGAGGTAAAGACTTCTGTGAGGATGTCGGCCAGCCTTGCCGTACAGTCACCGGTACATTCCGCGTTTATAATAAGCGAGGCATTAATTGTCTTTCTGGTGAGTATCCAGTAGAAACAACCGGCGGGGCAAAAATGCCTTATTGTATGTACTTCTATCGCGGGTTTACAATTCATGCGGGATATGAAGTGCCTTATGGCAACTCAAGTCATGGCTGTGTACGAGTATTTCCAAGTGCAGCCAAATGGCTGAACGAGCAATTCATGACGATTGGAACCGGGGTAACAATCTTGCCTTATTCTGATGATGAAACAACGAATGGATAATCATAAGCCCGGTTATTTGCAACCGGGCTCTGCCCGCTCAACGTATGATTGAGTTATCCAATACTTTTCGAGCTTGTTCATCTCTGTGCTTCTGAACAGCTTTTCGATATTCCGGATATTTATTACCCAGAATTGATGCCGCCAGGATGGCCGCATTGACTGCACCGGCTTTACCCACTGCTAAAGTTCCTACTGGGATACCTGCTGGCATTTGTACAATAGAAAGCAGGGCGTCAAGACCGTCGGTGAAGGTGGAAGAGGGCATAGGCACACCTAAAACCGGTAATAATGTTTTGGAAGCAACCACCCCTGGTAAATGTGCAGCTCCACCGGCCGCAGCTATAAATACCTCAACACCGCTTTCCTCGGCTTCTTTAAGATAACTGAATAAGGCATCAGGAGTGCGATGCGCGGAGAGAGCCCGGACTTCATGCGGTATAAGCAAGCCTTCAAGTGTTTTGCTTGCTTCTTCCATAATTGTCCAGTCCGATTTGGAGCCCATAAGAACAGCAACTAGTGGAGTTGACATATCGATCCTTTTTTTAATTGTTAAAACTCAATTTTAGCAGAGAGCTTATTAAACTGTGTCATTCCCGCGCCGCATTGTTGCGTAAAGGAAAATAAATCTGAAAAAGCTGTCTTTGCGAGCGTTAGCGAAGCAGCTCATAACCCAGCTCAAGGGTTTGATCTGGATTGCTTCACTTCGTTCGCAAAGACGACAACTTAGTTGCCTGGTTCTATTTGCGCAACAATGCCTTCCCGCGCGGGAGGACATGTTCTATAAACACTTTGCTTGCATATTTAATGTATGCGCATTTACTGCTCGTATCAATGCCTTTGCTTCCAATGCCTGCAGCCTGGTTTTCAATAATTCAGGCGTATCATAAGGAAGCACGGGACATTTGAGCTGACAAATAATAGGTCCCTCATCCACTTCTTCGCTGACATAGTGGACAGTGCAGCCAGAAACACGCTTGCCTGCGGCAAGAACTGCCTTGTGTACCTCCAGATCCATTAAACCCGGAAAATCGGGTAACAGGGAGGGATGTACGTTTATAATTTGATTAGGCCATGCTCTTACAAATTTAGCCGATAAAATTCGCATGTAACCGGTTAAAACGATTAAATCAATGGAATGGGATTGCAGTAAATCAGATATTTGCTCATCATAAGTTTCACGGCTCATCCCCGCCGGGCTTAAAAAATAATTCGGTATCCCATTATCCTTCGCTTTTTGAAGAATCAGGGCATCATTTTTATTGCTCAATACCAATTTGATTTGTGCCTTCATCCGGCCATCTTTACTGGCAGCGAGAAGGGGCAGCAAATTGCTGCCTCTTGTTGAACCGAGGACTGCCAGGTTTATCATTGAGCTTTCAACCTTTGCATGTGAGTGATACGCTGTTCAATCAAGGCTGCAGTTCCTATATCTTTACGATGATAAAGGGAGCCGCCTACTCGGGAAATTTCAGCTTCAGCAAGAAATTCTGCCTGATAGATGGTATTTGCAATGCCTACATAAGCCGCTGTTCGGGAGCCTGTAGCGACGGTTCGATCATTGATCTGATTCACTGCGCCAAGATAGAGATTATCGGGATTCGTGACGGAATGAATATCAATTTCAAAATTATTTAAAGGCTTATCCGGATAGCCTTCAGGTACCGCGTATTTACAAACAGTCGCTTTATTAGCAAAATGAATATCGGTCAGATCCAATCGGCCTGTAACCATTGCGGCACAAAGCGTTACAAAATCACTTTCAAGTATCGATAAAACGTTTAAAGCCTCAGGATCGCCCATGCGCGCATTGAACTCAATCACGTAAACCCCTTCTGCTGTCGCTATAAAGCTCCCGTACAAAAAGCCAATGTATTTATCCTGGCATTCTAATGTTAATGCATGGTATACCGCATTATTAATAGCCAGAGCGGTTTGAACTTCATTTTTTGATAGAAAGGGCAGACTGTGATTGGCGTCGGAATAGCTTCCCATTCCCCCGGTATTGGGGCCTTCGTCACCTGCAAAGGCTCGCTTATGATCCTGAACCAGCGGCATTGGAAACAAGCGAACACCGTCTGCAAAGCACATAAATGAGAATTCCTGGCCTTCCAGCTTTTCTTCAATAATAATGGACTGTTTTTTTGCGAGAATTTGCTCACAGAAAGACAGCGCTTCTTCTTTTGAATGAAGATGCTCTCCAAAAAGCTTGACCCCTTTACCACCCATCAGCCCATTGGCTTTGATCACATAATTATTGTTTAAGGAATCAAGAAAGGGCTCTACGCCTGATATTGAGTTAAATGTTTTGTAAACGGGCAAACCCGGGATATTGTATTTTTGCATCAGGTTTCTTGCGAACTCTTTACTGGTTTCAATGCGGGCCAGACTTTTCTTGGGTCCAATGGTTGCAATGCCTATTTGCCATAGCGCATCGGCAAGTCCCATTTCCAAAGGAGCCTCTGGTCCAATGATACATAGATCAATGGCCCATTCATGTGCCTGATGAGCAACCTGGCCACAATCAGTTATATCGCCTGCCAGATAGTCTTGAGTCAATTGCTTGATGCCGGCATTAACAGAAGAACCAATGCAATAAATTAAAGGTTGTTGGGGTGAGCGATGCAAGGCTCTAGCAATGGCGTGCTCACGGGCACCTGAACCGATAATCAGAATTTTCACAGCAATTTTTTCCTATTTTTGATATTTATAACAATGTTTCTTTTCTCAGAAAAAATCCCTCTCCCAAGCTGGGAGAGGGCTAGGGTGAGGGTTGTTGGTTTTAACCCCTCTCTCTGGCTCTCTCCCCTGAGGGGAGAGAGGATTTTAAGGAGAACTGCTCACTTCTTCGCCTTATCCTTAGCCCTTTGTAATTCAAGCTCTTTTATTTTTTCCGGTGTAATTGATTTGCAAAAGTATTCACCATCCATACAGGACATACAGGGTTTTTTGATGTTGTGATCGCCGCGTCGGGTGACTGCCTCTATTAAATCTTCAGAGGATTGATACAGTAAAATATCCACACCGATTTCATTGGCTATTTCTTCTTCAGATTTATTGGCCGCAATCAGCTCCTGAGAGCTTGGAATGTCAATACCATAAAAGCAGGGATATTTAATCGGAGGGCAGGTGGACACCAGATAAATTTTCTTTGCCCCCATTTCTTTTATCATTTTTACAATTTCACGAGAGGTAGCGCCGCGAACAATACTATCGTCAACAATGAGGACCGATTTATTTTGTATTTCGGTTCGTAAAGGAGTTAGTTTGTAGCGAATATTACGCTTGCGTGCTTTCACATTAGGCATAATGAATGTGCGGCCAATAAAAGGATTTTTATAAAGTGCCTCGGTATAACGAACGCCCATCTCCCGGGCGAAAGACAATGCGGCTGTATTCGCAGTAAAGGGAACCGGCACGACCACATCAGGAATAATATCAGGGTATTGGGCCTTCCATTGTTTACATAAATTTTGGCCCATCCGTAAACGGGCGCGGTACACATTAATATGATTTATTGTAGCGTCGGGTCGGGAGAAATAGACATATTCAAAGACGCAGGGCCTGAATTCGGTTTCTCTTTTATTGATAACACGGCGAAACATCTGCCCCGATTGACTGACATAAACAACTTCTCCAGGCAATACATCACCTTCCTCTTTAAAACCCAAGGCATAAAACGGAGTGGTTTCAGAAGCAAAGATGTAATCGGTTTTGCCGAATAAGCCCTCACGAGAACCCCAGACAAGGGGTCTAATGCCATGAGGGTCGCGGAAACAAACCAGCCCCTTTCCAATGACCACGCTAACAATGGAATAAGCGCCTTTCACATAATAGGAAATGAATTCCACCGCTCTGCAAAGCACTTCAAAAAAGCGCTCATCATCTTCGTCAAAATAAGAATTTGCCAACTGATCAGCCAATGTAAGCAGAAGTACTTCTGAATCCAGTGATGAATTAAGATGGCGTTTTTGTTTAAACCGAATTTGCTCGGCTAATTCCTGGTAATTAGTGAGATTGCCATTGTGTGCCATAGCTATGCCGCGCGGGCTGCCAATCCAGAGAGGCTGAATGTCGGTATTGGTATAACCACCCGCTGTGGGATAGCGGGTATGCCCAATGCCAATGTTTCCAAGGAGACTGCTGACGTTTTTCTGATTAAAAATCTCTCGAACCAGGCCTAAGCCCTGGCGTGAATAGAAACGCTCGTCACAGGTTAAAATTCCCGCCGCATCCTGGCCGCGATGCTGCAGGTGAATCAGGCTGTCAAATAACTCGTTGGCTACGGGTTCCTGGCTGATAATTCCGACAATCCCACACATAATCGACTACCTTATATAATCAGCGATATTATGCAATATGCGTTTTTCTGCTGTTTCGTGATGTTTTTGGAACTCAAATGGGCGGCCAGTGATCATTTCATACAATTGGATGTATCGTAGAGACAGCTGCTCGACTAATTCCTGGGGCGCTTTTGGCAAATCATTATCTTTATAAGGGTCACAATTTTTGGCAAACCACAGACGCAAAAATTCCTTATCAATGTTTTCCGGCTCAAGACCCTCAGCAACACGTTGCTCATAAGTATTGGCCAACCAGTAACGGCTTGAGTCCGGAGTATGAATTTCATCCACCACAATGACTTTGCCTGAAGAGTCCAGACCAAATTCATATTTGGTATCTACCAGTATTAATCCATGCTTGCGGGCAATTTCAACACCTCGTGCATACAATTTCTTTGCTAAAACGCTGGCCTGTTGCCAGTGTTCCTCTTTCATCCAGCCTTCGGAAATAATCTCTTCGGGGGAGATTGGTCTATCATGAACTTTTTCCTTGGTGGTTGGAGTTAGAACTGGTTCCTCTAATATCTGATTCTTTTTCAGACCTTCTGGAAAGGAAATACCGCAATAATTTCGGACTCCTTTATTGTATTGGGTCCAGAGAGAGGTATCGGTGGTGCCAGTAATATAGCCTCGCATTACAAATTCGATAGGAAAAACCTGGCATTTTTTTGCAATGACTGCATTGGGATCTGGAATGGCGACGAGATGGTTGGGAACGATGTCTTTGGTTTGCTCAAACCACCAGGCACTGGTTAGATTGAGTACTTGTCCTTTGCAGGGGATAAGAGCGAGAGGTCTGTCGAAGGCGGTCAGTCGATCGGTGGTAATCAGCAAAAGATATTCACCCAAATCATAGGAATCTCTGACCTTGCCTGTGTACTTCTTACCTACTGGCAGGTTAGTCTGATCCAGAACATAAGCTTGTTCAGCGCGTATCTCTTCCAAATAGCGGGAAGTCATAGTTGAAGTATTCGTGAGCATACCGGTTCCCTAATATGTTAGTTGATAAAATATCTTTAAAAAACTGACTGACAGGCAGCGTATCGCTATGAAACTGCCAGACTACTCCATGCCTTATCTTAAGTCCTGTATCTGTATCCTGTTGAGCATCGAGCGTCTGTTTGGCTTGCTGACCTATCAAATCCTCTTTAGTTCGTACCAGACAGGAGAAACTGTTATTTTGTTCAGTATAGGACGCAGGTTTATAAATTTGTTCTTTCCGTTCGCAGAATAAAACTCCACTTGATTGGACGCGTTCGAGCTGACTGGCCGATTCGCTAAGAATTTCCCAATGATCAAAACGTCTGACTTTAACGGGAAACCCCATTTTTTCGAGGGTTTTTTGAACAGTAAGAGCCTCATTATCTGTGATATTCAGCTGAATTAGATATTCTTTAGAGCCTCTTTGAGGCTGATAAGCTTGAATAGAAATTTCAGGAACAGATCGCTTGCTATAGTTTGTGTTAGGTTTACTGCCTTCGCTGATATATTCACGCATTGAATGAAAAATTGCATCGCCATTTTCTGTTCTCTCGGGATGAGGCATCATCGCCATCACATTGCCTGCTTCATTGGAAATGGCGGCAATATTGTGTAGTGAGCCATTGGGATTAATGGGGAAATGATCGATGATTTGGCCCTGTTCGTCGCAGTAGCGAAAAAGGCATAAGCCATTTTCCTGCAGATACTGTAACAAGGATTCAGGCATGATAAACCGGCCTTCAGCATGTGCAACCGGTAAATGAACGATGGTTTTTGAATCGAGAAAACGGGTAAAGGCATTGCGTTGATAATTATCAGCCAAACGCATATTGACCCAACTGTTGTAGAACCCTGTGCCTAGAATCTTACCTTCCTGTATACGTTTATTCTCAGTAAGCGCGATTTCCCCATAGCCAGGGATCATGCCTGATTCGACTAGAATTTGTGCGCCATTACAAATTCCTAAAACGGGTTTTCCCTTTAAACTTTGCTTTTTTATGTCATTCAAAACAGGATCAAGTGCTGCGATAATTCCTGCCCGCGAACGATCTTCATAGGAAAAGCCACCTATTAGGACATAACCATCCAGGGTTTCCAGCTTATGCAGCGGTTCGTTCCACAAAAATTCTACAGGCTCCATTTTGGCCCGTTTGATTGCCAGAGCAGTTTCCCGTTCACAGTTTGAACCAGGGAATTGAATCAGGCCGATGCGGATCATAGTAGAGTGACCTCTCTGTTGCCGTTAGTGATACGCCCGATTTCATACAGGGGGAAATCAGGAAATGCCTTTAAAGTTTCGATAATGGCTGTTTGGGCCTCAGGCGCAAAAACCAAAACCATTCCCGCACCCATGTTGAACGTACGATAGAGTTCCTGATCATCTAAACGGCTAAGGCGTCGCAGCAGATTGAACAGAGGGAGTTGGGGTATCTTATTTTTGTTTATTTGCGCAGCACAGCCAGCCGGCAATACCCGTGGAAGGTTCTCAAGCAAGCCGCCACCGGTAATATGCGCCATTCCCTTAATGGGCATATTATTATCAAGCAGATGCAGAATCGGTTTGGTATAGTTGATATGCGGGGTCAGCAGCTCTTCACCAAGGCTTTGATCAAAATCCTGGAAATGAGAGTTCACATCATAAGCGGCGACATCAAAAAATAATTTCCTGGCCAGAGTATAGCCATTCGTATGAAGCCCGCTTGAGGCAAAACAGGCGACAATATCGCCTTCACAGATAGTTTGTCCTAAAATCGCTTTGTCTTTTTCTACAACGCCAGTAATAATACCCACAAGATCAAGCTCGCCTGGACAATAGGTTCCCGGCATTTCTGCCATCTCGCCACCGACCAGTGAAATATCATTATCACGGCAGGCACTCACCATGCCTTTGATAATATCCTCAATAATTAAAGGATTTAATTTGTCATTTGCAATGTAATCCAGCAAGGTCAGCGGTTTGGCGCCTAAAACAATAATGTCGTTGGCAGTAGCACTCACCAAATCCATACCAATAGTGTCAAATTTTTGCATCATTCTGGCAACCATCATTTTGGTTCCTACGCCATCGATGCTTTGTACCAGCACAGGATGCCTATAATGTTCCAGCAGAGATTTTAAATCATACATGGAGGCGAAATTGCCGATACCGGTTAAAACCTGTTTGGAAAAAGTACTTTCAACTGCATTTTTGATACGCTTAACGGCCTGATTACCTGCCTCTACATCCACACCTGCTGTTTTATAATCGATGCTTGTCATGATAAAAGCCTTTTGCGTAAACCATTAGTCCAGGCCGAACGAGCGTCTTCGACAGCCAGATTAATCAGAGAGTTAATTTTTAAGCAGGACGCCTGGGTAGTTTTACCAATAACCTGGGGATTAACTTGATATTCAGCAAATAAATTAAGAATAGCCTCAAGATCATCAGGGGATACTTCCAGGATAAAACCACCGGTTTCTGCAAATAGTAATTTATCGGCGGCAAGCGGATCTGTTAAATGCACCTCAGCACCGATGCCAGGTCTAAAGCTCATTTGCGCCAGTGCAGTCGCGATGCCTCCTCGGGAAATTACTGATGCCGAGAGGATCAGGCTCTGCTGAATAGCCTGATAGACTGCAATAAATTCCTGTCCTACTTTTTCCAGATCAGGTTTGGGTAAGCTATTACCCAGTTTGTGCTGTGTCTGATAGTAAACACTGCCCCCGCATTCGTCACGCCGTGCACCCACCAGAATCAGGATCGAACCGGCTTGTTGAAAGGAATGTGTTAAGGCCTTGCCTGCATCCGGCATAGCTCCAGCGCAACTAATAATGGGGCTGGGTGGAATAGAGCTTTTGGTAGATTCGTTATAAAGCGAGACATTCCCCGATATAATCGGCAGGTTGAACTGAGGATAATCAATAACTGGAATTGCTTTTGAAGCATCAACAATACCTCGTATAGCTTCAATAAGCTCTGCCATTTGTTCTGGTTTTTCCGGATTGCCAAAGCATAAGCAATCTGTCAGAGCAACAGGCCAGGCACCAGTTGCAACAATGTTGCGCGCGGCTTCCACAACAGCATTGACCGCACCCCAGTAGGCATCAATTTTACAATAGGCAGGGTTTTGAGCCACTGAAAGGGCAACGCCTGTTTTACGAATTTCAACCGGGTATTTATCTTCGTTAAAGGGGGTCAAAACACCTGCGGCAGCTTCACCGCGCTCCAGCCAGGTGCGGCCCTGAACCTGTTTGTCGTAAGTTTCATAAACAGGCTCCCTACATGCGATATTTTCATGCGCTAATAGCTCAATCAGCGCGGTATTGAAGTCAGATGGCGGGGTGATTTCAGAACTATCGAATTCGCGTTGATTCTTTTCATGAGGTCTTGAGTAAAGGATCCCTTGGGTGATGTCTCCGGCCTTTGCCTGAACTATCGTTTGATTGTTATATTTAACGATATATTGATCGTCTGAACGCAGTCTCCCTATGATGGTCGCCTGAGCGCCGTCGCAAATATCGGGCAGAGCAAAACGGATATTGTAATGTTGCAGGAATCGGTCAGCGAGAGACTCGGGAACCACCCACATAAAGCGTTCCTGTGTTTCAGAGCACAAGATAACTGCCGGCAGTAAATCAGCTATACTCGTTGGAACTTTTTCAAGATCAATTTCAGCACCGAAACCACCGGCATCAGCCAGCTCAACACTGGCACAGGCAATTCCGCCGGCTCCCAGATCTTTAAATCCGACATGAGCAATCAGATTGTCGTTTCTCAACTGTTCAAACATAGCATAATTGGCTTTCAGAATATGGCGCTGCAAAAAGGCATTAGGCTCTTGTACTGCACCTTTATTCTCATTCTCTTGTTCGCTGTCTAGGGTCGATGAGGCAAATGCTGCGCCGCCAAAACCACTATTATCTGTCGGCTTTCCAACCAGAATAAACACGTAGTCTTTTGCATCAGCAGGAGCGTGGGAATGAATGATCTGATCCTCGCGCACCACACCTAAAGTCACCAGGGTAACCAGGCAATTTTCATTATAACCTTCGTCATAAGCGACATCACCAGCAAGATTCGGGATCCCCAATGGATTGGCATAGCCTGCAATTCCCCGGACTACACCTTCCTGAATCCATTTGGTTTTCGCCCGGTCGATGGCCCCGAATCGCAGACTGTCTGCCACGGCAATCACTTCAGCCCCCATACAGCATACATCCCGTACATTACCTCCCACTCCGGTTGCAGCACCTTCATAGGGAACGAGTTGAGAGGGATGATTATGCGATTCATGACTCATCACAATGCCATAGCGTTTGCCTTGCTTATCGGTGGCGACGGAAATAATACCGGCATCTTCTTTTGGACCGAGTATGACATGAGGGCCGTCAGTGACAAATTGTTTCAGGTGTATTCTGCTGCTTTTATAAGAGCAATGTTCCGAGCCCTGGATGGACCACAAGATACATTCTGCATAAGTAGGGGGGCGTTTTAAAAAGTCGTTTTGTATGGTAAGTGCTTCGTCGACAGTCAGGCGGATATTAAATTGATTCAGGAGCCGAGCGATATCATCCCTGGAGAGAAGGGAGAAGTCAAAAAAATCGGGCGTTTTCGTCACTGAGTCATCCTTCGGGCTCAAACGTATTGTATAAGATAGCAGCTTTTAAATTTAAATCAATATTTTTTGCTAACTTTGCATAATTTGGTCATTTTGTCGAAAATATGATTGGCCGTTCTTGATCCATTCAAGTATTTCCCTGGCAACCAGAGGATGAGAGATGTAGTATCCCTGGGCCTGATCGCAACCTATCTCGCATAAATAGTCGAGTGTATCCTTATCTTCGAGTCCTTCTGCTGTGGTCTGTAAGCCCAGACTTTTACCTAAATCCACTATCGATTTGATCACTACTTTGGATTCCAGAGAGTGTTTTGCATTAATGACAAAGGATTTATCAATTTTGATTTCCGAGAAAGGCAGGCGTACCAGCTGCAACATGGAGGAAAAGCCTGTTCCGAAATCATCGATGGATAATTCAAAACCCTGCATTCTCAGACGTGTCAAAATTTCCAGAGATGCAACCGGATCTTCCATTGCTGCGGTTTCTGTCAGTTCCAGAATCAAACAATTAGGCTCGAGCCCAAGCTTTTTGATGTTTTCACTTAATTGTTCAAACAAAGCGGTATTTTTCAGGGAGGAAGTCGAGATATTAACGGAAAGTTTCAGGTTTTTAATTGTTTTTTCTGAAAGATATTGTTTATAGACTGGACCTGAAATGATGTCGCTAAACCAGTGCAAGGCCTGGTCCAGCACCTCATAGGTAATGCCATCAATCAGGTGACAGGATTCAGCAAAAGGTATGAAGCGATCTGGCTGTACAATGCCAAAACGGGTGTTAACCCAGCGGCTTAATACTTCAAATCCTTTTAATTCCTGAGTTTTGCAGTCAATCTTGGGCTGATATACCACATAAATCTCTTTTTGCTCCAGAGCATTGGATAGATCGCTTTTTAATAGAAGTTCCGGTTTCTTTTTAATTAAACCGAAATAGTTAGACGGAGGTTTTTTAACTGAGGTGGTTAGCTGAGTTAATAATTTTCTCAGATCAGTTAATGAGAAAGGTTTGGGAAGTACTGCCACTACATTTAGACCGTGCTCATAGGCGGTTCTCTGGGCAGCATCCAATACCCGACTGCCTACTCCGCTGGTAATAAGTATCTTGGATTTACAATGATGCCTGGCCAGCTCGGTCATAACCTGAATACCGTCCATTCCAGGCATGATCAAATCAATTGCGAGAAGTTCTGGTTCCCAGGACTGAACCTGATCCAGAAATATCCCTGGATTTGTAGTATATTGAGCTTCGATGTCTGTAAACCGTGCAATGTTTTGAATGGTTTTACAGATCATTACATCATCATCCAGAATTAATAAACGATTACTCATCCTGGTCTTCCTTCTCATACGCTATTCAATGTATCCCTAATCTTGTTTAACAAATCCACGCGCCGATAAGGCTTGTTTAGTAAATGAACACCGGGTGTCAATTGCCCCTGATGGCGTATAATATCTTCAGGATAGCCCGAGGTGTATAGCACTTTTAAACCGGGTCTTAATTTTTGAGCTAAAATGGCCAGTTCTGTTCCACTTAACCCTCCTTCCATTATTATATCCGTAAAAAGTAATTCAAAATCATCTCGTGCCTTGAGAATTTCAAGAGCACTAAGACCATTAGCTGCCACCTCGACCTCATAGCCTGCGGCACGTAATTGCTCGGAAGCATAAAGGCGTACTTTCTCATTGTCCTCTACTAAAAGGATTTTTTCATGTCCTGTAGCTATGAATTTAGGTTTAGCTTCCTCTTCAGGCATAGCCACATTATCGGCTTTGGGCAAATAAAGGCCAACAGTGGTACCTTTTCCTGGTTCTGAATAGATATTGATGTGCCCCCCTGATTGTTTGATAAACCCAAACACCATACTGAGTCCAAGACCAGTTCCTTTGTCCTTGGGCTTCGTCGAAAAAAAAGGCTCAAACACTTTGTTCAGATGCTCGGGGGCAATTCCGCTGCCAGTATCTGAAATCAGAATTTCAGCGTAGCGTCCAGGCCTGATTTCAGTATGTGAATCGGCATACGTTTCATCCAATTCGGAGTTTCTGGTTTCAATAATGAGCTGTCCTCCACCAGGCATGGCATCACGAGCATTTAAGCATAGATTTAAAATAGCATTTTCAAGTTGTGATGGGTCAACCAGCGTTGGCCATAATTGAGGCTCTTTTTTAAATTTTAATTCGATATTGTCGCCGATTGTTCGTTTCAGGAGACCCATCATGTTTTCCATAAGAACATTCAATTCTATAACTTTGGGTTCCAGGGCCTGGCGTCTGGCAAACGCCAGTAAGCGTTTGGTCAGCTCCGCTCCTCGCTGAGCTGCGCTGTATATCATGTCTGCCATTTCATTTAGCCTAGGGTTATCGGATAATTGCTCAGTCAGTAATTCAGCGTTACCCATTATAATCGTGAGCATGTTATTGAAATCGTGTGCCACGCCGCCCGTTAATTGCCCCAGGGATTCAAGACGTTGCGATTGGCGAAGCTGCTCTTCGAGCTCATAACGTTCGGTTAAATCGGTCATGCCGCCAATCATGCGTACAGCTTTTCCGCGGTCATCCCGTATTACATTGCCCCGATCAAATACTATTGCGTAAGTGCCATCTTTCCGCCGGAATCGGTACTCAGCATTCCAATGTGTTTTTCCCTCATTAATTACTTTGAAAACCCCCTGAATTACCCGATTGAAATCATCTGGATGAATATAATTCATCCAGGAGTTGATATTGGGAACAATTTCTTTACGCTGATATCCGAAGAGTATTTCAAAGCCTTCATTCCACCAAATTGAATTATTTAAGAGATTCAGATCCCAGATGGCATCATTGGTCGCATCAGATAGCAAGCGAAAGCGCTCTTCACTTTCTCGAAGCGATTGTTCGGCTTCTTTTCTCTCAGTGATATCTTCTGCGACCCCGGCAATCCTGTAAAGCTGGCCTTTACTATCGTAAATATTAAACGAACGATCATGAATCCAGCGCATTTGACCGTCAGGCCTGATAATTCGGTATTCCTGATTATAACCCTGGCTTGAGTCATCGAGTAAAGAAAGCATCTTACTTCGATCTTCTTCATAAATGGCTTCCAGCCACTGCCGAGGGTTTTCACAAAGACCCTGACAAGATCGCCCCCAAATACGTTCGTAGGCCGGGCTGATATATAAAATCTGATCATGAGCCGCATTGGTTAGCCAAAACACTTCCTGAATATTCTCAGTTAGCTGGCGGAACCGCTGTTCGGTTTCCTGGCGTACTTCTTCGAGCTCTTTTTGCTCAGTGATATCTTGAAAAGCTCCCTGGACCTTAATGATCTGCCCTGATTTATCCCGGGCAGATTCTCCCATAATTTTTATCCAAAGCGGATTGTTCTTCGGACTGAGAAAGGGTAATTCAAGTTGGAAAGGAATGCCTTTATACCTGCATTGATCGAAAGCATCCTGGAGCTTTTGGCGACACTTTTGGGGATATAGGCTAATTAGATTATCAAGTGTAGGATTGAAGGAGCCAATCATTTCATGAATAAGTTGTGCTTCCTCAGACCAGGTAAAGCATTGCTCCGGTAGTTTTAATGACCAGGCGCCAGTACGGCTTATCTGTGACGCCATGCGAAGAAAGGATTGGTTTTCCTCAAGCTCATTAAGCATTCTTTTTTTCTGCGTAATGTCTTCGCATACAGCGATAAAATTAATAGGTTGTCCGGTTTCATCGCGAGGTGCTGAAATGCTTAGCCGAACCCAGATTTCCTCATGGTTTTTGGTCAGATAACGCTTTTCAAAGGTATGTCCTTCCTGCTTATTCAACAGACTGCGAGTAAGTTCCCAGCTAATTATTTTATCATCGGGATGGGTAACATCCATAAATGTCATTTCATAGAGCTCTTGCTCTGAGTAACCCAACATCTCACAGTAAGCCGCATTGACCTGCAGAAAATGACCGCTCAAATCAGTAATCGCAATGCCAGTTGCCGCATCCTGAAACGCATGACGAAATCGGGACTCACTTGTTTGTAATGCGTTAGTTTTTTCATGAAGCTCAATGCAGATTCTTACCAGATAACCGGCATGATCAATCAGTTCAAAATCGTTTTTTGTTGGCTCATAGCAATGGTCATAATACAGGGCAAAGGCTGCAATTACTTTATTATTACTGTCAAGCACTGGCGTCGACCAGCAGGCTTTCAGATTATTTTCCCCGGCTAAATTAGCGTAATCCTCCCAAAAAGCACTGCTGCTTATATCCGATACTATCACTCGTTTCTTTGAAAACATCGCCGTACCGGAACAAAGCTGTTGGGGACCAATTTCCATTCCGTCTACTGTTTTCGTGTAAACAGGAGGTAAATGAGGAGCGGAACCCTGACGAATATGAATGCCGTCTTTGTCTAATAAAAGAATCGCTACCTTTGCATCTTCAGTGATTTCCTCAATGCCTAAAGCTATCGTGTCCAATAATGCGGAAAGAGGAGTATTTCCAAGAATCAGCTCAAAAATCCTTCTTTCAACCTGAAGCAAGGCTTCATATCTCGATGCAAAAGTTGCTGATTTTTTAGCCGGTGAATGCTGTCCAATACGTTTTGGGGATTTCTCCATTGACTCACCTTTAGTTACCCTTTGTGCTCCTTTTTATAAGTGTAGCTTATCCAATTGTGGTAGAAGCAGGCAGAAGTAATAGATAGATGATTAATTGCTCCAGAATGATAAAAGAGTACTATAATCATATTATTAGCACTAAGAGAGTAGCCATCATGCATGAACTTCTTAATTTAATTGCAGTCATTATTGTCTTTGGATTGGTCATGTGGTTGATTAATGTTTTTATTCCAATGCCTGCGGCCATTAAATCTCTTTTGAACATTCTGGTACTAATTGTTTTGATTATTTATATCCTGCAGTTCTTTGGCGTGATCAATACCATATTGCCTCCCATCCGTATTTTGAAGTAAATTGACAGTTGAGTGGATTAACTGTTAATAGCAAGGATGGAGCATGCCCAGTTCAGAAAGAGCCAGCGAGAAAAGGGACTTTAATCTTAGGTCGCAGAAAAAAAATTCAGCGATTGCTGTGAAATCTGAACAGATACGTCAGAGCATTTCATATGACCATTTTTGTGCAGAGCTGTTGGCTGAAGCGAAACATGTTAATGAAACGCTCAATGGAATACCGTTATGCAGCGGGGCACAGTTTAAAATCGCTTTAATTGGTTTTGGTGACAGACAGCAGCTGGAAATGCAAATTAATCCGGATCTTAAAGTGGACCTCCCTGAAAAGTTTGAAGTCGATATGAATGCCGGTTTTGATTGGCTTGATCTGGCTGTTAGTTATGGCAGCAAGGAGGCAAAAAAATACTTTCGTTTACATATCCAGGAACCCTTTTTTCGACAAGCATACTGTGAATATCGAACACACCGTTCAGACAACCATCTGGAGCAACTCGCAGATATAAAGCCCGGCTTTTTCAATGAGAGTTTGAAGCAGAATGAATCGGTAGCTGGTTTGTGGCAATTGGCTAATTTGCTGAGTCATCGCAATCAGGATGGGCCGCAATTCAAATAAAATTTCGAAGTAACTCACCCGGTACGTCATCCTGTCCTCTGGTACGTCATCCTGAACGTAGTGAAGGATCTCCTGAATCAGGCTCAGCTCTAAGCAGTTTGAGATCCTTCACTGCGCTCAGGATGACGTTGGGACGATTTGATGCTTTTCACATTTTCATTTTTTTGTAAATAAAGAAGGGCAAATTAGAGATGATTGCCATGATATATCGCCAGAAAAATGGATGGTAGCTTAGCCTTTTTTTTCTGTCTAATGCTTTGAAGCAGGCTTTGGCGCAGTCTTTTGGAGAGGACGCATAAAAAATACCGGGCTTTCCGAACGTTTGCGCCGTATCAATAAAGCCGAGGCGCATGATAGTCAGTGTTTGTGTCGGTGAAGCAGATTGCTGTAGCCCTTGCAGATAAGTTTCAATAGCTGATTTGCTGGCACCATACAAACTATTTTTACTGCGTCCGCGACTGGCAGCGACTGAGCTTAAAAAAATAAGCTGGTGGTCACTTTGTTCTTTTTTAAGATACCCATGAATTAGTTCACAGCTGCTAGTAATATTGACTTTAATGACTAAACCAATATCTGATTCATTAAGATCCTGATTTTCAATAATTAAACTATGAGCTAAAAATAGCGACAAATTCTCCTGACGTGAGAACAACTGATGGCACAAGGTTTTGCTGTCATTGGCGAAGTCAAACACTATAGTCTGGCAAGGGATTTTATAGCGCAGCGCATAATCGGCAGCCATAATTTTAAGTTCGGCCGCATCACGTGCAATTAAAATTAAAGGATGTCCCTTACTCGCTGCTAAATGACCGAATTCTCTGGCGATTGCCGAACTGGCCCCGCTAATGACCCAGGTCGTTTTATTCATATACAAATCCCTAATCGTCGACCTAAATCAGAACAGGGGTGATTAGGCAGGGTTTCAAGCAGTTTGATGAATTGTCCGCTATTAGGGTATTGGCATCTGAACTGCTCTGATGTTAATAGCAAATCTTTTGCCAGGTACACTTTGCCCTGATGCTGCGTGATCCATTCATTCAAATTTTTAATTGTTTGCCGGGCTTGCGGTTGATTCACAAAATCAATGGCAATGGTAAAGCCTGGCTGAGTGAATGACAGCAAGCCCGTTCCAGTATGATTTAAATATTTTAAGACTGCCAGCGCAGGCAGTGCATGATGTTTACGGCCAAGCAGCAGACATTGCTCAAGGCATTCCTTAATCAAATCAGCTCCAACGACGGCCTGGAATTGAATTAAGCCTTTTTTCCCATAGAGGCGATTCCAG
This sequence comes from Legionella sp. 16cNR16C, assembly GCF_021297775.1. Lineage (NCBI taxonomy): Bacteria > Pseudomonadati > Pseudomonadota > Gammaproteobacteria > Legionellales > Legionellaceae > Legionella > Legionella sp. 16cNR16C. The sequence goes on from NZ_JAJTMX010000001.1 coordinate 78,651, forward strand.
TTACTGATTCTATCTAGCGGATTATTGAATATCTGAATAGGGCTGACTTGTGGAGCAGCGCTGGTATAACGAAAATAAAGCTGATTAAATACTTTCATTCCCAGACGGTTAATCAGCCGAAAAGGAATCGGTGGAATATTAACAGGAGCCGCTTCCTGCCTGTTTAAACCCTCATGATAGCTGGCATGAGAAAGTATGGCATGCTCCGGGTTAAGAAAATCGAGCCAGGCGGCTTGATAATCACTGCTATCTGCCAATTTCAGCATTCTTTCAACCAGTTCATCCCAGCTCTGATATTTCTCATTTTCGGATTTTACAAACTGCGGCGCTTTCTTAAGTTTCAGCGCGACACGTTTGATAATTCCTGTCAGTCCCAGGCCGGCAATGGTTGCATAAAACAAGTCAGCGTTGTCCCTGGGGCTACAGTGTATTGACTCCTGATGACATTGTAATTCTATCCATTCGATATGCTGCCCCAAAGCCGCTTCTTTCGGATTATTTTTTCCATGAACATCATTAGCAATGCCACCCGCTAAAGTGGCGCGAAGCGTGCCGGGAATTACTGGTGGGATAAAGCGGGTGTCAACCTTGAATAAATCGGCAAAAGTAACGCCGCCCTGACAAACTAACAGGCCGCTTGCAGCGTCAAAAGAAAGAAAGTGATTAAGCCGCCTGGTATCAAGAATGGACTGTTGATCATTGAGGCAGCAGTCATTATAACTGGTTCCAGCGCCGCGTGCCAAAATCGATTCTTTCGCAGGAATCAGGATTTTTTCTATTTGTTTTTCACTATCCGGACGATAGCATTTCGATTGGGTCTCAAGATTATGGGCAAAGTTACCAAAGGGCATTAATTTAGGCTGCATTGCTAGTTTTATCAATCGAAAATTCAAGTGTGTCATCTTTATCAGGTATTGACAATTGTATTTTGAAATCAGCGCCTTGGCAAAATGAATTTGGTGTATTAAATAGCCGAAATGAATGCAAGCAGATCATCATGAACTGCTGATGCTATAATTTCTAATCAAAGGATATTGCATCGATACTGGAAGCACTTCAAAAGGAAAAGTCATGGAATTGTTAAAGTTAATAGTGAAATCGGCGTTGATGGGACTTTGGATAATGATTCCAGTTTCTGTTTATGCAGCTGATTTACCGACAGTGGTTATTGGCTCTGAGAAATACGATAAACAAATGTGTATTGAGCGCTATACTCAAGACTGCCTGGATTCAGTCTGTATGACATCTTCTGATACGGATTGCAATGATAAATGCCAATCGGCTGCGGAAGATAAGTGTCAGGATGAGGCAGATGATTAGTCAATTTTTTGACTGATAAATAATTAAACCCTGTTCAGATACCTCAGCTACCATGATTAAAGTTGGCATATAAATTGCTAGGCAATGATTTATCGTATTGAAGCAGATTGGATGCAGGATTACTCATGGTTGAGAAGGATGTATTATCGCAAGAAGAAATTGATGCCTTGTTAGGCGCTGTAGACAGCGATAATTCGGATTCTGCAGAAGACGAGAGCAATGCAGAGAATGACCTCCCCACGTCGCCAACCGCTCCTAAAACTGAGCATATTGAAGTCCTCAATTTTGCAAGCCAGGAACGTATCGTTCGTGGTGAGCTTCCGGTTCTTGATAAAATTCATGATCGGGCAGCGCGTTATTTTGCCAATGATATTTATCTTTTAATGGCCAAAGAAATTCACATTAAGCAAGAGCCGATGACGGTAGTGAAACACCGTGAATATCTAAGTGCATTGCCCAATCCCAGTTTAATGACTATTTATCGATTTAAGCCCTTACGTGGTAAGGCGCTGATCGTGTTTGACAGTACCTTTGTGTATGATTTGGTCGATTATTATTTTGGCGGCAGTTCGCAATTTTCTGCACAAACCGATAAAACAGATTTCACAGCCGCAGAATTGCGAGTGATGGATATTGTGATCGGTAAACTGGTACGCAATATCGAGCAAGCCTGGGCACCGATTATTCACCTCGAACCCCTCCGGGTCAATGACGAAACCAATCCGCAATTAGTGCACATCGGTGAACCGGATGAATTATTGCTAGTCAGCAAGTTCAGCCTTGATTTTGGTAAGGAACAAGGAACTTTTGCATTCATTTTACCTTATTCAATGGTGGAGCCTATCAAACAGCAACTAGAACTTGGAGCTGCAAGACCTGATGAAGATATTGATCCGAACTGGATTATGTCTCTTAAAGAAGAGTTAATGGAGGTGGAGTTAACTATTAGTTCAGTTATGGCGCAAACCACAAGCACTTTAGGCAAGGTAATGGAGTGGAAAGCAGGAGATTTTCTAACCCTGGAAATGAATGAGGAAGTGACAGTCGATATAGAAGGGACGCCTGCTTTTGTTGCTACTGTAGGGAAAGTGAATGATAAGCGAGCTTTAAAAATAACAAAAAAAATAAGTTACTAGAGGTGGTTATGAGTGAGAATACAGAGGTCGTCACAGCCAAGTTAACTCAGGATGCAACAGGCAATACTGAGAATGAAAAAATGGAAATGATTCTGGATATTCCAGTGACGGTCACCGTAGAAATCGGCCGAACTAAAATGTCAATCCGAAATTTATTACAACTTAATCAGGGGGGCATTGTCGCTCTGGATCGCATGGCAGGGGAGCCGCTTGATGTACTGGTCAATGGAACTCTGGTTGCTCATGGTGAAGTTGTTGTGGTGAACGACAAATTCGGGGTCCGTCTGACGGATATAGTAAGCAAGGCAGAAAGAATCAAGCGATTAAGATGAAGCTAGCAAACAAGGGATTGTATCTGTATTTATTTTTAAGCAATACGGCTTATGCAGCGAGTTCTGAAGGATCAAGTCTGAACGGTGGCGATTTCTTCAGAATTCTGATGGGTTTATTGTTTGTTATTATCTTTATTTTGGGTTTGTTCTGGCTTATGAAGCAGACAAGCCGATTAGGAACCGGCAAACACATCAATCTGGAAGTGATTTACTCTGCTAACCTGGGCCCACGAGAGAGAGTTCTACTGGTACGCGCGGGTACACGCTATCTGCTTTTAGGGGTTACCAGCCATAACATCACGACATTATGTGACTTTGGCGAAGAGCTGCCTCCGGGCTTTGAGAAGCAGGCCGAGACGCGGTTCACTGAATTTTTCAAACAAGCTTTAAGGACGAAGTCTTAATGAAACGACGCAGTTTGTTGTATGTCCTGATTTTATTGTTATTCCCCTCAATTGTTCTGGCGGCGAATTTATCGCTTCCAGCAGTAACAGTGAGTCCATCAGCAAACGGTGAAACCTATAGTGTCAATTTACAGATTATACTGTTAATGACCTTATTGAGCGTAATTCCCGGGTTGTTAATGGCGATGACTTCATTTACCCGAATCATCATCGTTCTTTCAATGCTGCGTCAGGCAATCGGGCTTGGGCAAACACCGACCAACCAGATATTAATAGGAATCTCTCTTTTTCTCACTTTTTTTGTTATGTGGCCTGTTTTTAACCAAATAAATCAAAATGCAATTCAACCTTATATCAAGGAACAGATTGACTTTCCCCAGGCTCTGAATCTGGGAGAGCAGCCCTTAAAACAGTTTATGCTTCGCCAAACCCGTAAAAACGATTTAGCCTTATTTGAAAAATTTGGCAATAGCCAGGCCGCGAATGTATCCGACATTCCTATGCAAATTGTTATTCCTGCTTTCATAACCAGCGAATTAAAAACGGCGTTTCAAATCGGATTTATTTTATTTCTCCCTTTTTTGATTATCGACATGGTGGTGGCTTCAGTTCTAATGGCGATGGGTATGATGATGCTATCCCCTTTAATTATTTCATTACCATTTAAAATAATGCTGTTTGTAATGGTCGATGGCTGGACCCTGGTGCTGGGTTCATTAGCCTCGAGTTTTGCGGTGAGCTAGGAGAAATCATGACAGCAGATTCCGTTTTATCCTTATTCAGTGAAGCGGTGTATTTAATGATTTTACTATTGCTTGTTCTAATAGTTCCTGGATTGGTTGTGGGCCTGATTGTTGCCATGTTTCAGGCCGCCACGCAAATCAATGAAGCCAGTTTAAGCTTCATCCCCAAACTGCTGGTTACCTTTCTGGTGATGGTTATCGCCGGACCCTGGCTTTTAAAGACCATGTTGAATTATACCGAGAGTTTATTCGGTAATATTCCTTATTTACTGGACTAATATGGGCATTTCTCATCAGACCATTATCCTGTATCTAAGTCAGATAGTCTGGCCGCTGGCTCGCATATCCGGATTATTCCTGTCAATGCCTTTAATTTCGTCTGTATTGTTACCCAGAAGCATTCGTATTATTTTTGCATTTGCTCTGGCGTTCATCGCCATGCCCTTTATCCCGGAATCCATGTCTTTTTTATACTTCAGACTGGAGCATATATTTTTTCTGATGAATGAGATATTGCTCGGATTGCTAATGGGGTTCGCGCTGCAATTGGTTTTTCAGATTTTTATTGTGGGTGGCCAGATTATTGCCATGCAGGCTGGATTGGGTTTCGCGGTAATGGTTGATCCGGCCAGTAAAGCCAGTGTGCCTTTGGTGAGTCAGCTTTATCTAATAATGGTTAGTCTTTTATTTTTGACTTTAAATGGTCATCTGGCGCTTTTCGACTTATTTCTTGAGAGTTTCAAAATAAAGCCAATAGGTCAATTTGAGGTAGGGGTGACTGAATTGGCTTCGATACTGGGATTTTCTGCCTGGATGCTGAAAGAGTCTGTTCTGGTTTCTCTTCCCGCAATTCTATCCTTATTATTGGTCAGCCTTGCCTTTGGTGTGATGAGCCGGGTGGCGCCACAGCTTAATTTATTTTCAATTGGCTTCCCTATCACTTTGTTGATGGGATTTATAGTGATTCGCTTTAGTTTACCCGGCCTTTTTGACCAAATGAGCGATAGCATTGAACAGGGTATTTTACTCATAAAAGGGATGTTACGCTGATGGCCGAAGAAGAACAGTCCCAGGAAAAGACGGAACAGCCCTCGCAAAAGCGCATCAAAGAGGCGAGAGAAAAAGGGCAGGTGCTGCGTTCCAAAGATTTTAACGCAACACTGATTCTCATTTTCTCAAGCGTAAGCATCCTGATTTTGGGTCATTATCTGGCTGATGAGGCCAAAAAGATGATGCAGGAATCGCTGCATTTCAATTTGGAATTATTCCGGGCGGATGCCAACCTGTTCAATAAAATGCGTGAAGTGATGAGTTTGGGATTCAATCTTGTCTGGCCATTGCTGCTGTTAATTTTATTGTTATCAATTATTGCGCCCTTAGTAATTGGCGGCTGGGTATGTTCCTTTGAGGCAGTGCGGCCCCAGTTTTCACGCATGAATCCCATGAAAGGATTAAAGCGTATGGTTTCCTTGAAGGCAGTGGTCGAGATGGCCAAATCCTTTATCAAATTTGTGTTAGTCGCTTTGGCAGCCCTGCTTATATTGCATTGGCAAGTGCCTTCATTAATGGCATTGGCTAATTTTTCACTGGAAAGCGCTATTGGCGAGGGCCTGCGAATTATTTCCTTTTCTTTTCTGATGATTAGTTCCTGTTTGATTCTCATTGCGGCATTGGATGTGCCTTTTCAATGGTATGAATTTCAAAAGCAGTTAAAAATGACGCGTCAGGAACTGAAGGATGAGTACAAGGAAACGGAAGGCAAGCCTGAGGTTAAAAGTCAGATCCGAAGAATGCAGCAGGAAATTTCGCGCCGGCGAATGATGGCGGAAGTGCCCAAAGCCGATGTGGTGTTGACGAATCCAACGCATTTCGCAGTCGCACTGCAGTACAAACAAAAGGGTAATCGCGCGCCGGTTGTGGTGGCTAAAGGGAAAGATCTGATTGCTTTCCAGATCAATAAAATCGCATTGGCGCACAAAGTGCCGATCTTGTCCTTACCCCCATTGACCCGGGCTATTTACTTTTCAACTGCTCTGAATAAAGAAATTCCCAGAGGCTTGTATGTGGCGGTGGCGCAAGTGCTGGCCTACATTTTTCAATTAAAAAATCGTCAATATTATGAGCGGCAACCCGCTTCGCTAAACGATTTACCTATTCCTGAAGATCTTAGACGCAGCGAGGAGGAAACCTGATGAATTCCTGGTTACAAACGATTAAATTATGGATCAATCAGGGACTTGGTACTCCGCTGATGATGGTTATCATGCTCAGTATGATGATACTACCTCTGCCTGCTTTCCTGCTGGATATCTTCTTTACTTTCAATATCGCCTTGTCACTAATTGTGCTGCTGGCCGTTATTTACAGTGAACGCCCCCTTGATCTGGCGGTTTTCCCGACAGTCATTCTGATAGCCACCTTATTACGTCTTGCATTGAATGTCGCTTCAACACGAATCGTTTTGTTGAACGGCCAGAATGGCACTGATGCCGCGGGACAAGTGATTCAATCCTTCGGTGAAGTCGTTATTGGCGGCAATTATGCAGTGGGCCTGGTGGTTTTTATCATTCTGGTGGTGATTAACTTTGTAGTCGTCACCAAAGGAGCCGGACGGGTCTCGGAAGTTAGCGCCCGATTCACTCTGGATTCTTTGCCAGGAAAGCAAATGGCCATTGATGCTGATTTAAACGCTGGCCTGATTAATCAGGAACAAGCCATTAAACGACGGGCGGAAGTATCGCAGGAAGCAGATTTTTATGGATCAATGGATGGTGCCAGCAAGTTTGTGCGAGGAGATGCGATTGCCGGTATTTTAATTTTGCTGATTAATATGATTGGCGGTTTAATCATAGGCGTTTTGCAGCATGGAATGTCATTCGATGATGCCTTGCACAATTATATTCTATTGACAATTGGTGATGGTCTGGTGGCTCAGGTCCCTTCGCTGGTTCTGTCCACAGCGGCTGCTATTATTGTCACTCGTGTTTCCAGTGCGCAAAATATGAGCCAGGCATTGGTAAAACAAGTATTCGGACATCCGAAGGCACTGATAATCGCAGCAAGTATTATCGGTTTGATTGGTGTAGTTCCCGGCATGCCTCATATTGCTTTTCTTTTATTGGCAGCAGGTATTGGCACTATGGCTTATCTTATGATTCGCAGCAATCAGGACAAAGCCAGAAAAGAAAAACTCACTGAGTCGCAGGAGCCTTTAAAGGATAATTTACTGATCTCTGAATTAAGCTGGGATGATGTCAACCCGGTCGATGTCATTGGACTGGAAGTAGGTTACCGCCTTATCCCGCTGGTTGATAGCTCACAAGGCGGGGTTTTGTTATCCAGAATCAAAGGCGTCAGAAAAAAGATTTCACAGGAGTTAGGTTTTTTAATTCCAACTGTTCATATTCGGGATAATCTGGATCTTAAACCCAATCATTATCGAATCAGTCTGGCGGGTGTCATTATGGGAGAGGCGCCTGTTTTTAATGATCGTCTGCTGGCTATAAATCCCGGACAGGTATTTGGTGAGCTGGATGGGCAGGCAACCAGGGATCCTGCTTTTGGGCTTAATGCAGTCTGGATTAATGAAGGCCAAAAAGAGTTGGCACATACTTATGGCTATACAGTAGTTGACGCCTCCACTGTAGTCGCTACCCACTTAAGCCAGATCCTTGAGCAGAATAGTCAACAGCTATTAGGCTATGAAGAAACCCAGCAGCTGCTTGATAAGCTGGCATTGTCCTCACCTAAACTGGTCAAAGAGCTGGTTCCTGACAATTTAACACTGGGTGCTGTAAATAAAGTATTGCAAGGCTTGCTGACTGAACATATTCCCTTAACCGATATTCGCACTATCGTGGAAACCCTTGCAGAGTCATCCGGCAAATCCAAGGACATTGATTATCTGATTGCTCAGGTTCGTGTCGCTTTATCGCGTTTGATCACACAAAAGATGAGTGGGTTAAACGAGGAGCTGCAAATCATTACGCTCAAACCCGAGCTGGAACAGTTATTGCAGCATTCACTCCAAAACAGTAATGGACAAAATATGAGTTTTGAACCGGGGATGGCAGACAAGATTCAGCAGGCCTTACTACGGTTTGCAGATCAGCAACAGGCACGTCAACAATTGGCCGTTTTGGTGGTTCAGCCTGGAATACGATCCATCCTGGCACGTTTTGTGCGTAACATTTCCAATAATCTGCATGTAATGTCCTATCAGGAAATACCTGACAACAAGCAGATAAGAATAGTGGGTACAGTGGGATAACAAGGGATTTTTATGAAAATAAAACGTTTCACCGCATCGGATACACGAACAGCCATGCAGCAAATCAAATCCGTTTTTGGGCCGGATGCTGTTATTTTATCCAGTTCAAAAGTGGATAATGGCGTGGAGATTGTGGCTGCTATCGATTTCGATGAAACCATATTAAGCCCTGAAGCGGCAGTCTCAACTCTTGGCAGAGAGTCCGCTTCCAATACGGCGGTATCCTCGCCACTGGATGAAATGAAGCAGGAAATTCAGACACTTAGAGGGATGCTTGAAGCACAGTTGCGCGGCAATGTTGGCCGGCAGGAACCGCTTCATACCATTTTGATGCAAAAATTGCTTTATCTTGGTGTCAGCCAATTGACAGCCACATCTCTGATTACGCATATCAACCCGGGACTTAACCAGCAAAATGCCTGGCAGCAAGTATTAGGCCGTTTATCTGAAGCGCTCCCTATCTGTGACAGCCGACGAATTGAAGAAGGGGGAATCTATGCTTTCGTAGGACCCACCGGAGTAGGTAAAACAACTACTCTGGCAAAGATTGCCGCCCGATTCGTATTACGCTTCGGGGCAGACAAGTTGGGTTTGATCACAATGGATACCTATCGAATTGCTGCTCAGGAGCAGTTAATCGTGTATGGAAAAATATTGGGTGTGCCTGTTTGCGTGGCACAGGATGAACTCTCTCTTTCCCGAGTTATCAGTCAACTGAATAACAAAAAGCTGATTCTGATTGATACGGCGGGAATGAATCCTGCTGACGAGAGGGTTAGCCAGCAGATGGATATATTAAGCTCCCATCTCCACTCGATTTCAACGGTACTGGTTTTACCTGCAACCAGTCATTATCAGGTTATTATTGAGGCGATTAAACGCTATCAGGTGAGCCGGGTAGAGCAGTGTGTGGTGACGAAACTGGATGAATGTCTGGCCTTGGGAGGGGTATTAAGCGCTATTGCCGAAACAGGAATAGGGGTCAGTTACGTAACCAATGGACAACGGGTTCCTGAAGATATCAAACTGGCCACGCGCTATCAGTTAATTGAACAGTTTGCTCAGCAGGAATTACGCATGAATGAGTATGATACGGCTGCGCAAACAATTCAGAATGCTGCAAGGAGGTTTTATGTCGAAGATTGAAAAACCTTTAGATGACCAGGCAGCGGGATTACGAAACATAACTCGCTCCAAACCGGTTAAAGTCATCGCGGTGTCAGCCGGAAAAGGAGGTGTCGGCAAAAGTAATATCTCTGTAAATCTGGCAGTTGCACTCGCGCAAATGAATAAGAAAGTACTGTTATTGGATGCCGATTTAGGTCTGGCCAATATTGATATCATGCTGGGTTTGCATACAAAATTTAATTTGTCTCATGTGATTCAGGGGATCTGCCATCTGGCGGATATTATGTTGACAGGCCCCTATGATATCCGAATTGTTCCCGCCGCTTCCGGAACTGATTATATGACTCAGCTTAGTCCGAGTGAGCATGCCGGCATTATTGATGCATTCAATGAGTTAACCGATGATTTCGATTATATGATTATCGACACCGCTGCAGGGATTTCTGACACTGTATTGAGTTTTGTCCGTTCTTCGCAAGAGGTGGTGGTAGTCGTTTGCGATGAACCCACGTCATTAACCGATGCCTATGCTTTAATTAAGGTGATGAGCAAACGTTATGAGTGGAGCCATTTTCATATCCTGGCCAATATGGTCAGAAGCATGCGCGAAGGGCGTGAGTTGTTTAACAAGCTTTATCGAGTGTCGGAGCAGTTTCTCGATGTTAGTCTGGATTATCTGGGAGCCATTCCTTTCGATGAAAGAGTGCATGACGCGGTTAAAAAACAAAAAGCGGTATTGGCCGCATTTCCCGATTCAAATGCCGCCAAGGCATTCAGAAATCTGGCAAAAAATGTTGAAAAATGGCCGTTTAAACCCGTGCTGGGTGGCAATACCAGTTTTTTTCTGGAACGTTTGGTAGCCAGTGAACATTAAAACTGGCTTAGCCTAAAAGGAATTTTTTCAATAAGAAAAAATAAGGAGACAGTCGTGGATGCGTTAGCAGCTTACGGCAAAGTAAATCAGCAAACCCAGGAAACCCTTGTCAAGGCACATGCCATGCTGGTTAAACGAATCGCGCATCATCTGATGGTTCGTTTGCCGCAAACAGTGCAGCTTGATGATTTGATTCAGGCAGGGATGCTGGGCTTATTGGAAGCGGTAAGACATTATGACTCAAGCAAGGGGGCTTCCTTTGAGACTTATGCCGGCATCAGAATCCGCGGGCACATGCTGGATGAAGTGCGTCGAAACGACTGGGTGCCGAGATCAGTATACCGCAATGCCAGAATGATTTCTGAAGCAGTCAAACAGGTAGAAAATCGCCTTGGTCGAGAAGCAAAGGACGCGGAGGTTGCTGCAGAGCTGAATTTAAAACTGGAAGAATATTATGAAATGCTGCAGGACTCTGCGGGCAGCCAGTTATTCGGGTTTGATGATCTGGGTGTAACCGAAGATGTATTAAAAGGTGAGGGCTATACCAGCGAACCGCACACCCATGTGATTCAGGACGATATGATCGCAAGACTGGCTCATATTATTGAAGGGCTGCCCAAAAAAGAGCGGCTGGTTTTATCCCTGTATTATGAGCAGGATTTGAATTTGAAGGAGATCGGAGAGGTCTTGGGGGTCAGTGAATCGCGAGTTTCACAGATACATACTCAAGCGACTCTGCGAATCAGAGCACGCCTGTCAACAGAAGAATAGATAAATTATGGATGGTTTGACTTTTCTGGGATTAATTACCGGATTTACAGCGATTATTATTGGCCAAATGTTTGAGGGCGGGAGCATAACCTCGCTTTTAAATATGCCGGCTTTATTCATCGTTATGGGAGGAACGCTGGGGGCTGTGATGGTGCAGACTCCATGGAATACGTTTAAAAGGGCATTCAAAATTGTTCCCTGGATATTTTCACCCCCAAAAAATTCGTTTGATAAAAGCAAGGAGCAATTGATTGATTTAGCTCGAAAAGCCAGACAGCACGGGCTTTTAACCCTTGAACAGCATATGGAGAGTGAAAACAATACGCTCATGCGTCAGGGATTGGAACTGTTAGTCATTGGAGTCGATAAGATCACCATTCGCCAAGTACTGGAATCAGAAATTGATCGACGCGAAGATTATGATTTGCGCGCTGCCCATGTGTTCGAAAGTATGGGGGGATATAGTCCTACTATCGGTATTTTAGGCGCTGTTATAGGGCTTATTCAGGTAATGCGTAACTTGGCCGATCCTGGGGAACTGGGCGTTGGCATTGCTGTTGCTTTTGTCGCTACTATTTATGGGGTTGGATTAGCCAATCTGGTTTTTTTACCAATCGCCAATAAACTGAAGTGCTGTATTGCCAACCAGATTCATCATGACGAAATGCTGGTAGAGGGTTTGGTTGCTATGGCCGGTGGAGAAAGCCCAAATATGCTAAACTTAAAGCTAAATAATTATGGACTCCATCAAGACAATGCGCGGAAGAAGAGCAAAAAAGATTGAACATGAAGATACTCATCGGTGGATGGTTTCCTACGCGGATTTCATTACATTACTATTCGCTTTCTTTGTGGTGATGTATGCGATTTCCTCAGTGAATGTTTCCAAATATAAAACCCTCGCTGATGGAATGCAGTCTGCCTTTAACCAGAATGGCAAACAAAAAGCCCCAATGAGTAACCGGAATGATGGACAATCAGGTGGTGCCATAGATGTGGATGCCTTTAATGATCTGGAGCAAAAACTAGCCGAGTTGCAAGATTCAGACTACAGTGCAAACAGACAAAACGGATGGATTGAGCTGGATATTAAAGCAGAAGCGCTTTTTGACAGTGGAAGTGCAGAATTACGCCCGCTTGCTGTAATTAAACTAATGAAATTAGCCAATATACTTAAAAAAGTTCCATTTCCCATCGCGCTGGAGGGATATACCGACAATCTTCCAATCAGTACCTCCCAATATCCTTCAAACTGGGAACTATCCGCGGCAAGGGCTGCTGCTGTAGCCAGAATATTAACCAATTATGGGGTCGATCCGGGGCGTATTACAGTCACGGGGTATGGCGAGCAATTTCCAGTTGCTGATAATATTTCTGACGATGGCAGAGCGAAAAACAGGCGAGTGAATTTAATCATTGCCAAGGACAAAACCATTCCACGGTTACTAAATCCTGGTGAAGGGAAAAATCAGTTTACAGTGGAAACCCAAAAAAACAATGAACCCCCTCTTTCATTACAGCCTAAAACTGATATGGTAGTACCATTAGCCAAGGAGACACCATGATGTTAATTATCAGTTGCGGTTTAATAATTTGTGGCTTATTTGCTTTATTCATCATGAAGCAACGAAAGGAAATGAAAAGCTTATCTCTAAAACTCAGTCAGTTGAGCAAATCAGTAGAACGCTATCAGTCCGAGCAGACCGCACTGGTTAATGCCGATCTGGTCTTTGCCAGGCAATTAACAGACTTGAACCGTCAGTTGGGAAGTATTGATTCCCAGGTGAATATGATAGAAAACAAACGCAACAACGATGGCGGCTATCAACATGCCCTGCGTATTTTGCAAATGGGAGGCGACAAGGCCGAAATTATCGATAATTGCCATTTATCGAACGCTGAAGCAGAATTATTGATGAATTTGCATGCTTATCGCGAAGCAATAAAAACATCGGAAAAGATCTGAGGAAATTTTGTTATTCCCGCACCGGGATGGAAGTAAACGTAAGAGAAAATCCTCTCTCCCAAGTTGGGAGAGGGCTAGGGTCACTGCCATTAAGTTTAAGTTAAGAATTCTACAATAACTCCTCAACTTAATGGTGAGGGCTAGGGTGAGGGTTGATTTTTACCCCCCCCCTCTCTTCATCATGGACGTGGCTGAGGTTTTGCTTCGGGCTCTGGTTCCGGGCTTTTTATTGTTCCGAGAGCATCGCGCATCGAGTTGGTCTGATTAACTGAAGGGATCTCGGAGAGCGCTTTCAATGCTTTAGTATACAGAGGCTGAGGATTCGCCTTATTTGCCAGCTCTATTGCTGATTTAATCTCTTCGACTGTGCCCTGATAAAGCGTGCCGTCTCCACAGGAAAAGACGGTAAAGCCTGTAGGTTTTCCATCTCTCATTTGCTGAGCAAGAAATTCACGCTTTTGGCTGGCCTGATCAGTAAAAAACTCGATGGCACTTTCCTGAGAGGGGAAAACCAGACTGCCGTCTTCTTCCGGCTCCTGACCATACTTGAGTTTAAATTGGTCAACAATTTTGAGCCAGTCGTCATCATTGATAGAGAGTTTCCTAATGCTTACTGGTTCTGGTGCAGGCTCATCGGCTTCGGATTTTTTTTTGTCAGGCTGAGTTAAATTTTCTTGTGGAAGAACTGGTTTTTTAGCTTCCTGAGCCTGAATGGCTTCATTCTCGCGACGCTGGGCTTCCAGCTGATCTTTATGTTTTTGGGTCTTGGCTTTGGTCATCGTTATCTCCAATCCTGATGAGGAGTATAATATTCTTTCAGTAAGTCCAGGAATGATAACATACTTTTCAGTGCAGCATCTGGGGAGAATTGTTAAGTTCCTGTTAATTTTTTGTCTAATCGCAATGTTTTTACCGTATTCTAAAATTGTAGTCTGAAAATACAGCTATGGTTTCAATTTCGCTTTCGCGTTAAACTAACAGACTTATCGCTGGAGAGATTAATTCCACCTGTCTGCCCCAGGCAAATGACAACAGGTTAAAGCTCAGGCTTATATAATAGATTATTGATGAATTGAAAGAGAAATCCATGTTAGAAGTAAATCAAATCAGTTTTTCACTGGAAGACCTTTCCAAGCGTACTCAGGCGCTTAGGGGGTATCTTTGACTTTGATACGAAGAAAGAAAAATTAGAAGAGGTCATCCGAGAGCTGGAGGCGCCCGAAGTATGGAACAATCCTGAAAAAGCGCAGGCTTTAGGGAAAGAACGTGCTCAATTGGAGGCAGTCGTCAGCCAACTGGAACAGCTAGGTCAGAACATCGTTGACCTCAATGAGCTTTTTGAATTAGCTCGTGCTGAAAATGACGAGTCTGCAATCAACGACGTTTTTCAGGAACTGCAGGATGTTGAACAGCAAGTGGCTGCGCTGGAATTCAGACGTATGTTTTCCGGAAAAATGGATCAGGCGCCGGCTTATCTTGATATCCAATCCGGTTCCGGAGGCACAGAAGCCCAGGATTGGGCGGAAATGCTGCTTCGTATGTATTTACGATGGGGAGAGCAGCATGGGTTTGATACAGAGCTTGTTGAATGCTCAGCAGGGGATGTGGCTGGAATAAAAAGTGCTACCATTCATTTTAAAGGCGAATATGCCTATGGCTGGTTACGCACAGAAACCGGAGTTCATCGCCTGGTTCGTAAATCCCCCTTTGACTCGGGAAACCGGCGTCACACGTCCTTTGCTGCTGTTTTTTTGTCGCCCGAAATTGATGACAATATTGAAATTGAAATTAATCCGGCTGATCTGCGTATTGACACCTATCGTGCTTCAGGGGCCGGCGGACAGCACGTTAACCGAACAGACTCCGCAGTAAGAATTACTCACGAGCCTACCGGAATTGTTGTCCAGTGCCAGACAGACAGAAGCCAGCATAAGAATAAAGATCAGGCCATGAAGCAACTTCGCGCGAAATTGTATGAGCTTGAAATGCAAAAGAAAAATGCCGAGCAACAAGCGCTGGAGGCCACCAAATCGGATATTGGCTGGGGTTCGCAAATACGTTCCTATGTCCTTGATCAGTCTCGAATCAAGGATTTACGTACAGGTGTTGAAACAAGTAATACGCAGGCAGTACTTGATGGCGATCTCGATCGTTTCATTGAAGCCAGTTTAAAGGCAGGAATAGGTGCAGAATGACAGAAGAACATTTAGACGAAAGTACAGTATATCAGATACGTAGACAAAAGCTGGAAGGACTGCGAGGAGAGGGTTTTCAATTTCCTAACCAATTTCGCCGCCAATACCTGGCTGCCAATTTACTAATGCAATATGAAAATCAGGATAAGGAAAGCCTGGCTGAACAATCGGTCCATGTTTCAGTCGCTGGCCGTATTATGTTGCGAAGAGTAATGGGAAAAGCCAGCTTTTTTCATATTCAGGATGTTTCCGGACGCATACAGGTTTATATTCGACAAAATGATCTACCAGAGATGTACGAGCAATTTAAGCACTGGGATCTGGGAGATATCGTCGGAGTCAAAGGTCTTTTGTTTAAAACAAATACTGGTGAATTATCCGTCCATGCCGACTCTGTAGAATTACTAACCAAATCACTTCGCCCATTGCCAGATAAGTTTCATGGTTTGGCTGATCAGGAAATGCGTTATCGTAAGCGTTATGTGGATCTAATCGCTAATGAAGAAAGCCGCCGAACGTTCCTAATCCGCTCAAAGCTCATTACTGCCTTACGGCAATATATGGATCATCATGATTTTCTTGAAGTAGAAACGCCAATGATGCATCCCATTCCTGGCGGTGCTTTAGCCCGGCCATTCATTACTCATCATAATAGTCTGGATATGCAGATGTTTCTGCGCATTGCACCGGAGCTTTATTTGAAGCGGCTGGTTGTCGGTGGATTTGAAAGGGTATATGAAATTAATCGAAACTTTCGTAATGAAGGGCTGTCGACACGGCATAATCCTGAATTTACGATGATTGAGTTTTATCAGGCTTATGCCGATTACAATGACATGATGAATTTCACCGAAAGCCTGCTTCATCACCTTTGCGATGTGGTCAATGGTTCGCGGCAAATTCAATATCAGGACAGCATGCTTGATTTTTCCAATCCTTTTGCAAGACTCTCTGTGCGGGAAGCGATACTGAAGTTTCATCCCAATCTCAATGAAAGTCATCTGTCTTCCATTGAAGCTTGCCGTAAGGTACTTGACAGCCTTTCACTGCCCTATGGCCAGAATGATGGGCTTGGTAAATTGCAGATGATAATTTTTGAAGAAACCGTTGAACACCTTTTGATTCAACCAACCTTTATAACCGGCTATCCGACAGAGATTTCGCCTTTGGCGAGAAGGAATGACCGCGATCCTGAGGTAACGGATCGTTTTGAGTTCTTTATTGGCGGCCGCGAAATAGCTAATGGATTCTCAGAGTTAAATGATGCAGAAGATCAGGCCGAACGTTTCCGCAAGCAGGTTGATGATAAAGATGCCGGCGATTTGGAAGCAATGCATTACGATCATGATTATATTGAAGCCCTGGAATATGGAATGCCTCCAACGGCAGGTGAGGGAATTGGAATTGACCGTCTGGTGATGTTATTTACCAATTCGCCTTCAATTCGAGATGTGATTCTGTTTCCGCACATGAGATCTCAGGATTAGATCTGATCAAATAGAGTCTTAATTTGCACATTGAGACTCTATTTTACCCGTTTTCCATAGACGTTTCGCTTCCTGATAAATTCCTTTCTCTCAACTAATTGACTATGCTGTAAGTAAAGTGCTCGATTGATCCTAATATGATCTCCATACGCAGGTATGTGTTACTACTCTTGTTATTCGCTTTCGGTAATCAGGCCAAAGCAGGGCTATATCCTGGTGAAACTATTATGAAGGCAGGGGGAGCCGAATCCCTGGTGTTTTTTAAAAAGGGGGATCCTGATAAGCCATTAATAGTTTTTGTACCTGGTGATTCGCATCTGGCAAGGATCTCCTATGGATTTCCTCTTGGTAAGGAAAAGGATTTTCTGGCCTATTGGTTAAATAAGAAGGGTTACTCTTTCCTGGGGATTTCCTATCCACTTGAAAACCCTGTGTACACTCATGTTTATCCAGGATTCTCTATCCATGACTGGGGAGAACAGATTGCTGAAATATCGCAGCAGATTATCGCGAGGCATAAACTGAGTAATAAGATTGTCATTCTTGGCTGGAGTATGGGAGGTTCAATTGAAGAAACAGCAACCAGTGCAGCGGTAAAACGCGGACTTGAGGTGCAATTATTCATCGGCTTGTCTGCTGTTCCCCCATTGCCCTATGTCATGCAATCCGGTCCTTACTCAACCGGCACGATGAGAGCCAATCATTTAGCAGACCGAAGTAAGTTATTTCCAATTTTTTATCAATTAATTGAGCAGCAAAACCAGCTAAATCAGCACAATATTATTCCTGAAACAGTCTATATGAGTGAATTCATCGGTCATATTCCTGTTGCATTGGCTGCTGAAGGATATATGTACCAAAACCGGCATCTGGTAAAAAATATTCCCTCAACTTTAAAAGATGGTCAGGTTTTTGACTTTGCCAATACTCCCTGGATTGCATTGATTGTCGATGATTCAATGACTACAGCCAAAATCTCTCTGATTGATCCGGCTGCATGGAATTTTTTGCGCGCAGAAATGATTTATAGTCAGTATTTAAAAGGAAAACTGTCTGGCGCATCATCTCATAAATGGTATAAGATTTCAGAGCTTTTAAATAGCCTGCCCCAATTGCTTACAATGACTGTTAATGGAAACCACTTCTTTTTCCTGGGTGAAAAAGGAGCCAGAAAAACTGCCGAGAAGATCAATGAGCTTCTGGGCAGGGTAGATTCTCTAAAAGAGAAGTTGCATAAATTACTGCAATAAGATACCTCATTTTATAAATATCATTGTGCTTGACTTCAAAAAATAAGCTAGATAACATCCCCTTCTATTGAGCTGCCATCAGGTAAGCCAATATCGGACATATATGGAAATTGGAGTTGTACAATGAAAGCCAACCTGCACGCAGCGGCGCTGCGTTTTTTATTCTTTGAATGAAACCTTGATTTATCACTGTGTTCAATGATTGATTTAATGGATTATTCAAATGATAAAAAAAATATTAGTGTTTATTCTTGTTGTTAAAGCGCATTTATGTTTCTCCTTTAATGCAAACCCACAGGGCGCCGCGGTACTTAGTTATGTATTCCCACCGCCCCACACTGTGTATGCAGGAGAGCCTGTGCGTTTTCGGATGCGTGCTGATTTTTTTGAATTTGGCAGGCATTGTGCTTATTACTGGAAAACGCCGGTAAATGCCATATTAAGCTATGTTTCGGGGGATTGTCCTTTGCTTAATAATTCTATCCCCAACCCCCGCAGTCCCTTTTCTGTCTGTTTTTTTGATGTGATTATCCCGACTACAGTTAATCAGATCATCAAGGGAGATATTTCATATAATAACTATTCTTTTAATTCAAACAGGTGTTGCGGTGGAAACCAGTTTCAAGCTCAGTCAACACCTTTTGAAATTAAAGTTATCCCTCATCCATTATCAATTTCAGCTGCAGCAGATCAAACTGCGACGGCTAATGTAGGTTTCAGTTATAATTTTTTGAATGTAATTAATTATTACCATGAAAATGTACAGTCTGGAGCAAGTCCTGTAATTCACGTAGTGCCTGCGGAGCAGAATGGATTGCGCTTTGATCCTGCATTGCACAGTGTGATTGGCAAGCCTGAGCGTCCGGGGATTTATCAATTTCAATTCAGTGCCAGCAATTTTTACAGCTATACAGCGCCGGCAGTATTAACTATCAATGTCAGGGAAAACCCTCAGGATAAACCGGTTTTTATCCCGGAAGTAATCCTCCCTTCTGCACATGCATTACAAATGTATCAACTGAATCTATCCGCTTTGCTAACTGCCAATTCCAGTTTTTTTTCCAATAACCAAATCAGATTTCGATTTGATTCCCGTTATTCCAATCCTGATTGGTTGCTGGTGGCCGAGGACGGTTTACGGCTTCAGGGGATTGTTCCTGACAATGAGGAAACTTCATGGAGCTTCACTTTGATAGCCAGTTCTAATGCTGGAGGGGATTCATTGCCTAAATCCTTTGTTATTGAAAGGGCAATTGATCCCGCAAAGAAACCTGTATTGAAACCGCTTGCTCTTAGTGCCGCAGCCGGTGATTATTTCTCGTTTAACATACAAGATGCACTGGCAAGCGCTACTGAAAATACGGACATCAAAGTCTATCTTGATAAGGTGGAGCCTGCGGCTCCCTGGATCCATTACAGCTCAGGATCTCAGACAGGACTTGAAGGCGAGATTCCTTTTGATGCCATGGGAGAAGTATTTCACCTGACCATTCGCGCTGCCAACAGAGAAGGAGGCAGTTCAGACTCAATGAGCATTCCTCTGACAATATCAGCCAATCCAGTGTATCAGCCAAGACTGAAGGACTCGGCATTTGCCTTACCGCTAGCTTATGCTGGGCAAGAATATCACTTTGATTTTGTTGACGAAAAAACAATTTATCCGGACTATAGTTCAATCCCCTATGAGATATTTCTTAGCAATAAGTGCTACGGTATATCCAACCCACCCTGGATTAGAGTCATTGACAATAAGCTTGAGGCCAATATTCCGAAAGAATTAACCGAAGATATTCTCTCTTGTGTACAAATAAAAAATAAAGCTGGAGGTTTAAGTGAGGTTATTCCACTAATGATAAGAGTAGCTTAATGAGATTTGCTTCGCTCAATATCCCCTAACCGCCAGGTACCGCGACTTCTCATTGGTATCAATACAGTCTGTTCTTGGCTTCTACGTCCCTCGGCTTGTCCGAGGGATCAGAACGACAGGCTGCACCTGGCAGGAAAGTAATGCAAGCCTTCACTGCCTGTCTGGAAAAATATCTTTAAACTGCAGGTGATTATTAACTGACATGGCGATATGCCGCTTCTTATAAAAACCGCCCAATTTATAAATTATAATCGGCACTACAAAGCTGACAAAACCCATAGCGAAGGCAATTTTGTAGGTAGGATCCTGATTCAGTAATAGAAAGATTAGACAGGCAAGCATTAGCACGATGGCTACAATGCCTGTATAAGGGGAGCCGGGCGTTTTATAACCTAAATCTGCTGTGGTGTAACCTGCCTGATATAAGCGGCGTCTAAAGTTAATTTGTGCCCAGCACAGTGAAATCCATGCCAGAGCGCCTGTAAATCCGGATACCAGCAATAATGCGATATACAGCATCGATTGACCAAAAAAGTAACCGGCTGCTAATAAAAGCCAAATGGCCGCAAGCGTTACAATGCCTGCGTTTTGTGGTACGGCATTGCGGTTAAGTTTACTAAGCCGATGAGGAGCCATGCCATTTCTGGCCAGGGCGTTTAATGACCGTACAATACCATAGACACCAGAATTAGAGCAGGAAAGCGTAGCGGTTAATGTAACAAAACTGGTGGCT
This sequence comes from Legionella sp. 16cNR16C, assembly GCF_021297775.1. NCBI lineage: Bacteria > Pseudomonadati > Pseudomonadota > Gammaproteobacteria > Legionellales > Legionellaceae > Legionella > Legionella sp. 16cNR16C. The sequence goes on from NZ_JAJTMX010000001.1 coordinate 99,127, forward strand.
GCACCTGCCCAGCGTAAGCCATAGAAATTGAGTGCATCGGCAAATACCGAGTTGCTCAAGCCTGCTTTCTGCCAGGGAAAAATTAATACCAGACAGAACACTGGAATAATATAAATGAATAAAATACGAAAGGTCACATTGCGGATGGCGCGTGGAATCATACGGGCAGGATTGACTGATTCACCAGCGGCCAGACCAATAATTTCAGAACCCTGATAGTTAACCAGCAAAAGTACCATAGCGGTAAGAAGGGCCATTCCTCCATTGGGAAACAATCCTCCCTCATCAAAAATAAATCTGCCGCCTATAATACCTGCAGGCTGTGGGCCATGTATGATGCCGAAAAAGATTAGCAATGCGAGAATTACGAATCCCATTAAAGCCAGTATTTTAATGAGGGCAAGCCAGAATTCAATTTCACCAAAGGTTCCAACCTTGGCAATATTTACATAGGTAATAATAAGACCGAAACATACCGCCCAAATATAGCCGTTCACACCAGTAAAGTGCTGCATAATAATCCCGCCGGCTATACATTCCGCGGGAATATAGGCTACCCAGCTAATCCAGTAGGACCATCCGACGCCACAAGCGACTGAAGGAGAAATAAAATCGGCGGTGTAGGTGATGAATGAACCTGAAATAGGGATGGCAACAGCAAGTTCACCCATACATAGCATGGTTAAATAGATAATTAAACCGCCTAAAATATAGGCGATGAATACTGAGGGACCTACCTGATTGACTACCGCGCCAGTACCTAGAAAATAACCAGAGCCGATAATGCCGCCGAGGGCAATCAATTGAACATGGCGATCTTTCAAACCGCGTTTGTAACCGCCATCGTTAATTGGCGCACTTTGATTTTTAATCTCATTAGTCACTGACTGTATGGTCTCTCGAATGTTAAAAAATTAACGAATTGTACAATAGTGCCGTACATTGTCTACTTTTTTTTAAAAAAAATAGCACAAGAAAGAGATTTTTATAAGAAAAATTGAGAGAAGGCAAGTGTTATTTTTCTCTTTAATTATTTAGGACTATTTCTTTGAGGAAATAATTTCCTGAAGCATTCTTTCAACATTGGGATTTTTAAAAAGCACATGGTCGGTCAGGCCTGTTGCAACAAGGGTTGGGGCCAGGTTTTTCATGGTTTTCCAAGCATTTTGCCGAGCTAAATCGCTGCTGTCCGGATCTTCTATGATTTGGATATTTGCAATAAAAGCAGCAACGGTTCCCTTGCGAACAGGTACGCCTTTGATTACTGTATAATCCACACCATCAGCAAGAATATCTTCAGGTTTTACTGAGTGATCAGACATGATTGGCTCCTGAAAAATTCAAGATGATACTTAGATCTTGGGTTGAGTTCAATTGTTTCAGGTTAAGTAGTTTGTATTGTTTCATAAATGAAGATAGGTGCACAAAACCGTCTTTGCGAGCGCTAGCGAAGCAATCTCATCACTTTGTTCAAGCTTCGATCTGGATTGCTTCACTCTGTTCGCAAAGACAATAGCTTTTCTATTTAAGCCCCCGTATTCGCGGGGATAACAGCCGCGCACACAGAGGGTTAGAATAAGTCCGTCTACAGAACATTCTCTTGTTGTGGGGGAGGATAAAAAGCGCTGACCAGATCGTCTATGGTATTGATTGGCTTTTTAGTCTGCAAAAACTCACTAAGTGCGCCACCTGATTCTTTAATAAATTCCTTAAGACTTCGACCCAGGCTGCCTTGTTTGATGATTGCAAGATCATCAGGGGATAAATTATCTCCTCGTGTTATGGTCTCCAAAAAATTCTTAACGCTAGCTATTTTTTGAGGTCCACTGTACTGAGAGAAAAACGTTCTATGGTAGTAGTCTGGCTTCGTAGCTCGATCTGCTTTGTAGGTATTCAGGATACGCTTAAGTGTTTCAATCGGTTCACGTTTGTTCAAAGTATTTAACAAGTCATCGAAAGACTGCAGATCCTGATTTAACTCACGGCTTATTGCCTGGCGATTATCCTCAAATACCTTGTTAAGTGTTGTATATAAACGGCCATTCTTGAGCGCTCCACGATCCTTGGCGGTGATGAAGCCATCTTTATTGCATATTGCATCAATAAAATGGTTTGCAGCGCCTAGTTTATCTTCTTCTGTATACTGACCCCATGAAATCCGATGCAGGGTTTTTCCTTTACCCTTACGGTCATCGTGGTATGTTTTGGCTGCTTTTATGAGCAAGTCCAATGCAGAAGAGGGTTTGCCTGAATCGATTGGCTGTTCTTTATGCTGTTCTTCATCTGAATTCATTAATGGATGAATAGTCACAACTTGTGCTTCAGACTCAGCTTCCCGTTCTTGCTGCGCTTCCAGTTCACGAGCACGTTCAGCCTCCAGTCGGGCATTTTCTTCCGCCTGACGCCGTTCAACTGCCAGACGCGCCCGCTCGGCCTGTTGACGTCGTTCAGCTTCCTTTTCCTGGCGAGCACGCTCCTGCGCCTCAGCTTCCTGACGAGCCCGCTCTTGCTCCTGCCGTTGTTCGGCTTCCCGACGAGTACGTTCTTCCATTTGACGCCGTTCGGCTGCCAGTCGAGCTCGATCGGCTTGTTGACGTCGTTCAGCTTCCTGTTTGGCACGCTCTTCAGTCGCTCGTTGCTGAGCTTCGCGCTCGGCCTGTTCTTTAGCCGCACGTTCCTGAGCTTGGCGCTCGGCCTGTTCTTTAGCCGCGCGTTCCTCAGCTTGGCGCTCGGCCTGTTCTTTAGCCGCACGTTCCTGAGCTTGGCGCTCGGCCTGTTCTTTAGCCGCGCGTTCCTGAGCTTGGCGCTCGGCCTGTTCTTTAGCCGCACGTTCCTGAGCCTGCGGCCATACCGTTTCTTTCAGGACTATATGCTGGTGTAGATACCTCTTTCAGATTACAATCCTTCATGGCGTATTTCCTTTTGTTGATTTTGTTCTTGCGGAACTTTCTTCAACAGGATACGCCACCTAATTTATTTTTCCATACACCAGATTCGAGCATAACTCTTTGAAATGGAGTATGAAGGATGGGTTGTAAAAAAGTTGCTTAACTGGTGTGTCTTAAATTGCTTGACACGTCAACCAAAAATGTCTTGAGGATTGTTTTTTCTTGTTACCTTTCGACTTCTGAATTATTGCTGCTTAAGATGAAATAAAAAGGATTTTTCTTCGATGATAGTTGAACATCATGATATGGACGCAATGACTGATAACGCATTTGAAACGCTTCTAGAAAAAGGACAACCTTTTATTGATAAATCACGGTTTCTTCGCTGGATAGATGGCGCTGGGATTACCATCCTTATTTGCGGAGAAGGGTGGGGAAAATCAACAAATCTCTCAATGCTCCGTTCTTTTTTATTAAATCATGAGCCGCATCAAAGTAAATTATTTAAGGACTTAGCCATTAGTCAGCAAGGGCCTTACGGCAAATTTCAAGGTAAATACCCAGTGCTTTGGCTCGATTTTTCAAAACTTGGCTATGGCAGTACTGAAAAGGAAATAAAAGACTTCCTGATTGCTTCTGTTAGAAACTTATATCAAAACTTTGAGCTAGAGCCGCCCAAAGACTTGGCTAGTAACAGATTACCAAGAGAAGTTCAGCGGCTTAGTGTTACACTCCGCGAGCGCTTTGGTTTACAACCAATTTTAATCATTGATGACTATGATAAACCAACCCGAATTGCTCACTATGGTGGTTTTTACCAAGCAATTAATTCGCTTATTGAAGGACTGTTGACTGCATGCTTAAAAAATACCGCTTACGTATGCCAGGCATTTTTAATTGGGCAAACGCGACCTGGCGATAAGCAAGTACCAACTAACTTTAATAATTTTAGCTTATGCAGTATTTTTGATAGAAAGTTTCAGGGTATTTTTGGTTTTAGTCAGGAGGAAGTGAAAACGCTTTTCACCTTTCATAATTTAACCCTTTCAAAAGAAGACTGGCAGCAGCTTGCTTTGTGGTATGGTGGCTATTATGTTGCAGGTAAAGAATATTATAACCCCCACTCGATTACTTGCTATTTAAATCAACTAAAGCTCGGCAACGCAGAGTTTAAGCCATTTTTATCAAGTGAAAGCCCTTTTTTCAAAACCTTTTCTCCAGCAATTGTTGCCCAATTAGGCAGCTTACTGAAAAACAATGTCGCGACGATTCGTCTAAGAGCCCATGTATTTTCTAATTATTATCTGGGGAGCGAGGCAAGTGAAGCAGTCATGTTAAATCGACTGTTGTATAGTCAAATTTTAACGCCTACCCAAGCCACAAGTGATTTTGATAGTGATGACTTCATTGAGGTAAAGCTTCCTAATCAGGAAATAACCTATTTTATTAAAAACCTTTTAGTCATGCATTATCAATGGAACGAAAGCTGTTTATCTAAAAAAGAGGTGATGACGTTCATTGGGCAATATTTAACAGAAAATCCAAAGGCATCAATGGATGCAATTATTGAACTAGGCGCACTTATCCATCAAAACAAATTGATTGAGGCATCTGCAATGGTTAACGCACTTAAAGTCGATCAAACCAATAGCAACTCTCAGGTTAAAGGCGATTCAGTAATGCTGAGCCCGATTAGAATTTTAACTAATAGCTCACTTGGTTCGCCTATCCATTCTAATCGTAAAAGTGCATTAATGACTGAGCAAAAGGAACAATCATTTTTTCCTTCTATGCAACAACCAGAATAACAAAAATATATATAACAACTTTCATAAGGCCTGATTAATCGTATAATCAGACTAGGATTTTTAATTAATCAAACTGATTGATTGTTTATATACGTGACGTGGTCAAGTAAAACGTTACAACCCAGTTAAGCTATTTTTTGTAACAGCAATTTAGCTTGTTTTTCATACTGATTGGGAGAAACATATCCTAAGAATGAATGAAGACGCTTGCTGTTATAATGCATAGCAATATAACTCGAATTAACGGTTAAATGTTGATTGTGACTGGTGAGCAAATAAATGGCTAAATTTACCACTTATTTCATCCATTGTAGAAAGTAGTTTATCAGTGGAGAGCTCTAATGATTTATCACTTTCTATTAATTTAGCGTAATCTTTGATAACTTGTTTTTTAATGTCAGTAATAGAGCTGATTTCATTGTTTTTTATGGCGTTATAAACACTATAATGCAAAGTAATCGCTACTTGGGTCGTTTTATCACTTTCATTCCTAATATCAATTAATTTAATGTCATTTATAAGGCCCTGAGTGTTTGTAATCATTATGATTAAATGAGAAACTAATTTTCCTGCCTTTACTTGTGCAGCACAGCTATCTCGATAAGAACGGACCGTATTAGCAATACGAGGATGATAGGAATCAACGAGGCTTTCATTGAAGATATTGCCATTATCTGAAGCAGGTCCTGCATAATGTTTTAATTCAGTCACACTCATTTGCTCACTACCAGCGGGTTTAAAAAAACCATTTGCTTTCGGTGTAGTTGGAGCAGCAGGAGTTGACCTTAAAGGGGCTTCAAAAAAATCCAAAACTTCCTTTTCACTTAAGGCCTCTTTATTGCCAACATTAGCCTCTATAGCTGTTACACAATCATGTAAACGTGTCATATAAAGTTTAAACATAGTTGGTTTTTGGATGTTTTCATAACCTACCATGAGAGTGGCTAATAATTCATGAACCCTGGGATTATCAGCTCGATTACCAGCAAAACTCTGTATATAGCTTTTTACAACGTGTTCATTAAAAACCATAGAAATTTGTCTTTGCGTGGTAAAAATTTCAGCCAATAAAGGCACTTTTTCAGCTGCGTTTGCTTGATGTCCGTGTTGAGAAACTAAACTTAATAATTTAATAAAATTAGTTTTAAATAGGATAACATTAGGATTAACCTCTGCCACTGCAAGTGAATTAATAAACTTATGAAACTGATTTAACATTATTGACTCTATTTAAATAATATGGGCGTATATTTTGCACCATTCTATTTAATGAGCACAAGCGATAGAGTTAGTTCTTTGTACATTATAAACGCCTGGTTAACCTACTTATCAGACTTATAGAGGAGCCATCTACTCACAGTAAAACCCTAAGTCCGGTTAATTCGTTCTATATAAGAATTTTGCCAATAGGTTTTGAACTGTTAATTCATGGCCTTTCTACTGCCTCAGTCCATCAACCATTAGACTACAGGAGGAATTACAACAAGCCTTATACAGATAGAGCAGGGGAATGAAGTGGATCATCAAATAATGCATAGTAAAGGCAAGTTATGCTAAAAAATGAGTAAAATAAAAGTGAAACCTTTGCTGAGTTGTTTAACTTCTTAGTTTTAGTTTTTAGGTTACGAAATTTGAATATAGTTATCTTTTTTAAAGATTTGTTAAATAGATTCATTTTGATAATTTCCTTGTTACGCCATATTCTTTCTTTTTGTTTTATCCATTCGCAATATGATTGAATTCAACCCAGATCGATAATTTCATCATCATGCTTGATTTGTCGTCAATATTCATTTTAAGGTAAGTGCTTTCATAATTGCTCACCCCATCACTCTTTTTCAGTTATCTCAAGGTCTTAATTTGGCACTCCCTGCGTCAGCTTGACACAAACGCAGCTTCTCACTTCATTGATGGCCTAGTGTGTACTTAGCCCCTGTTTTCGGTCAACATTAGTTCCCATTTCAAGAATGTAGTTGTTGTTAATGGGCGTTTCATATAATATCGCTATCAATTCAAGACCTAAAGTGGTCTTATCATCAATAAATAGTTCCGCCTCTAGGCATTTAGTTAACATATTGTTAAATTTATATACCACATGTTTTCACTAAATGACTTTAAATGCAGAACTCCATAATTGGAAAATTTCCAGTAACGAGACTCATTTCGCCAACCTGTTTTGCTCCCATGCATTTATAGAACCCCCTAATTTGGGGAATATTGTCAGAAATAAAACGAAATACACCCCAGCCTTGATTTTTGGAAATGTTTATCACTTCATTCCATAATAAACGCCCATACCCCTTTCCTATAAATTGATTGTCAAGAAACAAGAGATCAAGTTCTGCGTGTTCTCTTTTTATTGTCGGTCCTCTCATCCCAATGACTCCAATAAACCGATTACAAAGGAGTGCTTTCATTAATATATGATCTTCAACATAGTATGCCCGAGGCCCCCAAATGTTAACAAAATCATTAACATAATCTTCTTTATCTGGATGAAAATGAGATTTAGAACGTTTCATTAACTCCAATATATCTTGAATATCTGAAATTGTTGCTGGCAAAAGTAGGATACTTTTTAATATCAATTTAAAATCCTTCTTTACTGTCTAAAACACATTTGGGCATCTAAATTTTCAGTTAAATTGGAAATTTATCAATTTTTTCTTGATGAGCGTTAAACACCCTTGACTGCACCAATGAAAATTGCGACATGAAGAAATTTCTAAGGCTCGAATCGGAAGCCAAAGCGATAAGTATTATTTAAATAAGAGCTGCATGGATTAACTCAACCTTATAAAAGATGCATTTTATCTTACACTAATTATTGTCTTGTAGAATTTTTGCAATAGTTGCCGGTTCGCGCTGTAATAGTAATAACAACACTTTTGCAGCGCCATGGGGCGAGCGATCGCCTTGTTCCCAGTGCTGTAATGTCCGCGAGCTAAATCCATAGCTATCAGCGAACTGCTGGCGTGACAGGTTTAGTTTTTCACGTATGGCCCGCACATCAATGGTTGCCGGAATTTCTACTTTATGCACTTTTGCTGCACCGGTATGGCCGCGAACATAGTCGATGGCGTTATGCATGCCTTCAATGATTTCATTACCGATATCTCGATTTGCCATAATTATCTCCTAGCTTGCTTGCACTCAGCCTTCAAAATTTGTGCAAGCACTGCAATTTGTTTCTTTTGCTCTGACGTTAAATTGTCCTTAACCCCTTTCCCGTACGCAGTGAGTAAAAAAATTGGTGCGTGCTCATTATAAAAATAATAAATTACCTAACCCCGCCACTCTTTGCTTTGTTTTTGCTTTTCCAACGAACTTTTCTAACTCCACCTGTTCCAGGAATAATTGCGCCTGCTTCAGGATTTTCAGCGATATACTCAATAAATTCGTCCCGATCATCTGAACTATCGAATCATTGATTTGAGCAAGAAACGCTGGAAATTCCACCACTGTTATTCTTTTTCTCATGATTTTATTATGCTCCAATGGGGCATTTTTGTCAAATTGAAATGCGTCGTTGTTACCGATTCGTGCTGCTAATTTTAAACAGTTTGGTTTTTATATCTGGATGATGTTTTACTCCCTTTATTTTGTCACCAAGCCAATCCTGCCCATGGTTTTGATTGAATAAGGACTTAACCCATAACATGAAAAAATCATCGCTAGATAGCATTGATTCGACCAAGCTCTTGCGTTCATCAAGCAATAAATCAATGGCGCAAGCAACCAACCATCGCGAAGGCACGGTTTGTCCTTCACTCATGCCCTTAATGGCTATGACGAATAGCTTTTGTCTTTATTAAATAAGTCTTTTGCTTTTTGATGGAGTTTTGCTGAGCGATTAGGGATGGCTTGAATCTCGGCAAAAATGGCTTTGATCTGATTGCTAAATCCTGCTTTTTATAATCAGCCAAATTCGCGCGATGTAATAATTCCAACGCTTGTGTTTTACTTTCGCCAGCTAATTGGCTAACCGCTATTTTAATTTGCTGTATGATGCCTGTAATTATGGTATCAAAAATATTTGCTCAACGTGTTCTTGATGGCAAAGGATTTCAATTTTTTCAAGCAATTCAATAAAGTCGTAAGGTAGACGAAATGTCAGCAAAATCGAGCAGCTCTGCTTCTTCCAGTAGCCGGTTTTTGTTAGCCTGCCAATGTTCTTTTGGGTGTAAAATAATTTTCCAGTGACAGATAGCGATAGGCTGGTTTCAAACTGATAACAACCGCTTTTAAAGCATCGGCCGTGTAAAAATACAGAAGAACTTTATGAAGGGATACCTTAAATTTACCTTCACTGGAATAGAGTGCCGCCTGCTCCTTTTAGCCATATTGTTTGCATATGGCCTTGAGATCAGATTCATAAAACTGTCTTGGCTGGTAGAATCGCGCGCCTCTCAGACAAACCCAAATAATAAAATAAATCCACTTTATTAGTGATGCTTTCCACGCTTTTCAGCCAGACCGCTAACTCCGGTGGTAAACAAAAATAGTTATTTTGCTCATCCGGGGAAAATTTTGGCGGGGCATTAAAAATAATTTGTTCTGCCGGAGTCAATATTTCAAGCTTTGCCAAAAAGGCACCTCCAACACATCAAATTTGATTCTTTTAATGCTCGTTTTATTAAGCGAGAAATTATATCATTAAGGTGCATTATAAACGATGAATAATATAATGGTGTTAAGCATGAAAAATACCTTAATACAAAAACCAGTAAAAAATAGGTGATATCAGCATGATTTATGGATATGTTCGGGTGAGTACTCAGGATCAGAGTGTCGAAAGTCAGAAAAACAGTATCAGCCGTTATTGCATTGAACAAAAGCTCATGGTTGACGAATGGATTGAATTGGAAATGTCCTCGCGCAAGCCAACTGCTATGCGCCGAATCGATGAATTGCTGGATAAATTATCAGCCGATGATGTGGTTATTGCTTCTGAATTATCAAGGCTTGGCCGTTCAATTAAAGAAACTCTAAATACCATAGAAACGATCACTCAAGACAAACAAGCAAGATTAATCCTGATTAAGCAAAATCTGGATTTAAATCCCACTGCTAAAAACAATATGGCTAATAAGGTACTTATTACTATCTTTTCAATGCTTGCGGAGCTAGAAAGAGATTTCATTTCAGAGCGTACAAAAGAAGGGTTACGCGCTCGAGTTGCAAAAGGTATCAAGCTGGGTAAACCAAAAGGAGTAATACAAGCCTCCATGTATGACAAAGATAAAGAAAAAATATTACACCTTTATCAATTAGGTGTTCCCATTCGTAAAATTATTGCAACCCATTTGGGTTATGGTAAGTATCTGTCGCTAAAAGCGTTTATTAATAAATCGAAGCGAGGAGTTTAAATGTTTCACAATATATCAGCTGCAATCGTAGAACGAATGAACGATTTGGAAAATAGAAATCGTGAAGAAATGTCTGGTCAAATCGATATCAAGCATTTTGATAAATTACGCCAAATCCCTCCTGAAACTGGGCGATTCATTAGTTTACTTGCAGCAACGAGTTCGTCTAAGGGGCAATGGATAGAGATAGGTACAAGCGCTGGATATTCAACCTTATGGTTAGCGTTAGCATGCAAACATTTAGAAACTAAAATAACAACGTTTGAATTAGATCAACAAAAAATCACATTGGCAAAGGAAACATTCGCTTCAGCCCAGGTGGAGCAATATGTCGAACTAGTGCAAGGCAATGTATTTGATTATTTGCCAAATTATAAGGATCTATCTTTGTGCTTTCTTGATACAGAAAAAGAACTTTATGTCGACTGTTATGATATCGTTATTCCCACCTCAGTGTCTGGTGGCATCTTAATGGCAGATAATGTGATTTCTCATCAATTGGATCTTCAACCAATGATTGATCGTGCACTGGAAGATAAAAGAGTTGATGCTTTAGTGGTACCAATTGGGCAAGGCATACTTTTATGTAGAAAGTTGTAACAAATAGCTCGTAGCTACTACTCGGTCACGCCACGTGCATAGTCATTGCCAGTTTGGGCTGGATATGCGGGAAAACCCAATAATCTGCCTCATAATGATAAACAAATGCATCAAGACCTTTCCTTAAGTCGGTTGGCCGTTCCATTACTCCCCAAGCCCTTATATTGCGTCAACTGTGATTCAATTTAGGGCGGACTACTAAAGTTTTTTCCAGAGATTCCGATAATAACTTACCTCCTGGAAATCCATTCCTGTTTGAATCCCCGGGATAATGAATTAACTGATGACGTTCTTAAATGTTTAAATTGAACATGGTGATTAAATTTGATTCACATGATAGAATCGTTTCGCCGTTCATTTTATGAATACACTGGAGAATAAATATGAAATATGCGTCAGCCGCTGCCGCTTCATTATTATTGAGTAGTCAATTAGCTGCTCAAAATGTTTCGATAGTAGGAAGTATTACGAAAGAAATTCCAGCCAGCAGCAATGCCCGCAGTGTAAATGTCGCGCCGCCGCAAGAAATCAGTCTGATGAAAATTGAACTATCAGAGCAGGGACGGGACTATTTAAGCCAGCAAGTTCAAAATTTACAAACGCACAGCAAGCAATTCGCTCTTACAGCATCTACTGCGCAATCAGCTGTAGATCTCGGAATGAATAATACACCGGTATTAAATCAGGGAAGTCATGGAAGTTGTGTAACCTTTGCGACGACAGCAGCTCTTGATGCAGCCCTTGGCAAAGGGGATTACATTAGCCAGCTCTGCCAGCTTGAGTTAGGTGCTTATTTAGCCGATAACGGCTATGCCACGAGCGGCTGGGAAGGTACCTGGGGACGCTTTCTTTTAGGACAGATAGATAGTTTTGGTTTTATTAATAAAGACAAGCAAAAACGCTATGGCTGTGGTGGTTTAACTGATTATCCTACCAACAATCCCAATATTGGTACGGCAATGTCTCTTGAGAGTTTCCATCCCTTGAGTGAACCATTAGACAGCAGCAAGATAACCTGGTCTCCCGTTCTCGATGTATATGATGCTTTTACAGGTAATATGGATGCAAACCGTACCCTGACAGAGGTGAAGCAGGCATTAAACGCAGGTGACCGAGTGACCTTTGGTGTTTTATTACTTGATTTCGACAAGGGAGTGATGGGTGCTGTCGGTACCTATAAGCAGAAATTTGATACCTGGGTTATTTCGCAGGATATTGCCGACGATCTAAAAAACAATCCCGAGTTTGGCGGCCATGAGATGGTTATCATTGGTTATGATGATAATGCGGTGTCTGTTGATGATAAAAAAGTAAGTCATCGTGGTTTATTAAAACTACGAAATTCATGGAGCGATAGAATTGGCGACAAAGGCAACTTTTATATGTCTTATGATTATTTCAAATTGCTGGTTATCGAAGCACAACGTATTAAAAAAATGAAATAACTTAACCTGGCCTTGATAGTTTGCCTGTCAAGGCTAGTGTTGCTTAGCATCCTTGCTCTTCTTTTTTTCATTAAGCGGCTCATTTTGCGCAATGAGTTGCTCAGCTGAAAAGGAGGTCATTTTGCCCGTGGATTTGATTTTGGTTTTTCGTTTCTTCAGTGCTTCTATTTCTGCTTCCAGGGTATAAATTACCTCGTACAAGTAATTGACCAAATGTTTTTTTTGCGTAATTTCTGAAATATTCCACGCTTCCTTATCTGCTCGCTGATGGGCAATTTTAAATTTAATTCCCACCATTTCTGTCGAATAGTCATTAGCATTTAATTTTTCAACGATTTGATCAGCGAGAATGTACCAGTGGTATTTGGTTCCTACCGGAACCCCTGATCCTTCTGGCGCCTTCCCTTTTCGCCTTTTGGTTACCGCGTAATGTATTTCCCATTTATCAGGTGTTAGTTTGCGCTCTTTCCATTGCCCCTGATCATAATTCCAGCTATGACTGCGGCCAATTTTCATGCCAGTATAAGCCTGGCCTTTAAATTCTTTGAACTGATTATAGGAGGCTGAATAATCGTTTGTATTTTTGTTACCGCTCTTGACTTCCTTTTTCATGATGAACCTCCAGATTTACTAAGCCTATTATTAATTTTAGCATCTTAATAAATCATCTTTTGAACCAGAGGACATTCTGTGCTTAATGAAGGTATGCCATGTTTAGAGCTGATGTTTTGCCATCTGATAAAAGAAGCCTTGCTGACGCATGAGCTCCTCATAATTTCCTGATTCAATGCAGCGGCCATTTCGGATGACGTGAATGATATCGGCATTGACGATGGTGCTGAAACGGTGCGCAATGACGATGCGGGTCAGATTCATTGCTTCTAGGGTCTCATTGATTTGTTTCTGGACCTTATTATCCAGAGCGCTGGTTGCTTCATCGAGAAGCAGGATTTTAGGATTGGCACTAATAGCGCGAGCCAGGTTAATACGCTGCACCTCGCCGCCGGAAAAGGTTTGGATGCCATCATTGATTAAGGTATCCATGCCCATTGGCAAATCCTGAATCAGTTCTTCAAGCCCTGTTGCCCGGGCAATATCCCAGGCTTCACGACGAGTCAGCGAATCGTTATTACCGGCAAAGTTTTCAAAAATAGTACCCGGAATTAGACGGGTAACCTGCATGACCACACCCATCTGTGAACGTAAGTTTCGCAGATGTATATTTTTCAGATCGATTCCGCTGAATTTGATCTCACCGGATTCAATTTTTTCCAGACCAAGCAACAAGCGAAACAGAGTCGATTTTCCTGAGCCGGAAGGGCCGACAATCGCTGTAAAAGAGCCTGGCTGTACTTCCAGATTAAAATCGACAAATATTGGCTCCTCATGGTCGGGATAACGGAACACAACATCTTTCAAAACAATGTGCCCGTCCAAATCAACTGGCGATTTGTTTTCCTCCTTTTCAGTTTCAGTCGCAAAAATAGGTTTGGCCATCTTGAACAAAGGGATAATTTCAAGACTTTCACTGACCACATTGCTTAAAGAAACAAAGGCTGAGAAAAATTGTACGAATGCGGCGTTAAATACAATAAACTGCCCGAAACTGATGCCGGCATTTTGCCATATAACCAGACTATAGATGGTTAATGTGCTCATTCCGGTGAGAAAAATATTAAAAACATCAAGCCGGTTCTGGTATATATGGGTTTTATTTTCCTCTCGCATTTTATCGCTGTAACACTTGTTCCAGCTGGCAAAAGCCGCATCCTCCTTGTGCGCAATGCGAAGCTTGATAATCGCATTGATAATACTAAGCAAAATACCGCTCAGAGTGGATTCCGCTTCAATCACTTTTCGTTCCTGGCGCAAAATAATCCGGTTGAAGATTAAGCTGCTAATGGTTATAACCAGCACGATGGAAACAGCCGCCAGTGACAGCATGGAGTTGATATAAAACATTAAAAAGAAATTGACCAGTGACATCAGACCATCCAGCATGCTGCGCAAAATGTTTGCGCTTAAAATTTCCTGGACTTCATTAATAATTCCCGACCTAAAGCTTAGCTCGCCTGCGGTGTATTGATTAAAGAAGCTAAGCGGCAACCGTAAAAGCCTGTCCATAATGGCCACTTGCAGCCGGTGCTTGGATTTAATCTGCAGGCGAATAATCGATTCAACCTGTAAGAGATATAATAATTGGGTGATAACATTGGTCAGAAGCAGTAAAACAAGTGCTTGCCCTAAAAGCGAAAGATTGGCGAAAGGAATAATGTCATCGAAAATAACTCCGGTCATAATAGGAACCACGAGAAGCGATAGGCTGATTAAAATCTGATAAATAATAACCTTGGCCTGATCTTTCTTTAACACCTTGAAGGTGAACTTCAGAATATCTTTCAGCGGTACGCTTTCCTGGGGCAGGGTTGGATAGAATATATAGGCGTCGGTCTTAACGTCCTGCTGATTTGATGGCGTTATCCTGAATTGTTTCCCTGTCTGGCAATCGATCAGCTGATACCCGGTTCCCTGCGGGATTAATGCGCAGAGTTTCTTTTTGTAAAACACGGCCATTGGCCCAAGATCATTATGCCACCAGTGGCGCTTTAAGCGGATTTTTCTTATACGCAGGCTATTGGCTGTTGCCACTGAGTTCAGATAATCCACCGGATCGGGATGTTCAATCGACTGGAGAACCGGCTTGTGGATTTCCATGCCCAAATGTCTGGTGATCAGAGAGCAAACCGCGAAATAGCTTTCCAATGTATTATCACTATGGAACGGAGTTTCTTTTTCGTTATAAATATCTTCCAGTAAATGCAAACTGGAAAGAGGCAGATCCTCGTCCTGATTCATTACATCTCCTGGTTGATTAGTTCCTGATACAAGCCAGCCTGTCCGACTAACTCCTCATGGGTTCCGGTTTGAGTCAATTGCCCCTGGTCCAGCACATAAATTCGATCACAATCGCGAATGGCACTCAGACGGTGAGCAATAATGAGTAAACTGGTATTCATTGCCCATAAATTGTCATAAATCTGTCGTTCAAGAACAGTATCCATCGCCGAAGTCGCTTCATCGAGAATCAACAAGGGAGCCTGTCTGAGAATGGCCCTTGCAATTTCCAGACGCTGGCGCTGGCCGCCGCTAAAGTTATTTCCCGACTCATTAATAAGAATGTCCAGCCCGCCTCGCGCTCGGATAATTTCATCCATTTCAACTGCTTTCAATGCCTCATATAGTTGTTCATCTTTAAGCGACTTATCCCAAAAACTTAAATTGTCACGCAAAGTGCCGGGAAGGAATAATATGTTCTGATCAACCTGGGCCAGCAGTTTGCTGATTGACAATCGGCTTAATTCAGTAATAGGACAGCCGTTTAGGTGGATGCTGCCTTCAGTAGGCTGGTACACTCCTGTAATCAATTTAGCCAGCGTCGATTTACCACTCCCGCTTTGACCGACCACCGCAACGCGCTCTCCTTGTCTAAGCTCCAGAGACACGTCGTATAGAACAGGGGGATCAAGCGGAGAAAAGCTGAAACCCAGATTTGTAACCTGCAGAATTCGTTTGTCCTCAGGAATGGGAGGGGCTACCTGACGAGTTTGGCCACTGTCAAAATGCGCGTCCGAGGGGGTATTCACGACATCATCCAGTCTGACAATGTCTCCTTTAATCTGGTTGAGCTGATGGTAAAAGCCTATCAAACTATTCAGCGGTTGCAGAAAACTGCTGAGCAGCGCCTGAATCGCTACTACTGAGCCAATGGTAATAACACCTGACATCACCAGATAAGCGCCATAGCAAATAATCACCATATTCGCCCAGAAACCAAGCAGGCTGGGAATAAGGCCAAGCAATGCGCCTATCCAGTGCAGACGCTGCTCGGTGGTCAGGTATTCGGTATAGTGCGCAAGCCAACGGTTAAAAAAATGGGATTCCAGCGCCGCGACTTTCAGGGTTTCGATAATTTGAAAGCCATTTGCCTCTATACCATCCAGTTTTCCTTTATTTTGCGCATAACGTCGACCATAATCGAGTAAAAAACGTCTGCCCAACAACATTGAAAACAGGTTTAAAGAAGTCAGAAGAAATAGTGCGATACCGATTTGCCAGCTTAATAAGAATATAACCAGACCAAAGGCTAACATCTCAAAAATCCCTACCACTTGTGCCGGCAAATTTTTTGACAGCAATAAGGCAAGCTCCTCATTAAGCGAGTTCCGGTTCGCGATATCACCCGATGCCCGCTGCTGAAAATAACGAATGGGTAAGTGTAGAAGATGCCAAAGAAATTGGATTGAATTGACAATATTGAGTTTGAATTGCAAGCGTCTTAATGCTTTGAATTGCAGTATACTAAACAGAACTTCAGCAATCGTGGTAAAAGCCAGCCCCAGTAGAACGACAGGAATTAACGAGCGTTGATTATCGATAAGCAGATGGTCAATAAAGGCTTTTGTAAAAATTGGGGTGGCAATCTGGGGAATTATTAAGGCCACAGTAGTTAATATGATAAACAGCATAGGCCAGTAATTATTGCCGATTCTGTCAAACAATAAAGACAGGGTCGAGCGTTCTGGAGTGCCTCCCTTTTCAAATCCCTCTCCAGGAGTAATTTCCAGCACTACGCCCGTATAACTTTTACCAAACTCCTCCCAGCTTATTTTGCGTGGACCTGTTGCCGGATCGTTTAGAAAAACTGTTTTTGCATTAAAGCCTTCTACTACCAGAAAGTGATTGAATTCCCAATAGGCAATAAAGGGGACTTTAACATTTTCAAACTCATCGATGTCGACATTGGCGCCAAAAGCATCCATTCCATAATGTCTGGCTGCTTTCACAATATTGATTGCCTTTGTACCATCACGGGAAATATTACAGGCTACCCTTGCCTCTTCTGCAGAAATATATTTCCCGTAGTAAGCCAGAATAATAGACAAGGAGGTTGCTCCACATTCAGTGGATTCCATTTGCAGAATGGTTGGCGTATTGACGCGCTCTTGTTGTAATTTTTCTTTTGCCATAGGGTATGCTTTTTAGTCCACAAAATGCACAAATAATTCAATTGGTTTCTTCGCTTCGACGTTAATCATCCCTTCAACCACTGTTCCCTGGGTCAGATTAATGTCAGGGCCTTTCGAGCTGGTCCATTGGTAACCGCTATGGGTAGCATTATTTTTATCGAGTAAAATTTTTACAGCAATCAGCGGAGTGGAGTTATTAAAGAAGCGAACCAGATCCTGGCTTCTCAGAATAGTCATCATATTTTCAGCAGTTACAGGCAGCAGAGAAATGGTTTCGACCCGTCCCTGGATGGTTCCATATTCCAGTTTATTCACCGTGCTTGGAGCAATTTGTGCCGTCATGCCAATTTTAAGAAGTTTGCCTTTGGTAGCTGGTATGAAGATCAAGGCGTATAAATTGCTTTCAGCGGGCGCAATAGTCAGCAAGGGTTCGCCGGGCCTGGTCAGATCGCCTTCCTTCACCTTGATTTCAGCAACCACACCATCGGTGGGGCTAATAATATTCTGCGTGAGTTCCCAGCGTTTCTCAGCCAGATTATAATCATACTCCGCTTTCTGAACGGTCATGTCCATTTCGAGTTGTCGTTCTCTCCATTTGTCCTTGAGATCAATCAGGTTAGCTTTCATGGAAATCAAATCCGCCTCGTGAGAGCGCACTTCCTGTAGCAGACGATAATACTCAATACGGGTTTCGGTGACATTGGGTAAATCAAGAATTCCTTTCTTATAGGCCGTTTCTTTCAGGCCCATCATGGTTTCCAACTGCTTGATTTTCTGCTGCGCTGCAGCCAGGCTGGAGTTTATTTTTTCAATTTGCTGTTTTTGACTGGTTTCGAGATTAACCAGAATGGTCTTGGCGCGCTCGGTCAGATCAGCTTGCTGCTTCTTAAGCTGGATTAAATAGTTTTTCTGCAATTGCAGTTGCATGCCTAGCTCGCTATCCATTCTTACCAGCAGCATATTTTTATGTACGCGCTGACCAGGCTGTACATAGATTTGCTGAACAACACCTCCTTGTTCTGAGGATTGTACCGATACAATTGGATTGTTAAGGCTCAGAAGCATTCCATTGCCTTGCACGCGCAGATAAATATTTCCATAAAATAACCAGTAAATGAAACCCAGCAATAACAAGGTCAGAATTAACAGGATGAGCCAATTGCGTGTAGAGACCACCTGCAGCGCGTCATCAAGCAGCACTGGCCGGTTGACATGCTCCAAGGCACTTTGTCGGAAAACAATAGGCTTTTTTTCCATATCAAGTATTCATAGTGGTTAATTGATTTTGGACATCCCGCAAACGCCTGGCAATAACAGGTAATAACTGCAAGGCAATTTCAGGATAAGCCTGAATCTGGGCTTTAAAATCCCAGGCAGAGATTGCTAAAGTTTTAGTAAGTTCCAGAGCAATGGCGCTGGCGGAGCGAGGCAAGCCATCAATTATTGCCAGTTCACCGAGAATTTCTCCTGCCCCCAGTTTGGCAATAAACAGTTTATCGGGCAGATTCATTTCCCGAAACACCTCTACCTGACCGGATACAATGATGAAGCAATATTGGGCTGTTTCCCCTTCGCGAACCAGATAATCCCCTTTCAGATAGGTTTTTTCCTGGGCCAAGTCAGCAATTCGCCATAAAATGCGCTTGTTCAGGGCTGAAAACAGCGATGAGGACTCTAATAGTTTCACTAAATCCATCGTCTTATCCTGTAAGATAACTTATTGATGTCATTAATTTTAGTTTAGGTCACTAGTGACAGAAAATACTAGTCTGTTTGAAAAAAACACCTGGCAAAGCTTTCTTGCCCTCCTTATATATCTTTCTGTGTGAGGGATACGGCATAAAAATTGCTAGAATAATTAAAAAAATTGTTACTTCAACGTCATCCTGAACGTAGTGAAGGATCTCCTGAATCTGGCTCAGTTCCAAGCAGTTTGAGATCCTTCGCTACGCTCAGGATGACGTACCTGGGGAGTTACAAAAACAGGAACTAAACAAATGAAAAAATGGATGGTGATTTCTGTGCTATGGCTAGTCTGCCATCCGCTGATGGCGAAAACCAGCCCCGTGCCCCTTGCAACCCCTCTGGAAGCCAGCCAGTTTCAATCATTACCGGATAGCCGGCACATTGAGGCATTTCTTCAGCAGTTAAGTGAGCATTCTCCTCACATGAGGCTGCTTCATCTTGGGCTTTCAGCAGGAGGGCGGCCCATTTCTGCCTTGCTGGTTTCCAATTCAAAAGCCTTTTTAGAAAACGGGCAGCATGAGGCTAATAAGCTGACTGTGTTACTACTCGGGTCGCAGCATGGAACCGAGCCCTCAGGCTGCGAAGCCCTGCAGAAGCTGGCTCTGGAGTTAGCTGTTAATAAGCAGCAGCAAGGCCTGCTGGACGATATCAATTTTATGATTATTGTCAACGCGAATCCGGATGGTCGTGATACTAACTCCCGTTTTAATGCCATAAACGGCAACCTGAATGTCGATTTTACCCGACTGGCCTATGCTGAAACTCAAATTTTTATCAATGTTCTTAAAGATTATCAGATTGATGCTTTACTTGATTTGCATGAGTCGTCCACCAAAAAGAAAATCCTTACTCTGAAAGAAGGTTATTATGTCAATGCAGAAGCACAGTACGAAATAGGAAATAATCCCAATATTAACGAGAAGTTACGACAGTTCAGCCATGAGGTACTATTGCCGCAATTACTGAAAACCAGTGAAGAATACGGTTTGCGCAGTGAGCATTATCGCGGCGAAATTTTGCAGCTTAACCAGCCGGTTAGCCATGGTGGGCTGAGAGTGAGTAACATGCGAAATTACAGCGCACTGCAGGGGGTTTTTTCGGTGCTGGTTGAAAACCGCCTGGACTCTAAGGATGGGCATTATGCAACCCCAGGCAATATTGAGGTCAGGCGAAACAAGCAGTACATCAGTGTGCTGAGCTTCATAAAGGTAATTGAAAAAAATAAACAGGCCTTGCAGGCGATTATTCAGCAAGCGCGCAATGAATGGAAACAATATCCCTTACACTATAAAAGTTATCTGGCTTACCACTATAATCTGAACATGCAGCAGCCCAGAACAGCCGTTTCTTTGCGCCGAGCCGATAATCTCCAGACTGTTGACCGTGAATTTGCCAATTTTGATTATATAGAAATTGATGAAACCATTTTGATGCCTGACGCTTATTTAATAAAAGGCGGTGAAACTCGCGTACTGGATTTATTGAATAAACACCATATTCAGGTGGAAAAAATCAATGCCGCTCAAGAGGTGATTGCTATTAATCCGGCAGTGCATTCTGTTTCAATCCACTATTCACCCATCCAGGATTTTTTTACAACAGTTAAAATTGACGTCGATTACGATCCACAGCCGTTAAGCCTTACCCCGGGTGATTATCTGGTGAATGTTCGCCAGCCTAAAGGAAAGCTTATCCCTCTATTACTCGATCTGCGTTCGATAGACAGTGTGTATCAAAATCTTAAATTCAATCCCGACCTTGCCCGTATAAAAAAAGGGGGGATTATTCCGGTAAAATTAAAGCAATCCATCCCCTGATTGTCCGGAAACTGCAAAGCGCTTTTTATCCTGCAGGCGCAATGCAGTTAATTGACCGCCCCATAGACAGCCTGTGTCAATGGCATGCAAACGCGGTACCGGGCAATAGCCTCCGAGGGCCGCCCAATGGCCAAAGACCAGATCCGCATCAATGGAAATACGCTTGGGAACGCCGAACCAGGGCAGTAGATTGGCCGGTGCCTCAGCAATCGTTCCCTTATAATTTAATATCAGACGCCCATCCTTATCACAGAAGCGCATTCGCGTAAAATAATTGGTAATCGCACGCAACCTCTCCACGCCATTCAAATCATCGCGCCATAAACTGGGTTCATTGCCATACATGGCCGCAAAATAATGCGCATAGTCAGCTGAATGAAGGACCAGTTCCAGTTCTGATGCAAGCCGGATAGCGGTTTCAAGATCCCACATTGGGGCTATACCTGCATGGCAAATGACCACATCTAAGTCTGGATCGTGAACGAGAATCGATTGATTGCGCAGCCAATGCCCCAATTCTTCGCAGTCAGGAGCCTCGAGGATTTCATAAAGAGTATCATCGGCATTTACTTTTGCATTCTGGCCAAATATTTTAACAAGAAGATGAAGATCATGATTACCCAGGGTAATAACCGGCTTCAAAGGAAGCTGTCTGATAAATCGAAGCACCTTAAGTGATTCCGGTCCACGATTGACTAAATCGCCGACAAACCATAGCCGGTCACTGCGATCATTAAAATCAAGGCTGTCCAGCAATCTCATTAATGGCTCATAGCAGCCTTGAATATCCCCAATCGCATAATCGGGCATGGTGGAGAGTCCTTATACAATAATTTATCCAGGCAGTAAGCTGTGCTGATTCCCTATGGATGGCAACCGCGGGTTCTTCCACTCTCCCGCCGCATCAACATGTGCTAGCGGCGGAGGAGAAGCCTGCTGCGTTTGTTGGGTGAAGATATTGTTATAAGGGGCGTTATGAATCAACTCAAGCGAGCTCACTCTGCCTTCTTTGCCGGTGGTGAGATGGCTCACAGTGGCTTCAGCAGGCATGCAGACTGAGCCGTAATCCTCAGCGACCACGCCACTATACATTTGCTGAGTTTTGCTATGTTCAAACCGAAACGTAGAGCCGTCAGGCCCATTTCGGTGCAGTCCCAATGAAAGAAAGGCATTTTGAATCGCTTGCCAGTTTTTATACTCAGGATGTTCGCGAACAAACCATTTGAAAATATCCGGACACATAAGCAGGCCGCCGGGTACCATTAACAGCGGCGGCTTATTAATCATAATCAGGCCGCTATCCAGACTTTTCTGTAACCATTGTAAAAACTCAATGCCGATTTGCTGCTCGATATCACTGACAGAGTCAGGAGCCCCGCCGCCGAAAGTGCTCACCCGGCCATAGCGGCCCCTGTTGCCATAGTGACGCGCTGCCTGCTGATTAAAATAACGTTGTAAGGCAATAGCATTGGCGCGGATTAATATCGCGCCGAGCGTACCAGCAGAATAAGCGTCTTCATTCAGCAAGGCCAGCCAAACCTCAAGTACTTCCTGTTTTGAGGCAATCCAGGCAAACCCGCTGGCCGGCATCAATAGACGCGCCATCAGCAGATTAAGACGTTTGCGAAACTCGATATTGCTTTCTTTCTGGAAAGTATAGGAATAATGGCTGCCGACTAAAATCAGGTTTTCCAGCAAGGGATTCCATTGTTTAAGGTATTGTCCGCTATTGTCAAATAACTCTACGGTCAAATCAATTTGTAATTTGCCAATCCCTTGCAGTAAAGCCGCAGAAAGCAGAGCGTATTGCCATAGTTTCTGCTCCTCTGAATAACTGCTATTTTCTTCAAGAATCATGTATTGCTTGAACAAATTCAGTGCGGCTTCAGTACGGTTCAAGGCATGATCGATTAAGCCGCCCGGTTGGGAATAATAACTATTGGAGGTTTCAGGCAAAAGCTGTGTGTGATTTACCAGATTATGGATGATTGTCAGGCCGATACTATCGAAGCGCGCCGATTCCAGAGCACAGTTTTCGCTAATGTGCTGAACTAACTGATTACGTTTATCTTCGGCAAGGATTTGTTCAACTGTTACTATTTTAGTTAAATCCTTTAAAGGCCGGGCTTGGGACATACGTCCTCTTCCATAACGATGAAACAAGACAACCTCCATAATCTACGAGTCTTTGAGCAGTTGATCCGTGGTGTAAACCAATTGCTCCTAATTAATTTTATATCATTTCCAGATGCTTACTGATGTCAATATATTCTCTGATTGAAATCTGCTCTGGTCTTCTCGAGGGGTCTATCCCCAGGTTACTTATCTCATTAGCTGACAGCAGGGGTTTTAAGTTATTGGCCAGTGTTTTGCGGCGCATGGAAAAAGCCTGTGCAACGAGATTTTGAAAGCGAATGATGTCAACTTTGGGATAGGGAGAGCTTGTATACGGTTTAAGACGTACGATGGCCGAATCTACCTTGGGTTTTGGAAAAAAAGCTTCTGGCGGCACTTCAAATAAGAAGTCAGCCTGACAATAGTATTGAGTAATAATGCTCAAACGCCCGTAATCCTTTGAACCCGGGGAGGCAACAAGCCGTTCAACCACTTCTTTTTGCAGCATGAAATGCATATCCTCGATGGAAGACACAAAGCCAAATAAGTGAATGAGCAGCGGGGTTGAAATATTATAAGGCAAATTGCCCACAACTCGCAGGCCAGTACCCAATTGATTATAGCTGACAGTCAGAGCATCGGCATTAATAAGCTGCAGTTGTTCCGGATTGTAGGTTTCATTAAGTAATGCGCAAAGATCGCGATCGATTTCGACAGCGGTCAGTTTGGGCAGGATTTTCAACAAAGCCTGTGTCATTGCGCCCATACCTGGGCCAATTTCCACTACAGTATCAGTGGAACTTAAATGAATGGCAGCAATAATTTGTGCAATAATAGATTGATTTTGCAAAAAATTCTGACCAAAACGTTTACGAGGACGATGACTCACTTTCTTTCACCTGAAAATCCAGTCTGCTAGTAGTTGCACTCGTATTCAGAATTAGGAATATCAAAGAGATAAAATTGGATGCGAGAATTGTTATCTGCTACAAACTCTGGGTTAAGTGCGTATTAGTGATGAGCTTGCTCACCTAAAAATTATCGCTCCCAATTATACAGTACTTTGAGTAAACTACCAAATGTTTCCTTGCGGCTAGTTTGCAGCAAACCACAATACCCAGGGATTAATAGCCGAGCGCCCCATGGCAATGCCCGCCAGAATCGCCAGAACTGCATATCGGTCAGCAAAGTAAAGCCAGTGTTGTTTCACAGCAATAAAGGGAGAGCGGCCTGACACCCATCGGGATACGGCAATGCTGACCGGAAAATAAAGTAGTATTAGCAATTCATTAAAGATTCTCGCTTCCATGAAATGCCCGACCAATAAAAGTCCGATAAAGTAAATCAGGGCCACATAGCGGATTGGCCGGTATTGCGGGGGAATGTAATCATGAAAACCAAACCAGAACAAGGGCAGTCCGCAAAGACAGTAAATGAAAAACAAGAGATTATTATCTTCCAGAAGCCAGAGCAGATTGGCTTCAAAATGGGTATGACTGGTATCACGAAAATAAAATTCACTGTAAGTGCCTGGCAGCTTGTAAGTCAGCAATACAACCAGCAGTCGGGCGCAAAGATAAGTGGTTAAAGCCAGTCCGAATACAACCCGAACTTTTTTTAACTGTTGCCAGTGCAGTGCCGGTATTAAGAGAACCAGAAGGATGCTGCTTTCGCGATTAAAAGTGGCGATGAAAATCAAGGGAATCAACCAGCGCCACTGTTCTTTTATACAGAATAAAAAGCCCAGCGTCATGAAAAATAAGGAAGCGCTGTCGGCGGGATAAAAAAATGAGGCTTCGCCGTCGATGGTAAAGCGGTAATTTATAATGGACATCAACGGAAGCAGCAGTAGAAAAAGCCAGCTTAACAGCCGGGCTTCATCAATCGAAAATTCGGTTCTCAGCAAATGAAAAAGCGCCATAAAAAAAGAGCTGACAAATATAAGCTCCAGCAGAAAGAAGAGCTGATCGGTACCGATGGGTAAAATATAACTGAGTCCACAGGCGAGCGCGGGTACCAGCATTCTCTGACCAAAAGGGAGTCTGGCCGTAAAATTGATCATTTCATCAAGGGTCGCCCCGTCATAGACACCGGTTAATTTGACATGCATAAAGGCGTAACCGAAGATAAGGGCAATGCTGATGAAACGTAATTTATAGCGGAAAAGATCCCTGTTCATAATGCCAATAATTCAAACCACCGGATTGACCAGACTAACCGAGATCGATATAAATGAATAGTCTTTCAACGCATCTCGGTGAGCAGCCATTTGGAATAAATTATGTTAGAGCACCTTATTGAACTTAGAAAACGGATGATCAGGGTGCTGATTTTTTTTGCTATCCTGTTTGCCAGTTATTTTTATTTTGCAAAGGATTTATTTCACTGGGTGGTTTCTCCTCTGTTGAATGCCTTGCCAGCCGCCCAAGGCAGCCTGATTGCCACACAGGTTACCGCCCCAGTGTTGACGCCAATCGCTCTGGCCAGCAATCTCGCCTTTCTCTCGGCAACGCCGTTTTTCTTATTCCAGCTATGGGGCTTCGTGGCGCCGGGACTTTATCGCGATGAACGAAAAAAAATAAAGGGCGCGGTACTTGGCAGCTTAGGCCTTTTTTTTCTGGGGATTGCTTTTTGTTTTTATGGGGTTTTGCCGTTTATGTTTCAATTTTTTATTCAGGCTGTTCCTGATGGAGTCAAAATGATGCCTGATATCAGCAATGCTCTGGATTTTATTACCCGCATGCTGATCATTTTCGGCATCTGCTTTCAGGTACCCTTAATCTGCTTTGTACTCGTTCAACTGGGATGGCTTGAAATTCGGCATTTAACCCTGGTACGCCCCTACATTATCGTGCTGGCCTTTACTGTGGGCATGCTGCTGACGCCGCCTGATGTCTTATCGCAAATATTATTAGCAGTGCCGTTATGCCTCTTATACGAACTGGGTATTTTACTATGCCGATGGAAGAAACCTTCTTTGAGCCAAACTCATAACATTTTAAGTTGAAGGTGAGGGGAATTTTCCATTGACCCAAAAATAGTCCTGAGTGAACATTATAGGTTGATTATCTCGTTTAGAGATAAAGCCCACTTCGTTAACGCTGGTCTGACATAACCAACCTGTTAAATTGGAGGGGCTGTTCGCATGAAAAGCGCCAGGCGAAAACAGAGCAATATTTTTCCCTTTCTCTTTATCTCTGGCCGAAATATATCGGAAAGCTTCTACTCCGTCTTGCCTCATATCAGAACCCAATTGCTGTGTATCAGAATAGGAAGTGGGAGAGGTTAGAATGGATTCAAATTCAGTAAAGGGCGGCTGATCTAAAAACACTCCCCATTTGCTTTTAATAGAGACGGAAAAGGAAGAGAATTCGCTTGTAATAGAGGTGTGAAAGGGTACTTCCGGGCCTAGCATATAAACAAATCGGTAATAAGCAACTTCCGCTAGTGCCGTGTAAAGATTTAATGATCCGTAAAAGAGACTCTGCTCAAAAGTAGATCCAAATCGCGAACCATATTTAAGCGGAGGATAACGGAATGCTGTTTTCAGTAGATAGTCCAGCGAATCGGTATTATCAGGAAATAGCGGTTTGGTATGCTCAAGTAACTCTTCTAAAAGACATTGCTCATGTAAGTTATTCACCAGATTCAAAGTGGCTGCTTTTTCCTGTGATTCTACAAAGCGAAATATGGACGCTAAGATGGGTTTAATCTCATTTTTACCCTTAGCTCGCAGCCAAATATCGACCATTATATCTTTCCCCTGATAGCATCCAGATAACTTACTACTCTGGATAGTCCTGTTACAGTCTTCATGGCTTCCAAAGGGATATCCTGAATATGAAAGTTATTGGTTCTTAACCAGTGGTTAATTGCCTCTTTATTCCCACCGTTTAAGGCAAACAAAGAACGGTAAACTCGAATTAATAATAATGAAAGCTCACCTTCTTTGCTTTTTGGGTCAATCTCGCTTTTCTTCAGGATTCGATTGACTGTATTACGAGAACGGCCAATGATTTTGCCCAACTCCTCGTCAGTCAATCCCAGCTGTGCTTTTAAATTAGTGAGGGCTACTGCCAGGACATAATTTTCATCAGGTTTGGATTGAATGTTCATGAGTCCCTCGTTTTTGCACCATATGTGATATTATAGCATTATTTGCACCATTTGGTGCACTATCTATAATATTTGTCATACCAGTCTTCATTCGTCGCCCTGTGGTTCTTGCTTCCAGACAAGTTGGCGATTTTGACTACCAAAGGCTCAAGCAGCGGATGAGCCAGTGTAGTGGCTAATAAAATGAGCGAGACGGCATAACGATTGAGAAAGAAGAGGCCTGCGTGGCTATAGTCCGCTTCATAAAAAGGCTCATTTTGGATCCATCGATTAACCGCAGTGCAGACCGGTAAATAAAGAAGTATGACAATTTCATGAAAGATGCGAACTTCAGAGAAATTTCCAATGAGCTGTAAGCCAAGGAAATAGAAGAGTGCTATGAAGCGAATGGGTCTTAACTGCGGGGGAATGTAATCAATGAAAGCAAACCACAGTAGAGGCAATCCCATAAAACAAAAATTAACCAGAAAAATAGCCAGTTGCCTGAATAGCCAGTTGAAATTGGTTTCAAAATAGGTGTGGCCAAAAAACTGATCATACCATTCGGTGAGCGGGCCAGGCGAATTCTTAGTTAAATGAAGAATGATCAGCCGCGCCAGAATATAGAGCAGCACTGCAGCAATCATCGGCTTGGCAATTTGTTTTCTGTCACTCCAATGCAGCGCCGGGATTAACAGCACAAGTAAAATACTGCTTTCCCGATTAAATGTGGAAAGAAATATCCAGAACAGGAGCAGCGTCCAGCGTTTTTGTAGACACAGCAGAAAACCCATGCTTATAAAAAAAAGGGAGGCTGAGTCTGAGGGGTAATAAAAAGTCGCCGGGCCGCCAAACATTATGCGGTAATTAACTACTGACAACAGCGGCAATAACAACAGAAACAGCCAGGAGCAAACAAGACTTGCCCGCCGAGAAAGCTGGCGTTGAAGCAATGCCTGCAAACTGAAAAAAAAGGCGGCTGTAAACAGAAATTCCAGTAGAAAGAAAAGAGAGCCTGGAGAGAAAGGCAGAAAAGAGGATAAAAGTTTCGCCATTGCAGGAACCAGCAGGCGTTGGGCAAACGGCATGCGAGTGCAAAAATCAAGCATTTGTTCCAGTGTAACCTGTATGTAGATTACTGTGAGCCGGGTATGAAGAAACGTATAGGCAAGCAGCAATACAAAACTGATAAACCGGGTTTTATAAAGGAACAGATCGGAATTAATGCTCTGAGGGCTAATCCTGGCCGACATTCTGATATGCAAAAATATACTATTGACCGCCATTTTGAGCCTGAATCTGGGGAATAGCAAGCTTAAGCTTTATGGAAATTGACCGATACTAATAATGTAATGCCAAAAAAAGCAGGAGGGCCTATGACTAAAGAAGCCAAATTTAATATCGGCGATTGCGTCAGGCATCAGCAGCACGGCTACCGAGCCGTCATTGTTGATATCGATCCTTTATTCCAGGCATCCGGGCGCTATAACCCGCAGGCCAGTAAACGTGAATTTGCCGCAAGAAGCCCATGGTATCGACTGCTGGTCGATGACAGCAGCCAGATTACTTATGTTGAGGAATGTCATTTAATCCTGGACAGAAATACAGAGCAAATTGATAACCCCAAATTACCGGAGTATTTAATTGCGGATAAAGAGGGGTATAGGAGCTGTACTAAAAAACATTAACCTGTCTCTACAGGTCTTTTGAGATGGGTGATGCTCTGCCTGAGGTCTGAAATTACAGGGTAATACCTTCCGCTCCCCACGTGCCTGGTTTGTCCCAGGCATTCAGGGGGTGCTAATTACCCTGCTGCAATTTGAGAGCTATAATAAGAAAAGAATGTTACTTAGGCTATAAGGATAGATACTCTGTGGAAGGTAAACCAGTTTCGTCTTTCTTACATAATCTGCAATTAAGCAGAGGCATACTTAATTTTGTCTTTATTACTGCGTTGATCTGCCTCTTGATAATTAATGTCTACTCTTATTATCAGCTTAAGGCCCTAGTCAAGGCCAATAACTGGGGTTATCCATACCTATCAGGTGATTCAAAGTATCGATTCCTCTTTGTATAGCGTGGTCGATATCGAATCCCGGCAGCGAGCTTATTTGCTTCGAGGTAATGAGCAGTTTCTGGCAGATATCGAACCAATCAAAAAGCAATTAACGATAGATATAGAGCAACTTACAACTTTAACCCATGATAATCCAGGACAAAAAGTACGTACTCAGCGGTTTTTGGAGCTGGTTGATCAGCGAATGGAGTTACTAAACCGCATTTTGCAATTTAAATTAAGTAACAAACTGGATACCCCAGAAGGTCTTGAGCAATTGAACTTAAGTCAGAATCTGTCGAATCGGGTAAAGGATTTGGGCCAGGAGATTAAATCAGTTGAAATGGTTTTGCTGACTGAGCGAAATAATTCCGCAATCAGTCAATCGAAAATGTTTAGCTCTATTCTAATAGTCGGCGGTACCATCAGTATTTTATTTCTGATTATTGCCTTTGCGCTGGCGAATATGGAGCTGCTAACTCGTAGAACCGCAGAAAAGCATAACTTCAACACGCAGACCCGCCTGCGAAAAATTATTGAAAGTGCAAGCGATATGATTGCCGCCCTGGATAAAAATCTGCAGTTCATCATTTTTAATGAAGCCTATCAGCAGGAATTCAAGCAGCTTTTTGGAAAAACTCTTACCCTGGGGATGTCCATCGATGACGCCTTTGAGGGTATTGCCGATGAAAAACGTGCAATAGCTGCTCAATGGAAGGACTCTTTGCAAAACCATGAGAAGCTGCTTCGTGCGGAACTTAAGGTGAATGACGAAAAATATACTTATGAGATGTCATCAAGTCTGATTCAAAACGATAATAATGAAGTCAACGGAGTTGTGCACAGCGTGCGAAACATCACCCAGCGCATTAAAGAACATACCGAACTACAACTGTCTTATGAGAAATTAACTGCCGGAATGCTTGAGTTGCAAAATAAGAATATAGAAATCACTTTGCTGGTGGAGATGAGTGACATCATGCTGGCTTGCAGTACACTGGAGGAGCTTAGCACGGTCATGTCAAAATACTCGCAGCGCCTGCTATCGTTTGTCAATGGCGGCTATCTGTTTATTATGCACCCTTCTAAAAACTACCTTGAGAATGCAGCCAGTTGGGGAGAACCGCATGATCAGGATCAAACCTTTGTCCCCGACCAATGCTGGGCCATTCGTCTGGGTCGTATTCACCAGGTGAATGAGCCTGAGAAAGAACTGGTCTGTTCTCATATTAAGCTGGAAGAGCATGGTGACAGAGGATTACTCTGTGTACCGCTGATGGCTCAGAACGACATCTATGGTTTACTCTATATGGAAGCAAAGACGGATACGCCTTTGTTGATAGATGAAAACAAGCGTTTGCTGATTACTGCCTTTGCTGAGTTAACCGCATTAGCCCTGGCAAACGTTCGCCTGCGTGAAAACCTTCGCCATCAGTCCATCCGCGATCCTTTAACGGGTTTATACAATCGCCGTTATTTGGAAGATTTCATGTTCAAGCAGCTGCATCAGGCGCAGCGCTCCAACTCGCCTTTTGCAATTCTGATGATTGATCTGGATCATTTTAAGAAAATTAACGACACTTACGGCCATGAAGCGGGGGATGTCGTTTTAAAGGAATTTGGCCATATACTACAGGAGAATATTCGTTTGGGAGATATCGCGGCCCGATATGGCGGTGAAGAGTTTATTGTGATGTTTTATGATATTAGTCAGGATGATGCAAAAATGCGAGCTGAAGCGATAAGAATGGCCATACAGAAAACCCCGCTTAAATACGGGGCTCAACAAATAGGGCAAGTGACGGCGTCAATTGGACTTTCAATGTATCCCAAAGATGCCAAAACTACAGCCGAGTTAATTGAGGCGGCTGATAAGGCGCTCTACAACGCAAAAAACAATGGCAGGAACCAGGTGGTTATCTTTGGTAAAAGCGAGAACGGCAAATTGCCGCGTGCTGTAGCGGAACCGAAGCAAATAGCTTCAAAACATTAATTTAAAAATCCTCTCTCCCCTCAGGGGAGAGAGTTAGAGAGAGGGGTTTAAAAATTAACCCTCACCCTAGCCCTCTCCCAGCTTGGGAGAGGGGATTTTCTCTTAAGTTAATGCCAAACGTGCCTGTGCGGAGTGACGCAGACTACACAGCAATCGGGGCTTTAATAAGCGGGTGGAACTGATAGTTCACAATGTCAAAATCCTCAAAATGGTATTCAAATAAAGAGTCCGGTTTTCGCTTGATTTCCAATTGTGGTAAAGGATAAGGTGTTCTCTGTAATTGGGTTTGTGCCTGCTCCAAATGATTAAGATAAAGATGGCAGTCACCTCCGGTCCAGATAAATTCGCCCGGCAAAAGCCCGGTCTGCTGCGCCACCATGTGAGTTAAGAGAGCGTAGGAGGCAATATTAAAAGGAACGCCTAAAAACACGTCAGCGGAGCGTTGATAAAGCTGACAGGACAGATGTCCATTGGCCACATAAAACTGAAAGAGGGCATGACAGGGCATCAATGCCATTTTATCGAGCTCGCCCACGTTCCAGGCACTGACCAGTAATCGCCTGGAGTCCGGGTTGCTTTGAATCTGTTGAAGGACTTCACTGAGCTGATCAATCGCTTCACCATTCTGAGAAGGCCAGCTTCGCCATTGGCGGCCATAAACTGGACCCAAATCGCCATTGCTGTCTGCCCACTCATCCCAGATGCTAACGCCATTTTCATTAAGATAGGCGATATTGGTGTCACCTTTGAGAAACCATAATAACTCGTGAATAATACTGCGGGTATGCAGTTTCTTAGTGGTGACTAAAGGAAAGCCCTGGCGCAGGTCAAATCGCATCTGATACCCAAATACCGATAAAGTGCCGGTACCGGTACGATCGGTTTTTTCAGTGCCGTTTTTTAAAATATGATCTAAAAGATTCAAATAGGTTTGCATTGTTTTACCCACCATAACCATAATCCGGCTAACAACATGGGGATGGACAACAGCTGTCCCATGGTTAGCGAATCAAATGCCAAATAACCAAGTTGTATGTCTGGTTCGCGGAAAAATTCCGCAAAAATACGACAAAGTGAATATCCGATTAAAAATATCGCGGATACACAGCCCGTCGGGCGTTTTTTAGCTGCATATAACCAGACTACAATGAAAAGTACAATACCCTCTAGCCCAAGCTCATAAAGCTGGGATGGATGGCGCGGCTGACCATCGCTTCCCGGGAAAATCATTGCCCAGGGCACATCAGTTACCCTTCCCCATAATTCACCATTGATAAAATTCCCGGCCCGCCCCGCGGCAAGACCTAATGGCACAAGCGGGGCAATGAAGTCGGCAACCTCAAGAAATGGCTTTTTACTGCGGCGTGCAAATAACCATAAAGCCAGAGCCACTCCAATCAATCCGCCATGAAACGACATTCCCCCTTCCCAAAGCCTAAACAAAGCCCAGGGAGTACTGATTAGCTGATGCGTGTTATAAAAAAGCATATAGCCCACACGGCCGCCAATAATAACGCCAAGCGCTGCGTAAAAAATTAAATCGCTAACCTGCTCATTACTCCAGTCCAGGCGATATAGCTTAACGCGCAAGCGGGCCAGAGCCCAGGCCATAAAGAATCCAAGCAAATACATTAAACCATACCAATGCACCTTCACTGGACCCAGCGTAAACGCAACGGGATTAATAACGGGATAAGTTAGCATGTTTTCCTCAATTATAGGTTTAAACAAAGTCCCAAAGTAAATTTACAGCGGTCACCACCAGCATGATAATAAAAATAATATTCAGACGTCTTACCGGCAAGCGATAATTTAAACTCACGCCCACTGGCGCAAATAAAATGCTGCTTATCGCGATAGGAATTACCGCTGGCCAATACACATAGCCATAGGCGCCATAAGGCAGCTCTCTATCAGTTAAACCTGATATAGTGAAAGCGAGACAGCCAATTGCACCGACAGCCAGGGTGCAAAGGGCGGATATTCCGGCGATTTTTTTTATATTAACACCACAATAAGCCAGATAAGGAACAATCATCAGGCCGCCGCCAATCCCCAGCAAACCTGAAATAAGCCCGGTAAAGAAGCTGAAACTGTGATTGATCCAGGCGGCCGGAAAGCTTCCCTCTGGTCTGGAGGGTAATCCCGTGCGCATGCGTATTGCTGCACCAAGGAGAAAAACTCCGAGAAAGGCTTTCAGCCAGTCCGCCGGCAATATTCTCGCAATAACGGCAGCCAGAATAACACCGCTGACCAGACCTGGCCAGATATGGTTAAAAACCGACCAGGATACATTGGCACGTTGATGATGAGCCCGGATTGCCGCTAAGGAACTAAAAATCATCACTGCCAATGAACTGCCAACTGCCAGATGAGGCGCCAGATCATTGCTGATTGCCGGATTTTGTTCAAAAAGAAAAAACAATGCCGGTACGACAATAATACCGCCGCCAATGCCTAATAACCCCGCCATTAAACCGGCAAACAGACCCGTCAAGCAATAAGACAGAGCATTCAGGAATAGACCACCAGTCACGTCTTGCCTGCTCGGATTAACCCGCCCAGGCCTTCATTTTCTAGTGCCGTTTGCAAATAAAGCTTAATCTCAGCCGGATGCTCCATTTCCAGCACGTCTGCCAGCATTTTACGGCAGCTGGCTAAAGACACATTGCGGATAATCCATTTTACTCGTGGCAGGCTGGTGGAGTTCATGCTTAAGGTGTCAAATCCCATTGCCAGCAATAACATGACCGCCAGAGGATCGCTGGCCATTTCGCCGCAGATACTGACCTCAACACCGGCAGCATGCCCGCCTTCGACGACACGCATTAATGTCCTCAGCATGGCTGGATGAAAGGATTCATAAAGTCCCGCTACCCGGGCATTATTGCGATCAACTGCCAGCAGATACTGAGTCAGATCATTGCTGCCAACCGATAGAAAATCCACGCGTTTCGCCAGTTCTCTGGCAAGGTATACGGCCGCAGGTACTTCTATCATTACTCCGAGTCTGGGTTTTTCAATACGGCAACCCTCTTCCAGCAACTCGTGATAAGCCTGTTCAATGAGCAGGGAAGTTTCTTCGACTTCGCTTAATGTAGTGACCATCGGCAGCATTATCCGCAGATTATTCAGATCTTCGCTGGCGCGAATCATCGCTCTAATCTGCATCAGAAACACGTCAGGGTGATCAAGCGTGACGCGGATTCCTCGCCATCCAAGATAGGGATTATCCTCCTCTACCGGGAAATAGGGTAGTATTTTATCTCCGCCGATATCCAAAGTGCGCATGGTGACAAAGCGCGGGGCGAAGGCTTTGAGAATTTGTCGATAAATAATATATTGTTCATCTTCAGAGGGAAAACGATCGCGGCTCATGAATGGAACTTCAGAGCGATACAAGCCAACCCCTTCCGCCCCCACGCTCATTGACAAACCGGCATCCATCGCAAGCCCGGTATTGACCTGCAGGGATACCTTATAGCTATCCAGAGTTTCGGCCGGCTTGTCACGAAGGCTGATTAAGGTCTGATTCAGCTCGTGTTCTTCCTGTGCCAGTTTCTTAAATTCAGCGAGCACAGTACGATTGGGTGAAATGTAAACATGGCCTAAAAAACCATCCACAATGACTGCACGTTCCATCAGGTATTCAGTTTTTAAACCGCGAACCCCCATGACAGTAGGTACGCCCAGTGCGCGCGCCAGAATGGCCACATGCGAGTTGTTGGCTCCTTTTGCCGAAACCACTCCCGCTAAATGCCCCTCTGGAACCTCTGCCAGAGCCGAGGCGGTGATTTCCTCACCTACCAGAATGGTTCGCTTTGGATAAACTATTTCTTCCCGCTGGGTGCGCTGCAATTCTGCCAAAACCCGACGGCCAAGATCGCGAAAATCGCTGGCCCGCTCTCGTAAATAATCATCTTCCATACTTTCAAACTGCTGAACATGCTTTTTGATAACGCTGGAAAGTGCCGCTTGCGCGCTTAATTTTTCGGAACGTATAACATCTTCTACTTCAGTACCTAAACTGTCTTTGTCCAGAATACGGATATAAACATCGAATAATGCATGCTCTTCTTCAGCAACCGTGTGTTTCATTCGTTTGCTTAGTCTTTGCATGTCCTGGCGGGCAATTTGCAAGGCATCAAAAAAGGTGGTTACCTCTTGCTCAATGTCGTCCACATTATGTCTGGGCACCGCATCAATATCCGCCGGCGGATAAACCACAACCGCGGTGCCAATACCTACTCCCGGAACACTGCCCACACCGGTCAGTGCGGTCTGAATGGTTTCCGTTTTTTTTGTGCCGGTGAGTTTAGGCTGAGTAATCTGTACCAGTTCGCCGGTAGCTTCAGCCTGAGCGATAATGCCGCCCAGCTGCGCTGCCAGAGTGATAAGAAAGGCTTCTTCTGCATCGTCAAAACAACGTTTTTCGGCTTGCTGAACGGTCAGTACGCCATACAATTTGCGATGCTGGATAATCGGCACACCCAGAAACGCTTTTAAATGTTCTTCGCCAATCAGGGGATTCTGATGAAAATCGGGATGGATAGGCGCATCCTCAAGATTAATAGGTTCTTCCCGTCGTCCCACTAGTCCGATAATGCCGCGATCAAGCGCCACGCGTACCCGATACTCCGCCATTTTATTAAGGCCGTCTGTAGCTACAAGTACATATTCGGCATGTTTGTTATCAATCAGAAATACGGATACCGCATCCGCGCTGACCGCTTTGCGTACGCGCTGGACGAGAATGGACAATGCATCGTTTAAATGGCTGGCAGTCGTTACATCCTGAACTATTCGCTTGAGTATTTTTAACATTTATCGACTTTGGTTACCTCGCTTTCGTCGAATGCCATAGGGCGTGCGTCGTTTTCTTAACAAATGCTCAAGCTCTTTCATTGCCTGGGCATATACCTGCCGTTTAAAAAAAATTACCTGTTCCTGCGGTTCGTGATAATCAATCCAGCGCCAGCTGTCAAATTCAGGGGAGTCACTAAGATCCAGCCTAAGCTTTTGCTCACTCGTTACCAGGCGCAAAAGATACCATTTTTGTTTTTGCCCAATCACCAGCGGGTCGCTGCCATGCCGCAGATATTGCTTCGGCAAGCGATACTTCAACCAGCGTTTGGTAACACCCAATACCTCAATATCATCCCGATCCAGACCTATTTCTTCTTTCAGTTCGCGATACATCGCTTCCAGCGAGGTTTCACCTGCAGCCAATCCGCCCTGCGGAAATTGCCAGGCATCATGCCCGTGGCGCCTTCCCCAAAAAACCCGGCCGGAGTCGTTCACCAGAATGATACCGACATTCAGCCGGTACCCGGCACGATCAATTACCATGACTAACTACTTACACTAAACTCTTAATGCCCTGATTTTTTCACAAAGTTTCGAGCCGAGCAAATAAAACTGTATTTAACTTGGTTCCAACACTAAAATAATAGCTGTTTTGCAGATTTTTGAACTTTACGAACAAGGCTGGTAATGAAAAAGCGAGTTCTTATCCTCAATACGGGTGGTACCATCAGCAGTGTCAAAACCAATCACGGTTATGAACCGGCCGAGGGGTATGTGGAGCAGGCTTTGCAACAAATGACTGCGCTCTCGCATCCGAGCATGCCTGAATATCAGATTAAAGAATATTCTCCCTTGCTTGATTCTTCCAACATGACTCTTAACGACTGGAATCAGATTGCCTGCGATATTGCTTCCCATTATGAACAATTTGATGGCTTTGTTATTTTTCATGGAACCGATACGATGGCCTATACGGCTTCAGCCCTGTCATTCATGCTTGAGAATCTGGGCAAACCCGTGATTCTTACCGGCTCGCAAATTCCTTTGTCGGAAGTGAGGAATGACGCGTATGATAATATCCTGACCTCCTTATGGCTCTGTGCACATCAGCCCGTTGCAGAGGTTTGTATTTATTTCAACCAGCGTTTGCTCAGAGGCAATCGCAGTCAGAAGATTTCGGCTCAGCATTTTGAGGCCTTTGCTTCTCCAAACTTTCCACTGCTTGCCAGTGTTGGTATTGACATAAAAATTAACCAGGATTTAATTCTCCCTCTGGTTAAGAAAAAGTTTCATCTGCAAACCATTAGCCCGCATTTTATCGCCAACTTCAGACTGTTCCCAGGCTTCTCAACCGATGTCCTGCAGGCTCTTCTGCAACAGCCTCTGCGTGGTCTGGTTCTGGAAACTTATGGTGCTGGTAATGCGCAAAATAACGATGCCCGATTTTTGAAGATGCTGGAAGAAGCCTGCAGACGCGATGTCATTATTATTAACTGCACCCAGTGCCAGCAGGGCTATGTGGAAATGAATCAGTACGCCACCGGTCATACTCTGAAAGATGCCGGTTTAATCAGCGGTCATGATATGACGCCGGAGGCCGCACATTGTAAATTGCTTTATCTGCTCAGTAAAAACCTGCCAGTGGCTGATATTAAACTGGCAGTAGAGAAAAATTTATGTGGTGAGCTAAGCAATTACTAGGTATGTCCCGGTCCGATCCAACCGGGAATGCCCGAACCTTTTTAAACCGATCAGGAGGGTTGGTATACGGACGCTTCTGTCGGTGTTGGTTTTGGGATTGCTATACCCATTGCCTCTCTGGCTTTATTAATACATTCTTTCAGATAGGCTTCAGAGACCCCTATATTATTATCCATTCCTACTGTTCCTAAAGGAGCAACATAGTGAATAGGAAGATCCAGACCCACACCATTGTCTTTTATAACCTGCACGTTACCACTCTCTAAAGCAGTTAATTGCAGACTCACGGCAATTTTTCTGCCTTCAGGGTTATCTCTCATTTTATCTGTACCTGGTCTCCCAAGCATAATAAAAAGATTATTTACTGCGATACCAACCAGTCGTTCTTTTGCTGCGGCAATTTGCAGATTATTCACTTTATCAGTAAAGAAAAAGGAAGCAACGCTTTGCAACAGGGTTGGATTTTTGCTTTCTGCCTGGGTATTCTTAAACAGATAATCAGCCATAAAATAATTAAATATCTGTTGCGGGTCTTTAGGCTGATCGTTAGGTATGTTATTTAATCCCAGCTTTTTCAACTTTCTTAAGTAAGCGCTCGCTAATTCTTTTATATTTACAACTAACTTGTTAAAGTCTCCGGGGCCAATGTTCTTCAGGCGTGCCTCTTCGTTCGCCTCAATTTGTTTGTCTTCGAGTATTTTTAAAATTTTGGCAAGATAAATTTCATCATTGTGGATATCTGAATTAACCGGCTCTTTTTCTTGTAGCGACGGCTCTTCTGGTTCATCAGATGCTGGCTCTTTGATTGGTGATTTAGTTTCTTCATTTCCAATGGCACAAATCAGGCCGGTTAACGTATCCGCAATGGTTCTTTTATCTTCTGCCAGTTTCGCGCGTTCAGCTGTTGGAGCCCATTTCTTCCTGGAGTCCGCATCATACAAATGCATTTGTTCTTTGATATAATCTTGCATGATCTTTAAAAATATTGTCATTGCACTACTCCTTTTAGTTGCAATTTTTTATCATATCAGTAATTTTAGGATTAGCAATACGGATGCAGAGTGTTTAATTCAAAACCTTCCTAAACACTAAAAGCGCTTGTTTTAACAGGAGAATTGATAGATGTCCTTACACGTTATTATTTTGGCAGCCGGCTTGGGTAAGCGGATGTATTCCACTACGCCCAAAGTTTTGCATAAACTGGCTGGCAAACCCATGTTGTCGTGGGTGGTGGAGGCTGCACAAAGCCTTAAGCCTGAAGCGGTACATATTATTTACGGCAATGGAGGAACCCATGTTCGGGAAGCGTTGTCGTCACTGGAGGTGAACTGGGTTCTGCAGGAAAAGCAGTTAGGTACCGGTCATGCGGTGATGCAAGCCCTGCCGTTTATTCCCGAGGAAGCCCGGGTTTTAATTCTTTCTGCGGATGTGCCTTTAATAAGCTCTGAAACGCTGGGGCATTTAATCCGGCAATCAGGCAGCTTTAACCAACTCAGTCTTTTGCTGGCCAATCTCGATAACCCTTTTGGATTGGGGCGTATTTTGCGCGATGAGAATACCGCTATTTACGGCATCGTAGAGGAAAAAGACGCCAGTGAGCAGCAGCGGCAGATCAGGGAAATATACAGCGGCATTTGCTGTGCCAACGCCGGGGATCTGAAGCGCTGGTTGCCCATGCTGAATAGCAATAATGCGCAGGGAGAATATTATTTAACAGATATTATTGCTTTGGCAGTACAGGAAGAACAAATGGTTCAATCCATTACTGCCCGAGATCCGGTCGAGATTCAGGGAGTTAACACGCCATTGCAGTTACAGCAGCTTGAAAGAATATGGCAGCAGCGACAGGCTGAGAAACTCCTTCTGGCGGGGGTATCGATTGCTGATGCAAGCCGTATCGACATTAGAGGCGAATTAACTTGTGGCAAGGATGTGTCCATTGATGTCAACTGTGTGTTTATTGGTAAAGTGAGTTTGGGTGACGGCTGTCGCATTGGCCCTAACTGTGTGATTCGGGATAGCCATATTGGTGCAGGTTCGGATATTTTGCCTAATAGTGTGATTGAGAAAAGCGAACTGGGTGCTGAATGCCATATCGGTCCTTTTGCCCGCCTGAGACCAGGAACAGAGCTTGCCAGCTTTTGCAAAATTGGTAATTTTGTAGAAACCAAGAATGTCGTATTTGATGAGCATTCCAAAGCCAGCCATTTAAGCTATCTGGGTGATGCGCGGATTGGCAGGGATGTGAATATTGGAGCAGGTACCATCACTTGCAATTATGACGGTGCTAATAAACATCAGACAGTCATTGAAGACGGCGCTTTTATTGGTTCGGATACGCAATTAGTCGCCCCGGTGACCGTCGGACGCAATGCGACAGTGGGCGCCGGCAGTACGATTCGTAAAAGTGTGCCTGCAGATGAACTAACATTAAGTGAAAATCGACAAAAAACGGTTTATGGTTGGAAAAGACCTAAGAAAAGATGAGAGGGATAAAATCACCCCTTCCTAAATTCTATTTAAGAGAAATCCACTCTCCCAAGTTTGGGAGAGGGCTAGTCCTGCCATTAAGTTAAGTACTTCTGTCATTCCCGCGAAAGGCGGGAATCTATTCCTCAGTCGGCATTGTGGCTAGCTCAGAGATGGATCCCCGCCTTTCGCGGGGATGACAGTTTAATATACAATTGAGCTTAACTTAATGGCAGTGAGGGCTAGGGTGAGGGTTGATTTTAACCCTCTCTCTAACTTTCTCCCTGAGGGAGAGAGAACTTTAAGGGTAGATTATAAGATATTAATAAGCAGTAGGCAGACTCGAATCCCTGCGTCTCACAATCTGCGAATTGAGCAGTTCATAAATCCATAACACGAAAGGCACACCAATCAAGGTGAGAATAAATTTTAACACCCAGGCATTGGTGGCCAGATTAAATACTTGCTCAAAGGGATACATTCCGCCGAATAACAAACTGTAGTTTATCAGGCATAACAAGGAATTAACGATGAGATTGGCTACCAGCAGACGTAAGCCCCGATTGCTGCCGTAACCGGTCTGCTTCAGCTTTTCAAGAAGAAAACTGTTCCCTGCCAGGCTTATTAACAAGGTCAGTATGGTCGCTGGGATGCGTCTTGGCATGGTGAAGGAATAAAAGGGAGTCAAATCAAAAAAATCAGGTGAAGGGAGCACGGTCACCAGCATTAACAAGCCGTCAAATACCAGCTCAGCCAGGATAATAAATAAGGCCAGCAGCAGATTGGCTTTATAGCCATAAAGCTCGCCGATCAAATTACTGGCCATTATAACCAAAGGAAACACAATGCCGCTGGCAGTCAGAGTCCAGTCATTTCCAAATGAAACAATGCGGTATTCACAGGATAGAGAAATTAATGTAACGGTGACAGCGAAGCTGACCAGATAGTGATACCAGGGCGAAATAAAATAAAATGATTCCTTAGGAACATCGGTAGAAGCAGGTTTGGCAGTCAGGTGCATTATTAAATAAAAAATCGCTGCAATAAGCAGAATAGTCGCTGAAATGAGCAGCGAGTCGAAAAACATACTGCCAAAGCTTTCAACATGCGGGTCAGCGAATAAAAGAAGAAAATCAAATGAGAAAAAGGAAATACCGCCGAATAAAACAAGCAATAAGCGTTTTTTGGGGGAAATGAGTATTCCCGGACGCCGCGCACAACAGTATAGATGGGGTAAATAAAAGCTGACCGCAAAGGCAATGGTGGAGGCAAAAAATTTCCTGGGAATGTCCTCAAATACAATCTGATAGGCAGTGCTGTCGCGCATATACTCAGCGGCAGGCAGATTAACGAGGATATAAATGCCTATAGAAAAGAGATACAGTGTCAGCAAGGATTGATTGAGAGCATGACGTTGCTGCACAAAGCTGCATTTGCTTAAAATGGCCAGATAAAAACAAGCGACCAGCGGGCATAGCACACTGCTGGAGGTGATTAACATGCTCTCAAAATTGATAATCTTGAATGACACATTAATAAGCAGCATCAGACAAGTGAGCATGGAAACTGTCAGCATTAAGCAATTGCGTGACTGTTGCTGTATTGGAAAAGACATGAGCCAACCGCCCTAATTCAAATCGTTTAGAGCACTCATTGTCCACATCCGTGCCAATAAGTGCCCGGCAATATAACACTATACTAATTATTTTTGCAAGTTATTGAGATTGGGAAAGTCGGACACTGGGTATCAGGGAATGGGAAGAAGAGATGTTGCTGCC
Source organism: Legionella sp. 16cNR16C (assembly GCF_021297775.1). Taxonomy (NCBI): domain Bacteria; kingdom Pseudomonadati; phylum Pseudomonadota; class Gammaproteobacteria; order Legionellales; family Legionellaceae; genus Legionella; species Legionella sp. 16cNR16C. Next base: position 140,840 of record NZ_JAJTMX010000001.1, read on the forward strand.
TTTGATAAGCGGTTAAATTGCCAATAAACCCTTTCATCATTTAAACTCGTACAATATTCTGCACAGGGAATTACGAATGGTTCATTTCAGAAAGCAATCCTCCGCAAAACGAGGCATGATGCCGGGATCAGCAGTGTATGTCGGTGAAAATCCGCCCAAACCTACACGCGCATTCATACACATCTATGATGAGTCCAATTATCAATGCCACGAGGGCTTTGACCAGGCGCTTGTAGAAGCAGCACTTGAGGAGAAGAAAACCGTCTGGATTGATATTTTCGGCTTGCAGAATGTTGAACAAATTAATCACTGCTGTAATGTATTCGGTGTTCATCCCCTGATTGTTGAAGATATCATGAATACTCATCAACGGCCGAAAGTGGATGTCATCAATGAGGGTTTATTCATTGTCTTTCGTATGATGGATAAGCCTAAAGAGCAGGAATGCGAAGAAAGCGAGCAATTCAGTATTATCATCAAGGAAAATCTGCTAATCACTTTTAGAGAGAGTGACGATGAAGAGCTGGTTTCCCTGTACAAACGCCTGGCAATGGAAAACTCCTTAATCCGCGATCAGGTTGTTGATTATCTGGCTTATCTTTTGATGGACCAGGTGGTGGATAATTTCTTTGATTATGTGGAGGGAATTGAACAATCACTGACTGCGATTGAAGACAGGCTGATTGAAAATCCACAAACTATTTCCTTGCAGAACCTTTATGTGATCAAGCGCCGTATTATGCTGCTTCGTAAAATCATCGCTCCACTTCGAGATATTGTCCATTTATTAATTTCGAGTAAAGGGAAATTAATAAATGCTGAGTATCATATGTATTTTCGCGATCTGCATGATCACTGTTTGCGGCTTTTGGAAGCAATTGATTTGCAGCGTGAAATGACGAATAACATGCTGGAGATTTATTTGTCAACGCTCAATAATCGTATGAATGAAACCATGAAAATACTGACTTTGTTTGCCAGTATTTTCATCCCACTGACCTTTATTGTAGGCGTATATGGGATGAATTTTGACTATATGCCTGAACTGAAATGGCGTTATGCCTATCCCACGGTCTTATGCGGCATGGCCTTTTTAGCTGTGGCCATGCTTTATTTCTTCAAGAAAAAGAAACTGCTTTAAGATTATCGCGCTCGGCTGTATTTCTGGAGTCGGTGGATGAGAGAGGTCTTAGATCTTCGGTTCGGGCCGTAGCAGAGAACTTGCCTCGGGATCGCAAGGCTTTCGCTGAAACCTCTATCGAAGAATCTTTTAGCTGGGTAGCCTTTACGTCAACAGGCTCTTGTGACTTAAGATCTGCGGTCGGTGGTGCAGGCAGCGCTGCGACTTCTTTTAAAGTGGTTTCGTCTTTTTTATCTTGTTTGGTAGAGGATTCAATCTCCCTTAATTTATTCCCATTGAGATGAATCTGTGGTCTTTCTTCTCCCGGAGGTATAGCTGAGAAGCTAAAGTGGGCACGATAGACAAGCTCCATAATAGATGGATTATACAATGAAGCCATCGCTATTTTGGTCACAAAAGGAGGCATTCCCTTAATTTTCTGCAAGGCTTTTGCTGAGATATCAGGCTCACTTGAAGCAGCCCAAACTGCCAGGTTTTTTGAGGTCTTGATAATAGCCTTCGTCACTGCTGGGCTGCCTTTCCTAAACGCTATCCAGTCCGCCTTAATCAGAGGGTCATTGGTAAAACTGGTCTTACTGACGAACATAGAGGGTGCTACCCAGGGGATTACCTTTTGCAGATAGGGATGACTCCAGCAGCTTTGCACGATCTCTCCTGCCCTCTCCCAGTTAAAGGTGGATTTCTGCTGTTTTAACATTTCGGGGATTTTTTTCTTGGCTCCTTCCATGATTAATCCATCAACAAAAGAAACGCCTCGGCCGAAAAGTAATAGCGGGTCAACCACATAGCGTGATGTTTCATCGACAGGAGGGGGAAGATTCATATGCGTCGCAGTGGCAATCTGCATCAACACCGCAAATTTCAGCATCACATCCTGATAGTGTTCGCGGGGTATCCCGGTTAAATAAAAAATCCCTTCAACAAAGGCAAAGGCCACTCCGCGCGACCCTATTCCCAGTGAGGCCGCCAGCTCCCAATTCTCCTCAAGATAGGCAGTAATATGCCGGTTGCAATGCTCAGGCATTGCCATCGCCAGAATAAACTGGCCATCATAAAGAATTAATAAGACGGTAGAAACCATCTCTCCGACATAGGGAATGAAACTGATCCCCCAGATCAGACCGCGGGTTGCCCAGTAGGTAATACTGTTTTCAATAGAGCCCTTGAATTTTTCCATGAAACCACATTTCTGCTGTTGGCAAATGGTCATTGGAACTGGCGCCGCCCCTGGAGCCGGGGGAGCCATAACTCTAAATGAAGCGCCATTTAATACACTTCCGGCCTCCGAAAACTTTTTTGAGGCATCTGAAATGTGCATCAACATATGGGTTGTCGTTTCGACATTTTTTTTTGCACGATACAAAAAACCCAGCACATAGAGACCACCAATAAGGAGGGTCAGGCCGGTATTAACACTAACCAGCTGCTCTTCGTCCTCAGTGTATAAGGCTCGCAATTGCTCGACTGCTAATTTATTGATAAAACTTGCCGCAACCAGGGGAGCAACATCCCGGCCCAGGATATAGGCCATATTTTTGTATACTGAACGTACTGACGAATTTGTGAGGTTGTATGCCAGATCAGGAGCGACCGCCATTTGTTTGAACCCATAGGAAACGACTTTATGTGCTGAATTACCCAATCCCTTTGCAACAGTAGTCAATGTGCTATTATTACTCAGCGAAGTCAGCGCATTGTTCAGACTTTTTCCCCAATTTTGAACCGTAGTTCCCAAATTTTGAACGCTGGCCATCCATCCCATAATGCTCTCCTGCAATAGTCCGAAATTTCGAGAGTGTTCATCAAACTGTATCCTTACTCACAGTCACGCCGTCATGCTATGACAGTTTGATGAAGACTCTCGAAATTTCATTCTATGGGGAAAATCTGCAAATAACCAGAGCAAGACGTTCATTTTTGTTTAATATACCCTGAATGCGGTACACGGCTTATTATGTGGTTGATTTCATTTAAAATCGGATTCGGCAGTTTTATCTGGATATTCGCAATATTGACGAATAGGGCATTGTGGGCAACGCGGTTTTCTCGCCTGGCAGATATAGCGGCCATGCAGAATAAGCCAGTGATGCGCGTCATGAATAAATTCCTTATCCACACGCTTTAATAAGGCATTTTCAACTGCTAATGGGGTTTTGCCGGGCGCAATTCCGGTGCGATTCGCCACACGAAAAATGTGTGTATCAACTGCCATTGTGGGCTGACCAAAGGCGGTATTGAGGATTACATTGGCTGTTTTTCGCCCTACACCGGGCAGCTTTTCCAGGGTGGCACGCTCAGCAGGTACTTCCCCTCGATATTGAGTAACCAGAATCTCACAGGTGGCGATGACATGTTTCGCCTTGGTATTAAAAAGGCCGATTGTTTTGATGTAGTCTTTAAGCCGCTCTTCTCCAAGCTCTAAAATGGACTCAGGTGTATTGGCGACGGCGAATAGCCTGGCAGTCGCCTTGTTGACGCTGACATCAGTAGCTTGCGCTGAAAGCAAAACAGCGATTAACAACTCAAAGGGCGAATGGTAAATCAATTCCGTGGTCGGATGTGGATTTAAGGTTTGAAAGATCTTGAATATCCTGCGGCGTGTTTCCTGATTCATTAAGCAAATTCCAGTCGATTTCTATTCACCCGAAGGGAGACGAATTTTCTGGCGCAAGTTTAGCGGGTTGCCAGTTATGGAGCAACCGCATTTTTAATGTTCCTGTGAACTCAGACGGTCCGCCACATAGCGGCCTACCAACTGCCCAATCACTATCGCCAGATAGGCCTGCCCGGTAAAGGACTCAAACCATGAGAGTGTCTGAGCGAAAGGGCTAAGCGGTAAAATATCGCCATAGCCTATAGTGGTTAAGGTAACGAAAGAATAATAAATCGCCAGGTTTTCCTCATTCATGCCCAGGTTTGAAAAAGCGGCTGGATTTAAGCTGCAAAGCATCAGATAAATATAGGCATAACTTAGACCGATAAAAAGGTAGGCGCATAAAGAGCCGAATAAAGTAGTTATATTGATGGACTTATCACGAAAAGTATAACGAAGGCAACCTGCGAACATCAGCATAAAATAGATTGCAGCAAAGGAAGAGCGGATGGTATTTAGTCGGGGATAATCAATTAGAACCAGCAGAATTTCTATGGCGGCGGTCGTCGTCAATACCGCCAGCAGTTTGAGGGAGCGATTTCCAATTACAAACAGACTGGAGACGATCAGTAAAAAGAAGAACAGGTTGGCCAGGCCTTCAGCAGAATCGGCGTAAATCGCATGGATTGTTTTTGCCAGGCAGAATGCAATCAGCACAAAAAACAAAAAGAGAAATCGTAAACGTTCAATCAGTGAAATAAACTGTTTCATAGAAAATCCTTTTCTATTCGCTTTGCTCAGGAGTGTTGTGTCAGTAATTCACGAGCATGCGAGCGTGTTTGCTCCGTAATAGTGATTCCGCCTAACATACGAGCTATTTCATTCACTTTTTCTAACTCATTGAGCGGGAGAATGCTCGAGTAGGTATGATGTGCATCACTGTGTTTCTGCACCATGAAGTGATGATGCGCTGAAGCAGCGACCTGTGGCTGATGGGTCACACAAAATACCTGCAGGCGCTCTCCTAATTGGCGAAGCAGTTGTCCTACCAATGCCGCTGTCGAGCCGCCAATGCCGACATCCACCTCATCAAATAATAAAGTAGGGGTGGCGCCGCGTTGAGCTGTAATCATCTGAATCGCAAGGCTGATTCGCGATAATTCGCCGCCAGATGCAATCTTGTTCAGAGCATCAGGTGTCATCCCCGGATTGGTGCAAACCTTATATTCCACTTTATCCAGGCCATGAGACTGCATTTTATCAAGGGCGCTGAGCTCCATACTGATGAAGCCCTTGGGCATTCCTAATTTCTGAATAATACTGGTAATTTCTTTGGCGAGCTGCACAGCATGTTTTCTGCGCGATTCGCTTAGTAAAGCAGCCGCTTTCTGATACGCCTGCAAGTGAATCTGATATTGTGTTTCAAGTTCGGCCGTTCTTTGCTCGGCATCATTTAACTTTCTGATGTCTTCTTTCAGCTTTTCTGCATGAGCGACAAGCTGCTCTGGCTCGACATGGTATTTACGTGCAGCCTGATGAATTGCACCCAAGCGTGATTCAACCTCTTGCAAGCGTTCCGGATCCAGTTGCACCGATTCGACAAATTGCTTAATTTCTGACAGGGCTTCTTCGCATTGGATCGAAGCGGTTTGCAACAGCTCGAGTGCATTTTGTATCGCAGGATGCTGAGACGGTAAATCAGCAAGAAGCTGCAGGCCCTGATGCAAAGCCTGGCTTATATTTAGGCTTTCATCGCCATCGAGAATTTGCACAAGCTGATTGCCGCTCAGTAAATAATCCTTGGCATGATGCAAATGCTGATGCTCAGCATGCAGACTGTCGGTTTCTCCTGCTTTAAGCTCCAGATTATCCAGTTCTTCAATCTGAAACTGCAGTAATTCAATCCGGTCCTGCTGATTGTCGAGTTTTTGTAATTGCTCGAGTTCCTGCTTTATTTTTTGACACTGCTTGTAATGAAGCTGCACATTCTGCAGAAGCTCGGGGTGGTTGGCATAATGATCGAGATGCTGGCGGTGCGTGGCGTGCTGCATGAGTGTCTGATGCTGATGCTGGCCGTGAATATGAACCAGCATTTCACTGAGCTCTTTTATTTTCTGTAATGGGAATTGATTGCCATTGATATAGGATTTTGAACGACCTTCGGCATAAAGCAGTCGTCGCAAAACCAGCTCGCCGTCTGAATCAATCTCATGATTCTTAAGCCAAAGCGCGGTGTCTTTTGAGCCGCTGCAATCGAAAACGGCAGTAATGTCGCAGCGTTCAGCGCCCGGCCTCACTACTGAGGAGTCGGCACGCTCACCGAGAGCTAACATCAGGGCATCAATCATAATGGATTTACCCGCGCCGGTTTCTCCGGTAAAAGCAGTCATTCCCCTGGCGAAATCAAGCTCCAATGATTGTACAATTGCAAAGTTTTCGATGCGTAAGGTGGTCAGCATGATTTATCCCTGATGCTTGGATTCCCAACCCAATTTAATGCGTAGTGTATCATAATAGTGATAGTCAAGCGGATGCAAGAGGCGCAGACATTGCGCATTTTTTTCAATATTCACTTGCTGCCCTGGTTTAACCAGCCTTGACTCATGTCCGTCACAGCTTATTCGCAGATCTGACTCATTGGAGTTGCTGATAACCAGATCGATTGAAACCTGTGAATCAACGACCAGCGGACGCGAACTTAGGCTGTGAGAGAACATCGGCACCAGGACAATAGCATTGAGTTGCGGATGCATAATGGGGCCGCCTGCGGATAATGAGTAGGCCGTTGAGCCGGTAGGGGTTGAAAGAATCATTCCGTCTGAGCGATAGTGGCTGACAAACTGTTGATTAATGTAAACGTCAAATTCAATCAGATGGGTTTCATTGCCACGGCTTAAGACCACATCATTCAAGGCATTGCCTTGAAAGTAGGTGTTGTCCTGGTCATGAATTCGCGTCCTCAGCAAAAAACGCCGTTCTTCATAATATTCGCCATCAAGAACCGGCTTAATCTGTTTCTCAAGTTCGGAAGGAAGAATATCGGTTAAGAATCCAAGGCGTCCGCGATTAATACCAATAACTGGTACATCAACCCCGATGGCCATTCGCGCGGCGGACAGCAGGCTGCCATCCCCGCCAACGACCACGATTAAATCCTGTTTTTTACCCATATGAATTCGGGATAGTACCGGCAGACCGGTATCGAAATGGTCTGCGGTATCGGTATCAACAAAGGTTTCAACTTGCCTGGCCAGGAAATCAATCAAACGCTGTATGGTTTCATTGACCCCCTGATTGGCGCGGTGTTGACGTGCATATAAAATCACGCGTTGAAATTTCTGTTTCATCATCTCAATGACAAGTTAAATGTTATTCTTCAACATTAGCACGAGAACTGCGTTTACGATCGGTTTCTTTCAATTCCTTTTTACGGATACGGATGGTTTGCGGTGTTACCTCAACCAATTCATCGTCATCAATAAATTCCAGAGCCTGTTCGAGACTGAGTTTTATTGGCGGCGTCAGCAAAATATTCTCATCGCTGCCTGAGGCGCGAATATTGGTCAGTTGTTTTTCCTTGGTGACATTCACAACCAAATCATTATCGCGGGAATGGATTCCAACCACCATGCCTTCATAACACATTACTTGCGGTTCGATGAATAAACGACCGCGATCCTGAAGGTTAAACAGAGCAAACGCTCTCGCAGCGCCCTGACAATTCGCAATCATGACGCCGTTGTTCCGTTTGCCGAGACGGCCTTTAAAGGCCGGACCATAGTGATCATACACATGATAATTAAGACCAGTACCGGAGGTGCTGGATAAAAACTCGGTGTGAAAGCCAATCAGGCCGCGAGTTGGAATCAGATAATCGAGGCGAACACGGCCTTTCCCATCGGGAAGCATATTCTGCAGTTCCCCGCGGCGTTCGCCGAGTTTTTCCATGATGCTGCCCTGATGCGTTTCTTCAACGTCAACCGTTAAACGCTCGTAAGGTTCAAGCATCACGCCATCTTCCTCGCGCATGATCACTTCTGGTTTGGAAATGGCCAGCTCATAGCCTTCGCGGCGCATATTTTCGATGAGAATGGATAAATGGAGTTCGCCGCGGCCTGACACTTTGAACTTGTCAGGGTCAGCCGTATCTTCCACCCGCAGGGCGACATTGTGCAGCAATTCAGTTTGCAGCCGTTCGCGAATCTTGCGGCTGGTTACAAACTTGCCTTCCTGACCGGCAAAGGGAGAATCATTAACCTGAAAGGTCATGCTGATAGTCGGCTCATCCACTGTCAGCGGCGTTAAGGCTTCCACGTTATTAGGATCACAGAGCGTATCGGAAATATTTAACTGCTCAATACCGGTTACCGCGATTATATCGCCGGCACTGGCTTCTTCAACCTCAACCCGCTCCAGACCTTTAAAGCCAAGCAGCTGCAACAGACGACCGCTGCGGATAGCGCCGTCTTTATCAATAATTTTAACTGGAGATTTTGCCTTGATGTTGCCGCGAGTAATTCGGCCAATGCCGATGGTTCCAACATAGGAGGAGTAATCAAGCGAACTGATCTGCATCTGGAAGGGGCCATTCTCATCTACGTCTGGCGGAGCCACGCGATCGACAATGGTTTCCAGCAAGGCATTCATGTCGCTAGCTTCTTCATCCAGTTCAAGCATAGCATAGCCATTCAGTGCGGAAGCATAGACAACCGGAAAATCAAGCTGTTCATCAGTAGCTCCCAGATTGTCAAACAAATCAAATACCTGATCCATAACCCAATGAGGACGCGCGCCGGGTCGATCGATTTTGTTAATTACGACAATGGGCTTTAATCCACGGGCAAAGGCCTTCTGAGTGACGAAACGCGTTTGCGGCATAGGGCCGTCCACGGCGTCGACCAGCAGCAGCACGCTATCCACCATGGAAAGAATTCGCTCCACTTCACCGCCAAAGTCGGCGTGCCCAGGGGTGTCGACAATATTAATCTGATAATCACGCCAGTAAACACAGGTGTTTTTGGCCAGAATGGTAATACCCCGTTCTTTTTCCAGGGCATTCGAGTCCATGACGCGTTCCACTTTAGGCCCGCGCTCACTCAGCGTACCGGTTTGTTGTAATAATTTGTCAACCAATGTCGTTTTACCATGATCCACGTGCGCGATAATGGCTATATTTCTTATCTTCTCAATCATAAAAAACCTTGTTCAGGACGAATAACGATGCACAGCTGCAGGCCTATGAGCCCATTTTTTGCCAAAAAACACTCTTTTTGGATTCTTGCGGCAGTGTAGTGATTAATTGTGCTTACATTATACACTAGATGCGGTCACAATCCTAATGGCGATTTGTCCGTGGCGGCAGCATAAATCAACGAGGGCCGACACGTTGCTGATTTTGCTGATCTGCCTCGACCGTTGCCTGCATGGACGCATCAGGCGTCGTGCCGCAGGAGCGGAATTGCTGGGTTAATTGTCTGATACTCGCCGGATCGATGGGCTGACCTTGGGGAATCTGCTTAAGCAGGGCATCGGTTTGCGGATTTTTCCCAAAAGTATTCACCACCTGGTTTTGCAAGGCCTTTATGCCTCCATCACTGTAGTTATCCGCGACCCGGTTAAGCATTTTGTTAAATACTGTTGTGGCCTGGTCAACCTCGGCTTTGGATAGCTTTCTTGAATTGCCCGGTGCAGGGGATGGATTTCTAAGATTATTTTGTTCCTGTTGGGTCTGGGTTTTTTCTTCCTGTGCTTTTTGTATCTGCATGCGCATTTCTGACAGCTGGCTAAGCTGGGTCTGTTGTGTTTGTCTCGCGGCGCCTAATTGCTGGTTATTTAAGCCATGCTCACCGCTTCTGTTATTTTTAATGACATCTTCTACACTGGTCATCTGGCCTTTGGCGCGATTAAAATCGCTGCTCGCCTGCTGCTTTTGCGAAGCGCTTAAACTGTTCACGTCGGTGACATCTTTATTAACCAGATAAAGACTGCCATCATCACCTTTTAATATACTTTTTCCTTTGGGTGCCACATAGGCGGTGTCATTGAAGTCAGAAGTCGGGGTGCCATCTGCCTTATAGGCAGATTTTTCGCCCTTGTAAACAGCAAGCATATCCTCCGTGGCTGCTACCTCCACCTGTTTAGCGTTCACCTTGGCAATATCAGCTTTGGTTTGTTCCGGGGATACAGTTCCTGCCTCTTCGGCGATCTTATCCATATCCTTTGCGATCTCTTTTTTCAAATCCGCGAGGCCTTTCTCGATTTTTGCCCGTTCAGCGGGATCTTTTGGATCATATTTTTTTACTTTGTCAGCGCGAGCCTGGTAGGCATCATGCTTTGCATCAATCGTTTCTGTATTCTTTTCTAAACGCTCAATCTCTTTATTGGTCGCTTCGATGTCTTTATTGAGATTATCAATTGATTTCTGTAATTCGCCTATCTGAGCGTCATAGGCATTAATCCTTGCGTCCAGTTCGGCTTCTTTTTCCGCTTTGACAGAGGCAGAATCTGTATCGGCCAGTTGATGTTGTCTTTCCTGCTGTATTTTCTGGTCAATCGCTTCCTGCATCTGGATGTTTCTATCTGCAATCTTGTCCTCATCCTGTTGTGCTATATGCACGAGAAAAGCTGCCAGGCGCTGTTGCTGCAGCAATTCTTCTCGCTGCATCTCCTCCCGGGCTTTTTCCTGTTCCACCGCCTGCATCAGTTCAGCAGCAACTTTCTCTTTGGTGGTATCGCCCGCCGGGGTATTCAGAAAGTTGATGACATCCTTTGCTTGCTGCAAACCCTGTTTACCAAGCTTGATTGAAGGGTTTTCACCTTCAGGGGCTGGGGTGATGTCCACTTTATTTAACCAGGTCTGCAATTTTTCCGCAGTGAGTTCGACGGTGATTTGCTGTTCGGGATCGTGAAGCATTACCGAGCTCATATCCGCTTTAGGGGCCTGGGTATCTCCGAGATCAGGGCTGTCGCCAGTGTCTGAAAACTCAGCACTTGAATTGTATAAATAAGAAGAACCAATTATATCTTCCGGCTCTTCCATCTCCTCCATTGAGATAGAGTGCCGCGGGCCAAGCGAGAGTCCGGCATCAGGCATGGGCTTGGCTTCATGGCCGGGAGGAAGTTCAGCGGGTTTGGGAGGAGGATTGACGAAATTCCTGAGTGCATCGACACCGCTCAAGAGTTTAGGCTTCAATGCGTCCAAAGCCTGCCCTCCGAGCGCTTTCGCGCCCTGGGCAGCTCCCTTTAGCTTCGTTTCTGCAAAATCAGTGGTCATTTGATTCATTTCAAGAACCATATTCAGCAGTTCCTGTACCACTTGCTGCATAGGTTCTGCATTCTTGTCGACTGTTACACTAAAGAAATGCCCTTCCTCTGCTGCAGGGGCTTCTTTATCGTCTTTCTCTGGGGCAGCTCCTTTTGCAGGCGCCACCGGGGCTACTGCCATTTTTGCTTTGGAGGCTTCGGCTGCAAGAGCTGCATTCGCTTCATTTTCCCGAGCTTTTTTATTGTTCTCTTCAGTCTGCGCTGTATTACTGGTAGATCCGGACATTCTTTAAAATCTCGTCAGAAACATCATATTCATTAATCATAGCATAGCCATTTTTTATGCTGTAGCCGGCGCAAACAAACTATTTATTTTTATTGATCTAAGCTGTGGGTGCAGGCAGATCTGGTATTTCTTCCGCTACTGAACTCTTCACCGCGTCATCGTCTATGGAAGTCATTAGCGAGGAACTATTGTCATCAGCTTCTACGCTGACAGCATCTCCAATCTGAAAATCGGCTTCATTCGTAAAGGAACTGGCGAGAATATCCTTCGGGGACTCCGGGAGTTCGCTCATTTCAAAAATTTCATCATCCTCTTCGAATAAGGAGGCACTTTCCTGTGGTGATGGTGTTGGCAAAGGCATATCCGCTTTTGGGATTTGAGTTTCACCGAAATCGGGTTCGTCACCGGTATTCCCGGTTTCAGGACCGGGATTATATAAGTAGGAGGTCGACAGGATATCCTCTGGGGACTCCATCTCGGGCTTCACCACTCCCATTGAAATATTATGATCTGCATCCAGGGCCAGGCCCTCATCAGGTTTAGGCTTAGCTTCCTGGCCTGGTGGAAGTTCGGCAGGTTGTTTATTATTAAACTTGTTGAAGAAGCTGGTGACCTGGGCGGCTATCGAATCAACTGCCTGGCCCCCCAGTACTTTACCGGTGGCGGCAGCGCCTTTGATCTTATCTGCTGCAAAGTCGGTAAACTGGGCATTGAGGTCATTGATAAGGTTCATCCATTCCTGAATCATCTGCATCCAGGGATCTGCATTTTTATCCACTTCCTGATGAAAAAATGACTCTTCCGCGGCAGGGGCTGCTTTATCTTCTTTTTTTGCACCCGCGGTATTGGCCGGCTGTGCTGGGGCCATTGTGGTTTTTGCCTTGGCGGCCTCAGCGGCGAGCGCTGCATTCACTTCTTTATCCTGAGCGGCTTTTTTATTCGTTTCTTCTGTTTTGGCAGCGGTATCACTGCTGGCAGTTGGCGCAGGAGCTGCTACTGTACTCTCTGGCTCGGGACTTGTTGTAGCAGGGGCCGGAGTTGAAACGGTTTCGACGGTTTCAGCGCTGCTGGACTGGGTAGTACCTGACATTGTGTTAATTCTCATGAAATACGGTATACATTAATCATAGCATAGCCAGTTTTTCCAAGAAGGGAACGACAGATTCTTGATGGAATCTTTACGTTATTGATTAATTGCTCTAAATGGATTTTTCTAACACAAAAGCGGAGTGGGGGTAATGGATAATATTGTGAAAATAAACGGTCTCATCGCTTAAATTGCGATATCCATGTGCATGGTCAGCAGCGAAACGGATTGCTTCCCCTTTAGTAAGCTGCTTCCATTGTTGATCAATTAACACATCTAAAGCGCCCTCAATCACAATAACATGTTCAACTACGCCAGGCTCATGGCCTCCCGAATGCTGCTCACAGCCAGGGAGTAGTTCGATCTTGAATATTTCCACATGCAAATGTCTGTCGAAGGGAAACAGGGGGGTAACTTTAATAAGCTCGTCACTGTGTTCCCAGGCACTGGTACTTCCTTCGAGAAACAGTTTGGCTGATTCCTCAGCAGGCTCTTCTAAAAAAGAGGAAAAGGAAACTCGAAAGCCGCTGGCAATTTTCCAGAGGGTGGCAACGGTAGGTGATGATTCAAAACGCTCAATTTGTCCCAGCATGGCTTTGCTGACAGTGGTTTCCTGGGCTGCTTTATCAAGGCTCCATCCATAGTGCTGCCTCAACTCACGCAGGCGTATTCCAATACGCTGGTTTAACTCGTCCACAGGGTTCCCCTATTAAAGCACTCTCGTATCCGGGTGGAGAACCTGATACGAGAGTCTGATAATAAAAACTTGAGCGTTATAACGCACAATGCTATGCTTTGGATCCTGTGCGTTATAGCGCATCGATCATAACATACCTAAAGTGTTTTTAATAGGAATCCAAGCATGCGATCGTATTTTTCTCTTTCTCATCTCTCTGCCGGATTCATCGCGGTCCTGGTCGGCTTTACCAGTTCGGCTGCTATACTCTTTCAGGCTGCTTCTGCTGTGCATGCTTCCACTGCGGAATTAGCTTCCTGGATCTTTGCTTTGGGAGTGGGCGTATCGTTAAGTTGTATTGGATTTTCGCTGTATTACCGCATGCCTATTCTGACAGCCTGGTCTACGCCGGGAGCAGCCCTTTTGGCAAGCAGCCTGACAGGGCTGCACTTGTCTGAAGCCGTGGGCGCCTTTATTTGCTCTGCATTATTGATATTTCTAGCTGGTATAAGCGGCTGGTTTGAGCGTTTCATGGCCCGTATACCGGGGGAACTGGCTTCTGCCATGCTTGCCGGCATTCTGCTCCATTTCGGTTTGAATGTATTCCTTGCATTACAGGATGCCCAGCTGATGGTTTTAGTGATGCTTGCGGCCTATATTCTCGGAAAGCGTTTTTATCCTCGTTATGTATTGCTTGTCGTCTTGTTGCTGGGCATTGCAGTGGCTGCTTTACAGGGTGAGCTTCGTTTCCAATCTATTCATTGGAGCTTTTCAGGGCCTGTGTTTACCTGGCCTGAATTTTCCTGGTCAGTATTCTTCAGCGTAGGCTTGCCCCTGTTTATCATCACTATGACATCCCAGAATATCCCTGGCCTGACGGTATTAAGAGCTGAGGGGTTTAATCCTCCTGTTTCAAGACTGGTTAGCATTATGGGGGCAGGCAATTTGCTGATGGCTCCTTTTGGCGGCTTCAGTTTGAATCTCGCCGCGATCACTGCAGCCATTTGTGCGAATGAAGAGGCTGACCCTGATGCATCAAGACGCTATCGTGCCACAATGAGTGCAGGCCTGTTTTATCTAATGATGGGGTTATTCAGCGCCACTATTGTCGCTTTATTTTCAGCATTCCCTTCAACTTTGGTTCTGGCGGTTGCCGGTATGGCTATATTTGGTACGCTGGCGTCCAATCTCAAAGAGGCTCTGGATAATGACAGACAGCGCGAAGCGGCCTTACTGACCTTTCTGGTTTCTGCTTCAGGTCTTAACTTTTTTGGGATTAGTGCGGCATTCTGGGGCTTGCTCGCAGGTATATTATCTTCTTTAATTATTAAACAGAGTTCTGCAGGCAAATCACTGTTAAACGAAAAGGATCCGGAATTGTGTAATGAATAGATTAAAATCGGGACGTTTTCTGTTTAAAGAAACGATAAGTCCCACTTTTTTTAATTTGAATTATTACCTGCTTGAAGCGGGCTGGATGCCTGCCAGATTCAAATGGATGGCTCATTTCAGTGACGCCAATCTGCAGTTTGATGAAAATGCGGCGCAGTGTCTCGAATTCAAGCACTGCCTGAGCGATTTGGTCGCTGAATATTGTCCGCAGGTCATGATGCCGACTTTTATCATTAACGATCAGAATTGGCCTGTTATTTTGCAATTTCTTAATCAAGACAGCTTTAGAAAGCAAGATTCTGTATGGATTTTGAAGCCTTCCTTGTTAAACAATGGGCAATTTATTAAAATTTTTAATAGTCTCGCTGATCTGGAAACCCATTTCTCCAGTAACCAGCGCCTTGGTGGAGAGCATGTACTGCAGCAATACATTAACCAGCCTCACTTATTAAGGGATCAGCGTAAATACAGTATTCGCATGTTTCTGGTACTCAGTAATTATGCCGGCGCCTATCTCTTTCCTCGGGGCTACCTGAATGTATCCCGCCACCCCTACACTTCGGAACAATTCAGCGATTTGCGCCCCCACCTGACTAATGAACACTTGCATGAAGAGGAAAGCAATGTCATTCAGATTCCCTCTGAGCGTTTTGAATTTTTCCCAACTCTTTATCCACAAATCCAGCAGATTGTTTCACAGTTGGTCCTGGCCCTGAAACAACGCTACCCACAGGCATTTACCCGTTTCACATTGAAAACTTTTGCTTTATTTGGTGTGGATTTTATGGTGGATTGCAATGGACGGGTCTGGTTGCTGGAAGTTAATCACGGCCCCTGTTTTCCCATAGAAGCAGAGCATCCCCTGCAGAATTATTTATATTCTGATTTCTGGCATGCCCTTTTGAATAGTTTTGTTTTACCCATTGGTTTAAATCTCCCCGATACCCAGATTGATTATTCCTTTTTTGATAAACTTGTCTGATTAATCACAGCACCTTGGAGGTACTTACTATAGTTTGCTGGTTTATCCATTCCGACCAGCTGCCTGAGTAGCCTCCAAGACGTGCCTGGGAATAACGATAAAAATTATCAAGAAATTGATAGCGCTCAACAAAATAATGAGTCAGCTCGCTATCGGAGCGGCTTGTATTGGCCAGATCATAGTAAGGGGGAACGGCGGCATGGCGGGCAATGATTTCATCAAAACTCACCTCTGCTGCATTGTTTAACATATCATACATCACTATGAACGTTGTGGAACGTCCTTTCCCTCCACGACAATGAATATGCAGCCAGGTTTGCGGGGACAAATGATCAATAAAGCTGACAAATTCATCGACAATCTCATCATTGGGCCTCTGATGGTCACTTACCGCTAAACGGTAATAAACGAAGCCTAAACTGCTCACCAGTTGCTTTTCGTTACTCAATGATTCGACCTGAACTGTCAAACCCGCGTCAAAACGCTGTTCCAGGAATTGATCAGGAGTCAATATTCCTGAAATGACTTCGGATTTATCCAGATCCTTAAGCCAATCCAGTTCCGCCTGCTCCGCTTGTTCAGTGGATTTACCAATGTTGATCCAGTTATGAGTGTCAGAAAGAGTGATGGAGTTACCATTCAGATAGGCATGATTTTCCTGTCTTAAATCCAGAACGATGCGTTGCGATGCTTCGTCATTGCTTTTTGCCGTGATATAGCTTGCCAGTTGAAGCCAGCCTTGCAAATTGGGATTAGCACTTGCGGAAACCCACAAGGCAGAGGGCTCTTCTTTCTTAAATTGAATAATCTGCGATAAATCCCGCATCGAGGCCAATGCGATAGTCTCCGGCATGGTATCCTGAATCAAACAGGGGTTTGCTGTAGTTCCATCACAATCAGGCTGGTTACTGGCATATAAATTGAGAATCAGGAAGCTTAACAGGAATGCGAATATGCGTTTATACATTGCAACACCCAAGCGATGCAAAATTTCAGTTTAGGAAAAAACAGAGAAGGGTTCAAGTAAAAATCATTAATTAACTTATTGAAAAATAAAATAAAAATGTATGTTTTTTTTATATTCTGCACTTTAAAGCGCTGCTATTCCAATACTTTATTCATCATGATTTTTCTTTCGGCTTATGCCTAAATTTTAATCTTTTGGTATGCACTTTGCTAAACTTTCAATGACAAGTACAAAAAAAGGAAGCCATTCATGAAGAAGTTGATATTGCATCCCACAGAACTTAGTCAATGGCATGCATTGGTGAATGAAGCGCAAGCCTCAACGCAGATGGTCTTAAATGAAACGACTGAAAGTTATCTGGTCTTTCTGTTAATGCGTTTTTCACAAGGCCCCAAACTGATTGAATCGGTAATTGCGATGGATTTTCTCGAGTCCATGAATTCCACCCGGCATAAGCAAGTTGAATTGCTAAGGGATGTAGGGGATAAAAGCTTGTTATTCTGCGGTTTGTTTCCCGGAATGGCTCAGAAAAGGCATGTCAGCCTCCGTTATTTTTCAGATATGGGGAAGGCCGCCTATCTTACAGTGGGAGAACTGCAGGAAAATCAAAGCGCGGAATTGTATTTTCAGCTCAGTTATGAGTTTTTAACCCTACAGCAAATATTGCAGGCGATGCGTAGCGAATACTTAAATATTCAGCATGCGGACAGCATTGTTTTGTCAGGAAAGGAGATCCCTTTGCAATAAAAAACGAGTGCTTCAAAGACAGGCTTTCTCAAGCCGGTCAGGGCAAGAGAAAGCCAGGCGCTCACATTCCATAAAACTGATAAATTGTTTTACTTAAACGCTTCACCAGTTCATCCATTTCTTCTTCGGTGATAGTTAGCGGCGGTAGAAGCCGAATGACATTCTCAGCCGTCACATTAAATAGAACTCCATTCTCCAGGCCAATCAGGCGGGCATCGCTGGCCGGTTTGTCAATTTCAATACCAAGCATCAGGCCGCGACCACGAATCGCACGAATTCCCGGATGCTCATGCAGACTACGCATCAGTTTGTCCTGCAGCTGCATTCCATCATGAGCCGCTTTTTCACAGAGCTTATCTCTTTCGATTACATCCAGAACAGTAAGTGCTGTTGCACAGGCTAATGGATTGCCTCCAAAAGTGGAGCCATGATTTCCTGGCTTAAACAAGTCGCAGGCTTTGCCGCTCATCAGGCAGGCTCCAATGGGTATGCCGTTGCCAAGCCCTTTGGCCGTAGTCAGAATATCTGGCTGAATTCCGGCGTGCATAAAAGCAAACAATTTGCCGGTTCTTGCATTCCCTGTCTGGATTTCATCGAGAATCAGTAGCCAGTCATGTTGATGGCATAAATCGGATACTGCGCGCAGATAAGAATTTTCTGCTGGAAAAATGCCGCCTTCACCCTGAATAGGCTCAAGCATGACGGCAACGATATCGTCGCGGTTTTCAGCAATGGTTTTCAGCGCCTGAATATCGTTAAAGGGGGCGCGGATAAAACCTGGCACCAGCGGCTCAAATCCTGCCTGCACTTTTCTGCTGCCGGAAGCGGTTAATGTTGCCATAGTTCTTCCGTGAAAGGCACGATCCATGACAATAATCGACGGGGTTTCAATGCCCTTTTTATGTCCGTATAAACGAGTCAGTTTAATAGCCGCTTCATTGACTTCCGCCCCCGAGTTGGCAAAAAATGCCTGCTGCATGCCGGTCATTTTGGTCAGCCGTTCAGCCAGAAGTTCCTGCTCTTTTATATGAAACACATTGGAAGTATGTAAAAGTTTTGCCGCCTGACTCTGAATAGTTCGAGTGACATCAGGATGCGCATGCCCCAGTCCACAAACGGCAATGCCGCTTAGACCATCCAGATAGGCTTTTCCATTCTCATCAAACAGCCATACTCCCTCTCCATGAGTGAATGAAATTGGCATTGGGCTGTAACTTGTTATTATTGCCATGATATTCCTTTTCCAGGTTATTCGAGCTGCTGCATGGATTAATGCAGGAATTGAGAGATATCGGGGCGAACGAGAACGATATCGATCGCCCCTAAAATAGCAGTATTTAAATTAAAAATGAACTCCTGAATTAACGCATGTTCTTGCTTACGAAATCCCAGTTCACCAATGACCAGAATGCGTTAACATAATCAGGTCGTGCATTGCGGTAATCGATATAATAGGCGTGTTCCCAGACATCGCAGGTGAGCAGGGCGGTTAAGTTATCAGTCATCGGCGTGCCTGCATTGCTGGTACTGATGATCTTGAGATCGCCGGCATTGTCCTGAACAAGCCAGGCCCAGCCAGAACCAAATGTAGTAATCGCTGTCTGGGTGAATTGTTCTTTGAAAGCCGCAAAAGACCCAAACGCTTTGTTAATCGCTTCGGCTAACTCTCCAGCAGGCTCTCCGCCACCCTGTGGGCTCAGGCAGTGCCAGTAAAAAGTGTGGTTCCACACCTGGGCTGAATTGTTAAATATGCCGCCTGTTGAGTTTTTGATAATTTCTTCCAGAGACATGGACTCAAACTGGGTGCCGGGAATTAATTTATTCAAATTGGTGACGTAGGCATTATGGTGTTTACCATAGTGATATTCGAGAGTTTCTTTGGAAATATGGGGTTGCAGAGCATCCATTGCATAAGGAAGTGGAGGGAGTGAAAAAGCCATGATTTCTCCAATAAGTAAGTTGAATGGGTAAGTGTAGCAGGATGTTGAGCATATTCAATTAAATCAAAGCTCTTTATAGGGTAAACGACGAGAATGGCTGGGATCTTTACTAAAAAAATGATTGAAATGACAGGCCTGGATTGCTGTTCAGTTGCTAATTGAACTTATTTTCGCCATAATTATGTTTTATCGAAACTTTTTTAGGTGCCTTTGTGGAAATTTCAGTGGATGTTATAAGCAAAATAAAACAGCAGATTAAAGATAATGCTATATTACTTTACATGAAAGGCAGCCCCAAAATGCCCCAATGCGGCTTTTCGGCCCGCGCTGTCCAATGCATTGATGCCTGCGGCGTTAATTTCGCCTATGTGGATGTGCTTGCCAATCCCGATATCAGACAGGCTCTGCCGCAAATTGCTGACTGGCCTACATTTCCCCAGCTCTATGTAAAGGGTGAATTAATCGGAGGATCTGATATTATAGCCGAGTTATATCAGCAAGGTGAGTTGGAAGCGATCTTGCGAGAAGCAGTAACCTCTTAAAATAATAAGAATTAAGCACATTGCGATGTGCCGAAAAAGGAGAGCAGGAATGAGTGTTTTAGTTGGAAGAAAAGCCCCTGATTTTACTGTGCCTGCAGTGTTGGGCAATGGTGAAATCACTGATAAATTCAATTTGCACAGTGCTTTAAAAGATCGTTACGGGTTGATATTCTTTTACCCTCTCGACTTCACTTTTGTATGCCCGTCTGAATTGATTGCTCTTAATCACCGTATGAGTGAGTTCAAAGCAAGAAACGTCGAAGTTATCGCCGTGTCCATTGACTCTCAGTACACCCATAATGCTTATCGCAATACGCCCACCAAGCAAGGTGGTATTGGCGCTGTTGAGTTCACTCTGGCTGCCGATATGACCCACACCATCTGTCAATCCTATGGTGTCGAGCATCCTGTGGCTGGTGTCGCGTTTCGTGGTGCCTTTATCATCGATAAAAATGGCCTGGTCCGTTCACAAATCGTTAATGATTTACCAATTGGCCGCAACATCGATGAAATTATCCGCATAATCGATGCTGTACAATTTTTTGAAGAGCATGGCGAAGTGTGTCCTGCTGGCTGGGAAAAAGGTAAGGCTGGTATGAAAGCCTCTCCGAAAGGAGTTGCCGAGTATTTGTCTGAGCATTCTGACAATCTCTAAAATTCGAGGACTTTGTTCCCCTCACTTATGATTGCCTGTATACCGCGCTTAAGGCGCGGTTCCTCTGGCAAATGTGCTTCTGATGGAGCGCAAACGCATGATTTAATCAATGGTCTTTCTTTTTTCCCTTATTTTTTGATGTCTTTTTTGACTCCTTAAATCCTATAAACTGGATATTCAAGCCGCCTGACAATTTTTCCAGATTCTCATCTGCTATTTTTTTGTTTTCTTTTGCATAGGGTTTTCGAACTTTAGCCATGACATATTACTCCACAATAAGCTATTTGATATTATCAATTATAATATAGGGGTTGCTTAAAAAAGAATCAATTGATCTTGGGCTGCTCGATGAATAAAGCGGATATAAAAAAGGATGTGAACGGGTTTCCCGCTTTCACGGGAGGCCGAGAGACGATGATATTGCTTCGAGATTTATTTACCGATTAGAGACAGAAACTCAGCCCGGCTGCTTACATTCTGACGCATAGCGCCCAACATAACTGAAGTCAGCATGCTTGAGTTTTGTTTTTCCACACCACGCATCATCATGCACAGGTGTTTGGCTTCAATGACTACTGCGACGCCCTTCGCTCCTGTAATGGATTCGATACAACTGGCAATTTCCATTGTTAAACGTTCCTGGATCTGCAGGCGGCGTGCGAAATACTCCACAATACGTGCTACTTTGGATAACCCCAATACCTTGCCGTTTGGTAAATAACCCACATGGCATTTGCCCAGAAATGGTAAAAGATGATGTTCGCACATGGAATATAATTCAATATCCTTAACAATCACCATCTCGCTCATGTCTGACTCAAAAAGAGCATTATTAATGATATCCTGGAGATCCTCATTATAGCCTTTAGTCAGATATTGAAAAGCAGTGGCTGCTCGTTTTGGAGTATCTTTCAGACCCTCACGATTAGGATCTTCACCAATTTCTTCAAGTATTTTTGTATATAGTTCATGCATTGACAATGTCCTAACCTGGAGGCCAAGTCATCTGACGGCCGCCAAGAAGATGTAAGTGAATGTGGTAAACTTCCTGCCCTCCACCTGAATTCACATTAAAAACAAGCCGATATCCCTGTTCACTTAAATGTTCTTTTTTAGCCAGATTTTTGGCGGTCAGGATCATTCGTCCGAGGAGTTGCTCATCCTTGCTGTCTGTGTCATTAATTGTAGCAATATGCTGCTTGGGAATGACCAGAATATGAGTCGGTGCCTGAGGGCGAATGTCCCGAAAGGCCATGATCTCAGGCCCGTCAAAAACGATCGTTGACGGGAGTTCACCTTTTGCAATCTTGCAGAACAAGCAATCCATAGTTTTCCTGAATTTGGCTTAATGAATCATTATACTCCGAGATGGCAGGCACTTCAAAGTTTACTGCTTGGGGGATGATTTAAAGTGCGGTTAAATCAGTTTTTACCTCGTCCGCTTGCAGGAGTTGGTTAATGTAATTTGAATAAAAAGTAAGTCCTTTTACCCATACAAGATTCTTGATGGACGTCTATAGAACGGTGCAGGCATGCTTACTCCAAATAGTGGTACTGCCTAAAATATTATATTTCAAGCATTAAAGAACAACTATAATTCAGGTGAGCAAATGTTATCAATCTGTGCTTAATAGATGCAATAATTGGTCAATTTATGGTAATATAGAGCTTTTAATTTACGAGACATCTATGTATTACCGTGATTTTCTTAAAGAATTTAATCCTGCTATTGCCTATTCATTTGATCCAGAATCATCTCCCAACCACGATTCACAGACCTTGCAAGATACATATTTCCATGAGGCAGGCCAATATCAGGATATGATGGCAGCCTATTTATATGCACAGGAAAATCTGCTTCCCTTAATAAAAACAAAGTCTTTGACCAGCACCGACCTGCTTGAACACACAAAAAGAATACATGGTTTTATAGCGAAAACCTTATTAGCGCCATTTGAAATGCATTCAGGAGAATTTACTGATCAATTTGTTTTCCGCTGGCATCATGGAGCATCCATGGTACAGGAGTTTATTCTTTATTTGGCAAACAAGCATTCTCCTGGAAATACAGCAAAAAAATTCGCAAATTTTCTGCTCAAAAACTATAAAGTACCTGAATCAGATAGCTTAAAGTTTTTAAAATTAATCGATCGAATCAAAAAAGACCCATCAATAACTATTCCAGATTGCGCTCAAAAAATTGTTGATAAAGATGAAAATCCGGAAAGTGTTCGTACGCTGTCAAAATTATATGTAGCTTTTAATAGGAATCTGCTTTCTGATGAAGACAAGGCCATCGTTGGAAAGCTATGCAAGATATGTATTTTGCCAGAACAAATCATGGAAAAAATGAATGAGTTTTCCGATAGATTCGTAAAGCAACTAGTGCAATGCAATGCTGAAGATATTGATGAGGTAGCAACTTTTGCAGCAAATGTATTTTATGAACTTACAGAGATACACCCATTTGCTAATGGCAATGGAAGAACTGCCACCTGTTTAATGAATTGTGTTTTAAAAGGATTGGGATATCCTGATATTTTATTGCGATATCCAGGAGATGCAAGAAACCCTGATAGCCAGTATTCGAAAGCAATTAGTCAAATTGCTGTAACAAGAAAGCCACTAGCCGATTTGATTAAAGCTCGCATCCTTGAAGCTCAAAAGGCACCCTATAAAAATGAGAAAAGAGAAGAGCATATGCAGCTTACAATTGCAATGGCTACTCTTTGTAAGCGCATTCAGCGTAAATATCCCTCCATCAACGTCAATAACCTTGCAATAGAATCCATTGAAAAGTGGAAAAAACAGTTTAAGCCCAAATTAAAAAACGAGATAGAATGCCAAATCGGGTTCTGCCGAGATATGGTGACAGCCGGCAAAAATCTTGAAAAAGTTTATGATGCTAAAAAAACAGCCATTCCTGTAGCGCCTGAACTGTTACAAAGACAAGTTTCCCAGGCCGCTGCGTTTATTGAGAAATACTCAGGGGTAACGGGTTGGAAATCAAGTACAACAAAAGGATTAACCTTTTGGATAACCCTGGATAGCATGGACGATGTAAAAATAATCGCTCAAAAATTGCAATACATGAGCAATGCAATGGAAGTCAATTCCGGAATGTCTCAAGGCAGAGCCACCGTCATATGTCATATTGGCAATAATTTGAATTATTTACTAGAGGCAGATCAGGGTCTTACTGATATTATTGGTAAAATCAACAAGGAAAGCGTTCAAAGCCACCTTAATATTTCAATTTAAATATAACTATTTGACTTGGTCTCGCGGCGAAAGGCCGCGGAGTCCATACCAGAACTGGCGCAATAGATGGTGCAAGAACAGGTATTTTATTTGCATACCGAGATTGCTTTTATACTGGAGTGAGTTATTTTGCCTTTTAAAGCACTTTTTAGCATAATACCTGCGAAAAAATTATTTGGATGAAGAAAATGGGCTTAATGCGGATTAATAGTGGTCGAGACATACCCAATGAAATTAATGTGGTAATTGAAATTCCGATGCATGCGGAACCGGTAAAATATGAAGTAGATAAAGAGTCCGGGGCTTTATTCGTCGATCGATTCATGGCAACGGCCATGTATTATCCGGCAAATTACGGGTATATTCCCAATACGCTTTCGGAAGATGGTGATCCGGTTGATGTTCTGGTAGTTACTCCTGTGCCTCTAATCAGTGGTTCTGTAATTGCCTGCCGTATACTGGGCATGCTGAAAATGACTGATGAAAAAGGGGTAGACGCCAAGCTTTTAGCTGTGCCGACTCACAAGTTAACTAAAATGTATGAAGGCGTTGAAACCTATCAGGATTTGCCAAAGCCGCTGTTGCTTTCTATTGAACATTTCTTTGAGCATTATAAAGATCTTGAAGAAGGAAAATGGGTGAAAGTCGATGGTTGGGCTGGCATCGAACCGGCCAGAGAGGAAGTGCTGTCCAGCGTTAAACGCTATGATGAACAGCAA
The DNA here is from genome assembly GCF_021297775.1 of Legionella sp. 16cNR16C. Lineage (NCBI taxonomy): Bacteria > Pseudomonadati > Pseudomonadota > Gammaproteobacteria > Legionellales > Legionellaceae > Legionella > Legionella sp. 16cNR16C. Next base: position 165,091 of record NZ_JAJTMX010000001.1, read on the forward strand.
TAAGAACGCTTAGTCTAATAACTGCTTTTGAATGCAGGCCATTTAAAGGCAGTTTTTGTTGAAACCACAGACAATTTCTGATGTTTCCACCTATTTTGCAAAAATTGCGTAGTTGCTTTAACGAGGCCTTAAATTCCAGTCGATATCATTGTAATCAAGTGAACGCTAATAGTGCTTACTGGCAACCTGTTTATTAGGAGACAATGATGAACACTAAAAAATTAATGATGGTAATGGCTGCAAGCCTGCTCTATGCCGTTAACATTCCAGCTATCGCTGCAAACAACAGCAATCAGGCGGAATTGTTTTTAATTTCTGATCCGCATATGGATGTTACGCTTCGCAAAACAACCAATATTAATCCGCCTGCTGATCTCAGAAATGAGTTAGACCAGCGAAGCTATCAGACACTAATCAGTAAACTGGGAGAACAGGTTGATCTGAAGAGGTCCGCCAATCCTTCTGTCGTGTTACTTGGTGATTTGCCAGCTCATAATGGCTATAGCCGTAAAACCTCCCGGGATGATATTAATGGCGTTTTCGAAGCGCTTCAGGAAAAGATAAATCCTGCTCCTTTCTTTTCCGTGTTTGGAAATAACGATTCATTACAAAGAAACTACGGTCCATTTAGTTATCGTGATGATTCAGCCTATACGCTTTTGCAAGCAATAACCGGAAATGGAAATGGCTTTCTTTCAACCGGGACTAAATGCCCCTACAAAGGTCAGGCCTGTATTAGCAGTGAAAACAAAAAATATGGTTATTACTCTGCCTATTTAGGTGATCATCTCAAAATGCTCTCATTAAACAGCGTATTATTTGTGAACAGACCTAGCTTTTCACCTTCACGAGAGGGCGCCAGGGAAGAAATGCAATGGTTGGAGAGTCAGCTTAAATCCAGTCGCGCAAAAAATAACAGTGTAGTGCTGGCAATGCATGTTCCTCCACAATCCTGGGAAACAGACTATCAAAACTCATTCAAAAAAATAATCAAGGCATACCCTGAAGTAGTCATTGGCATGATGGCCGCTCACTCACATTATGATGAAATTCACGCAATGGTCGTTGGCAATAAAAGCTACGTAATCCCCATCGTTTATTCCGCAGGCCTTGGCGTGGACCATGGAAATGCTTCCTCCTTTAAAACCCTGAGCTTTTCAAGGTCAAATTCAGGCAGCGCATGGCGGTTAAAAGATTATGTAACCTATCATTTCATCGGGAAAAATGCGGACAGCAGCAAACTTTTACCCTACTATGATTTTACTCAGGCTTTCTGCGGAAAAACATCTGGAGAAACAGTGAGTGAGTGCCTGAAAAAACATATCAGCAATAACAAATTTGATGGCAATACCAGCACCTTGATGAGCAAGCACTACACTGCAGGTAATCCCAATAACAACAGACGAACTGACCCTTCTTCCAAATGGATTATGGTAGTTAAATAAGTATAAATCCAAGAAATTCTGCAATTGACTGTAGGTTGGCCCTTGGCCCAACATTGACCTCTGGAGTGGTTCAACCCCTTTGTTGGGCCAAGGGCCCAACCTATATATGGACCCATTCGTTTTTACAAGCAAAATTATAATCAACAAATAAATAGAAGTAAGATTGCACCTATATATTCGACCTGTTAATGAGTCTATTGACTATCTATTCCTAATAGGGTAATCTCTTTCATGGACCCGTCTCCTTGTTGATTAAGATATCTCGTGGATATCAACTTAATCTTGGCTCATTACGAAGCCGTTTGATAAGAGAATGGGTCCATATCATTACAGTAATTCCCAAACTTAAATATTCTTTACGCTTCAACCTCTTTTCTTGAAACGGCGTGTTGCGCTTCCAAATCGGTTTGCAATACTTTCTCAAGTTCCCAGTTTACTTGTCTCGAAAAGTTGATCAAAGTCGACTCCTCATCAAAAAAAGCAAAGGATTTTCTAAGTGAAGCATCATCCAGTTCGGCAAACATTTGCATTTTTTTTGCCATGTGTTTGGGGTTGTGTCCAAGCTCAATCATAATATCTTTTGCCATATTGAGCGCCGAATCAAAGGTATCCCGTTTGAAGTAGTCCACGCCGAGCTTATGCAATTCATAGGCATGCCGGCGGTTTCTGGCGCGCGCAAAGATTTTTAAGTGGGGAAAGGTTTCTTTAGCCATCGCTGCGACCTCAAGACTTACTTCCGGATCCGCCACAGCAATAATTAGCAGTTTCGCATGGGAAGCCCCGGCATTCTGCAGTAAATCAAGACGTGTGGCATCGCCGAAATAGCCTTTGAAGCCAAATTTACGAAGCAGTTCAATCTGCTCAGGATCCCTTTCCAGAATAGTCAAAGGAATTTTTTGTGCAGTAAGAAAACGTCCAATAATCTGGCCGCAACGTCCATAGCCAGCGAGAATAATAGGATGATTTTCCTTGATGGTATCGAACTCAGGTTTTGGAATCCGGCTCATAAACCGGGGTACCAGAATGTGATAGTACAATAACATCAGGAATGGTGTTATGGACATTGAAAGCGCCACGATTAGAATACTCAACTCACTGATTTGCAGAGAAATAACTCCAAGTGAGGCAGAAAACTTTAAAAGAACAAACGCAAATTCCCCCACCTGAGAAAGCGAAAGGGCAAACCCGAGGTTTTGTAATCGGGTTAATCCAAAAGAATAGCCAAGCCCGATCAGAATGACTGCTTTAATAATCACAATCAGAAAAACTCCTGCGAGAACCGATTCTGAATGGGAGGCCAGCAAGTTGAAATTCATGCTCATGCCTACCGAGATAAAGAAAAGGCCCAGCAGCAATCCTTTAAACGGTTCAATATCGGTTTCCAGTGTTCTCTTGTATTCGGAGTTAGCTAGAACCACGCCGGCGACAAAGGCCCCCAGAGCGGGGGAAGCACCGATGGTTTGCATTAATAAAGTGATACCGACCACCAGAGCCAGCGAGGTTGCGGTAAATAATTCGCGCAGATTAGTCCGGGCAATCATTGAAAACAGATGACGTGAAAAATAGTGACCAGAAATAACCAGCAAGCTGATGACGGTGGCGACGGTAATGGCATGCGCCCATTCCGGCAAGTTCAGAAAACGGCTTGCATGAGCTTCGCTGGCAGCAGCCAGACCGGGTTCGGCTGCCAGTAGGGGCAGAATAATCAATATTGCGATTACGGCAATGTCCTGAAATAGTAAAACGGCAAAAGAGGTTTCGCCTTCAACAGTCCGCAGCAGGTTTTTTTCTTCCAGCATTTGCAAAACCAGAGCGGTTGAAGACAAGGAAAAAGCCATGCTAAGAGCAAGGCTGGTTTGCCATTTAAAGCCCGATAAAAGACCAAGCATTGTCAGGGCCAGTGTGGTGATGCCCACCTGCAAACTGCCCAGGCCGATTATGGCTTTTCGTAAGCGCCAAAGCATGGGAGGTTCAAGCTCGAGGCCGATCAGAAAAAGCATCATAATGACCCCGAATTCGGCAAAATGCATAATTTGCTCGGCGTTACCCATAAGCCGCAGACCATAAGGACCAATAACGATGCCGATTAAAAGATAGCCCAGAACCGAACCCAGTTTAAAACGGCTGGCAAGAGGAACGATCAGAGAGGCCGCTGCCAGAAAGATGAAAACCTGAGTCAAAAGCGTATTTTCCATATTAAAATCAGGCGAATAGAAAGGAGATATTATAACTCAGATATGGATAAACAATCAGTGTTAAATGCCTGCAATTTACCAGAGCCAAAAATGATTAAATTTTATTCAGCGTATCCATTATTTACAAATGCGAAAGAGTGGCGTACAGTGATGCATTTTGATAATTTATTTTAAGGCGTTTAAAATAAATAGCTCATTTTGACCATTAATTATTCAATAATTAAGATTTTCTTAAGCTAAAGCCAATATAATAGCTTCAGCAAGTGTGGACCAGCAGTGAAGGAATGTAATGAGTAATAAGCATGCGCTTAGCATTTTTAGTCTGACAATGATTACTGTAGGCTCGGTAGATAGTATCCGAAACTTACCCGCAACGGCCTTGTTTGGCAGCCAGCTAATTTCCTTTTTCTTTCTCGGGGCTTTGTTTTTTTTAATTCCTACCGCGCTGGTTTCTGCCGAATTGGCTTCTGGCTGGGCCAAACAGGGCGGCATTTATATCTGGGTTAAAGAGGCTTTTGGTAAAAGGGCCGGTTTTCTTGCCATCTGGCTGCAATGGATTGAAAATGTCATCTGGTATCCTACTATCCTTTCCTTTGTCGCAGGAACAATCGGTTATCTGATTAATCCGGCAATGGCGGACAATCCTTATTTTTTATGGCTGGTGATTGTGTGTTCCTTCTGGGGGGCAACTCTGGTCAATTTGCGCGGTATGAAATCGTCTGCTCTGTTTAGCAATATCTGTGCTATTTCCGGTCTTTTGTTGCCGATGGGCTTAATCATTGGCTTGGGAGCGGTCTGGCTGGCAGGCGGCAATCCCCTGCAAGTTCAGTTTGACTTGCAAAGTATCAGCCCGCATTGGCAGGATCGCTCCATGTGGGTTTCATTAACGGCGATTATGATGTCATTCTGCGGGATAGAGATTGCCACGGTTCATGCGAACGATGTCAATAATCCGCAGCATGCCTTTCCTCGTGCGCTTATTTACTCGGTCCTGATTATTCTAAGCACCCTTATATTAGGTTCACTGGCTATTGCGGTAGTATTACCTAACAGCGAAATCAATCTGGTGGCCGGGATTATGCAGGCCTTCAACGCGTTTTTTAAGCAATATCACCTGGTGTGGATGATGCCGATAGTGGCTTTGATGCTGGTTATGGGTGGCCTCGGCGGCGTCAGTAACTGGATTATTGCGCCTACCAAAGGACTTCTTGTGGCAGCTCAGGATGGTAATCTGCCGGAGTTGTTTCAACGTACCAATCGACAAAATGCCCCGGTGGTGATGCTGATTACCCAGGCAGTTATTGTCACGCTATTATCAACCCTCTTTTTGTTTATGCCCAGTGTAAATGGATCATACTGGTTACTGACGGCTTTGGCCGCCCAGCTTTACATGCTGATGTATTTAATGATGTTTCTTGCAGCAATCAAATTAAGATTCAGTGCTCCGGATCATTATCGCGCGTTTCGCATTCCAGGGGGCAAAGCAGGCCTGCTGTTCGTTTGTTCAGTTGGCATCATCGGAACGCTGGCTACCCTGGTGGTCAGTTTCATGCCGCCGGAAAATATTAATGTCGGAAGCACAGGTCGTTATGAATTGACTTTAATCCTTGGGTTATTATTGATGTGTTCCCCACCATTAATCAGCAGTTTATGGCAGAGGAGAGGCCAATTTAAATCAGCCCAGACTGAGGCCTTGTCTTAAGTTCCATGCGCCTGGCAATCCAGAACCTACCTGGTCCAGACTTCGATCTGGATTGCTTCACGTCGTTCGCAAAGACAAAAATGGTTTCAGTTAAAAGGAAAATTATCCCGTATAACGCTTAAGTAATTCATTATTAATCTCAGTTTCCTGGACTTGATTGCAGTGTTCAATAGTACTGACTACCCGCCCAACATTTAATTGGAAAAACGAATACAGACCCGCGTCCTTTCCTCGTCGTAATGGGATTACAAAATCAGTGATTTCCTCCTTCTTTTTTTCCTGCTGTGGATGCCGCCAGAATCTCAGCTGATGGGAGGTGTGAATGAATGTTTTTTGAAGATGAGGATCCAGTTCTTCAACAGTGACCTGAATGTCTTCGATGTCCAGGTTGTTTCTCTCTAAAAACTCAGCGCAGCTTAATCCCTGCACCTTTCCATTTTCCCGATCCCCGCCAATATTATAACCTTTGAGTTCCATCGCCTGTTTTTTATAATTCCAGGCAATGCTTTCTGAAACAGCGTGTACGATTAGCACGATTGGCAAAACCAGAGTGGTAGCCGCTCCACTGACTATTGCGCGCAGAATATAGAATGAAAAAGCCCATCTCCAGGGCAACACATTTTCAAGAAGTCGAGGTATGAATAAACTGGCATAATCATAGATGCCTACATGGTTCTCATTGCCGGCAAAAATGAAGTAGGTATCTTTTATTTTTTGCGAAAGGGAAGTTCTCAAAGTCCTGGCGTGAGGGGTACGTTTTGCTTCCTGGATCCCTGAGAAAGGGTTAAAAAAATCAACGGCCATAGGTGTTGAAATTTTGAATAAAAATTCAGTGTATTAATGCCATTCATTTTTGTCAATGAAATGACAAAAATTCTCCACGGCATCCCGAGCGCAGCGAGGGATCTCATCGTGCTCTGGATAACCTGTGGAGTTAGCTCTGGCGTAATTGACAATTTCCAATCCTCTTCCTAAATTTAAAAAAAATGCCAAGGGATAATATGGATATCTATCGAGCCTTGAAGCCAGGGATGACGCTGTGTTTCATTTTACTGATTTTCTGTAAGTCTGGTTTCTGCTCCTCCCTGATTGTTGGGGTCACAGTGCCGGGGCTTCCCATTGTGCAGAAGGTAGATAGCGCTCGAGGCTCTTATTATTTTGGTTTTTGCATCGATATAATGAATACCATTTGTAAGCAAATCGGAAGGCGCTGTGAATATAAGAGTGTGACACTTCATAATCAATTCGAGCTACTGGATAATCGAAAAATCGATTTACTTATTATGCCTAACCCCTATACACCTTTTGAACTCAATCAGTATGCAGCCAGTATCCCTTATGCAGTCAGTAAAATGCAATTTGTCGCTTTGCAAAATAGTGGGATTGACAAGTTAGCTGATATCAGGAATAAAAAGATAGGAGCAATGAAGGACACATTTTATACTTTACTAGTGGAAAGTCCTTATGGGAATACCAACCAGATCATTGCCTATAACAGCATGAATGATCTGATCTCTGATTTGGCCAATCATAAAATAGATGTCATTGGATTGAACGATGTAGTAGCTTATATGTTCATAAGTAACAGCATTTACAATATAAAAAATGTGGGAAAAAGCATTCAATTAGGTGAGGGTTATGGCATTATCGGCCTGCCTGATAAAGCGCCGCTAATCGAGAAAATTAACAGGGCCATCTTTAACATAGAAAATGACGGCACCTATACTTCAATTTATCATAAATATTACATGGGAGAGGATTAAACCAGTAAAGGCCCAAATTTATCCCCTGGGTGCTGCATTGCTGTTTTTTTCAGGTAATGAGTTAAACGCGGCTTCAAATAGTTCGTTAATAACACCTAATCTACCCTGTCGGCTGGTAAAGCCTGAGAAGAAGCCCAGCTGCGCGTTTCTATCCTGCTGCAACTGCATGGCGACCTGACATTTCGCCTTATCAGAAAAAGGGGTAAAGGAAAAAATTGAAGGGGATTCACTCTGCCGGGTATCCAGATAATACTGCAGACAGCCCTTGTGTAATTGCTGGATTACGGTTTTTGGCTGGTCCAGTTCAATCGTGTTTATCATGCCCAGTGTGTAGTTGACAAAATTCATTACCTTCTCAAATGCCTGCTGATTCTCTGCTTTAGACACCCCTTTTGCCTTTCCTTCCGAAGGGTTTACTTTTAGCAAATCATTATTGAACGCCGTTGCTAATGACAATGCGGCCGGCTTTTGTTTAACTTCAGAAAACACATTCAAGAGTGCCGGGCGGGAAGGAGGAAGAACGTGCTGAAGCGGTATGGTCGCTTCATGCGAACGAACAGTTGAATAATCGAGGTACTCTTTTAAAGAGGCAATCTGAATACTGCATAAAGCGCTTGAACCATATATGCTGATAAACAGAGCAGTTTCAGAATGTCGCTCTTCATCCGTGGTTTCTGGCCGGCAGCGAATAAGCACTGGCAGTAAGGCTATTTGCTCTTTGCCCAAATGAAAATGCAGAAGATAAAATAAGCAGGCGAATAAGGTGGCGGCATCCACTAGAATAGGATGCTGTGTGTTAAGCCCTCTTTTTATTTGGGCTTGCAGATCGTGAAATCTGACGAAGGGATGGTTTTCAATCTGCTCTACCCTTATATAGCCTAAAACTCTGGCTGTCGCCTTGAACAGGGCTAAAACCTGTTCAAGAGAAAATGACTGTTCTGCATTGTAAAAGTGTTCTGAGTGGCGGGCAAAGAAAAACGGGTAATGTCTTTGGTAAACCCCTTTAAAACCATTACTTTCCAGATTATTCTGTAATAAAAGCCAGCTGCCAACCTGAGGGTTTTTTCGCCATGATGCCCCGGTAATGTTAGCAACTGCCCACTGCCAGAACTGATCAATGTATCTAATCACTTTGGCTTTTAGCTCAGCATCAACGATTTGCTCGGGATTCTTGGTATTGCGGGTCAATGAAGCGAGAGAAGCCGCCAGCTGCTCTGACTTGCTGTTTGGTTCATGATGCTGATTTGTCATTGCAAACTCGTCAAGAATTAACTTCAGTTGACCCATACTGATTGTCATATGCTTAGTTCCATTAGAGCATCACTCAGGCTTTCAATTGATCTTTAAGGGCCAGGAGTTCATCACGAACTTTGGCAGCCATTTCAAACTCCATATTCTGGGCGTGAGTATGCATTTGTTTTTCAAGTAGTCTAATTCGTTTGGCAAGCTGATCCGGCGGCAGAAGCTCATATTGTGGCTGGCGTTCGGCGATTTGACTCTTTCGCTTATTACTGTATGCGCCTTCCATAATATCTTCAATGGATTTTTTAATGCCCCTGGGAGTAATTCCATGCTGCTCGTTGTAGGCTAATTGTTTGTTACGCCGACGCTCTGTTTCATCCAGGGCACGCTGCATTGAACCGGTCATGCGATCCGCATATAAAATAGCACGGCCGTTTAAATTTCTGGCGGCCCTGCCAATAGTTTGAATTAATGAGCGATCGGAGCGTAAAAAGCCTTCCTTATCGGCATCCAGAATAGCAACTAACGCTACTTCAGGCATATCCAGCCCTTCTCGCAACAAATTAATGCCGACCAGCACATCAAACTCACCCAATCTTAAATCACGAATAATTTCAACCCGCTCAACAGTATCAATATCTGCATGCAAATAGCGCACGCGGATCCCTTGATCCTGCAGATAATCAGTTAAATCTTCTGCCATCCGTTTGGTTAAGGTGGTAACCAGAATGCGTTCACCCTGAGCCTGAACCAGGCGTATTTCAGAAAGCAAATCATCCACCTGATTTCTGACCGGCCTGACAATAACCTGTGGGTCAATCAGTCCAGTAGGGCGAACGACCTGTTCTGCAATATTGTCGGCATGTTCTTTTTCAAAGGGACCAGGGGTTGCAGATACATAAATGGTTTGTGGTGAGCGGCCGTCAAATTCTTCAAAACGTAAGGGGCGATTATCCAGTGCAGAGGGGAGCCTGAAACCATAATTAACCAGGGTTTCTTTACGGGCGCGATCTCCGCGGTACATCCCGCCGATCTGTGGAACAGTCACATGCGACTCATCAATGATCAGCAAGGCCTCTGGTGGTAAGTAGTCAAATAAAGTAGGCGGAGGCTCGCCTTCATTACGGCCTGACAAATAACGTGAATAATTTTCAATACCCGAGCAATAACCGAGTTCCAGCATCATCTCGATATCAAAGCAGGTGCGTTGCTGCAAACGCTGTGCTTCAAGCAACTTATTCTGCCGGGTAAACTCATCCACTCTGATTCGCAGTTCTTCCTTAACCTGCTCAATTGTTTCCAGAAGTCTTTCCCGCGGTGTCACATAGTGTGTTTTGGGGAAAATAGTCACGCGGGGGAGCTGCTGAATGATATCGCCTGTCAGAGGATCAAAGCGCATAATACGCTCCACCTCGTCATCAAATAATTCAATACGAATAGCCTCTTTCTCCGAGTCAGCAGGGAATACATCAATCACATCGCCAGTAACCCGAAATTGCCCTCTGTCCAAAGATTGATTGTTACGCGTATATTGCATTTCTGCCAGACGGCGTAAAATTTTACGCTGGTCGCATTGTTCTTTGCGCGACAGATGTAATACCATACGCAGATAGGAATCCGGATCGCCCAATCCATAAATGGCCGAAACCGTAGCAACAATTATGGCGTCTTTGCGCTCAATAAGCGCTTTGGTTGCTGAAAGGCGCATTTGTTCAATATGCTCATTAATTGATGCGTCTTTTTCAATAAAGGTATCTGAAGCAGGAACATAAGCTTCGGGCTGATAATAATCGTAATAGGATACAAAATATTCTACGGCATTATCTGGAAAAAAAGTTTTAAATTCTCCATAAAGCTGAGCCGCCAATGTTTTATTGGGTGCCATAATTAATGTAGGACGTTTCATTGCTTCAATGACATGAGCAATAGTGAAGGTTTTACCTGAGCCGGTAACCCCAAGAAGAATTTGTTTTGCCAGCCCGGATTCAACGCCTTCAATCAGTGAGGAAATGGCAGTAGGCTGATCGCCTGCGGGCTGAAAATTTGAATAAATTTTAAATACATTTTTCATAATAAGAACTATATACATTTTGTAGGAAAAGATGCAAGTTTTTTACAGCTTGATTTTTAGCAAACCTGCATTATAGTTTGACCTGTCGTACAACGGTAAATAATTGCCTGATGTACAAATGACAAAACAGCAGGAATCCACGTCAGTTTAGAGGCAATATTTAGAAAGAGGAGTGATTGATGCAAATTACACTGGCTAATCGGGTAAAGCAGGTAAAGCCTTCGCCCACGCTTGCCGTGGCTGCCAAAGCCTCGCAAATGCAGGCACAGGGAATGGATATTATTAATCTCGGTACTGGAGAGCCCGACTTTGATACGCCTCAGCATATCAAGGATGCTGCTATTGCAGCGATTAATGCTGGATTTACCAAATACACGCCAGTGGATGGTATCAGCGAATTAAAACAGGCGATTCGAGAAAAATTTAATCGCGATAACGGACTTGCTTACCAGTTAAATCAGATTCTGGTTTCAGTCGGCGGAAAACAAAGCTGTTATAACCTTTGCCAGGCTCTTTTGAATGAGGGCGATGAGGTCATAATACCGGCACCTTATTGGGTTTCTTATCCGGATATGGTTTTATTAGCGGATGCTACACCAGTCATTATCCCGACAACGCCTGCCATGCGCTATAAAATTACCCCCGCCCAGCTGGAGCAGGCAATTACTCCCCGGACACGGTTATTTTTTATAAATAGTCCATCCAATCCTTCAGGAGTTGCCTATAGTTTTGATGAGCTGAAAGCCCTGGGGGAAGTACTGAAGAAGCATCCGCAGGTTTTGATTGCCACAGACGATATGTATGAGCACATTATCTGGACGCAAGCCTTTTGCAATATACTCAATGCCTGCCCAGAATTATATGATAGAACTGTTGTACTTAACGGTGTTTCCAAAGCTTATTCAATGACTGGCTGGCGTATTGGCTATGCGGCGGGCCCTGCACCTTTGATCAATGCAATGAAAACAGTGCAGTCGCAATCCACATCAAACGCCTGCTCCATCGCGCAGAGAGCCGCTTTAGCGGCACTTACCGGCGGTGATGAAACCGTTCATCATATGGTCAAGGCCTTTCATCATCGACACGATTATCTGGTGGATCGCATGCAAACCATGCCAGGTATTGAGGTGATCCCCGCGGATGGGACCTTCTACAGCTTTCCCAACGTGCAATCGATTATCGAAAAGCGAGGTTACGCCAATGATGTCGAGTTTGCTGAAAACTTATTGCAGGACGAAGGTCTGGCTTTAGTGCCGGGTTCTGCCTTCGGAAATGAGGGTTGTATAAGACTATCTTTTGCCACCAGCATGGATAATTTAAGCAGTGCGCTTGACCGCCTAAGTCGTTTCTGCAAAAGATAAAAAAATTTAAGAAAACCCTTGACTCATCAGCGGGATCTCTTTATGATTCCGCCTTATTCCCTGGTAGCTCAGTCGGTAGAGCGGATGACTGTTAATCATTAGGTCACAGGTTCGAGTCCTGTCCGGGGAGCCATATCTAGCATGGCTTCTGGTAACAATAAATTCCCCTAATATTTTACGTAGACTTCAAGGTATCCTTAGCTGAAAATTACTGACGTATTGAAAAAAGACTTAGGATTCTATAATTCATAAGTTGTTATTAATTAATGGAGCTGGGGGCTTGGATTAAGATATGTATAACTCAAATACTTTTTCCGCTCATGGTTTTAGCTTAAGAAATAAGCTCCTGGATGGCTTAAGAGGGTATGCGGCCCTGGCTGTGCTAGTATTTCACAGTATCTTAATGTTAAGTAATTATATAGTTACTGATGTTTTGTATACGCCCATTTATCAAATCAAAGAAAACTATTTTAAAATCACCAAATTGTTTCTCTTGCTTTTTAATGGTCATACAGCGGTTAATATTTTTTTTGTTTTAAGTGGAATGGTATTATTTAATACTTTATTAAGAACTAAAACAGAACAGCTGCCAATTATCACGTTTAGTTTAAGAAGAATAATTAGAATTTATCTCCCTCTAATTCCATGTCTGGCTGCTTTTTACCTTGTTTTTAATTGCCTGCATTATTTTTTACCAACAATTTACCCTCATATTAAATTTCATCCCTTTGTCCAAAATTGTTTGCTTTTCAAAATAACACTGCACGGTGCCAGCTGGACATTACAATCTGAAATTTGGGCAATCCCACTGATTCTTTTGACTTTTTACGCGTATAAACAATGGGGCGCTAAAATAGTATTAATTTTAACTTCATTATCGATATTAATAATAGACAATGATTTTAGAATTAATTTTCATGCGGCCAATACTTGGATATATTATTTTTATTTAGGCTTTTGCTGTGCAATTTTTCCAGAAGAATTAAAAAACAGCATGAAAAAAATAGGATGGTTTCTACCACTGTTTACAATGATATTTCTTAGAAGTTTTTTCATCCACTCCAGTATTACAGCCAATTTACTGCAAGGCTTCAGCATTGCGATATTAATACTCTACTTAAGTAGTGATCCAGAGGATCAATTTTCTTCTTTCTTAAAGCTACCATTTTCTCAGTACTTAGGTAAAATAAGTTTTAGTTTATACTTATGGAATGTAATGGTATTAAATTTATTTTTACCATTAGCTCGATTTACCGTTGTGCAACTTCATCCGCTAGAGTTTGGTTTATTAATTGCCGCGTTTGTATTTATAATCACTTGGCCTTTAGCACATTTCTCTGAAAAATTTATCGAACAACCGGCGATTAAGCTCGGTAAAGATTTATCAAACCTTATCGTTGCTGAGTCGACTAAGGTAATTCCCAAGCTTTCTCGCGCGGCTTTACTTCTTAGAAATAGCTACTTATTTAACTGGAGAAGAACATCATCTCCCACTAAAGACGCCAGCTTATTGGGCTGATGCCCCCAATGATGGAAAGTGTGCAATTTTCAATAAGTTTTTGCTAGTCATTTACTCTGACAGAAATTAACAAAATGCAGCATCATCTTTATGTTTCAACTTTCTGAATATCTATAGACTGCGAATAAATCACAATATTTCTTGAAAAGTAAGGGCATTTTATCGGGGCCTGAATTCACACATGCTATAATGGTTGTTATTGGAACATCTGGTTATAAATTTGAACGGACATGAAAGATAAATATGAAATGATTAATGCTCTGCAAAACCCTCAAAAAGCGCCTTTTAGAGTGGCTTTTGAGATTTTTGCAAGTACAGACCGAGAGAAAATAGCAAAATGGCCTAAAAAACTGGCTGAGCTTTTAAAAATACCCGATATTGACTTTCACAGGCAGGATGGAAGTGAAGCTATCACTGCAGAGGCTGCAAAAGCCGCGAAAACCGAAGCGATCGAGTATTATCAAAGTAGTGGTTTAGATGCGCCAGCAAGCCGATTATTAGACGGATTGGAAAAGCACAGGGCCCGATATTATAAGGTTAAAGAGTATTTTGACCAGAAAATTAGAGAGCTTAACCTTAGCAATCCACTACTCTTTTTTGATGACCAAGCCCTCCGTATTGACATCGGATATGGCCCCAAAGAAATGTCGGTATTATTTCCTGATTTTTTTAATCATGGAGGAGTATTTGATAAAACGATTCTGGGCGGTGTGAGTTATTTTGGAAAATCCCCATTAAATTATTTTTTTGACGACTATATAGAGGACGACTACCAAATTTTTCTAAATGCTGAAAAAGAGCGCCTTCTTTCAACTGTGGCCATCGAATTGGCCCCGCAGGCCTTGGCAACTAAAAGAAAAGTAAGTATTGAAAATAAAAAAGGTTTCAACGAAGCAGAATTTATTACTAAATGCTTCGACAGCAATGAAGGTCTGATTGTTGGCGAGGTACATGAACATAAAAGCCCCAAACAGTTTTTAGTTGATAATATGGCTTTGTTTAAATCTCAAGGCGTCACCACTATCTATATGGAGCATTTACTGCAGGAGCGCCACCAGGCATTACTCGATGTCTATCTACATTCACAGCCTGATGCCGCTATGCCGCGTGAATTGGAACTCTATTTAAATTATCTGGATGAAGAGCGTAAGCTATCAGGATCGGCTACATTTACAGCGGTAGTTCAAGAAGCTAAAAAGCATCAGATCAGAATAGTGGCGGTCGATTCTGAAGCCTCTTATCGTTTGGCGGTTACACAATCATTGGGTGATTTGGGAGATATCAAAGGGACCAAAGAGCGTTTTGGCGCAATGAATATGTTGATGCTTGAGCGATACAGGGAATTTAATGATGGTGGAAAATATATAGCACTCATAGGTAGTGGTCATGTTGCCACCTGCCTGGATGTACCCGGAGTCTCTAATTTATTAAATTGCCCAAATATCCTTGTTAATGATTTAAGTGATGACCTGGAAGAATATATTGAGCAGGATATTCTACATGGAGAAGCGCCAGCAACTGCAACTTTTGATGTTTTGTATCATCGCCATCAAAATTCAAAACAGCTGACTGCTTCTGTTATAACCCAGCGTTCTACTGAGGAAAAGAGGATTCCTGCAGATGATGCTGCCATGACACAGAATCCTGAAAAAGAACTTCAAAAAAATATTATTAACTTCGAAGCGAATAAAAGAGAAATTCAAAAGAAATTTTTAGAAAATTTGACAGCGCTGCAGTTAGAGCTTAACAAATCCAGCCGAAATAATACGGCAACCAAATTGGAAGGAGAAAGGTTGTATACGGCTTTATTTACGAATCAGGAACAATTTTTCAACTCATTATCCTTACAGTTAACGGAACAGGAATTAAACAAAACAATTATTGAATTTCGGAATTCGTGTAAAGAACAGATTAAAGCTGCAGACAAGATTATGGGACATGGCTGGTTATATCGTATTGCTGAAGTAGTAATTAAATCAGTCATTGGTTTATTTGTAGGTATTGGCATGGTTCTGGGTTTCGCAGTCAATCAGGGCTTGGCCAAGTCAGAGCATCGACAAAAGTTTGCCCAAACTTTCTTTGCTCTTAATCAAACTGATGAATCAAAGGCTCTGAACAAATTTAAACAAGAAACCCTGGGTGATGAAAAGGAAGAGCCTGGTTTACTCTCGGAGTCAAAATTTAATAAATGAGTGCTCAAGAATATTTTTACACCACATTAGGCTCTCGTGTGGATTCCAATTATTAATTTTCTTATTATTATCTCTAAGATCTAACAATCACATTATTTAAAATGAACTATAGTTTGCGATATATAAAAATCGGTATGGTTGCGTCGGTTGCCTTATTCTTAAGCCTGGTGGCTTTTAATAATGTGGTGGATTTCAACAGTAATTGGCTTTTTGTGCATCATGTATTAAGCATGGATACGACCTTCAATGAAACTGCTCTTATGGGGCGAGCTATTACAGATTCTAACCTCCAGAAACTGGCGTACTATTTAATTATTGTATGGGAAGTGATAGCGGCAACTATCTGTTGGATTGGCTGTTTTATTCTTGGCTCCAAAATAAAGAATAGTGATTTTAATTCATATAAACAGACCGCATTCATTGGCTTATTCTTGGGCTTTTTACTGTATATGGTGGGCTTTCTCGTTATTGGTGGGGAGTGGTTTGCGATGTGGCAATCTCCAAATTGGAATGGGCAAATGAAAGCAGGACTATTTCTGAATTTCATCATGTTCGTGATGATCTTTCTTAACACAACCGATGAATAATTTGCCGGCCCATATGTAGCAGCGTAGCCTGGTTGGCGCTTTGCGGCAACCGGGTTTTCATGAAGGAAAGTCTTCCTGGAGATTGGGGATAAGGCAACCTGGTTGTCGCAAAGCGCCAACCAGGCTACATACTAAACACTGCCAATGACCTAAACACTGCCAATGACAGCTTATATTGAATGCTAAGGGATATTAAAAAGGGTTGTATTGACCCCTCCGCAAACAATTACCAGAATGGATTGGGCTTTGTGAAGAACAGGATGATCATTATAAATCAGGGATAATGAGGCGCCGCAGTAATACATTATCAGAATCCCTTAACAATCGAGTTATTGTCAAATGTGGTGTACAGCATTAGGCGGCCTTCCTGCTTGATTTTTTACTAACCTGTATTCCATCCTCAAATTTAACGTTATTCACCACCAGGGTTAATAGGTTAAAGCCTCTAATTTTTATCCATCGTTTTTGCGCCGACTCCATCAATTTAAATACCATGGCTAGCGTGCTATCTCTTGAGCCGCAATTACGCGATTTTTTGGTACGTAAGCGCACGGTTGCAAAGGCTGATTCGATTGGATTGGTTGTTCGAATGTGAATCCAATGTTCTGCTGGAAAATCATAGAACGCTAATAGTTCTTCTTTATCTTTAGCCAAGCATTCCATGGCTTTTGGATATTTAGCACCAAATAATTCCAGGGTATTGTCAAACGCCTTATAGGCTTCTTTACGAGTAGGCGCCATCCAAATCTCCTGCAGGGCTGCCTTCACTTTGGGCTGCACAGATTTGGGTAATTTATTCAGAACATTGGCGGTCTTATGCACCCAACAGCGTTGATGGCATGAGTCCGGATACACTTTAGTAAGCGCATTCCAAAAACCCAATGCCCCATCACCAGCTGACAATTTTGGTGAATGAGTAAGGCCTCTTTGGCGTAAGCTTGTGAGCAATTCTTCCCAGCTTGCCGATGACTCACGATAACCATCACAAACGGCAACTAACTCCTTGTGGCCATGCTCTGTCACCCCAATAATAACGAGCAAGCACAAACGCTCATCCATTCTAACCTGGCTATAAATGCCATCAGCCCACCAATAAACATAACGTTTTTGACTTAAATCCTGGCGTTGCCAGTTTTGATGCTCTAAAAGCCATTGGCTTTTTAGCCGGCATACCGTATTCGCCGATAAACCCTTTGCGTGTTCACCTAATAGTGAGCTCAATGCTTCGGAATAATCCCCCGTGGACAAGCCTTTTAAGTAAAGCCAGGGAATTAACTCTTCAATACTTTTTGTCCGTCTTAAATAAGGCGGTAACAGATGACTATTAAATTGAATCCCTGAGCCACTGCGATCGCGCACTTTAGGTATTTTAATAGCAACATCACCAATGCCCGTTTGAATGGTTCTTTCCGGCAAATAACCGTTACGGACAATGGCTTGTCGACCATCGATTAACTTTAAATCTTCATACTCAGAAAGCATCGCCCCTAACTCCGCTTCAACCGCTTGCCTAATTAAATCACGAGCACCATTTTTTAGTAATTCAGTTAATGGATCAGTGATTTTTTCAACTGGTGTAGATACCTCTTTCAGATTACAATCCTTCATGGCGTATTTCCTTTTGTTGATTTTGTTCTTGCGGAACTTTCTTCAACAGGATACGCCACCTAATTTATTTTTCCATACACCAGATTCGAGCATAACTCTGCATTTTAGTTACAACCATAACTTTGCTCGATACGAGTTGATGGTGTTTCAATTAAACCGTGACAATTTGTCACACTTTGAAAATAACTTTGTAAACCCCCCCTTATTAGTGCCAACCGAAACTAGAGTTTTCCGACTTATTTTTAATCAATCTATAATCAAATGGTGACAGATCTCCCAGTGATTCATGCGGTCTTTCTTCGTTATATTCTTTCATCCATTTCCCGGTTATTTCCCGAACTTCATTGAGATTTCTGAACAAATAAAAATCCAGTATTTCATTGCGATAAGTTCGATTAAACCGTTCAATAAATGAATTTTGAGTAGGTTTTCCGGGTTGAATAAACTCAAGAGTAACTCCATGTTTTTCAGCCCAGTCAGCCAATACCAGAGAGATAAACTCAGGCCCATTATCAAGACGCAGTTTTGCCGGATATCCTCGACTGGCAGCAATGCTGTCAAGCACCCGGGTAACCCGTCGGGCAGGCAGGCTCAGATCCACTTCAATGGCCAGTGCTTCCCGGTTGAAATCATCAACCACATTAAATGTCCTGAATCGTCTGCCACAGTTCAATGCGTCGCTCATAAAATCAGCAGACCAAGTATGGTTAACTGTAGCGGGAACCGCAAGAGGCTCTGGGTTGCGTGTAGGCAATCTCCGCTTTCCTTTACGGCGGATATTCAACTGCAATTCACAGTAAACCCGGTAAACCCTTTTGTGATTCCATGTAAACCCCGCCTGCCTCAGTTTGACAAACACTTTCCTGAAGTCATAACGCGGATAGCGTTTGGTAACTTCCATCAGCTCTTTAATCACCGTCTCATCCTTATTTACTGCCGGCTGATAATAGTAACCTGTGCGACTCAGGCTTAAGGCGGCACAGCTCTGTCTAAGACTCATGCCGTATTCATTTACCAGATAATCAGCCATCTCCCTTTTCTCTGCCGGCTTTAAAGCTTTTTTTCTATCACATCCTTTAACGCACGGTTTTCCAGCGACAAATCAGCGAACATCCGTTTCAGCTTTGCATTTTCTTCCTCAAGTTGCTTCATTCGTTTAATATCTGAGGCCTCCATCCCGCCATATTTAGCTTTCCAGTTGTAATAGGTGGCATCGGATATTCCATGCTCACGGCAGACATCCTTTACCAGACGGCCATTCTCTACATATTTTAAAATATTTAATATTTGATGCTCTGTAAATCGGCTGCGTTTCATCGTTTCTCCTCCTCTTGCCTATTATGCCCGAGAAACTCTATTTTTGAATGGTGCTATTTTACGGGAGGGTTACAGAGCCAGACGCATTGGCAAATCAATCTGTATTTAGTAATGGTTTAACAATCACAATGGATGATGGCAGAATGGTGAAAATTCTAATTTGTGAGTCCGATTAATGACAATTAGTCACCATTGTGAAATTAAGAAAGCAATGCCTGAGGACGCCCAGGCCATTATTGAATTTTTAAACGCTGTTGGAGGAGAAACGGATTTCCTTACCTTTGGTCTGAATGAGTTTCCACTTTCTGTGGAAGATGAAAGTAAAATTATTGATGAATGTATCAGCGAAGAAAGGAATTTAATGTTAGTAGGAAAGGTGAATGATCAGATTATATCGCAACTTTTCCTGGAAACATCTGCTCAATCCAGATTGAAGCATATTGGTTATATTGGTTTAACTGTGCTTCGTAATTATTGGGGGCAGAAAGTGGGTTCACAAATGCTTGCACAGGCAATTGAATGGGCAAAACAGAAGCAATTAGCCAAACTCCAGCTCCAGGTCAGAACGGATAATTATCAGGCGATTCAGTTATATAAAAAATTTGGTTTTGTTTGTGAGGGAACAGTAATTAAAGCTTTGAGGATTGGGGAGCATTATTTCGATGATTTTTTAATGGGGTTGATGATCTGAGTTCTTAGGCCCGAAGATTAAGCGGGCCCTCTAGCCACATATTTTGTCATGAGTTCCTATGTCTGTAACATATGCAGATTATTCAGCTATAATCTCCTGCATCAACACGGTTCAATCTGGCTTTGAGCGAAATGGTCTCCAGTATTTTTGTATTCTGCAGGCGCATTGGATAGCAAGCGTTTTATAAGTCGATTCAAAATAAAGCTTATAAAAAGAGCGGCTATCAATAAGCAGGTGATAGTACTAAAGCCAGATGCATAATAGGCTTTTAATACCGGCAAAGACAATTCCTGATGTGGAACCGCCGCTAATTCGGCTAACTTTCCTGCCAGAAAACCACCGACCCCCAGGGAGACGAAAAAAATACCTGTCATGGTGCTTACTTTTTTACGGGGTGCGAGCACTGTGACAATAGAAAGTCCAATCGGATATAACAATAATTCAGCGAGTGAGATCATCAGATAAATAGGAATAAATAGCAGGGGTGATAACAGCTGGTCGTTTTCACTGGTTTTGCAGATAAAGGTTAACGATAAAAAAGCCGCGGTCATAAAGCACATGGATAGCAAAAATTTATTGGCTGATTGAATTCCTGCATGTTGGGTGACGGTATTATATTTTCTTCGAGATAAATACAAACCAAACACAATCGCGCCAAAACTTTGAATGCTCACATAATAAGGCGGGGGAAAGTGTAATCCGAATAAGTCTTGTTTTACCACTCGTGCAATAAACAAAGTGAATGACAAAAACATTTGGAAGTAAAAAGCCCAAAAAATAATGGAAATAATACATAACAAGCTGATGACTATTGTTTTTCGTGCATCATAAGAGGATTGCTCTTTTATTGTGTACGCAAAATAACCCGCCGAGAGCAGTACTATACCCGTAAATGCAAAATTGGCTAGGGTGGTATAGGTCAGAATAAAAAAGGACGCCAACCATAAAACCATTACTATCAGAACTGCTAATAGAATATTTTTAAATGAATATTCGTATACGGCATAATCTTTTATCTGATATTTAATAATGCCCAAAACAAAGACTAGTAATCCCAATAGCATGCCAATAGCTGCGCTTATAAATGACACAGGCCATCCAAAATAGAAGGTCAATTGGTTTGGAAAAGTACAGCCAAAAATGATCCCTAAGGTGATGCCCATATAAAAAATGGTAAACCCATTTTCTCTTTGATTAGAATCATCTGGATACTCATTGCCGAGCAATGAGGAGATATTAGGCTTAAATAACCCTGTGCCAACAGAGATTCCTGCCAGAGAACAGAGTAAAGCAAAATTGGAGTCGATAAATCCCAGCAGTAAATAGCAACAGAATAAAATAATCCCCCCAGTAATGATCGTTCTTTTCTGGCCGAGTAGTTTATCGGCAACCCAGCCGCCTAAAACTGGGGAAACATAAGTAAGGGCTGTGAAGGAACCTACAAGAGCATAAATATCTTTATCATTCCAATTAAAGTGTTTTGCAAGATAAAGTGCCAGCAATGTTTGTATCACGTAGAAGCCGTAGCGTTCCCACATTTCTGTTGCGAAGAAAACGCGCAATGATTTTGGATGGTTCCTGTTCCTGGTAGAGTCATCGCCGGCAACTCCAGCGATAGAATCATAAATGGATTGAGTTAATGTATATCGAGTCTTCTTCTTTGTATTTATGATTTCCATAAACATTCCGTATAAAATACATCCAATTGGCATCTTGCGAGCAATACTAATGCCTCTATATTTTGTCAGTGTGTTAAAATTAAAGGCGGGAATAAGCTTTTTAGAACTATAAAAGACAATGAGGAGAAAGACAAGAAAAACCTGGGAGCGTAAACTGATCCTGCTGCTTACAGGCCTAGGGCCTTGAATTTAAACCATGCGCACTTCGCTGCTCACTTTCGCTCGGCATTGAACTTTGTCCAGATGCCTGCCTTGGTGCAAAACCTGCGTAATAATCAGGCCGTTCTGAATACAGGGTTCTAAGATGCAATTTTCTGATTTCATCAGCTCGCGGTTCTGGCATGTACCATCTTCCTTTCAAGTCACAATAGAAATTCTCAATAAGCCAGGCACCACAGCTTGAGCCATCGGGTTGTTGCATGCAGTTCGGTGGAATAGTTAATTCGTCTTCCTTTCCTATGAAATTATTTTCCCTCAGTTGCCTGCATATCTCTTCGTATCTCGCATCCTCGCGGTAGTCATAATTCTCACCGCGATTACTGTCGAAATAACTGACTTTAACAATGGCTTTATTCTGTATATCAATACGTAAGCCCACCCAATGCTGATGGTCTTGAATGGGAATGAGCAGGGTTTCTGAATCTCCCAGTGGCTCATGTACCAAATAATCAAGCAAAACATTCGCGATGTTATTGCCTGACATATTTAATTGTGCGCAGGCAAGGACAGAAACTCCGGGTAAAGAGGGTTGCCGAATCAATAACTGTTTTATGCGTGCAGCCAGAATAGCTTGTATATCTTCTGTCTCATAGAAATAGTTGCAATTGATTCTGACTCTTGCAAAACCTGCTGCTCCCTCAGGTCTTGCAGGTTTTTCCCGAACTGGTTCTTGCGGGGGTGGGGAGTCAATTCGTCTTAAAGTGCGTGGGCGTTTTTGAAAAAAAGAAACCTGAGTGACCACTGGTGCCGCTTCTGGAACCGGTCTGGGTAATTTATCCAGCTCAATCTGGACTTTGGCCAATGCGACTTCTATCAGAGGACGAACACGGGTATGTTTGAAATGATTTTTAAGGGCTCGTTTTAAAAAGATTTTTTGTAAAACTAATAATTGATAAGCCTCATCCAGATTTTTATCGCGTCGCGCCTCTAACTCGTCATTGAGGCTTAAAACAGCCTTATGATCCCTGTAATATTGAAACTCAAAGGTCACTATTTTTACAAATCGAGCCAATTCAGTGAGTGAGTTGAAATTTTGAATAATCAAGGGAATGCAGGCGGTGCTTTTTACCAGCTCAAAGCGTTTTTTTATAGAGCAGGCATCAAATAAGGCTAATAAATAATCCGCATTGTTAATGCGGTTTATGAGAGGGTTCAGAACCTCTTCTTCAAGGGAAAAAAACGCAAATACAAGATCTTCGGAATTAGTAAAGGGGATAGGTTCATGTGTTGAGCTGCCATTGTTCCCCTCCTGTGTCAGGCGTACTCTTCTAAATTTTCGTACATATACCTTATCCTGAATGCCAAGTAAGGCGCATAATTCCGCTTTTTTGTTATTAGAGATAGCGGTGTAAAGATCAATACCTGGTCGATCAGGGATATTGATTTTCTTCCCTGTTTTTTTAGAAGTTGAATTCAATTTTCTTCCTGTCTTCGGCAGGAGGGTATCTCCTTCCTCTCCCGCCGTTTCATTATCAACTTCCGAATGAAAATCATTGCTCGGTGTCTGCCAGAGGATTTCGCTTCTTTCAAGCTCACTCGCTTCTATTTCTGTATTAGCTGGCCTTATTTCTACGGAGGATCTTGTCTCTTGTCTGGAAAATGGCACGCATGGAGCTCTGGAACGAACCGTTTGACTCGAAGGGATTTTTAACCGCTTTTGCATTATGTCCAGTAAATAAGGCAGGTTTTTTAAATTGTCAGCCAGTGCTTCTACAAGATCCTGATGCTCCTCATCTAAACCCGGATAAGGAGGTATGCAATCAAGAGCCTTCAGGAAGCAGGGGAGATAGTTTCTATCCTTGTGAGCCAGTAATTTTACAGAATCAAGAAACTCCAAAGCATCTTCTATCTCCATGTTACCTGTGAGCAGGATCCCCTCGGCCAATGGAAGCAATAGATCTTTACTGAAATCATGACAGGTTTCCGAAATCTGTGCTAATTCAGAAAAAATAGAAATAGCTTCGCCGCGATCAACCTCATAATTAATATGCTGGCTTATCTTCTTTTTAATTAAAAGCGCGTTTAACCAGGCACCTTCCCATTGACTGATGCTTCCCTGGATGAGAAGGTCATTCACCATACTTAGTGCGACGCCCAATTGTTTAGGTGTGTAATCCTTTAAGAGTTCAGTAACTATCTTTTTGAGAAAGCCAAGCGGAATTTTTCCCTCAAAACTTCCTTTTTTTAATACTTCTTGCAGATTCACCAAAATGGACACATAGGAATGAGCAGAATTTTCATCAGGAACTGTATTCTTTTCAAGAAAGGGGATGATGAATGCAATTAATGGGGCCAGAGGTAAACAGCCAGATAGCATATTATCTCTGGATAAAAAACCCAGAGCGACCATGCCTTGAGAAATCCTTTGCAGGGTTTTTTGCTTCAGGAAATAGGGGTAAATTTCATTAAGACTAATTCGGCCCTGAATTCGGCCATTATCGGATAATAATCCGACGCCAAAAATTGCCAACCCCAAGCTGTCATCATTGCCGGAGATTGTTTTCAGGCATTTCATTAAATCAGCAGCTGTGGCCCGCCCCAGAATATGCCCCTGGAACGATAGCGTGCCCAGATAATAAACATAATTACCAATATATCGGTCATATTCTGTATAAACCAGAAATTCCTTCAATACATGAATGAGATCTGACATTTCAAAACGATCAGTCAGGCATTCATAATCGCCTAATGTTTTTAGGTTAAATATGATAAAACTTCGACTTTTTTTTCCGAAATTATCTTTGGTGTCGGCGTTATATCTGTTGCTTCTGCTAAGAGTAAAATGCTTTAAACAATTACTAATCAGAAGCGCACTCACCTCGCCAGAAAGAGTATCATTCTTTTTAAGACTCTTGAATAATTCACAAAGGGCCGAGGTAATAATTGTATTATCCGAGCGTTTGACCACTAATGGAAAAATTTTTTCCAAGCTGCCTGCTTGCAGTTGGCCGTGTATTTTTTTATGTTCGTTGAGCTGCGATATCCCCATAATACAGCCTTTTAACGCTCGGTAGTCAGCATCTAGCCTGACTGCTTTGAGTACAACCTGTTCAATTAAATTGGCAGGGATGTTCTGGTCAAGAACTTGGTATAATGTCGATCCCAGGCAAGACAATATAGTGGTTAATGAATATGCAGTTGATTTCTCTTCACGGAGCATACTATTCAGTATTTTTACAATAATCGCTGTAGGGAAGGTCTTTATTGGATAACCACGGCTAACAAGCTCACGTAAATTGGAAATAAAGCGGGACAACTTTGTAGAAACCGCAGTTTTTTCAAAGTGAAGCTTAAGAAGATCGGGGGTTGTTCTCAGGATATTTTCAATATTCGCTAAGCTCTCTGACACATCTGAAACAGAGCGTCTTTCCCTTGCTGAAGGTGTTTTTTTAACCAGCTCGTCAATACTACTGAATAGCTGCTCAATAGAGTATTGATTGGTTGAACTGGAATCCCTATCCGTTCTTTGTCGTTTTCGAGAGCTCTGCTCTATAGGGCTGTGGCGTCGTTTATTATTCGATGATTCTGAACCTGGCATTTTAGATTCCTGGTATATTTATACTAATTTTAACAAAGTGCTCATTATTTGCCAGATGGGTCAATTGAATAAAGCGCTATGAGGCCTTAGATTAAAGCTGAGGAAAAATGGTATCGTGGTCCATATCCTTAATAATGTGATTATGTTTTTTATTTGGGTATAATTGGTTAAAAGTAAAATTACCAGGTAACTCCCCGGGTACTTGAGACGATTTGATTTGGAGTTACATTACCAGAATAACAAAAGGGGATTAATAATAGATAAAAATTCTGTTCATTTTAAGGCTGTTATTGAATCCCACCTGATTTTCAAAATAAAAGGAACAGCAAGACTACTATTCGATACCTGGACTGCGTATGCCAGAGAACGGTATTCTGATTATTTATTCCAGGCTAAGGATGAAGTGCTGGTTCATGACTTAATAATTGCTTTTGCTAAAGGTTTGGAATTTATCTCGCGGAATGAGAACAAAATCAAATGTAATCAGCCAGAATGGTCTGTTGGAGTTGTTTTAGATACGGCTTCAGTCGCTTTGCACACTCACTGGTCTCAAGAGTACATTTATAAGCAAACTCATGAGTATAAAGACTTATGCTTCCTGACAACGCTTTCTCAATTTTTGAAAGTAGATGCAATATCCGTTGGGAAAATAGAGGCACTTTACAGGCATAAATTGAATAAGGAAATCAATATTAGCGAACAGAAGTTAGAGAAGAAAGAGAAAATTGTTGATTTAAATCAATTTAAAAAAAGTAAGAAGTCTGGCGATTTTTTTAAGAAAAATCTGATTGATTATTTGGATTCATTGTATTACGAAAAACATTTTCTGATATTTGGCGATATTCTTAAAAATAAATCCAGCCTAAAATTAGAAAATTTTTTTAATTATGATGAAATTAAAAGTCTTATTGACAGAGTTTCCTAGTTTTTGCTTTCAAGGAGCTTTCAGCCCTATAACTGCTGGGAATCAATGGGTTGTATTGAGTCACTCATAATTGTATTAAAAAGGATTTTAATGAATAAGTTTTCAAGCCTCATGATTTTGACTTTTGTGGCTTTGCAGGTCTTTCCTGGCAAAGTTTGTTTTTCATTCCCATTAGAAATTAAAGGGCAAAAACAAAGCGCTGTTTTGAATAAAGCAGAGCTGCAAACTTTAAAGCTGGAAACGCTGGAGATGGACTATAGCCGCGCCTATCCTAATATAAAGATGAAGTATCAAACAATTAGGCTATGTGATTTATTAGATAAATATCAAATTAATCCTGACAACATTTTAGAGTTTGTCGCAAATGATCAATTTTCTGTTTTAATTCCCGCTCGTCTAATCTTAAATTGTCAAAAGAATGCTTCTATTGCTTATCTGGCTATTGAACCCGATAAAAAATGGCCTCTTTTATTTAATCATACGAATACCACAGCTGGCCCCTATGCGGTCATTTGGACAGATCCTGAACTTTCTTATATTTCAGATGAGTACTGGGCATGGAGTGTGGTCCAAATCATTGAGCATCAGCGTATTAACGAATCGATTGTTATTTCCGCTCCTGCTCGCATACCGCAAAAAATAAAAACAAGAGTTTTAAATGGATACAATATTTACGTTAGTCATTGCTCATCCTGCCATACGTTAAAACATATTGGGAAAGCGACAATAGGTCCAGATCTCATATATCCTAAGACCATCTTTGAGTATTATCCTGACATAAATCAACTGAAACAATTTATACGAAATCCGGATTCTGTGCGAAAGCTCCCGAATTCCCGCATGAGTGGTTCTAGTTATGTGGGTTTAAAAGATGACGATCTGGACGATTTAATTGATTATTTTAAGTTCATTGTTAAAGTCGATAATCCTGGCGTTTAGCATTAATTGAAGGGGAGTGCACACATCTCCCCTTGAAAACTTAAAGCGATGAAGGATCTTTGTCTTTAATCTTTAGCCAATTATTATCCGCTTTATTTATATAATCTTTAGTATTTTTACTCCAGATCCCCTGTACCCTTGTATTAAGATTCAAATAAAGCTTTCCGTCAACGATGGCCCAAGCCAGGGGATCGCTGGGTATTTTTTTGCCTACCGAAGTACCAAAAGCACACCAACCGCCATATTGAGGCAGGTATTTTTCAGGATTTTTACTAAACATTTTCTTATGCTCATCACTGGCAAACAAGTAATTCAATCCGTCATAGAAAACCACATGATCGCCATTGCCTTTGACAGGTTTTTTATCCGTAAAATACCCTACTACATCATAACCTTGCACCGCTACCCCAAAATCAGCGGCTTCAGAAAAGGCGGCAGATTGCACAACAAAAAACGATAGCAAAACACCCAGCAATCGGGTTTTGAAAAGTCGCATAATAAACTCCTGTCATTCTATTTTTTAATTGCAGTCACTTTGAAATTAATAGTTACTTCGTCCTTTACTTCATCGGTGCTTGACCACTCGCCCTGTCCTACTCCAAAAGCAATTCGTTTAATTCCAGTGCTTCCAGTAACAACCCCCTTGTCAGGATCAGGCTGCTCTCCTGTAAACGATAAGACAACCGGCTGTGTTTTATCGCGAATGGTCAACATCCCTTTTGCCTGATAAGCGTTTTCACCTGTTTTCTCAATTTGGGTGGATTTAAACTCAGCCTTTGGGAAAAGCCTGGCATTAAACCAATCCGGAGTAATCAATGTCGCTTTTAATTCAGCATAGGAAGCACTGATGGAGCTAATATCCACAATAATGTCAATACTGCTATTTTTTAAGTCAGCAGGGTCAACCAGGATTGTGCCGGAAAAATGCTTGAATTCCCCTGAAACTGGCGCTCCATTCTGAGTAGCGGTAAAGATCAACTGACTTTCAGCCGGAATAATCTCCCAGGAAGGAGGGGTTGCCTTTACTGACAGAGGTACCATAGCCAGACAAAGCCATGGCCACTTCCTTTTTTCAATAATCATGAAATCATCCTCCTTAATACATTGTCCCGATTGATAAAATGATGCTTTAGAGCAGCACTGGCATGAAGAATAATGGTCACAATCAATCCATACCCCAGCCACTCATGAACAAGCTCATAGAACTGCCGCTGTTCTTCATCAGGCGCAATGAGATTCGGTAAAGTAAATAGGCCAAAAAATGAAGCAGGCAAGCCGGCTGCGGAAGTAATAAGCCAGCCGGTAATGGGCATAGCGAACATGAAGCCATAAAAAGCCCAGTGCACAAGCCGCGCTGCAATAATTTCATATCGCGGTAATGATAGTTCAGGACTAATATTGATTATCCGCCAGCACAATCTGACTATCACCAAAGCGAGCGCCAATAAGCCGTATTCTTTATGCCAACCATAGAGTTTCAGTTTTTGCAGGCTGATAGGCAGTTCTACCATATAAATACCCATGATCAGCAAACCGATGATTAGAATCGCCATAATCCAATGAAACAAAATAGCAACCAGACCAAAATGATTGTTACTGTTTTTGAGTAGCATTGTTATTCCCCGAAGTATCAGGCTGATAAGCTTCTGCACCAATTTCAATGCTGACATCATCACCCAGATCAGGTAATAAGGTTTTGATACCAAAATCTGAGCGTTTCAATTCAGTGGTCGCGACAAAACCGGCAGTCATTCGGTCATTAATAGGGTTTTTCCCAACCTTATTAAGCGTGACAGCCAGCGTTATTGGCTTGCTCACCCCGCGCACTGTGAGTATTCCATGCACATTAGCGCTATTCTTACCCGTCATTTCCACCTTGTCGCTAACAAAAATGGCTGTAGGATAGCGTTTCACATCAAAAAATAATTGACCCTGGAGATGCTTATCTAATTCCGGTATTCCAGTAATAAATTTGGCGACATCAATTGTGGCTTCAACTTTACTGTTCTGCGGTTTCTCTTTATCCAGAATCACAAATCCGTTCACATACCATTTGCCTGTCTGGGTAGAAAAACCTAAATGTTTAATTCGCCATAAAACATAGCTATGCTGATTATCGAGTGTCCATTTTTCTGCCGCATGAAGGGGAAAGCAGGCTAGCAATGCTATCATCATCACCAGCAACTGGCGAAACAGAACCGTTATTATCATCATTAACTCCCTTGATTATTCTTGTTTTGACAAAAACGCCTGCATCTAACTAGCTGGTTTTGTTTCTGATTTAAGGCTCCCGCCAACCAATTTGTCACAGAGACCTTTGGGCATAAATACGAATGCGTCGGGTTGACTATCCTTGGTGGCAGATCCTGCGCAAGAGGAGGTTGCTGTAGAGCAATCATTCATACCTGCTTTTACAATGCCATAGCATTTTTCATTAGACCCTGAGTCGGTGTTATCTGAGGCTGCAATGGCGCAATGGCTGGAAGACAGCACTAAAAAAGCTGTAATTGCTGATTGAACAAGCTTGTCTTTATTAATCATTGTAAATATCCTTATTATTGAAATGAAATATCGGTAATAAATCCTGACTGAATCCAGTTTTTTAAAAGAGAAGCAGCTCGCATGCCAATTGCGTCTTCCTCATGCCATTGAGATAAACCTTCACAGAACTCTCCGAACGATAATCCCTTTAATGTATTGTCAAGGGCCCAGGCTTCATCATCTGCCAGTAAATAAAAGCGATTCATATATTCATGGCGCCACAATACCCAGGGCGATGGTTTAAGACTCTTGTTCATCGTCGGGAGTTCCTGACCATTAGCCAATGCTTCCCAGAGGTCAACCACATTCCATAAGAAATTCATGCGGTTTAGTGAAGGATGGGCTTTCAGTATCATGCTTTCCCATAATTCGGTTGGAATCGCTGCCATCTGATCTAACTGAAATACAGGGCTCTCAGCAGCATCGAAGGCAAGCGTCATATTCCATTCGAACTGCGCAAGTTCGGCGATAAACGGCTCTCGATGATAACTCGCTAAAAAAGACGCCAGTTTAACCCCATACCAGCGAATGGAACGATAGGTAGATGGGTAAGAAGCCAGATAATCCAGGGACATTTGATGGAAGACCTCATTCCCTAAACAAGTCTTAAGATGAGGGAAGTTGCTGGCCATTGCCTCTTCCAGGCGTGCCTGATAGGCATCACGATATATCTGCAGACGGGTCTTCGCGCATGCAAGCGGGGTATTCACAATTGCCTGTTCAATGCCCAAATGCCCGAAATGTAAATAATTCTGGAAATCCCGTTGTAATTGTTCCCAGTTAGTCATAGCAAAGCTCCTGCATAGCAAGGCTGGCAATCTCTCTGGCCCTCCCAAGCTCGGTCAATAAATCTGCTAATGGTGGGATATTGTTATCACGCTCAATCATGGTTGATACTGAGCCAAATCGTTGCACCGCTTTTTCGTAAAGTTCCCAGACCGGGTCAATAACGGATGCATCGTGGGTATCTATTAGATAATTGCCGCAGTTTGAATGCCCGGCTAAATGAATTTGGATGATTTTCTCCGGCGGCAGTGCGTTCAAATAATCCATGGGGTCAAAACCATGATTCACCGCACTCACATAGACATTATTCACATCGAGCAACATATAACAACCGGATTGTCTCAGGATACTGGTAATAAACTCCCATTCCGTCATCTCTGATTGCTTATAACCAAGATAACTGGAGACATTTTCTATTAGAAATGGTTTCTTCAGGTAATCCTGAATCTGTGTCAGTCGTGACACGATATGTAAAATTATTTCTTTCGTATAGGGTACAGGCAGCAAATCGTGCATATTCAAACCATTCACGCCTGTCCAGCAAAGATGGTCGGATATCCAGACTGGTTCGATGCGGGAAGCCAGCTCCTTCACCTGTTTAAGATAATCCCACTGAATGGGATCGCTGCTGCCTAATGACAGAGAGACTCCATGCATAACCATAGGATAGTGTTCGCGAATTTTGTGAAGATAATACACAGGCTTTCCGCCTGGAATGAGATAATTCTCGCTGATGATTTCAAACCAGTCAATGTCAGGTAAATAATTCAATATGTCTTCATAATGTTGCGTTCGCAAGCCTAAACCGAAGCCCAGGTATGGCCGCTTTTCAGGCTGTATATTGTAAACATTCATAAGTTCAATAACTCAATAAATTGGGTCAAACGCATCCTGCATCTGGCCGCATTAAACAGTATCATGGAAGTATTCCATCGTAAATGGATTGCGATGCGCTGGCTTTCTAATTGCAGGGTCAGGTGTTTGGTAAATAATGCTTGTTTAGCCAATCAGAAATGGCATCCTTGCTGTTTTCAATAATAGTGAGTACATGCTGATACAGCGGCTCTAATAACTCACGCTCTCCTGATTTCCAATATTGGTCAAAGTATTGACAGGCCATTTTTAGCTGGGTTGTGCCGACATACACCGCACCGCCTTTAATCTTGTGTATCAGCTGCTGAGTTTTATCCCAGTTTCCTTGCTGATGAGCAAGTACCAATTGCTCGGTATCGACTGGCAGGGATTCAGACAGCATGAACTTAAGCATTTCAGAGAGACTGTCAACATCGTTTAAGGTCTTTAATCCTTCCTCAATATCTAACAGAGGGAAGTCGGAAAGCTGAAACCAATGTTCTTGTGGGTTAAGCGTTGATATATTATTTTGCTTTTCTGCTAAATCCTCTGCTTTTGACCTGCGGCCAGGAATAAATGTATCCAGCATGTCCTCACAGTTTTTTATTGTCAGCGGTTTGCTCAGTACAGCATTCATGCCAGCTTCAATACAGCGTTTTTTGCTTTCATCGCCCACATGGGCGGTTAGTGCAATAATAGGAACATGTGTTTTTTTTGCTAATTCCTGGACACGGATTTGATGAGTTACTTCATATCCATCCAGATCTGGTAAGCCGATGTCCATTAAAATAAGGTCATAATGTCTGTCTTTCCAGAGATCGATCGCCGCTCTTCCTGATTCTGCAATTTCTGCCTCGCAGTTTAATTTTGATAAAATTGAGCGGGCAGCCGTCTGTGCAATGGCATTGTCTTCCACAACCAGAACGCGAAAACGATGGTTAGTAGTAACGGCAGGCTTTATTTGCTGAGCATAAGTCGTTTCATTGGCACGATCAATCGTTGCGCCCAATGTACTATCCACTCCAAATTCATCCTCCAGAAGGGGCTTTTGCAGAGGGATAAAGCAGGTGAAACAGGTGCCTTTCAGAGGCTCGCTTTCTACATAAATTTCGCCATTGAGTTCATCAATGAATTGTTTCACCACGGCCAAACCCAGGCCAGCTCCTTTATAGATCCCTTGATAGGATGGGGTAAGCCGCTTGAATTGTACATAAATTTCTTCCTGCTTATCCTTGGGGATACCTATCCCGGAATCTTCGACGGTGAGTTTAATGACCAGTTTCTGTTCGTTGCATTTGGCAAGACAGACTGACAGTTTGACAAAACCCTTATCTGTGAAATTCAAGGCATTAGCCAATAGCTCTAAGGCGACTCGGTGAAGACGCACCTTATCACCAATCACATATTTTGGCAGGGATGAATCAAAATGCATGGAAAGAGACAATTTTTTCTGTGCAGCTTTGGCACGATTTAATCTAATCACATGCTCCAGCACCTCAAAAAGATTGAACTTTTTTTTAAGTTTGGGAATTTCGCCTGAACTCACGCGAATGGCTTCAAGGACTTCATCGAGCAGCTCTAATAGAGCGTGGCTGGAAGCGACCAAATTCTCCGCATACTCCTGAACATTATTAGAATCAGGCTCCATCTTCAACAGGTCCGCAAAGCCTACAATGCCAGTCAATGGGGTGCGAATGTCATGCCGCATATTTTCCATAAACTCATTTTTAGATTGATTGGCAGCTTCCGCACGTTCTTTGGCTTCCTTAAGTGCCTGTTCCAATTGTTTTCGCTCAGTGATATCAATTGAAATCCCAACCACGCCAATTATTTCTCTCTTCTCATCAAAAAGTGGAACCCGATGGGTTAGAAAATGAATAATACGTCCATCGCTATGGGGGATAGGCGGCTCTTCAATGTTTAACTTGGGAAGGCCTGTGGTAATGACTTCAAGAGTGTCCTTTTTGAAAGATTGAGCTGCGGCATCACTCCATCGTCCGATAGTGCGCATTTCATCGAAACTCAAGCCTTTGAATTCATCAATAGAGTCTAAGCCGAACATGTTTAAAACATTCTTGTTACAGCCCACTGCGCGTCCCTCTTTATCAAGCCAATACACGTTGCCAGGCATGCAGCCGATAATGGTTTCATAATAACGGATGACTTTTTCAAGAATTTCTTCAACGCTATGATTCTGGCGATGGTCAATGCTTAAGAGTTGCTCTATCTCACCTAATTGCGTTTCTGGGCTAATACTTGAATTTTTCATCAACAGATCCTTTTATCAATCTCTTATCTCATTTTAGTGTTTCAAAACTGGTTTTGCTTCGGGGAGCAGGGATTGCAAGTCTACGGGGCCAGATAACTCGTCGGTGGTTTTTTCTTTTGGGCTGTTGGATGCGGATTGTGCGAAAAAGCCGAGATTGCGAGCGGCATGATGGGCGAGTTTCTGATTAGAGATTAAACCAGACAAGGTTTGCAGGCAGCAGGCGAAATAAAACAGTAAGCCTTTTGTGTTTGGCGAGTAGGTTATCACCGGTTCCATACCGGTTATATTAACAGCAGGAGAATAGGGATTCTGGTCTTTCTGAAAGTGTTTCTCGAATTGAGTATGCAAGGTTTCATAATGTAACTGGATTTGTTTTTCGGATAATGGAAGCAAAGAACAGGTTTCATAGGGTTTTTGATTTCTGGCAGATGCCGCAATAAACACCGCATTGGCTAATTTGAAGAGATCTTCTAATGTCTCTGGCAGTGTTTCCTGCGCTTTTAAAGCATCTTGCCAGACTTGTTTATGTAAAGGATTTATTTCATTTTCAGCTAAGCGATTCAGGCATAGTTTAACGAATGATTTCTCTCTTTCATACGGGTTTTGAGTTGCAAAAAAACTACTTAGATTTAATTGGCTCGATAGTGAGGCCGATGGATTCTCTGAGTTTAATTCCTGCAAAAGGTTGTCAAACGGAGATTGAAAAATGACTTTGATTCCTTGCCGAGAGGCGACTTGGC
Organism: Legionella sp. 16cNR16C; assembly: GCF_021297775.1. Taxonomy (NCBI): domain Bacteria; kingdom Pseudomonadati; phylum Pseudomonadota; class Gammaproteobacteria; order Legionellales; family Legionellaceae; genus Legionella; species Legionella sp. 16cNR16C. Next base: position 199,272 of record NZ_JAJTMX010000001.1, read on the forward strand.
TCAGCTGTTTCTGGTAAAAAGTTTTTCGTTCCAAAATCAGTTTAGTGAATTCGTCAAAGGCTTGATCGGTGATTTGGTGATGGAAGGAGAGTTTGATTCCAAATAAAAGATAATCATAAACAGGCAAATGATAATGTATTGTAATATCTGCATTGGGCTTGGCGAGTGATTTCATTATCAGACAGTTCTTCTCGAACTCATTTAACAATATTAGCTCAAAGGGATTACTGGTCTTATCCTGGGCGTTATCCAGAGGGTTGTCGTGGCGAACCGCGGTAATCGTAGCACCAGGCTCCAGGCGAATCTGATGGTTGATCAGCTCAATTTCTTCTCCTTTATCGGGCACAGCCCGAAGGCTCGCTCCAAACATACATCCGGCTGTAACAAATTGACTAAACCCATTAAATTGCTGAAAAGGAGAGGATGACTTACCTAACCAGGGATAAACATAGGTGCCAAAGGTTTCTTGCTGATTTTTAAAAAGAAGGGGTAAAAATATTTCATCCCGTCGTTGTTTATTAAACAGCACAGCGGGTTTCTCAGGCAGTGGCAAAAGATTCTGCGAGCCTGAGGTATGGGTTAGTGCTGCCAATAAGGCCTGGGTTTTTTTAACAGCACGGGCGTTCGGGCTGGGTAAGCTTTTATCGTTTTGTTCCTGGTGAAAACAAAATTCACGATTGTTGATAACGAAACTCTGCGCTTCCCGGGAAACGGATTTATCCTCCGTGTGCGGTGTAACGACTAATAGCCCCCGTTTAAAAAACTCAGGATTGAGATATAAATCCGCATACTGTAGCCAGAATGGCATTCCATTATTTTCCTTAATTTCTCTTTTTTCTTCCATTGCGAGTGGCCCATTTTTAATTAAACGTATGGCATATTTATGATTAGTTTAGCTTAAAATGAGATATTCATGGATAATTTGATACAAAGTGATTGAATGGTGATCAGATTTTGTTTTTGGAATCTTTTACTTAAGATATTTACCTACGTCCCTCGGCTTGTCCGAGGGATCCAGAGATCCAATCCAGGCATGAGATTCCTGGATCCCTCGGACAAGCCGAGGGACGTAGGAGTATGGGTAAAGCCTTAAGTAAGTGCCATTGGCCAAGGGCCCAGCCTACAAGTGATTGCCGAATTCCCTTGGCTTAATGGCAGGGGCTAATAGAAAGGCCTGGATTTTGCCATAAGGAAGAATGAGTTACGTTAGATAAATGATACTAAATCAGTAGGTTGATCTATGTTGAGCAAAGCATCAGGAGTGGAAAACCTGATGCTTTGCTTAATGAAGAATTAAGCGTGTACTGTCAAACTTATATAGGGTCCACGAAAGCCGAAGTCATTGGTTTCAAGCCCATTAATGCGCTGAATGCCATCAAAAGCGAGTGTTCCTCTGATTGTATCCAATGCATTGAGGAATTCATTAACCTGATAACCCGCTTCCAGAGTTAAATTGGCAGCATTTGAGAATGCATAAGAATAATTAGCACCCACTTTTGCTGTTATACTGCTAACGACTCTGTCCTGTTTTGGCCAGCTAAACCCGAAGTTTGTACCTGCCAGACTTACATAGGAGTTTGTTTTGCTTTGCCCAGCTAACAAACCATAATCAAAATAGCCTACCAGTCCAACTCCATAAGCCAGCATATAATTTCCCTCGATACTGACCATTGGGCCTGCACCGTCATATTTGCTAATCATATTACCAGGAGCAGCAAAGGTAAGAGAGTGTTTCAGCTCAGCATAGCGAACACCTACTGAAGGCCGTATTGAGAAATTATGATTTACATCGGTATATTTTCTTCCAACTTTCAGATCAACCTGATCAACTTCGTATTTTAACTGAGCGTCGCTTACAAAATCGAAGGATGGGGGAATGGTTGCATCAGGAAATAAAATACTGCCAAATCCAATTGATCCATTTGAGAAATCATTAGTTGCATGTGTTTTATTTTCTAAAAACAAATAGTTGGCTTCAATATTATTGGCAGACATAGGAAAATCGTATCCCAGCTTGACGTTTCCTGCCCAACGATGCGGAGGGTTAAAGGGTTTGCTTCTGGCTGTAAAACCGCCTGGGCTATTAAATAACCAGCTATCAGTGACCATGCCAATTCCAGTTTCACTGGGTTTTACATAAAAAGCTGTTCCACCAATATAGAAACCACCAGGTGCATCAACAGCACAAAGTACTGATGTACATCCTGCTTCACCCATGGTTCCCGCAAAGGCAGTTCCTGAGGCGTATATACCTGCTAAAAGCAAAGATAAATATTTTTTTCTATACATCATTATTTCTAAATCCTTTTATTTCGTGACGCTGAATATAGCGGGATTTACTATATAAAAAATATAACTATTTCGCAAATCCTAAAATAACGTAGCATCATGTTTTCTGGTTTAGCTGCGCTTTTTAACTCGCAAGCGGGAAAACACTTTTTATGTTAAGCTCGGCAATAGTACAAAATAGAGCAGATTATGATTAAAGTCGGACAATATAATAAGTTAAGGGTTATCAAAGAGGTTGCTTTTGGTGTGTATCTGGATGCCTATGATTGGGGAGAGGTTTTATTACCCAGAAAATATGTGCCCAAAGACACCGCTTTGGGTGATCTGGTCGAGGTGTTTATCTATTTTGACTCCGACGATCGAATGATTGCCACTACCTCCAGGCCTGCTATTCTGGTGGGTAGTTGTGCGCTTTTGAAAGTGATTGATGTGAATCGCGTCGGCGCATTTCTTGATTGGGGGCTGGATAAGGATTTGCTTGTTCCGGTTCCTGAACAACAGCGTCCGATGGAAAAAAATAAATCATATCTCGTCTATGCGAAACTGGATAATCAGGGACGAATAATTGCAAGCTCCAAACTGGATCGCTTTTTAGAAAAAAATCCTGGTCAGTTCACGCGTGGTGAAGAAGTGGATTTATTAATTGCGGATACCAGTCCTCTGGGTCGAAAAGTGATTATTAATAATCGTCATTGGGGACTTATTCATTCTTCAGATATTTTTCAGCCTTTGCAGTATGGTAAAAGAACCCGTGGCTATATCAAAACAGTGCGCGATGATGGGAAAATCGATGTTGTTCTGAGGAAAATGGGGCAGGAAAATATTCTTGATCTTTCGCAGCGAATTCTGAATGATTTACGAAAAAATGGAGGCTTTTTACCTCTGCACGACAAGAGTACTTCTCTCGAAATAATGAGAGCGTTTAACGAGAGTAAAAAAAGCTTTAAAAGCGCCATTGGCCAGCTTTATAAACGTGGAGAAATTATTATCGAGTCCAATGGTATTCGTCTGGTAGACAAGCCTAAATAATCAAATAGCTTATCTTCTTTCTTCCAGCCAATCATTAATCGCTCGAATACTCTCCGTAATGACCGCTGCGGCCTGCTGATAAAGAGGCTCCAGTAATTTTCTTTGGCCTGACTTCCAGTAGCGTTCCAGATATTGACAGGCCATTTTGATACGAAGAGCCCCCACGTAGACTGCGCCGCCTTTTATCTTATGAGCCAGTTGCTGGGTTTTCTCCCAATTTCCCTGATTATGCGCTTCCTTCATTAAAAGAAAGTCCTGAGGCAGGGAGTCTTTCACCATGAAGCTAAGCATATCGGCGAGTTGACTCTCCGTTCCATTGGTTTTAAGCCCTTCTTCAATATCCAGCAGTGGGAACGCGTTAAGTTTGAACAGATGCGATTCGATTTGAGGCAGGTCGGAACGATAGCTATTTTCAGGGCCGTTCTCAGGCGCATGACGTCCTGGAATAAAGGCAATGACAATATCAGAGCAATTTTTAGCGGTTAAAGGTTTGGTGAGTACTGCGTTCATCCCTGCATCAATACAGCGTTTTTTATTTTCATCACCCGCATGAGCTGTCAGAGCAATAATCGGGGTATGTGTTTTTTTAGTTAATTCATGGACACGAATGGCATGCGTTACTTCGTAACCATCAATATCAGGTAAGCCGATGTCCATTAAGATTAAATCATAGTGCTGCGTTTTCCAGAGTTCCAACGCCTTTATTCCATTTTCGGCGATATCTACAGTGCATTGAAGCTTGGTAAGAAGCGATTTAGCCGCATGCTGGGCGATAATATTATCCTCGACCACAAGCACCCGATGTTCGAGAGATTGAACAAAAGGCCCGGGTGGTTTAATTTGCTGGGCATAGGTTGTCTCGTAGAGCTCATCTTCCGCTGTTGATGAATACTCTTCAATTCCCAAATCGTCATCAAGCAGCGGCTCTTGCAGCGGAATAATACAGGTAAAGCAGGAGCCTATCCGCGGTTCACTGGTAACATAAATTTCACCATTTAATTCGTCCACGAATTGTTTGACTACCGATAGTCCTAAACCTGCGCCCTTATAAATGCCTTGATAGGAAGGGGTAAGGCGTTTGAACTGAACGTAGATTTCCTGCTGTTTATCTTTGGGAATGCCAATCCCTGAGTCTTCAATGGCCAATTTTATTACCAGCTGTTGCCCCTGACGTTTGGCAAGCAGCGCCGTTAACTTCACAAATCCCGTGTCCGTAAAGTTTAAAGCATTTGCTACTAACTCAAGGACAATCCGATGAATTCGCACCTTATCGCCAATCACATAACGCGGTATCGACTTATCAAAATCCAAAGAGAGCGATAAACTTTTTTGCGCGGCGCGGGCCCGGTTCAGTTTTATCACGTGTTCTAAAGAATGCCGCAGGTCGAATTTTTTCTTCAGCTTTGGAATTTCTCCCGAGCTTACGCGAATCGCTTCCAGTACTTCATCCATCAGCTCAAGCAGCGCATGACTGGAGGCGATTAAGTTATCGGCATATTCATGAATATGAGGGGTATTGGAGTCCATCTTGAGTAAATCAGCAAATCCAACAATTCCAGTCAGGGGCGTTCGAATATCATGGCGCATGTTCTCAAGGAACTCGGTTTTGGCTTTATTGGCTTCTTCGGCCATCTCTTTGGAGCGCCTCAGGTCATCTTCCATTTTTTTGCGCTCGGTTATATCGACTGAGAAACCCAAAAGGCCGACAATTTCTCCACTGCGATTACGAATAGGTTGCTTTTGCGTCAGAAAAACCCGTTGCTCGCCTTGCGCGGTTGTGACCAGGTCCTCAAGCGTTAATGAGGTTCCATCCTGCATTACTTTCCTATCAATCTCATCGATTTTCCTGGCAGCTTCATAATCTGTTATTATTTCATAAATTGTTTTACCTATGAAACCTTGTCCATTATGATCAAACAGGGCGATTTGATTGGTATTTGCCCCCATATAAACGCCTTCTTTGTTTTTCCAGAAAATGTAATTAAAAGGCATGCTATTAAAGAGCAATTCGAGAATTTCTAACTTCTGAGTCGGATTCATCCGTTGCGTTCATCAGATTAACATACGTCTAGTATAGATTGATTTGGGTGTTAGTTGAACAACAATAGTGAGCTGTGATCGATGATATCGGTGGGTCGAGCGATGAGAAAAATGCATTTACTGAAAAAATATTGTACATTGTGTATTTAATTTGATATTATGATTATTCAGGATACTCTACGCCTCGAGGGAAAATGACCGTTAATGTTTTTCTATACAATGTAGTTCCTGTCAAAGCCGATTTGACAGCGCTTAAAAACAAGCCCGATACCCCATTTATCCTGATTGGAAGCCAATATTGTTTAAGTCATCTTTCCGCTGAGAATAAAGCGCTTTTTGATGAAATTCATCCTGTTCATAACAGGAGCTTTCATCAAATCCATTATCAGGAAGCAGAGCACATCGTATTGAGCCTTATTAAACGTTATGGCGCAGAAAATTTACGGCTCTTATCCAATGAAGACAGTACTCAATTGGTCTGTGCGCAATTAAGAGAGCAGTATGGTATCCCAGGAAACTCTCTTGCGCAGGTATTGCCTTATGTAAATAAGCTGGTGTCAAAGAATAAACTTCAGGGGCAGTTGAGAATTCCCCGGTTTATCCCCTTTGAGAAAAAAGCCTATCAGACTGACGCAGAACTTTACATCAATGAAGTGGTCCAGTCTATCGGCTTTCCAATGTTTATCAAGCCGATTGATTTAGTCAGCAGCATCGATACATTTCATGTTACCGATAAGGACAGCTTGCGAGCAGTATTTGAAAAGATAGCGGAAAAGCCCTGGGATTTTGAAATTGATGAATTCATTGAAGGCGAACTGTTCCATTGTGATGTAATTGTTCGTGAAAATCGCAGCGAGTTTTTTATGGCGGGTCAATATGCCTGGCCACTGGCACGGTTTTCCAAAGGCTCACCTATGGGGAGCATTCCAGTAAACGATGATAGCCTGCTTTCCCGTTTAAAAGACTTCACTGAAATGGTTTTAAACGCGCTTGGCCGTTTTTCATCGGCATTTCATATAGAAGTATTCAAGCATAGTCAAACTGGAGAATTAATATTCCTGGAAGCAGCTGCAAGAACGCCAGGCGCAATGGTTCCTGACATGTACAAAATGATCATGGGCAAGCATCTGGAGGAGTTGCATTATCACGTCCAGTTATTTCCTGAGCAGGAATTAACGATTGGGAAGCCGCAAACGCTTGCGGGCTGGATCACTTTTCCGAAAATTGAAGGTATTTTGAGTGAAATTAAAAGACCTGAACTCCCTGTTAATTATCAATTTCTAAGTTTTGTCCAGAATGGGGATTCGATGGAGCAGGCCTCAAGCTTACTGGACAGTGCCTGCAGCATTCTGTTCTGGGACCAGTGTTATCAGAACATAAGCAATACATTTAATTATCTAAGATATTTTAACCCATTAACAATATTCACCAGCGAGCTTTATCTGCCTGGAAACGATTAATGGGTTCACTGAACTAACTATTTTGGCATTCTCGGTGAGCTTGATTCTTCACCTGGAAAGAAGCCAACTATCTCTATAGGTTGTTTCTTATATCTCTTCAGTTCGGCTGTAAGGGATTTTATTTGTGTTTGCAGAGAGGCTTGCTGATGAAGGGCTTCATTGATTGCGTTTTTTGCCTCTTCTATTTTTTCTTTTATCCGCGTACTTTCAAAGGGCACCTTGGAAAAACACTCTATCGCTTCCAAAAAACGGCGTTTTTCAAAAAACTGATCGCCGGCAACCAGTAATAAATCACATCCATATCCCCAATCAATACATGTTAATGTCTTTTTAAGTGCCTCTTCATACTGTTCCTCTTTAATTAACCCCTCAATATCAGTCAAAGCCTCGTCAGTAGTTCGATACATTTTATTCTGAATAAAGCCTTTAATTTTCTGCACTTCCTCAGCAGCGAATGGAAGCTTATCAAGAATAACCTGCAACTTTTGTTCACATTGCTGTTCTGTTATGTAAGCAAAAATCAGCTTTGATTCATCGTCGATAGAGAGAATATTCTCTTCATTATTAAACCAGGATGAGACCTCCTCTTCTCTGTTTTTCTTGAGTGTTTCAGGGCTGTCTGACCAAGATCGAGGGATTCTCAAGCTCAGGTTACACACGGTTTGATTTTCATATTCCGTAATACAAATATTCACTTGATTAATAAAATCATGATGAGGAATATCGATTACGCACCTGAATCTCACATAATGACCAGGATCTGACTCATATTTAAATTTGATAGTGGATTTAAGCATTTCCCATACAATTGTTAAAAATTTTACGCAGTATACTTTTTTTGTCCATAAAATGCCATGGATATAACAAGCATCCCTAAGGGAGATGGGCATTTTGCCCATCTCCTGAATGTTAGTCGTTAGATGCTGGTTTGGAAGTGAGTCCATCTGTTTTTTTACCGCAGCATTTGATGTGATTTGTGGTTACACAGGAACATTGTCCTTTCGGTATGCCGGCACAGGAAGGCTGGCAGCCGTTGCTGCTTTGACCTTGCGTACTTAAAGTTTGTGAAGCAAAGGCAATTGGGCTGGCAATAAAACAACTGCTCAGGAATACCAGACCTATTAATTTAGTTTTCATAGTAACTCTCCTTGTTTATAAAATGGGCATGCTCAAGAAAAGTGTAGGCTATAAACCAGAGCTTTAGTGAAAATGAATCAGTTTATATTTGAAGCAGCTGTTTTATATATTCGGGCACTGTAGTGTTCACTTTTTCTTGCATTTTTCAGAGTGATCTACAATGCTTTTCTTTAGTATCAATTAGGAGGGCAGTTATCATGGCAGAGCGTAAACGCATTTTTATTATTGGCCATTCTGGTGCCGGAAAGGGTGTTCTGGCGCAAGCACTAGCCAAAGAGCTCGGCTGGAAATTTATAAGTACAGATTTTGCACTGGAATCTTCTATTGGTCGAAACATGGAGGAAATAATCAGTGAGCAGGGTGCTGAAGCATTTCAAAATTGCCTGTCGGAGATATTGGCGTATCAAATGACTAAAGACAATATCGTAGTTACTACTGATGAAAGTATTATCTTCAGTGAAAAAAACAGAAAATTATTGGCCTCTGAATTCACTATCTATTTGCAAGTCAGTTTAAATATTCAATTAGAAAGAATCTCCTATAATCGTCCTCTTTTGCCAGTCGAAAATTATGCAAAATTTTTAGAAAACAGACATCATCAGCATGACCGTTTGTATAAGGAAGCCTCTCTATTTTCCCTGAGTTCGGATGATGGCGAGATTGATTCACACGTACAACAGGTTGTAAATGCTTTAAAATTCAAAGATTAAATCCCTTAAATACCACATAACCAGGGCATTGGAAGAACTGGTTATGTCATCAATTAAGAGACAAATGAATCAGCTCCGAAAAGTCAGCCATCTGCTAAACTGTTAAGAAGATAAACAGACTGTGAGCCTGAAATGAGACTCATTATTGCTTTATTTCTAGGATGGATGGCTTTTGATGTCTCAGCTGCCGAATCAGCCTGTAGCTCCTCAGGGGCTTTCAGAAATGCCAATGGCTGTATGCCTGTCGTTTTTGTGGTACGCCATGCGGAGGATACCGCATCGGGTCCTCATGCATTAACTGCTGAAGGAACGAAGCATGCAGAGTTATATATCAGGTTATTCAATGACTACATATGGGGTGATACGCACAGCATCGGCAAGGACAAAAATCCTGCCTGTGTCTGCCCCGTCGGGAAAATAATAAGTATCAGCGACAAGGGCGGTGATGTTTCACCGCGTAATCCCAACCCCAATCCCAGCTCAAATCCCTATCAGACCATCCTGAAAGTTAGCGAAAGCCTTGGAATCCCGATTACTACAGACAATGGAGAAACCCAATACTGGAGCAGCTTTCAATGGAATGCGGATGCCAAGAAAAAGCTTTTTGATTATAGCGGTAACCAGGCACAATTTTCGGTAATAATTGCCTGGGATAAGCAGGGTTTAAATCCCACCGCCGAAGATTATGCCAAGCTGGTTACCTGGCTCAGTTCACCCGAGTCGAAGATATCTTATAAGGACTTTACGCCATTGCTTAAGAACTTCCCTAATAAACTACCCGCCGACGGTTCATTTGCTCTGGATCCTTCAAGGACGACGCTCTGGGTGTATTCCGATCAGAATGAAGAAGGGAAGTTCATTAATATGCGAGTTTACCAGCAGGTCTTTTACAAAAAGGATTGTACAAGTGATCCCTCATGGGCCCCCAAGCTCGATTCCGAATGTATCATTCCGCAACAGAGGGGCTATTAGCTTGCTAAGATACACCAATCGTTTTTGCGAGCGTCAGCGAAGCAATTGTAACTCCGCAGGTTGTGAATAAGTTTGATATTAATTCAATCAAATCGTCTCACGTCATCCTGAACGCAGTGAAGGATCTTCTGAATCTGGCTCAGTTCCAAGCTGTCTGAGATCCTTCGCTACGCTCTGGATGACGTACCTGGGGAGTTACGTTTGTAAATTTTTCAATCCAATTGGTACCGATATTACAAACAGCTGTTTAATCCAGCTCCTAACTTTATTCAAAATTCGATCTGGGTTGCTTTACTTCGTTCGCAAAGACGACAGGTTTGCTTAATGCTTAAGCAATTTATTCTTCAATTTAAAACCACTACTGCGTTCATCGGACTATAGGTAATAAAACCTAAATCCAGGCCTTCACTGACTGAATAGACATAGCCTCCCTGAGTTCCGGCGAATAAAAGACCCGATGAATTAACAAAAAGACTAAACACTGTCTGAGCAATACTTCCCCAGTTACCCCCTCCTGTAAGTGCATTACTGGAATACACATATTCGTTTGCTGTGTTCGTAAACAGACTGTTATTCGCAACATAAACGCCCTTAACCGGGCTGCCATCAACCAAACCATTGATTGCAGTCCAGCTGATGCCGTTATTGGAGGAATAATAGACATTTCCATTACTGGTTCCAGCATAAAAGGCACTGGTAGTTAAAAACAGAGCGTTTACCGCGCTTCCATCCGGAGAAGAGAGAAGATTCCAGTTGCTGCCATTATTGACGGAATAGTAAATAAAACCACTGGCGGTTCCTGCATACAGCTGATTATTCAATACAAACACCGCGTTAATGGCGCTGCCATCAGGAGAGGCGGTTTGCTGCCAGCTATTTCCATTATTTAAGGAGTAATAAATAAAGCCATTGGCATTTCCTGAATACATCACCAGCGGATTGACCCATAAACTATTGACCGGACTGCCGGCGCCTGGCATTTGTGCCGTTGCACTCCAGCTTAAACCGCCAGTAAATGAATAATAGATATTGCCGTTTTGAGCGCCGCTAAAAAAAACAGGATTGCTGGTAAAACTGACTGAAACCTGATGATTAGCGATGATATTAGTCAGTGTAAAATTGCTGCCGCCCATTTGAACTACCGATCCATCGACAAGCCACTGATAAACAGAAAATCCTGGGGCTGGATTGGCATACAATGGCAGACTTGCGCCGCTGTTAACCGCTTGGGTGCCGCTGGGGAAGACACTGCCGCCACTGCCTGCGCTGATGTTCACTGAGTATTGATTTGCTGCCTTTACGCTGATATTAAGGCTGTTAGCAGGACTGGGTTGATTACAAAGCAGTGGACTGGGATTACCGTCAGGCGCTATCTGACAAATAATCGGCCCTTCATTGATTTTTCCGGGGATCTGACTGGCGGTAATCTGCAGACTTAGAATACAGGATTGCTTGGCGCTAAGGGTAAAAGGATTCGAACAACTGCCGGAATCAGTTAGTTGAATGACACCGGCAATAGGCTTCATTGTGATGGTGTGTGGTTTGAGCGACTGGTTAGTCACCAGATATTTAACAATGGCTGTCTCACCGCTCACTAATTGCAAAACTACTGGTGTTTGCGGAATCATGGTGAATACTGGAGAGCCGGCGAGTGCCAGATTGCTTATGAGAAATAAAGTTAACAGGCTTAAGACTTTGAATAGTTGATTTAATTGGTTCACTTTGCTTCTCACATTCTAGCCATCATTTGGACAAAATTAGGGATGTTTGGGGAGCCCACACCGACCACATCATTCCAGAACTGATTTTCTACAATCGTGAGTGATGAATCCCAATTAAATCCAATCTCCTGATTAAAATAAGGATCGTGTAACTTGAAGGCAGAAACAGGGCCTCCATTGATGGGCGTTGCTCCGCTGATGACAAGATGGGGCGGGGTAATCAGGTTGATCGCCTTGTTCTGCAGTAAACTGGCGTTATAAACATAGAAATAGGGGGCGGCGAGGCCTAGGGGGTGTGGATTACCCGCCAGAGCCGCTCTCGCCTGATTGACCAGCGTGAGTGTACCTGAAAATAAAGGAGTTGCCAGGCTGGCACCGCCATCCCAGCAGGGATTGCAGCCGTCTGAATAGGTTAATAAGCCCGTGTAAAGGTCGCCCAGCATAGCAATATCGGGCAGGGCTCGTTTGTTATTCGTACCCTGAGGATAGCCGCCGACAATAAAATTACTGATTGAACTTTGCCAGGCTGGCGCACTGCGATAGCGGCTGACTCCGCCCATACTGCCTGAGTAGAAGGAGCCATTGACCCGGGTTCCCCAGCCTGTTTCAAAGGCATAATTCCATAGTTGGTCAACAAACAGACTGGTGCCGCTTACAGCTGTTACAAAAGCTGAGCTGACCGGATATTGCACGCTCGGCTCTGCCCCCATAATGCTGCATGGCCAACTGCTGGCATAGGTTTGATCACCGCAGTCGCCGGCCGCAAAGTTGACGCTTAAACCCTGGGCTGCAGAAAGCTGTAAAATGGCTTCCAGCATTTCAAATGGATGTTCCACATCATTATCCCAGCTGTTGGATACCACATAGGCATTGGAAAAACCGCCAATGGAAAATTGGTTGCCGGTGATAGTGGTCAGCGCATGCGCTACTTCTGCGTTGTTCACATCATCGGTCATCACCAATACAATATTGGCGGCGGGAGCAATGGTATGTGAGGCGTCGATATCCAGAATAATTTCACCATCCCATCCATTGGGATTTGCACAGGGGCCGGTGTAGGGAGAGCCGTCAGGCTTGACTACCGCAAAGTTACTGGCATTAAGCTGGGGCAGGCTATTTTCTGTATTGTAATGATTAACATGGTTCAGTATCTGGTTTGGGGTTGAGTTTCCGCAACCATCGATGATCACAATAGTTTGATTAGCTCCATCAATGGCTACCCCATTAACCGGGGGAATTTGATTAAGCTGATAGACTGTTCGCAGATGATTGCCGGAGACCCCTTGTAAAGAGGTGGTGGTTGGCAGAGCGGCCGGGGTAAATGAATCCCAAAGCAGTTTTATTTCCTCTGGCTGCCAATGTGTGGTGTCGATATTAACATCTTTGGGTTTGAACCTCCGTTTTGGGCTTGCATAAGGGATGTTGCTCAGTCCACTGACTCCTGCCACATGAGCGGCGATTTCCTGAGGGATCAGTGGGGCCTGGTCATTGCCATAGACAATTTTGTTTCTGTAACGATAATTATTCAGTCTGATGTGAAAAATCTGCTCGATTTGCCCTGCGGTTCCGGTAATTTTCAGGTTGGAGTAGAGCGGCTCAACCTGCATGCCTCGATGCTTAAAATAGCTTGTAACTGCCCTGATCATATTCTCATCGGGTAGATAATCACGTTTCACTTCATCCGCATTCAGGAATTGCTGAAAAGCTGGGCTTTGCGGGTCGTATATAGTCTTAACTATCTGATCCAGCTGTGTTTGATTACGCAATTTAAGCCAGAGAGTAAAACTAAGTTTGTTCCCCTGATTTAATGGACCAAGACGTTCTGCCTTTTGGATTAATGATAACTCGGGATTGGGCAGCCGAACATCGGCAGTGTGTGCAAATAACGGGGTGATTATGCATTGCAGCAGGATAAAAAATAGTCCTTTAACCAACATTATGAAATCTCCAATGGGGCGATAAGCTAACTGAAAAACGACAAGGCAGCCCATAGCATCGCTAGGGAATCGTCTTTGCGAGTGGCCATCTCTTAGCAGGCGATCTAAAGAGAAATGCAGGAGGGATTATTCTAAGCAAAGATAGAATGAGAAGCAACTAAATGCCCTCAATCATAGCGGGTGGGCTTCGTCCAGCAATTGCCTGAAGCCTGTGGCAATTTGATCCGCATTGGCAATATGATGATTCTTATAGGTAGTTAACAGGCCAATAACATGCATGCCAGCATTTTTGGCGGCATCAATCCCATGGGGAGTATCTTCAAAGACCAGGCAGCGATCTGGAGAAATATTCAGCTTGCTGGCAGTCAATAAATACCCTTCAGGTGAGGGTTTTCCCGTTTTGACATCATCAGCTGTGACGATGGTGTGAAAATATTGCAGCAGTTTGCCCTGGCTGACTTTGGAAAGCACTGCTGATATTTCAGCTCTTGAAGAGCCGCTGCAAATGGCTAACTGATTTACCCTGGAAATCACATTAAAAAGAAACGCCTCGAAGTCTGCAATTAAAGGTAATTCATTACGGGAATGAATAAGCTGGGTGTATGCGGCGACTTTTTTATCAATCAGGTCATCAATCTCTTGTGCCGATAATTTATAGTTTTTATTGTGTATCAGTCGAGGGAACATTTCCTTATCCACAAAGCCCAGATAATGCTCAACATATTCCTCATAGCTCAGTGGAGTTCCCAAGGGTTTTAGTGCATGACAGCAGGCTTGGTAATGCAGGAACTCGCTATCAAAAATAACCCCGTCAAAATCAAAGATGATTGCGTCTATTTTCTTAAACAACTCGGTCCAGGGCATATTTGCTCCAGAATATAACTGATGGCCAATCCTTTTATTGTAGACAACACTCGGAAAAAAAGTTTATTGATAGGATGAGGAGTAATGATTTCATGAAGTGATGTTTAGTACTGTTAAGGAGAATGGTATGAAAATAATCAGGAAAATGAAGCCTGAGGACAATGCGAGTATGGCTAAAATTATCATTGATGTTTTAACCGAATACGGATATCGGGATAGCCAGTCGGGGGGGGTATGACATTGATAACTTACCAGATAGAATCAGCGATCTTTATGGTTTCATCCATAAAGAGGGAGGCGTTTATTTTGTGATTGAAGATACTGAAACCCAATGCATTTTGGGTGGGGGCGGTTTTCGGCCCAATGCGGCTTCTTTGAAGTATTCTAATGCCTACCGATTCTTTTCAGCGGATTTAATCAATCGAAGCTGCGCTCTGGAAAAACTGTATTTTTTGCCGGAGCTTCGCGGGCAGGGCTTCGGTTTAAAAATATTGGAGGAGATCCAGGCGGCGGCAATAAAGAAAGGATATAGCTCAATCTATGCGGGTACGGAGCCGAATCTTAAACAAGCCCAATCCCTGTATAAAAAAGCAGGATTTATCCAGTTGGAAACCACCAGAAAAAACTCTGTTTGTTTTCTTAAAGCACTGGAAAACATACCGCTGATGAAGCCTGGTGCTGAAACCGGAGAGGAAAAAGATTGTAATTCTGAAACATCAATTCAAAGTGTATGCCCTCGAACTCAAGCAGCCTGATAGAAATAATGTTCAGAGATACTGCCATTAAGTTACGGGGAATCATTGTAGGTGGGCTCTTGGCCCAACATTTAATTGCAGAATTCTCTTAACTTAGTGGCAGTGAGGGTGAGGGTTGATTTTTAAATCCCTCTATCTAACTCTCTCCCTGAGGGAGAGAGAATTTTAGAAAACTCTACTACCCGCAGTGTCGTTCAAGCCAGCATTGTTCGGTGGCCTGATCGCAAATGCGCACGGTTTCGCAGGGCACATAATAGCGGGGTTCTGCTGGAATATTAATGATGACATTCGGTCCCGGACCCCAGCCGCCACCGTAAAAACCACCCCAGCCATAACCGCGCTCATAGCCGTGATGATGGTGATCTCTATACCCTCCGCCGCCATAAACACCATACCAGGCTTGGGCATTACCCGAGAAAATTAAGCTTAGAAAGAAAGCCGGAATAAGCAGTTTACTCAATCGTTTCATATTATTCTCCGAAAGAAGCGGATAATTCGTTGTGGATTTTACCAGGGCCATTTTTGTTAAAACACAACGTCCTGATTGTCGTGAGTGAAAAGAGACAGAGTAAGGCACAAAGAATTAAATAATACCCCGGTGCCAGCTTATTCTGAGTATATTTGATTAAAAGCGTTGCAATTAATGGAGTTAATCCTCCAAAAATAGCGAAGGTGATGTTGTAGGCTATTGCAATCCCGGTAAAACGGATGGAGGTAGGGAATAAGTCCACCAAAAGACTGGGATAAACCATTATCATGCTGCTTAATACGGCAATTAGCAGCAGCGCCGCACTTAAGCTTGCTGTTGTTTCAAAACTTAATATCAGGAAAATAAGATAGCCGAAAATACTAAATCCGAGGGCGCCAAGACAAAGAAGCCGACGCCGGCCAAGGCGATCGCCCATCCAGCAGAAAAAGAGCATGAGGAATGTATAGATTACTAGAGTAATGGTACTAAATAAACTCGCCTGTTGTTTAGAATAAGTCAAAACGCTGGACAAATACCCCGGCAGATAGAGAAATAATAAATTAATAACGGCACAGGCTAACACTGTAAGTCCTACTCCCTGCAAAATCTGCCGCCAGTGATTAGCAAGGGCTTCAAAAAATGGAAGGCGGGTTTGTTTATGTTGTGAGTGCAAGGCCTGGAAGAGGGGACTTTCGCTGAGCTGACGGCGGATAATAAAGCTGATAAGGCCTAAGGCACCGCCTAAAAGGAAGGGGATACGCCAGCCGTAACTGGCTAATTGTTCTGCTGTTAATAGTTGATTAAGCAGCAGGCTTAGGCAATTGCCTAATAGGATACCGATGTTAAGAAAAGAGAAGATTACACCGCAGGCAAAACTTCGCTTTTCTCTGGCAACATGCTCGCAGGTAAAGGTCAGTGCACCAGGTATTTCACCGCCGATGGACAGCCCCTGCAAAACCCGAAGAATAATCAGCAGCAGGCTCGCGCCTAGACCCAATTGCTCGTAGGTGGGCAAAAGACCTATTAGAAAGGTAGGAATTGCCATTAGGGCAATAGAAACGAGGAAGGTTTTTTTTCGCCCATATTTGTCGCCAAAATGACTGAAAATTATTCCGCCCAGCGGACGAATAAAATAGCCAATCGCAAAAATCGCATAGACGCTCATCAATGAGGCCAGGCGATCACTTTGTGGAAAAAATATTTCACTGATTAAGGGAGCAAAGATGACGTAAATAATGAAGTCATAAAACTCAAGCGCTCCACCTAAGGCAGCCAGTACAATTGTTTTTTTCTCCTGAGAGGACAAATGAAGCTGCGGCATGAAATAGCCTCTGTGAACTTCGATGCTGCAAAATATCACGAAATTCAGGGAAGTAAAATACCCGCTGTAAGATGTTATTTTTCACCGCCACTAAATAAGTATCGCAAGTTGCTACCCGAAAAGGCAAAGGCACATCAGTGTTCAATCCAGCCTGGATGCACTTTGTGAAGGGTGGCTAAAGGATTGCGAGGCTTCTTTTTCTCGAAAACCAAAAAAGCGCAGTTTACGATGGCATTTTCGTTCCCCTTGGGGATGAAACCATTCAGGAAGCTCTGGCTGATCCAGCTCAGGTTTGAATATTTCTATTTCAGATTCTGCGTGCTTTAAGCGTTGAATCATCTCCGGAGAAACTCCTTCTGACAGATGCAAGTTTTCAAAGCCGGTATAATCTCTTTTTAAATTACCCAGTGTCTGCAAGATGCTATGATTGATGACATTGAACCAGCCTTCTTCGCTAAAATGATCGGCAATTTCTTTAAACTGAGACAATAACATCGCTTCTAATTCATTGGGTTTGCTGGCATAAATTCCTGCTTCATAAACCAGTAAATAACGAGCCAGTTCATTATTTCGCAAGAAGGTATTATCAATAGTATTGATTTCTTTGGTTAAGGCTAAAGACGTCAGTCGATGCAAGCCATGTAATGACAGATAAGGACATACAGCCAGAACAAAATCAATCATGGCTTCTTTTTGTGTATAAGCGCTATCACTGTAAGTTATTTTTTCATTGGAGTTTAGATCAATTGGATGAAATCGGCTGTCCTGAAGAATTTCATTTTCCAGTCTTTTGATATCCTCAATTGAAAAATCGACGGACAGTAATTGCTTATGCCAGCGTTGTACAATACTGCGAGTATGTTGCATAGGTTCCCAGGAGTTACCTGATTTCTTTCTTGCTGCTTTAGCTAGTTTAGTGATTCCATTTGCCATAATCACAAGCTCCGTTTGCGGTTATTTTAAATATCCCTCATTAAAACTAAGCACAGATTTGGCAGGTAAACAACCTTTGGCGCAAATAGCGGTCTAATTAAATCAGGAATAGCCGTAGGGATTTCTTTTTTCTCCATTGGCTCTTTTTTCAAAATGCTGATAGTCCTGCAAATCAAACCAACTGCCGCCCCAATCCCAGTGATAGGATTTGAAAAGTTGATAAAACGGGGTATTTTCTGCAATTTTTCCCGGATAGGATTGCTTTCGGCTTGCAAAATTCTTTGCTTGCTCCGGTAAAATTAAAGCGCCTTTAACATAGGGATTAATGAGAGGATTAATATCAATAGCTCGTCCATAACTGTGTTGTGAATAGATGTCCGGCTGATTGGTCACTTGGCGGCAGTTAAAAGCGGATGTATTATTCGCCTGCATGGACAATTCGTCATTGCCCTTATATTCTTCCATTAATTTCATTTGCTGAACAGGGTATTTTTTTTGGTACAGACGGCGAAAAATTTCCACCACTTCCGGGGCAATATCCTGATGAACAATCAGCATTCCCTGGTGTGTTTTTTTATCAAATCCCCAGTAAGAAAGTTTAACTAAAACCAGCTGATTAATAGGAACAGGACAGCTGGGCTTCCATGTATATTGTTTCATCAAGATTTGAGTCGATTCAGGAATAGATTCGATGCGGCTTTTAAAGTGTGAATGGGCGTCGGCATGCATTGATAAGAGCAGTAAAATAAAGAGAAAAGCGATGCGTCTCATATGAAAATAAACAAAGAATTTGCAGCGATTATAACATTAAGAGGTGCTGCTATCCAAATCAAACCTAACTCCCCAGGTACGTCATCCTGAGCGTAGCGAAGGATCTCAGACTGCTTGGAACTGAGCCAGATTCAGAAGATCCTTCACTGCGTTCAGGATGACGTGAGACGATTTGATTGAATTAATATCAAACTTATCCACAACCTGGGGAGTTACAATTAAACAGTTGTTTGTAATAACGGTACCAGTTGGATTGAAAAATTTCATCAGGATCATATTTCTTTTTGAGTTTTAAAAATTCAATAAATTGCGGATATGCTTTAAGAACCTGATCTTTTCTGGCCCAGCGATGATAGGTCAGGAAGTAGCTGCCATCATGCTCCAGAGCCCTGTCGATAATTAATCGGAAATCATGCTGGGCTTTTGCTATGCCTTGTTTTGAATGGTCTACATGAAAATTGAAAACGATACAGGCATAATCCTGTGTGGCCCAGGGTAAATAACTTTCATTGTCTTTTTTTATCAGGCGTATTGTTCCGTATATCAGATTGATTTTATATTTGCGAAAATCACCGCGTAATTGATTAAACAAAGGAACCAACTGATCCCTTGGCACATAAATTTCGCTAATCATTTCCGAGGAATTGGAGTCAATCAGCTGATGATAATTATTTAAATAAAATCCCATTTGATGGGTGTCAGATCGATAAAGCTGACCATTGGTTCCCAGATAGTAATTTGAGTAAATTGTAAAGGCTGCCGATTTGTTTTTATGGGCTAATATCAGCAGTTTTGTCCAGTCCTGATTGGATAATTCTTTCTGTGCTTTTTGCGTATCCACTTGAATATTGACTGGCTTATACAATGAATAAATGCCTTTCTTCATGAAATCATCCGAGGCGGGATCAATTGCAAACTGGAAATCGCCATACAAATAACCTTCTTTGATGCGCTGACTTACCAGAGGAATGAATTGATCGATATTAATTACCTGCACCTCTCTTTCAAGTGTGGTTACCGGTGCCAGGCGCAGTTTGACAGTTGCAATAACGCCAAACAGTCCATAACCTCCAATAACCAGTTTGAATAACTCGGCGTTCTGATTGCGGCTGCATTCCAGCAAATCTCCATTGGCATCCACGAGTGTAAACGATTCGACATCATCAATTATGGGAGACATATTAAGACCTCTCCCATGAATATTGGAGGACAGGGCGCCGCCAATACTCAATTTGTCCGCCCCGGTTTGCTTTTGCCGGATTCCCCACTGTGGCGGATTAGTTTGATTCTTACGCAGCCAGGCAACTAATTCTGGCCATTCAATGCCGGCCTGAACTTCGACAATCCCTTTGTCACTGTCAAGACCGATTACTTTATTAAAGCGAGACATATTCAGATTCATAGTGCCTCTGCCATATTGTTGTCCGCCCATTGAATGTTGACCGCCGCTAATACTGATTGATAAACCCTTCTGCCTGGCTTTCTGAATGGTATTTTGAATTTCTGTTATTGAAACCGGATGAATTACTTGTAAATGCTGAGTAGGATTTAAGCCGGAATGGATATCATTAAGCAGTGTGCCAGGCTGAGTTGGAACAGTTTGGGCCTGACTAATAGAAATAATCAGGCTTAAAGAACACACGACAAGAGCCTGATGCAAAGAGTTCATGACCTTTAACCTGCGAAAATAGCCTGTTTAAAATATAGATTGAATTTTAAGCAAAATCCTTTATTTGTGAACAATGTAATAAGTATTCATGATGTCATGTTCAAGATAGCTTTTTTCAATCCGGGTAAATCCGGCATCTTTTAACATTTCCTCCGCCAGTTCCTCTCCCCAGGCGGCCCCCAGCCCCGCTCCATTTTGTGACAGGGAAACCGTCATGCAATGCAGACATGAAATGGTATAAATCAGGGGGGCAATAGGGTGATTAGTGTTTTTTTCCACCTGGCTGGAAGTCTTTATATCTTGCATCAGAAACACTCCTTGTGGTTTTAAGGCCTCATAAACAGCCTTGAGGACGTCCTTTGGACGGGCTTGATCATGAATAACATCAAAGCTGGTAATCAAATCGTATTGATTTTGTTCATGCCATTTCGCTAAATCCCTACGCATAAAATGAAGATTAGTCAGGCCTTTTTGCAGGGCCAGTGCATTGGCATGGTCAATGGTTTCCTCACATAAATCAAATCCATAAAACTGGCTATTGGGAAAATTTTCGGCCATTAAGCTAAGCGCGCGTCCATAACCGCAGCCAATATCGAGCACTTTAATCCCTTGCTGGAGTTGTTCTCTCAAACCATTGACTAAGGGAATAATCTTATCCAGTAAAGCCAGATAAATAGTTTGTCCGCTTTGTTCAGCCATGACGCTGTGAAAACGGTGATAGGCTTCATAAGGCACGCCGCCGCCATGGATAAACGCATTCAGGATTAAATCTTCTACGTTGGCCAGTATAGGAATAAACTGGGCGATCACCGCAATATTATTCGGAGAGGCTGCCCGGGTTAGAAACGCGGCATGTTCCGCTGGTAAAGAATAGAGTTTTTGCTGCGTATCATAATCAATGATGCCGCCTGTAACCATCGCATTGAGCCACTCCCGGACATAGCGTTCATTTAAGTTTGCATTCTGGGCAATTGCGTCACTATTTGCCGCGTCCATTGTACTCATTACATCGAAGAGTTTACTGCGATGGCCTATTGATATCATTAAAGCTAAAGCGGCGTGGTTCAGAAGCAATAATAAATGTTGCGAAAATTGTTCTGCTTTATCCTGGTCGAAGGCTAGCATGTTGGGTCTCACTATTCCCTGTCATTTAATAAACTTAGGATTGAAATCGGTTTTTTGCAAATCTCAGGTTTGCCCTTTTAGAAGCCGAGATTTGCTATACTATAGCCATGATCTCTTCCTATCCACATAGTATCGATTGGGCTCATCCCTTAATTAAGGAATGGTTCGTTAATCAGTTTGAGACGCCTACCGCACCGCAGATTGAAGGTTGGCCAGGAATCCTGGCTGGCGAGCATACTTTAATTTCTGCGCCAACCGGTTCGGGCAAAACCTTTGCTGCCTTCATGGTTTGCCTTGATCAACTGATGCGCGCGGCAGTGGAAAACAGATTGGAGAATCAAACCGAAGTGATTTATATCTCACCTCTGAAAGCCCTGGGCAATGATATCCAAAAGAACCTTCTTGGCCCTTTAAAGCAAATTCAGGAGAATGCGAATGCGGCGGGCATAATAATGGATGATATTCGGGTGGCCGTCAGAACTGGCGACACACCGGCAAAGGACAGGCAATCGATGTTGAAAAAGCCGCCTCATATTCTGGTAACAACACCGGAATCATTCTATTTGTTGCTGACTGCAGAAAAGAGTCGGGCTTTGTTAAAAACAGTTCGCACTGTCATCGTCGATGAAATCCATGCTCTGGTTAATAGTAAGCGCGGCACTCATCTGGCCTTGTCTCTCGAGCGTCTGGAAAAACTGACCTATGAATTGCCGGTTCGGATTGGCTTATCTGCGACCCAAAAACCTATCGAAGAAGTGGCTAAATTTTTAAGCGGCAGTTCCCGAGCCGTTCCGAATATCGTTAATATCGGTCATCAGCGCCATCTGGATCTTAAGGTAGAGGTTCCTAAAACCGCGCTGGAGGCTGTCACTTCCAATGATGTCTGGGATGAAATTTATGATCGCGTAGCAGAATTGGCCATGCAGAATCGCTCCACGCTGGTCTTTGTCAATACACGGAAACTATCAGAGCGCATGTCGCATCACCTTGCTAACCGCATAGGCAAGGAATTGGTGGCCGCCCATCACGGCAGTTTATCCCGCAAATTACGATTGGCAGCCGAAAATGGGTTGAAAACCGGCGCCTTAAAAGTAATTGTGGCAACCGCGTCTTTAGAACTTGGCATTGATATTGGTACGGTGGATCTGGTATGCCAGATTGGATCACCACGGGCCTTGGCTGCTGCATTACAGCGCGTGGGCCGTGCCGGCCATTGGCACGGCGCAATTTCAAGAGGCCATTTTTTTGCCACTACCCGCGATGAGCTGCTGGAGTGTGCCGCTTTGGTATATGGCATCTACAGCGGTGATTTGGATCGGTTGATAATACCCGAGCAGCCGTTGGATATTCTGGCACAGCAGATAGTAGCGGCTTGCGCCACCGACGAATGGAGCGAAGAGGAATTATTCAAATTAGTGAAACGCAGTTATCCTTACCGTCATTTGAAAAGAGAGGTTTTTAATACCGTTCTGGAAATGCTAAGCGAAGGCATTGCCGCTTCTCGCGGGCGCTACGGAGCTTATCTCTTTCGTGATCGAATCAATGGCATCGTAAAGGGGCGAAGAGGCAGCCGCATGGCGGCCATTATGAATGGCGGTGCAATTCCGGAAACCAATTTATTTACGGTCATTGCCGCTCCTGAAGAAATTGTAGTCGGTACTCTCGATGAGGAGTTCGCTGTGGAAAGCCATCGCGGCGATGTCATTCTGTTGGGCAATACGTCCTGGAGGGTGTACAAAGTTGAAAATACCAGAGGAAGAGTCATTGTTGAGGACGCTCAGGGTGCAGCACCCACAGTGCCGTTCTGGCTGGGGGAAGCACCAGCCCGTAGTAATGAATTGTCTTTACAGGTTTCCAGCTTAAGAAACAAAATAGATGAATTACTTCCAATACCAACAGCTACTGACTCTGCAATTCAGAAAAAAGCAAGGGAATGGTTAACCGCCCACTGTCATGTCAGTGATTACGCTGCGGGCCAAATGATTGATTATGTCCTTGAAGGACGTGCTTTATTAGGGGCAGTTCCCAGCCAGAAGACGATTATCGCCGAGCGGTTTTTTGATGAGTCAGGCGGAATGCAGCTAATTATTCACGCCCCATTTGGTGCGCGTATCAATAAGGCCTGGGGGCTGGCATTACGCAAACGTTTCTGCCGTTCCTTTAATTTTGAGTTACAGGCTGCGGCAACGGACGATGGGTTAGCAATCTCTTTAGCCGAGCAACACAGCTTTCCGCTTGAAGATGTTTTTCAGTTTCTCCATCCGGCAACAATAAAGAAGGTCCTGGTGCAGGCAGTTTTGCAATCACCTGTTTTCACAACCCGCTGGCGTTGGGATGCAATCAGGGCTTTGGCTTTAATGCGATACCGCAATGGCCGCAAAGTGCCGCCTAATATATTACGCATGCGTGCAGATGATCTTCTGGCTGCAGTTTTCCCTCAAGCCGCCGCTTGTCAGGACAATCTGGGTGGAAAGGATGTGGAGTTGCCTGAACATCCTTTGATCGATGAAACCATGAAAGACTGCCTGACCGAAGCGATGGATATTGAGGGTTTGCGTGAACTGCTTAAAGCGATTAAAGCGGGAACGATACACTGTATCGCCGTGGATACGCCAACCCCCTCAGTATTTTCGCATGAGATCCTCAATGCAAACCCTTATGCTTTCCTTGACGATGCGCCCTTGGAGGAGCGGCGAACGAGGGCAGTGGCCATGCGGCGGATTTTACCCGAATGGCTGCAGGGCAATATGGGGCAGCTTGATGCGGAAGTGATTGCCGATGTACAAAGACAGGCCTGGCCTGACATCAGAAACGCGGACGAATTGCATGATTTTCTGCAAACGATGATTGGTCTTTCCTGTGATAATCTGCGCATCTCTGATAGCTGGTCTGTTTTTTTTGAACAATTGCAGAATGCGAATCGTGCTGGTACCGCGTTGGTGAACGGTCAGGCATTCTGGGTTGCCACCGAGAAAAAGAATGGGTATCAGGCCATTTATCCTTCAGCAGTGTTTTCAAAGGATTTAATCGACTGGGATAGTCAAGTCTATGATGCAGATGATGCCTTGCTGATGATGCTGAGAGGGTGGATGCAGCATCTTGGCCCAGTTAATGTAAGCGAGCTTGTCGATTTATTAAAGTTACCTGAAAGCCAGATCAATAATGGTCTGTTAAAACTGGAAGCAAGCGGTCAGATTCTACGAGGACATTTTCGACAAAACCAGGGCGTAATGGAGTGGTGTGAACGGCGTCTACTGGCAAGAATTCATCAGCAGACACTGGCGAAATTACGAAAGGAAATTGAACCGGTAAGCGCTCTGCAATTTATTCGTTGGCTGGCTAAATGGCAGCATATCACCGGCAAAAGCCAGCTTAAGGGTGAGCAGGGTGTTTTAGAAGTCATCCGCCAGTTACAGGCCTATGAAATTCCGGCAAATGCCTGGGAAAAGCAGATTTTTGCCAAACGGATCAGTGACTACAGTCCGGATTTGCTGGACAGGCTTTGTCTCTCGGGGGTAGTCATGTGGGGCAGACCCAGCCTCCATCCCAGTATTGAATCCTCCCTGAAAGAGAAGGATCTTGAAATTAGCAGTTACAAGTCGATTCAGGCGAACAGTGTCACGCCTATAACCTTTTTAATCCGGGAAGAATCAGGCTGGCTGGCTGGAAAATCCGCCTATACTGCAGAGGAATTAAAAAGTTTAAGCTATAACGCCCAAGTGGTTTATACCTACCTGCAAACGCATGGCGCTTCATTCTTCAGCGATATTGTCAGTGATGTGCAGAAGTTAAAGACAGAAGTTGAAAATGCGCTCTGGGAGTTGGTGGCGGCAGGTTTGATAAGTGCTGACAGCTTCGATAATTTACGTGCCATGATAGACCCGCAGCGGCGGACCGGTCGACGTCCTCGCCGCCATAATTTATTCAGCCAGGGACGCTGGTCCTTATTGCGTGCCGCTAAGCCAGTAGAGCCAGAGCGGCGTATTGAATCCATCTGTCGAATCCTGCTAAAGCGCTACGGGGTCTGTTTTCGCGAGATTGTTATGCGGGAAAAAATCGCGGCGTCCTGGTCAGAATTGCTAAGCGGTTTTCGTCGACTGGAAGCACAGGGGGAAATCCGCGGCGGGCGATTTATCAGCGGCTTTACCGGTGAACAGTTTGCATTGGCTTATGCCGTAGATTCATTACGAGCCACTCCCGCTCAATCTGAGGCGCAGGAAATTTCTATCTTTGCGGTAGATCCATTAAATTTAGTGGGTGTTTTATTACCCGGCGAAAAAATTCCTTCTCGCTCTGGAAAGCAATTGATTTTAAAAGCTTAGCTATCGAACCCTGTCAAGGCATAAAACTTCGCACACAGCGGACGCGGTAACATGACTGTCTTTGCAATCAGTTATCGCCACAATCATCTGATAGGCCCAGACTGGCATAACAACTTTGCTGCAAGCCTTTGACTATCAAAGGCTGCATTCAGTAAGGCTGCTTTGCACTTCAGTTAACTGATTTACAGAGTCTGTATTGAATTTAAAGAAAAACGATTCGCCTTTTGTGGCAACTGCCTGATAAATATTTGCGATAAATAGTGTGGATATTGTAATCATAAGGTTTGCAAAAAATTCTTTATATCCCCTGTGGTCCCTGAGTTCATCTTTCACAGTGGAAGTGAATGGATAGCAGGGTGATTTAAGCTGCTTTTCCAAGTGTTCTGCACTTTTTTCAGGCAGAGCAATACAGAAATCAATATACAATTTAATTTGATTTCGTATAAAAAGTTCCAGCGATCGAACTCGTTCAGATTCGCGGTAGTATTCCCGACTGTGAAGACTATCCGCTTTTTGAGCCAAGGCAGGAAGTTTGTTTAATAGAGGGTTGACTGCATTTAAATACTGTTCTGCATTATTATTTCTGGCGTACTGCTTTAATTGTTCTACAGAAAGCGAAAAGCCTTTTGTGAGCAAATGATCGATAACCTTCCTGCTATTGTATTCCAAAGCCTTATTCAGAAAGTGTCCTCTATAAGACTTCTCACGAACTTCATCGCTTACCACGTCAACGCAGTTTAATTCAGTCCGGACCCCCATGCCATCAGTGAATAAAAAATCAACGATGTCTACATGATCTTTTTGAATCGCCAGATCTCTTAAAAAGGCTTTCTCATTGCGAGTATTCAAATAAGGAACCATGCCTTCTCTGGTTGAGAAGGTGACTCCCCGCCCTTTTCTTGTAAGTACTGGTAAAAGTCCCTTATAGGATTGGTTGAGAAGTTTTTTCAGTTGTTGCAGATCATTCTGCTCAATTGCTTCAATAGCCTGCGATATCAGAGCTTTGTATCGTTCTTCAGAAAAGTTGGACGCCATAACTAAAAGTTCCAATAGAGTCAAAAGTTTGCTGAGTATAACCAGTGATATTGTAAATTTCAACCATTGTGAAGAATTGTTGATCAATATGCTGCGGGGATATTTGTTTCTATCCCTGTGTTTTGTTATACCCTATGCTTTTAAGAAAGCATGAGATGCCTGGATCCCTCGGACTCAAGCCGAGGGACGTGGGGAGTAGATTAAAGCCTTAAAACAGTGCCATTAGCCATAGTGACCGACCTGCTATTCTCATTAGATGATAACGCTCGGGGATTTAATTTTCACCGACTGTTATTTTGCCGCTGGTGTAGGAATGAGCGCCTGCACCCCGAAGCTGGTGTTTATCGACAATTAAATACTCGTCGCGAATCGGTTTTCCTGCAAACCAGCACTCCAGTATTTCACGGGTACCTGCGGCATACCGGGCCTGGGCAGACAAGCTTGTTCCGGAGATATGAGGGGTCATGGCATGGTGAGGCATGGAGCGCCAGGGGTGATCTTCCGGAGCGGGTTGCGGGAACCATACATCGCCTGCATAACCTGCGACTTTTCCATTCTTGCACGCTCTGGCTATGGCATCGCGATCGCAGATTTTGCCTCTTGCAGTATTGACGATATACACGCCATTTTTCATTTTGTCGATTAATGCGTCATTGACCAAATGTTCTGTTTCAGCATGCAAAGGCACATTAATGGTGAACACATCACAAAGCGGGATCATCGATTCCAGTGTTTCATGGTAAACCAGACCTAATTCTTTTTCGGTAGCTTCTGGCAAACGATGCTGATCAGTGTAATGCAGTTTTACATCAAAAGGTTTCAAACGTTTCATGACCGCAAGACCAATTCTTCCAGCGCCAAGAGATCCAACCGTCATTCCTTCAAGATCGTAAGAACGGGCAGCGCAATCGGCAATATTCCAGCCTCCATTAATTACCCATTGGTAGGAGGGAATGTAATTTCTCACCAGCGCCAGTATCATCATCACCACGTGCTCAGAGACGCTGATGCTATTGGAGTAAGTGACTTCAGCCACCGTGATGCCTTTTGCTATCGCTGCATTTAAATCTGTATGATCAGAACCGATGCCGGCCGTAATCACCAGCTTCAGATTTTTTGCTTTGGCAATCCGCTCGGCAGTTAAATAAGCAGGCCAGAAGGGCTGGGAAATCACTACATCGGCATCAACCAGCTCTTTTTCAAACTCAGAATCTGGTCCTTCCTTGTCGGCGGTAACCACCAACTGATGCCCCATTTTTTCCAAAAAAGGA
Source organism: Legionella sp. 16cNR16C (assembly GCF_021297775.1). Classification (NCBI taxonomy): domain Bacteria; kingdom Pseudomonadati; phylum Pseudomonadota; class Gammaproteobacteria; order Legionellales; family Legionellaceae; genus Legionella; species Legionella sp. 16cNR16C. Next base: position 227,102 of record NZ_JAJTMX010000001.1, read on the forward strand.
CGCAAACCCAATTCGCCGGAGACTGAACCTAATAACTCGCCCGGTTTAAAATCAATGTGTTCAGGGTTTGGAACGGTCTGACCGCCAGGATAGCTATTAATCGCAGGGATATCTTCCCTGGCGTAAGATTTGGGATAGCCGTTTACGGGATCCTTATAAAGAACACAAAGTACTTTTGCCATTAACTTCTCTCCTTGAAAAAATGAGGTATTACATCAATGTATGATCATCATTGAGACTTTGCATGTCAATTACAAAACGGTAGCGCACATCACTCTTGAGGATGCGCTCATAAGCTTCATTCACATAATCGATGGGAATGAGTTCAATGTCGGAACTGATATTGTGTTTACCACAAAAATCGAGCATTTCCTGAGTTTGTTTAATTCCACCGATTAATGAGCCTGCTATACTTCGTCTTTGCGCAATCAGCGGCATGGCAACCATAGGCACATTTTCGGGTGGAATGCCAAGAATAACCATTGTTCCATTGGTTTTCAGAAGTTGCATATAATCACCCCAGTTAATCGCTGAAGACACCGTGTTGATAATCAGATCAAAATGATTAGCGAGTTTGGAAAAGATTTCGGGATTGCTGGTCGCATAAAAATGGTCAGCTCCCAATCGTTTCCCATCGGATTCTTTTTTCATCGATTGACTAAGGACCGTCACTTCGGCACCCATTGCATGTGCAAGCTTGACTCCCATGTGCCCAAGGCCGCCTAATCCAATGATGGCTACTTTTTTACCTGGGCCCGCATTCCAGTGCCTCAGGGGAGAGTAGAGCGTGATTCCCGCACATAAAAGAGGTGCTGCGCTATTCAGAGGTATGTTTTCTGGAATCCGCAGAACATAATTTTCATCGACCACGATGGCATTGGAATATCCGCCCTGAGTGGTATGTCCGTTAACTCTTTCCTTGCTGTTATAGGTATAAGTCGTGCCTTCCCGGCAATATTGTTCCTCATGCCCCTGACAGTTTTCACAATGCCGGCAGGAATCAACAAAACAGCCCACGCCGACATGATCGCCTTTTTTAAATTGGCTGACTTTGGCGCCCACTTTACGGACAATCCCGGTTATTTCATGTCCAGGAACCATTGGAAACAGTCCTGTTCCCCATTCTTCCCGAACCTGATGAATATCGCTATGGCAGATACCACAATATTTAATGTCGATTAGTACATCATGATCGCCAGGAGCGCGGCGTTCAAAATTGTAGAGAGTAAGTTCTTTTTTAGGTTGCAGGGCAGCATATCCTTTTGCGGGAATCATTTTAGTCCTCTTTACTTATTTTTAAGTAATCCACATATTAGGCCGATAAAAACAAAAATGCAAAATAATGGATAATCGTTATTGCTTCAGTGCAGCAAGCGATGCCTTCTTGCATCCTGCGGGGAGCTGGGATTAAATTGCAAGTTATTTGTCCAATAGCGATACCATTTAACGCAAATATTTGATATAATGCGCCCCAGTTTTGGCGTCTATTTTCTGGGGGAATGCTTGTCTGACTCATTGGCCTTGGATTCGGGTGTAGTTGGTGTGCCTCGTGGTGGTATGAAAGCCTGGTTGGTTTGTCTTTCTGCAGGTTTATTTTTCTTCTATGAATTTTTTCAGCTAAACATTTTTGATGTAATCAATCAGCCCTTACGGGATGATTTCAACCTGAATGCGGCCCAGCTAAGCTGGATGTCCAGCATGTATCTGTGGGCGGACATTCTTTTTCTGCTGCCGGCAGGATTGATTCTCGATCGATTTTCACCGCGTCGGGTCATTCTGACTGCCATGTTTATCTGTGTGGCTGGCACTTTGGGTTTTGCAGTCACTCATTCGTTTCTCTTAGCCTCTATATTTCATTTTTTATCCGGGATTGGAAATGCGTTTTGTTTTTTATCCTGTGTAGTGCTGGTTTCACGCTGGTTTCCTCCGCGCCGTCAGGCATTTGTGATTGGTTCTTTAGTAACTATGGCCTTTTTGGGAGGGATGACAGCGCATACGCCTCTGGCTCAGTTAGTTAATAATTTCGGCTGGCGAAACGCCTTGCTGATTGACAGCGCCGTAGGCGGGCTGCTGTTAGCATGGATTGCTATCAATATTCAGGACAGCCCCCATAAAAGCAATGTTTCTCGTTCTGCTTCCCGGCCTGAATTACTGCCTGGCTTTTTCCAGGCTTTAAGCAACTCTCAAACCTGGTTAGCGGGTTTATATACTTCTTTTCTGAATTTGCCGATTATGGTGCTTTGCGCTTTATGGGGCGCGAGTTATCTTCAGAAAGCGCATCAGTTATCAGAAATGGCTGCCAGTAATGTAGTCAGTATGATTTTCATTGGCAGTATTATTGGCTGCCCGCTGGTGGGCTGGCTTTCCGATTACCAGGGACGCCGAAAGCTATTAATGATCGCAGGTGCTATAGGCAGTTTAATCGTGGTAATGCCGCTCTTTTTCAATATGGAATTATCGCAGTTCCAGCTAAGCGCTCTCTTTTTTATGCTGGGTTTGTTTACCAGCACGCAGGTAATTAGCTATCCATTGATAGCAGAAAGCAATACGTCTGAAAATACGGGTGCTGCAACGGGTATTGCCTCAGTGCTTATTATGGGTGGCGGTGGTATTGGACAGGTTCTATTTGGCTTCCTGATTCAACACCATGCGGGCAGTGGCACACAAAATTACTCAACGGCGGATTTTCAGTTTGCAATGTGGATGTTTCCCTTAGCTATCATCCTGGCATTTATTGCCTCTATGCTCATACGCGAAACTTACTGCAACCGTATTAATTAAGGAGTGAACATGCATATGGTGGAAGAATACCGAGAAACTGGAAAACTTCGTGAGTCATTGCTCCCCTGGTTGGTTTGTGTGAGCGCTTCTCTATTTTTCTTTTATGAATTTATTCAGGGCAATATGTTTGCCTCCATTGCTGACAACATCATGCAGGATTTTCATATTCAGGCTGATAAAATGGCTTTTTTGTCCAGCATTTACTATGTTTCCAATGTAATTTTCCTGTTCGTAGCGGGTCTGGTTTTAGATACCTATTCCACTAAAAAAACAGTATTGCTGGCCATGTTTTTGTGTGTTTTAAGCACATTTATTCTGGCAAATGCTCAATCGTTTTATCTGGCATTACTTTGCCGCTTTATTACTGGTATTGGCAGCGCTTTTTGCTTTCTTGGCCCAATTCGCCTGGCCTCGCGCTGGTTTCCTCCTCGCAAGATGGCCATGGTTACCGGTATTATCGTGACCATAGCCATGACTGGCGGCATGTTAGCCCAATATCCTTTAACCAAGCTGGTATCACAGGTTGGCTGGCGGGATGCGCTGATTCAGGTAGGATGGCTGGGAATGGCTATATTATGCTTAATGTTCTTTGGCATTATCGAGAAAAAACAAGTCAAGCCATCCTCTTCCTCTCAATCACTGAATGTACTTTCAGTTGCTAAACAAACCTATCTGAATCCTCAAACCTTAAGGGCCGCGCTATATACCAGTCTGATGAATATGGCAATTGCAGTATTTGGTGCCATGATGGGTTCTTTGTATCTGGTACAGCGCCTGGGAGTCAGTAAAGATGATGCGTCAATGGTGAATACCTTGCTATTCCTTGGTGCAATCATTGGTGGCCCATTCATTGGCTGGATCTCCGACAAGCTGGGTCTGAGGATATTACCTATGAAAGTTAGCGTCATTGCATCGCTGGCTACATTACTGGTCGTGCTTTATGCCCCGGTTTCTCTGCCAGTAATGAAGATTTTATTTTTTCTGCTGGGATTTTTTACGGCAGGTCAGGTCATTAGCTATGCGCTGGTTGCAGAAAGTAGTCCCATATCGATTACAGCGACTGCTGTCAGCGTAATCTCGATTTTAACCCAGGGTGGCTACATTATTTATCAGAATCTCTTTAGTGTGCTATTAATGAGTCATGGGGAAATGCAAATGCACGGCGGTACACCAGTCTATTCGTTAGGCGATTACCAATTTGCTGCCATCATTTTGCCTATAGGCTTATTAGTCGCACTGTTTTCTCTATGGGGATTAAGAGAAACTCATGGCCGGCATGTGGAGGCGTAATATGTTGGGTCGCGTTTGTATATTATTGATGGATTCTTTCGGTCTTGGCGCGAGTCAGGATGCAATCCGCTATGGTGATCAGGGCGCTGATACCTTTGGCCATATTCACGCTGCCTGTGCCGAGGGGCAAGCCGACCGCGAAAATGTTCGTCAGGGTCCATTGATGCTTCCTAATCTGGCGCGCCTGGGGCTCTATCATGCGGCATTGGCGAGTACCGGTATTCCACGTATCGATTTGACTACTCTGGATGAGCCTCAAGGCTATTATGGTTATGCGGTGGAACAGAGTCTGGGTAAAGATACACCCAGCGGACATTGGGAGCTGGCAGGGGTTCCTGTTTTATTTGAATGGGGCTATTTTCCAGATACCCCAAACTGTTTCCCCGAAAAATTGATCGCTGATTTTATCAGAGAAACCAAAATCGCCGGGGTACTGGGGCTTAAACATGCGAGCGGCACCCACATTATTGATGAATTGGGTGAAGCGCATATTCTAAGCAATCAGCCAATTGTTTATACCTCCGCTGACAGCGTGTTCCAGATTGCGGCCCATGAAGATTATTTTGGTTTGGACAGGCTGTACGAGATTTGCGAAGTGGCAAGGCGCCTGGTGGATGAGTACCAGATTGGCCGGGTGATTGCACGACCCTTTATCGGCAAGCCGGGAGCATTCACTCGAACGGGGAATCGTAAAGATTACGCTACATTGCCGCCGGCACCCACCTTACTGGATAAGCTCAAAGCAAATAATCGGGAAGTGATTGCAATCGGAAAAGTAGCTGATATTTATGCCCATCAGGGTTTAACTCAAACCATTAAAGCTGACGGCAATATGGCCCTGTTCGATGCAACTCTGAAGGCTATGAATACAGCACCATCGGGTAGTCTGGTCTTTACGAATTTTGTCGATTTTGATTCTTCTTTTGGACACCGCCGCGATGTTATTGGTTATGCACGGGCTCTCGAAGCGTTTGATGTGCGCCTGCCTGAACTTCTGTCAATATTGCAACCAGACGATTTGGTCGTAATAGCGGCAGATCATGGTTGCGATCCCACTCAGCCGGGTTCTGATCATACCCGCGAACATATTCCGGTTCTCGCTTTTGGCAAGAATACTCCCAGCTGCTTTATTGGCAGAAGAGACAGTTTTGCTGATATTGGCCAAAGTATTGCCGAATATCTCGCTATTGAGCCACTGGAAAACGGCGTCTCTTTTCTTAAGACAGCAGCCCCTGACAATGTATCCTGAGCGCTTTAATCAATATTGTAATGGACTTGTTAAACGACTGACCTCTCTTCGCAAATCAATCCTCTACATTCTTTGGTCGGCAAACAGGCCCTTAAAGGCTTATGAGATTCTTGAATTGCTGCTGGAAACGAAAATTAATGCGCAGCCGCCTACCGTCTACAGGGTGCTGGATTATTTCGTTTTTGCAGGATTAGTGCACAAAGTAGAGTCGATACAGTGTTATACCCTTTGCCAGCAGCCAGAGCAGCATTTGCCATCCGAACTCTTGATGGTCTGTAATCACTGCCATCAGGTGCAGGAAGTGTATGATAACCAGCTCAGGCAATTATTCAAACAGATCACTGAAAATTCTCATTTCAACCTGGGGCAAGCAGCTATTGAATTGAAAGGCCTTTGCCAGCTCTGCGAAGAGCAGGGCTGCCTGACTTGCCAGCCTGATTGAGCAGCACCGCCTGAGGCTCATAAAAAATATTTCAATATCTATTGAAAATGACTAATCAATCCCCATTTGACAGCTTTGACTTTTAAAAGAGGAATCAGCCTTGGAGCAATATCGCGGTACTACGATTCTTTCGGTACGACGAGGGAATAAAGTAATTATTGGGGGCGACGGTCAAGTGACACTGGGTAACACGGTGATGAAGGGAAATGCCCGTAAAGTACGCCGTATTTATAAAGACAAGGTGATCGCGGGCTTCGCTGGCGGTACGGCAGATGCCTTCACTTTATTTGAACGATTTGAGCGAAAACTTGAGATGCACCAAGGCCATTTGGTTCGCGCAGCAGTTGAACTGGCAAAAGACTGGCGAACCGATAAAATGCTGCGCCGTCTGGAGGCTCTGCTGGCTGTTGCCGATCATAAGGCTTCTCTGATTATTACCGGAAATGGTGATGTGATTGAACCGGAAGCACATGGACTCATTGCGATTGGTTCCGGAGGTCCATTCGCTCAGTCTGCCGCACGCGCTTTGCTGGAAAACACCGAATTATCAGCCCGGGAAATCGTGGAAAAAAGTCTGCAAATTGCAGGTGAGATTTGTATCTACACCAACCATAATTTAACCATTGAAGAATTGGATAGTGAGCATGAGTAATACTATGATGACTCCACGTGAGATCGTACAGGAGTTAGATCGATATATTATTGGTCAGGATGAAGCCAAAAGAGCAGTAGCAATTGCCTTACGGAATCGCTGGCGGCGCATGCAGATTCAGGATGACTCATTGCGCAATGAAATTATGCCTAAAAATATTCTGATGATTGGTCCAACTGGCGTTGGTAAAACTGAAATTGCACGACGCCTGGCCAAACTGGCGCAAGCACCCTTTATCAAAGTAGAAGCTACCAAGTTTACTGAAGTAGGCTATGTTGGGCGTGATGTCGATTCAATTATCAGAGATTTGGCTGATATCGCTATTAAGCAGGAACGCGAAAATGCGATGCGAAAAGTAGAGCATCTGGCAGAGGATGCGGCTGAAGAGCGTGTACTGGATGCCTTGCTTCCTGCCGCTCGTGGTGCCACGTTCGCCAGCGAAAAAGAGAACTCAACCCGGCAGGTTTTTCGTAAACAGCTGAGGGAAGGTAAGCTGGATGATAATGAAATTGAAATAGAAATTGCTTCTTCACCCGTAGGCATTGAGATTATGGCCCCTCCGGGTATGGAAGAAATGACCAGCCAGCTGCAATCGATGTTTCAGCAAGTGGGAGGCAACGGCCGGACTAAAACCCGTAAAATGATCATTTCCAAAGCCATGAAAATTTTGCGTGAAGAAGAGGCGGCAAAGTTAATCAATGAGGATGATATAAAGCAACGGGCTATTGAAAAGGTCGAACAGCACGGCATTGTGTTTATTGATGAGCTGGATAAAGTGGCCCAGCGCGCAGACACTGGAATGAGCAGTTCTGTTTCCAGAGAAGGGGTTCAGCGGGATCTCCTGCCTTTGGTGGAGGGTTCTACTGTGTCAACCAAATATGGAATGATTAAGTCGGATCACATTTTATTTATTGCTTCCGGTGCATTCCATGTCGCGAAACCTTCGGATTTGATTGCTGAACTTCAGGGACGTCTGCCCATTCGTGTGGAGCTGTCGGCATTAAGCGTGGAAGATTTCGTCCGTATTCTTACTGAGCCAAGCGCATCATTAACCGAGCAGTATTCAGCATTAATGGCTACTGAAGGATTAACGCTGACCTTCGGCGATAGCGGTATTCGCCGTATTGCTGAAGTGGCCTGGAAAGTGAATGAACGTACTGAAAACATTGGCGCCCGCCGTCTCTATACGGTTATGGAACGTCTTTTAGAGGTTATTTCATTTGAGGCAACGGATAAATCAGGTGAATCGGTTCACATTGATGCAGCCTACGTTGAAAAGCACTTGGGTAAACTGGTTGATGATGAGGATTTGGCTCGATATATTTTATAAGTTTGTTGCGCTCGCTATTGACTAATGATCAGCGCAATTTAATGCTATAGATTATTATGACACTAGTTATTCCTCGGACTATAATCCTATAAAGGATTGAAGATCAAACATGGGTGTTAATGAGAGTGTTTAGCCAGGCTGGGTCGTATTGCTGCGAATAGGCTTCAACTTAAGCGAAAATCCCCTCTCCCAAATTGGGAGAGGGCTAGGGTGAGGGTTTGATTTTTAAACCCCTCTCTCTGACTCTCTCCCCTGAGGGGCGAGAGGATGTAAGATGACGCTTAGGTGTTGCTCGCGGGAATATGATCCGGTTTAATGAATTCTCTCTGAATTTAAGAGAATCATAGCCATTACATCTAAAGAATTGCTGTATTAATTTCGCTGTAAATGGCTTATAAGGATCTGAAAGAATGCCAATTCCTTTCATATTGTTGGTAGAGGATAATTTAATTGCTTTGACCACAATTCAAAGTTTAGCCAAGCAAAGCCAGTGTCGCTGGCTATCTGCCGATAATGCTGAACTGGCGTTTAGTTTGGCTACCGAAAATCAATTTGATCTGATCATCACTGATTTGGGATTACCTGATTTTTCCGGCCTGGAGCTGGCCACCAGGATCAGAGACTGGGAAGTTTTAAATAATAAAAAACCTGTTCCTATAATTGGGCTCACTGTTCATGCCATGAATGAAGAAGCGCTCTCGGCAGGAATGAATGATTTATTTATGAAACCGCTGACGAAGGCCGATTTTCAAAAATTACTGGCGGATTACGTGAGCAAATAGCCGCTTGTTATATTGTATTTTAATTCATCTCCAGGCGTCTGTGCTTCTATACTAAAATCATACACACGATTTGTGAGATGTATCATGGCAAGACCCCCTCATTCCAAGTGGCTTAAAATCAAAGAACAGACAGAAGCAGAAAATAATCATTCTCCCGTTGATACCGACGCTGAAATAAAAAGCAGATTTCTTGATACGCAAGCGGGCAGCCCTGTTGATACGACAGAAGAGCTGGATGCCCAGGAAAACAATTTAGGGCCTGAGGATAGCCGGATTGAAACAGCTGAAGAATCATCTTTTACCATTAAGCCTTGAAAACTAATCGATAGTTTACCCCTGCTCAAAAACTGAATTTATGATATCCTGTCCTGGTTAAAAAAGAGGAAGATTAAATGGTTTTTATATTTACTGTTACAACAAAAGATTACGCACGTGATGAATTTATTGAATCCTTTGAAATGATGAAATCAGTGCCTGGATTCCAAAGTATTGAACTGTACCAGGACTGTTCCAACATCAATAAATTTACCTGTGTCGAATATTGGGATAGTCATGAAAGTCATGCGCAACATGTGAAAGAAATTCCTGATGAAATCAGAGATCAATGGCTTGATCTTCTGGAAGAACTTCCACAAGGCCAGTTCTGTAAAAAAATTACAGAAATAACCATTTAGCAGCATGCTGTATCCAGAGACTTTTGAAATCGATTACACTCGATCCCGGGCCCCCGTGAGCCCGGACTCTCTGGCGCAATGAGCGCAACAGTAAAACTCGCCGTTCGCTTCTATTCCGTGCCCTATTATTTTACAGGAACAATGCTTGCATTCAGGGGCTAATTCCTGAATAGCGCATTCAAAGCAGTCAAAAGTATATTGATTGCCATTTTGCTGGATAACTAAAGGATTCTGATAAGCATTTCCACATACTTGACAGGTAGACATAACGATCTCCTTATCGGTGTCTCATTCTTTAACTATAGTCTTATTTGAGACCAATCAGAATAGGATGATCTCAGTTTGCTATAATTTAATAAGGATTGTTCATTAGGGAGATTACCATGCCACGTGGAGACAAATCAAAATATACGGCCAAACAAAAACGCAAAGCCGAACATATTGAAGACAGTTATGAGAAAAAAGGCGTCTCTCATAAAGAGGCCGAAGAACGAGCCTGGCGCACTGTCAATAAACAGGATGGCGGTGGAGAGAAGAAGTAGGCGATGGGCTTGCCCCAATGTACGGCTTTACGATGCCACGTACCGTGACTTCCCCAGCCATGTTGTCTTTGCGAACGTAGTGAAGCAATCCAGATCGAAACTTGCTGGGGGGAGATGCTGAACGGTTTTTTGTGCCCCTATATTCAATTTATCAGTGCGCAGTTATTCGTCGATTTTTTTGGAAAAGGCCATTGCTATCTCTTTACTGTCAGCATTCGTATACAAATCTCTCAGAGATAGAGACAGTGTTGACTTTAACTCGCTGTCCGCTTCGCTAAACACCTTGGCCCAAGGCTGCCAGTCATTATGTTTCAACTCATTCTGAACTGGCAGTTGAAAGGGTAATTGTTGAGTTAACCAATAAAGTGAAACATCACTTAAATCACGGCTTAAATGATAGGTCTCATCGTTGTCAGGGTGAATCAGCTTTAATTTTTCCAGAATTTCAATCATTTTACCAATATCTACCGCATAAGGTCTTACACTGGCTTCTGTTAATTCTGCCAATGTTAATCCTTTACCTCGCTTTTGTGCTTCCCATAAAAGCTTAAGCCACAGTAAGGCATGGAGAAAGCCTGGTAGTGCCGTGCCGGTTCGTCTTTGATGATGCACAGCCAATGCATAGGAAATTTCCGCACCCAATAAAGTAATAATCCATACCCAGTATATCCAGACAAAAAAGATGGGAACGGTGGCAAAAGCACCATAAAGCAGCTGATAGGTATTGTAGCGCCCCAGATAATAGGCAAAAGCCTGCTTTGCTGATTCAAATAAAATGGTTGCGAATAATGCGCCCCAAAACCCGTGGCGAAATTGCACAGGTCGATTAGGTACGACCACATACAAAAAAGTAAAACCGGTTAATGATAGAAAAAAAGGTAAATAATTGAATAAAAAAGAAGGGGTAAATGGGGTCTTCATTAAGGGAAGAGAAAAAAGATAGGAGCTTGCAGCCAGACTTAAGCCTAAAAAGACTGGTGCAAGCGACAAGATAGCCCAGTAAAGTAAAAACGCCGAAACCCCGTGTCGAGAGCAATTTACCCGCCAGATTTTATTCATTGCTTTTTCGATAGTCACCATGACTAATAGTGCAGTCACTATGAGAAAAATGACTCCCCAAACCGGCAATTTGGAAACTTGCGCGGTAAATTGCTGAATGTAAGTTTGAATCACCGCACCGGTAGCGGGGACGAAATTATCGAAAATAAAATTCTGCAGGGGCTGGATAAGGCCCTGAAATACCGGAAATGATGACAAGATGGATAAACCAACGGTCATTAATGGAACGATCGCTAAAAGACTGGTAAATGCTAATGCAGACGCTCGATAGGTGCAGTCATCTTCAAAAAAATGATCCACCACAAAATAGACAAAACGTTTGCTGGTTTCATAGCGGTTTTTCAGCCAGATTTTCAAGTCCATTCGTTCGCACTGTCCTTTAGAGTTTTTATACCTATTGTATCATCGATACCGTTGAGAGTGTTCATCAAACTGTGTCATGCCATGTCACAGATTTGGGAGATCTCTCACTGCGTTCGAGATGACGGCGTGCCTCATGCTGTCTGACTGATCTGTTTCAACTGCTTCCTGAAGGATAATCTAAACATTAGTATTAATCCCAATAGATACACAATCCCCGCAACAAAACAAAAAAAGCCAAAATGAAGATTATTATGCTCTACATAGACATGATTAGCTATCTCCACGCCAATCGCCTGAGCACACATACTGATTAAACTGATCATTGCATATGCTGTTCCCTTTGCAACCGGCGTGCAGAATAACACATAGCGGTTTAATGGTGCCTGCAGTACGCCCAATGCAAATCCATAAATCACAAGGCCTGGCATTAACCAGATGTAACTGGAGGAGAATAGTATTGGAAGTAAATAACAAAGTAATAAACCCAAACTGAAAATCAGGGAACCATTAATAATAATTTGTCTGACCGATAGATGATGGGTGAGCCTGCGCAGATAAAAGTTACCGGCGATTCCGGCACTAAAGATAGGTAATTGCCAGAGTGCATATTGCACAACGCTTAATTTCGCATCCGTAACTAAAATGATCGGCGAGATGGCAATCCAGGCAATACAGGGAATTGCCAGAATCCCCGAGGCAATCGCACCGATCATGAATTCACTGTTAGTTAGTAACCTGAAATAGTTTCCTGCGATTACACGAGGTGCCAACGAAATTTTAGGTATCAGCTCACCGTCTTTTTTTCGAGCCCCCACTGATTCCGGCATAAAATAGTTCAGACCAAGCAGGGCAATAAAAGTAAAGAATGCGATCAGCAGAAAAATGCCTCGCCAGTGAAATAACAGGATGAAGGCGGCACCAGCCAGCGGCCCAATAAGAGGAGCCAGAGAGGCAACATTGGATAGAACAGCGATTAAACGAATAGCATCCATTTCGGCAAAAATTTCCTGCAGAGTGGCATAGCCCACCACCGCAATAAAACATAAGCCCATCCCCTGAAAATAGCGGGCGATTAAAAACTGGGTCATTGAGTGTGAGCCGGCAATGAGTAATGTAAAAATTCCAAACAAAGCGACTCCGACGAGCATGACCGGGCGTCTGCCGAAGGCATCAGAAAGTGGGCCTAGAAAAAGCTGCAGACTGGCTCCACCCAGGATATACACGGTTAAAGACGTAGCGATGGCTGCTTCTGAACCATTAAATGATGAAACCACCTGGATCATTCCTGGCATGATCATATCGTTGGCAATGTAGGTCAGGAATTGGTACAGAACAAGGAAACCAGCAAAGTATAAAGCTTGCTTCCGGGAAATATTAATTAAAGGCTGTGACATGGCTATCAACATAAACAAAGAGAGCATTCATAGATGGTGTTACCAATAGCCGCCAATCATCCAGGCCCGACTGCTGATTTTCACAAATTGGGCAGAGTACTTTGTAGAGCGAATGAATAGTCTCGAAAAAAGTTCACTTATTATACATTGCTTTTTAATAGATGGCTATCCGTCAAACTTCTTGCTAATATAGAGGCTCATCAGTTCTCCTGACTGTTGTCCTCTTTTTGGTTGGCTAAGAAAATGAACAACTAACTTCATATTATGCCCTGGTGCATATCAAAGTACCTGACGCTTCAATGTCGGGATTGTTACAAGAATGTAGCGCTCCTGTTCTCTCATGTTGCTATTAATATTTCAGCGGGTTATGAGAGTGCTTTATTAGGATTGAATTATGACTAAGCAAAAATCACTGACGGCAATTCTGCCTTTGTTTCTGGTATTATTTATCGATGGAATGGGGCTGGGCTTATTATTTCCCATATTAAACGCCATCATTATTGAGCCAGGCTCTGGCTTTCTGCCAGCTTCTCTCAGCGAAGGTATGCGCGATTTTTATTACGGACTGACCATTGGCATCTTTATGCTCTGCTGGTTTTTTGGCGCGGCAGTGTTGGGTGATCTTTCTGATAATGTCGGGCGTAAAAAATCATTGATGATCTGTCTGGTAGGGGCTTTCCTGGGCTATTTGCTATCGGCAATCGCAATTATGTACAGCAGTTTCTGGGCCTTGATTCTCGGCAGAATGATTGCAGGATTTACGGCTGGCAGTCAGCCTATTGCGCAGGCTGCGATTGTTGATGTCAGTTCCGAGGATAACAAGGCAAGAAATATCGGCTGGATCCTCCTTGCGGTTTCCCTGGGATTCGTGCTCGGCCCCGTTTTTGGCGGGCTGCTTTCAGACTCCCGTCTGGTAAGCTGGTTTAATTTTTCCACACCGATGTATTTTGCCGCGGCGATCTCGCTGTTTAACGCGATCATTCTGTCATTCTCCTTTAAAGAAACCTTCACAGGGGGGAATGAGAAAATTAATATTCGCTGGCATCATTCCATCAATATTATTATTTCAGCCTTTAAACATCCCAAAATTGCCAAATATTCGGTGGTACTTCTGATCATGATTTTTGGCTGGAGTAACTACTTTTCATTCATCCCCATGTATCTTTTCCAGTATTACCATTATTCAGTAATGGAAAACTCCTTTTTCCTGGCATTCATGGGACTTGGATTTAGCATTGGCTGCGGCTATATTGTTGATTTTTGCACCAGACGCTTTGAATATAACCGGGTAGTGATTATTGGGTTATTGATAACCGCTTCGCAAGTGTTGATTATGCTATTGGCCGGCGAAGCCTGGGTTGCATGGACGGCTACTTTTATTATCGGTATTAGCCTGTCAGTCGCATACTCAGTGCTTTTGACTATTTTTTCTCATCTGGTAAGTGCCAGAGAGCAGGGTTGGGTTATGGGCGTTACCGGCTCGATTATGGCCTTATGCTTTGGCCTGACCTCTCTGTTCACCGGAATAATAGCGCAGGTAGGCGCCAGTTTACCCATGCTTCTGGCCGTAGGCGGGCTGACGTTTAGTGCCTGGGTGCTCTGGATTGTCAAATCGACCATTCGAATAGCATCTCCTGTGCATTCCTCTGCTCAGGAACTCAAAGAGGAATGTCTGTGATGAAACAAAAACCCTATATTTTGATTTTATATTACTCACGCAAAGGGGCCACCGCACAACTGGCGAAATACATTGCCAGAGGCGTTGAAAGCATTGAAGGGATTGAGGCCCGCCTGCGAACTGTTCCAGCCGTCTCGCCGGCCTGTGAGGCGACAGCTCCTCCGGTTCCAGAGGAAGGAGCTCCCTACGCCAGTCTCGAAGACTTGCAGCATTGCAACGGTCTGGCTTTGGGAAGTCCTACTCGTTTCGGGAATATGGCGGCACCGCTTAAGTATTTTCTTGATTCAAGCACTGCATTATGGCTTTCAGGTGCTTTAGTGGATAAACCAGCCTGTGTATTTACTTCCACCGGCTCCATGCATGGCGGCCAGGAGACGACATTAATCAGTATGATGATGCCTTTGCTGCATCATGGCATGATGATTTTAGGGATCCCTTATACGGAAGCGGCGCTTAACACAACTCAATCCGGAGGTACTCCCTATGGCGCTTCCCATGTGGCGGGACTCGATAATCAAAGTCCCTTAACTGAAGATGAAATCGTTCTGGCTCGCCGCCTCGGACAGCGATTGGCACAGGCGGCTTTGAGACAGTTCCCTGAGCGATAGTGCGTCAGTGTTATTCTCATACATTCCTTAATCAAGTCGATTAAGGAATGTATATTTCATGTTGATAACAATCTCTTCATCATGTATAGTAACAGTACATTCTGTATCAGTTTAAAATTAATCCAACTTGTTAGAGATGTCATTATGCATGCAACTTATTCTCACATCCAGATAAACACCAAAGCCTCCTCAATCTCTGCTGCTCTGGTTATTGGAACACTTAAGAATAAGATGACTGTCCTTCGCCTTCCTTGCCTCTTGTCGTTGTAACCTCGGCATTGTGCTTGGACAGGACATTATTAGCGCAACTACTTATACGCAATACCATATTTATCAATGGAACAGATAATCTTGGTTTAACTGAGAGAATCTTATGTTTAATTTTTTCAAAGCATTCAGTACACAGCAGAGTCCACGATTAACTGCTTTCCCAGCTCCACAAGTGCGCAGCATATGCGGCCTGAACACTCCTGAGCATCTGGTTACCAGGCAGCTCGGTTTTATATTTAGCCAGAAACATTCCAATAATGGCCACTTGCTGCAAATCAATTTACATAATCATCATGTTGCAGATGCAGCCCAAAAGAAAAATAGAGGTGAGGAAAAAGAGCAGGAATTAATCACGCAAGTGACCGAATCGGTGGAAAGGATGGTCACAAAGCATCCTGACTCGCTGTTCATAGGGGTGACACCTACTCAGAAAATGAGTAAAGGCGCTGGTCTGTACCCTGGTCATGGCTTCTCGTTCCTGACCGATACCAAGGGCCAAATCCAGGGTCATGTCAGTAAAAGACCCGATACCTTATCGATAGTGGGTAAGCGAAACGCCTATCGAGATGCTCAATTTGAGGGTAAATCTGCAAAGCAGATGCTGGATGAGCAGATGTATGTTTATAATTCGACATTTAGCCGTTTAAAATATGATATTGGGAAGTGGCGTGAGCGATCCCTGAACCTAGAGGGCAGCTATCCTCTTTTGATTGTCCAATTACCTTTTGGTCCCGGGGTTAAAGTGAGTTCCAATGACTATTTGGCAAGGGAAAGGGAGTTGATTGAACATAAAAGGCCTTATCATTTATTCCCGGAAAGAAAGCCGGATGGCAGTGTGCAACGTCCCAATAATTGTTTAACCGCGGTTGCCCAGGTTGTTTTAGGTTACGAATATTATTCAACGCTGTGCGATAGCATGTACTGCCAGCAGGCTTTGGTTGAATTGGTAAAGCGTGTCATTGAAAATCCAGATGATTTTCTGGAGCAAACCCAGAAATTAAATCTCCTGGAGGGCGTGGAGGACTGTCCTTTAAAAACTGAAGATTATCTGGGCACTTTTCTTTGCTGAAAATACTCTCTCCCTCAGGGAGAGAGTTAGAGAGGGATTTAAAATCAACCCTCACCCTTGCCCTTTCCCAGCTTGGGAGAGGGGATTTTCTCTTTTTTCTTCCAGAGCGAACCAAGATAACTGCTGATAACATAAAATACCGGTGTGAAGACAAGTCCAAAAAAAGTAACTCCCAGCATCCCGCTAAATACCGCAACCCCTAATGCTCGTCTCATCTCAGCGCCTGCTCCAATTGCGATAACCAAAGGAAAAACTCCGAGAATAAACGCAAAGGAAGTCATCAAAATGGGTCGTAACCGAAGCCGGGCGGCTTCCATCGCGGCTTTCCAGCGGCTCTCCCCCTGGTTTTCAAGCTGGCGGGCAAACTCCACGATTAAAATCGCATTTTTGGAGGCCAGGCCGACTAACACCAAAAAGCCGATTTGCGTCATGATATTGTTATCCATGCCCAATAATTTAATACCAATAAGTGAAGAAAAAAGGCACATTGGGACAATTAAAATAATGGCTAAAGGCAAAATCCAGCTCTCATACTGAGCCGCCAGCAGCAGGAAAACGAAGACTACGCTTAAGGTAAAGGCAATTACCGCAGTATTACCAACCGCTCGTTCCTGAAAGGCGATTTCAGTCCATTCAAAGTCAAGGCCATAAGGCAAAAACTGCCGGGCCAGTTGTTCCATTGTGTCCAGTGCGGTTCCGGAGCTATAGCCAGGCTTGGTATCCCCCAATAATTCAATAGCGGGATATAAATTAAAATGGGGAATACGCGAGGGGCCCGTGGTGTTTTCTAATCTGGCTACTGAGCCGATAGGTACCATTTGTCCATCTTCATTGCGCACTTTTAAACGCAGCACATCATCGGGGGTCAGGCGATAATTGGCATCTGCCTGCGCGATGACTCTGAATGTCCGGCCCAGATAGTTGAATTCATTAATGAATACCGAACCCAGATACACTTCCAGGGCTTCAATGACGCTGGCCACACGAACGCCCAGTCGCTCCGCGCGATCTCTGTCGAAATTAAGACGAAGACGCGGTGTCTTATTTTCAAAAAAGGTAAACACTGAAGTAGTGGCCTCTGCCTGGTTAGCGCGGGCAGCTAAATCAAGCGTGGCTTTCTCAAGTTCATTCGTTCCAAGACCGGCCCGATCCTGAATCATCATTTTAAAACCACCGGCGTTGCCGATCCCGCGCACCGGAGGCGGTGGAATCACCACAATGGTCGCATCAAGGATACTGCCAAGCTCCTGACGCATGCGATTTAGAATGCCATCATAAGACAAATTCTTTTTTTCTCGTTTTTCAAAGGACTCGAGAACGGCAAAAATTGCCCCGTTATTTGATGAGTTCGTAAAGGTCGCGCCCGAAAATCCGGTGAAGCCCACCGCATTGGCAACGCCAGGAATTGCCAGCAGTTTGTCAATCGCCTGTTTAACTACCTCATCAGTGCGGGAAAGTGAGGCGCCTGAGGGTAACTGGATGGAGACGATAAAATATCCAATATCCTGTTTGGGAATGAAGCCGCCGGGAATGCTTCTGAACAGAAAAATGGTAGAGCTTATTAAAATCAGATAAATCACTATCATCAAACCATTTCGGCGAGTCAGCTTACAGACCAGCCTGCCGTATTTTTCTGAACCTCTTTCCATGCAGTGGTTAAATCCTCTGGCCATTCGGTGAAAGGGTTTTCGCCAGAAGGGCAGATTTTGCTGCTGAAGTTCCGGTGGTTTTCTAAGTAGAAGTGCCGCCAGTGCCGGACTTAAAGTCAGGGAAACAAAAACCGAGATTATCGTTGCGACTGCAACCGTGGCTCCAAACTGCTGGTAAAATTTCCCGGAAATACCCTCTAAAAATAAGGTGGGCAAAAAGACTGCGACTAAAACCAGCCCGATTGCGACCAGGGCAGAGCCCACCTCGGTCATGGTTTTCCTGGCCGCATCGCGCGGTTCCATGCCATTATGGATATTTCTTTCCATATTTTCGACGACTACAATCGCATCATCAACCACAATACCAATGGCTAAAACCAATCCAAACAAAGTCAGATAGTTTAATGAAAAACCAATCGCTTCAAGAACTACGAAACTCCCAATCAGGGAAACGGGGATTGCTATGACCGGGATAATTGCTGCACGCCAGGTCTGCAGAAAAATAATAATAACGAGCACAACCAGCGCAATCGCTTCAAAAATAGTATGCTGTACGGCATTGATTGACTCTTGAACAAATAGAGTGGGGTTATAGGCAATTTTATAGGACAAGCCTGGAGGAAAGCGAGGGGAGAGCTCTTTCATGGTTGCAACGATTTCTTTTGCCGTCTGCAGGGCATTAGTGCCTGGTCGCTGGAAAACAGGTAATGCGACTGCAGGGTATTTATTTAACCACCCCTTGATTAAATAATTCTGTGTCCCCAGCTCAACTCTTCCTATATCGCGAAGATAAACAATGCGTCCATCTTTGGACTTGATGATGATCTTCTCGAATTCTTCAGGTTTAATCAGTCTTCCCTGCGTCTCTATGTTAAATTCGATCCCGAATTGTCGATCTTGTGGCTGCTGGTTCAAAATCCCACTGGCTACCTGTACATTTTGTGAGCGAAGGGCTGCTAATACATCGCTGGCGGTAATATCGGCTGAATTCATCAGATCAGGATTGAGCCAAATGCGCATGGCGTATTCACTGGCACCAAAAAGACGAATATCGCCCACACCGTCAATCCGCCGGATTTTATCGCGCAATTGCAGGACGGCATAATTGCCGATATAGGTTTGATCATATTTGTTGTTGGGGGAGAAGAGGTTAATCACTAACATTAAGTCAGGCGAGTTTTTTACGGTGGTAATGCCGATGCGCCGAACCTCTTCCGGAAGTTTTGGCTCAACAATTGCCACCCTGTTTTGCACCAATACCTGCGCCTGATCCAGATCGGTACCAATTTTGAAGGCAATAGTCAGACGCATCTGGCCGTCACTGGTGGATTGAGAGTCCATGTACAGCATATTCTCAACTCCATTGACTTCCTGCTCAATGGGTGTCGCCACCGTATCCGCTACTGTTTTGGCATCAGCCCCGGGATACTGAGCAGTCACCTGAATAGTGGGAGGAACGATGGGGGGATATTGCTCAACAGGCAGATTCATATAGGAAAGACTGCCCACCAGCACAATAATAATGGCGATAACTGTTGCAAAAATAGGGCGATCTATAAAAAAGTGCGCAATTTTCATTGAGTCAGTTATTCCTTGAGCGTAATAAGTTTGGGTTTCACCAATTGATCAGCGATCTGAATGCGTTGTATCCCATCAATCACTACTTTCTCATTCGCTTTAAGTCCCTTGCGAATGATATAAAATCCACTGTCTCTTAAGGGACCGAGTTCAATATAGACTCGACTAACCTGATTTTTATCATTCACCACATAGACAAACTGCCGGCTCTGATCCATGCTAATGGCTTTATCGGGAAGCAATAAGGCCTCATATTCACCACTGGCAATTAAACGCGCTCTGCCAAACAGGCCAGGATAGATTACTGCATCAGGATTTGGAACCAACGCTCTGCCTTGAATGGTGCCTGTTTGCTGATCCACTATATTGTCTACGAAATCCATTTTACCCTGATGCGGGAAGCCTTTCTCATCGGGAAGCTGAATCAGAATCTGGTTAGGATAGCGATCCGAGCTTGGACGTTTGCCGGCGCGATCCAGCCGGATGTATTTTAATAAGTCATTTTGACTGGCTTCAAAATAGAAATGGATTGGGTCTACCGAAACCACGCGGGTTAACACCGTATCATCCATACGGACCAAGTTGCCGACACTGACAAAGTAGCGGCTGATCTTGCCATCGATTGGGGAGGTAATCTGTGTAAATTCTACATTGAGTTTCGCCTCATTGACTCGGGTCTCTGCGACTTGCATTTCCTGAAGACGCTGATCAATCACTTCTGCGGAAATGAAACTTTCTTTCTGCAACTTAATTGCACGTTCATAACCTCGTTTCGCCACTTCAAACTGGGCCTGTGCGCGTGCCAGTGCGTACTCAAAAGGCCGGGGATCGATAATGAAAAGCACATCGCCTTTTTTTACACGCTGTCCGTCTTTGAATTTGATTTCCTGCAGGTAGCCGGTGACTCTTGCGCGCACATCCACTTCCTGAATCGCCTGAAAGCGCCCGGTATATTCGTCCCATTCGATGATTTTCTTTTTCAAAGGATAGGCCACAATCACTTCAGCGGGCGCTGCGGCAGGTTTTTTCTGCTCTTTATTACAGGCGCTGAGTGAAACAATGGCAAGGACGATTAGATTAATCAGTATGGTCGTCCGTTTTAATCGCATGAAACTGTCCCTGTTGTGGCTAGAGAAATATCCTAAACGATAGTCATAACGAATCATAGAGCCTTAATGCAAAGTATTTTGCTTTGCGAGGCAATTCGGTAAAATGTGAGTTAATCTTATGACTATGGAATATTAGTTCAGTTTCTCTTTTGAAAGATACTGTATATTTTGTAAGAAGTACTAAAGGGTCAATTTGTGAAAGTTATCAGTTTTAATGCCAATGGGATTCGTGCCGCAGCGCGTGGTGGTTTTTATTCATGGTTAATGCAGCAGGATGCCGATTTTGTCTGTATTCAGGAAACCAAAGCGCAGCGCGAGCAGCTGCTTTTGGATAACATATATTATCCAGAGCCTTATTTTTGCGATTATTATGACGCTGAAAAGAAAGGTTATAGCGGAGTAGCAATTTATGCCCGTCATAAACCGCAACGTATTGTAAAAGGCCTGGGTTTTGATTTTTGCGATAAAGAAGGCCGCTATATTCAGTTTGATTATCCCAGGCTCAGTGTCGTTTCTCTTTATCTTCCCTCGGGAACCAGCGGAGATATCCGCCAGCAGGTAAAATTTGATTTTCTTGAACGGTTTGCCCTGCATCTTGATAGCCTGAAGAAAGAGGGCAGAGAGTTAATACTTTGCGGTGATTACAATATCGCTCATAAGCAAATTGACTTAAAAAACTGGCGTTCCAATCAGAAAAACTCCGGATTTTTACCGGAGGAACGAGCCTGGATGGATAAATTATTCGGCGAATTGGGATTTGTCGATGCTTTTCGGGTAAAAAACCCTCATCCTGAGCAATATACCTGGTGGTCGCAGCGCAGTAAAACCGCTAGAGAAAATAATATCGGATGGCGTATTGATTATCAGGTGATCACTCCCGGTTTGGCAGAGTCAGTAAATAACGTAGGGATTCATGCCGCAGATCGCTTTTCTGATCATGCCCCCTTAATAATTGATTACAGTGGAGATTGGTGTGCTTAAATTTGCCAGCTGGAACGTAAATTCTTTAAAAATACGCCTGGAACAGGTTATTGATTGGCTTCAGAAAAACGAAATTGATATTCTGGCCTTGCAGGAAACCAAATTACTCGACGACAATTTTCCCGCCAATTTATTCAGAGAGCTAGGCTATCATGTCGTGTTCTCCGGTCAAAAATCCTATAACGGAGTGGCCGTAATCAGTCGTAGTGCACCTCAGGACATTCTTACTGATATACCCGATCTCGAGGATCCGCAACGCCGTATTCTGGCGCTCACGCTGGATGGAATACGCTTTATAAATCTTTACATCCCCAATGGTTCCAGCGTGGGTTCGGATAAATATCTGTACAAATTGGACTGGCTCAATAAAATAACCGCTTATATTGAAGAGCAGTTGAAGCAATACCCAAAATTAGTCGTTCTCGGCGATTTTAATATCGCACCTGAAGACCGGGATGTGCATGAACCTTCCGAATGGATTGGCAATGTTATGGTCAGTCCTGAAGAGCGATTAGCGTTCACCAGCATGCTTAATCTGGGACTAAAAGACAGTTTTCGTCTTTTCCCGGAAAATGAAATTGAGTTCACCTGGTGGGATTATCGCGCGGCCTCCTTTCGGCGTAATCGAGGTCTGCGTATAGATCATATTTTACTTAGTCATGAACTTGCGTCCTGTTGTCTTAGCTCAAGGATCGACAAAGAGCCGAGACGCGCCGAGCGCCCTTCTGATCATGCGCCTGTATGGGTTGAATTAGAGCTTGGAAACTGATTAACTAGTTATTTTTTCAAGGATGAATGGATATGACAATGTTCAAATATTTGGTAGCGGTTTTGCTGTGGGTTTGGGGACACTGGCTGTTTGCAGCGACAACGGAAGAGATTTTGCTGATTGAAAAGGTCAGTACTTCTGAAAAACAGCAGAACATGACTCCAAAACAAGCATTAATGAAACTTAAAGAGGGCAACCAGCGTTTTCTGGATGGGAAAATGCTGCAGCGAAATTACAGGGTTCAGGCAAAACAATCTTCTTATGGACAATATCCCTGGGCGGTAATTCTCAATTGCATGGATTCGCGCAGCGTTCCTGAGCTGTTTTTTGATCAGGGTTTGTCTGATTTGTTTATTCTGCGTGTTGCTGGAAATGTGCTCAGTGATGACATGCTAGGAAGCATGGAGTTCGCAACCAAGGTGGTTGGCTCGCGTCTCATCGTGGTTTTGGGGCACAGTTCCTGCGGCGCAATGGCTGGTGCCTGCGAAAATGTGAATCTGGGTCATCTCGACCATATTCTGGATAAAATTAAACCCGTTGTTTCTGAGTCGAAAAAGGAAGCAGGCACTGAAAATTGCACGAGCCCGCAGCTTCTCAATCAAATTGCCAGAAATAATGCACTCAATGTAGTTCGGCAGATTCGAGAGCAAAGCCCCATCATCCGTGACTTGCTGGACAAGGGCCAGGTAGGCATTGTGGCTGGTCTGCATGATATTAAAACCGGAAAAGTCACTTTTTTTGAAGAGGAGCGCTTGTTAGGCGGGAAATAAAGAAGGCCTTGAAGACTCGCTATCTGCGCCAATCCTTAAATGGATAGTTTCTCCCAACCCTGTCATTTCCGCGCAGGCGGAAATCTATTTATGGTTTGACACAGTGCCATGTTTGAATGGATTTCCGCCTGCGCGGAAAATGACAAAGTGTGAAGGATGAATGAAGGACGCCTCAACAATGAACCTGATCAAAATCAGGCAGCCTGAACTGACAGCCCTTAATCAGCAAGTGCACTTTTAAATTGAGCACAAATTCATGGCTTAGTTCCTGGGTAATGTTATAGTCATTTTTCTGTAATTTGCGGCCGTCGATTATAGTTAAGGTTCCTCCACCGTAACAACTGGCATGAGTACCATTTTCAATGAGCAGCGCCGCATTTTCTTCTATCCCATAACCAATATGTCCCGGGAAGCGTTTGACTGCATGGGCAAGACGTGCAAAACGTCCTCGCTGGATGAAATGGGTATCAATAATGGAGTCTGCCAATAAACTAAGGGCTTTCGTAGTTTTCAAATGATCATCAACCTGGGACGCTTCATTTCCGCCTTCATATATCATCTGGTCGGCGAGGATCATCGCCCCAGCGCTTGTTCCGGCAATGATTAGTTTATCTTCACGATAACGCTGTGTAATGGTCTGGATTAATTCTTTATCCATTAAGTCTAAGACTTTTTCCTGATTCCCTCCGGTAAAAAAAACAGCGTCAGCATTTTCCAGACGCTCGAGATATTCTTCAGGCTTGTCATCGCCCAAAATAATAAAATGAGGTCTGCTGCCGGTAATTTTGTCGAACACAGTACTGTATTTTTTTCTCATTTTTTCAAATTCTTTCGAGGGTGTGGTTATCACTTCGAGTGTTTCAATACGCAATTCAGAAAAAAGTTCCTCTAATAACTCAAAGCGGTATTTTTCAGAATTTTTGGACTCGTTAATTGTTTGTGTTTCCGCACCGCCTATGAACATGAGTTTCCCTATTGTCATAACATCTCCTTAATGCAGTAAGCCAAGGAATTGGTTGGTCAAAAATAGTTCAATGCTATAGTTATAATATAAACCAGATTTCAAAACTGTTCAGGATGATGAACGCGCTAAGTCCAACTAAAAGGAGCTTTATATGGCAAGCAATTTCAGATCGATTTTAGAAGAGAAGGGCTGTCCGCTTGATAAGCAACAATTTACCTGGAAAGAATTGGCAGGAAAACCAATCAGCAAGCTGGACGATGATGCATTTACCCGTGTGCGCATTATTTTGCTAAATGGGATCGAGCTTGATGCGCTGCGCACCAAACATTTCTTATCCCGCTTCGATAAAGAACTTCAGCTTCCACTAGCTCAGGTAAGACGGGTAGAACAGCACCAGGCAACACAGATTAACTGGTTACTCTCAGCTGACCATTCACCGCTTGAAACCACAATTGCCTATGAACAAGTGGCTATTGAAGTAACAGCCGCCGTTGCAAAATCTGAGCCTGATCCTTATCAGGCACAAACTTACCGCTTTGGATTACTTGAAGATTTTGATCATCTGTATCGCTATGCGGCAATGCTGGATAGGCTGGAAGGCAAAGATGCCAACAATATTCTGCAGGGATATACCGATTTAATTCCTGGGCGCCCAACATCAGAACATCACCGCGCCCCAAGGGACGACCTTCGCGATTCCTATCAGAAAGACAAGGCTCAGTTAATCACAAAAATACATGCAGCTATGATTACAGCCGCAGAATTCCAGACTCACGATTATTATATGAATATCGGGCCTCTTTTTGCTGATCCGATCGCAAGGCAGCTTTATGCTGAAATCGCCTCCATTGAAGAGCAGCATGTCACTCAATATGGTTCTTTAATGGATCCAGAGGAGTCTCTGATTGAAAAATGGATTATTCATGAATTAATGGAAATTTATACTTATCTAAGCTGTGTAGAGCAGGAGAGCAATCTGCGGGTTAAGGCTATATGGGAGAGATTTCTGGATTATGAATTAGGGCAATTTCATCTTGCATGCGATTTATTCAAGCAATTTGAAAAAAGAGATCCGGCTGAATTATTGACTGGTGACTTGCCGGTAATGCTTGAATTCAAAAGTCAGCGTGAGTTTGTGCTCGAAGTTTTAAAAGCTGAAATTAATTTGCGCACCAATGGTGCTCAGTATGTACCCTTAGAAAAAGAAGATAAAAGATCAATAAATTATAGGGAGCATATGAATTCAGAAGGTGTTCCGGCTGATATCGCCTCTGCTGGCTACCAGTGGCGTCCCGGTACTGAACTTAGTAGTGCAAGACACTGAGGACAAGGAGTCTATTATGAAAAATTATCAAGGACATAATTTTACCGGCGTCTTGTTGGAGCCACAAAATCTGAAATCCATGCTCAACGCGGAAACTCAATTCCCGCCTGATGTTCCTGGAGATAGTCGCATGCTGAGTAGGCAGCGAAGCCAAATGGCTGCAGAAGCCAATCCTGTGGGCAGTATTCCTGAAGCTGAAGGAACAAAAAGCAATCCATTGGGTTTTCAATTGCTTATTGACAAACTGGGTGAACGCCTGGCTTATGAGCGTTCAGGCGTTCGCATATATGATGCCGCATTCGCAAAAGCTAAAGGACTGAATCAAGACGAATTATGTAAGGAATTTCAGCATCTGTGCGAGGAGGAAGCTCAGCATATGGCCATGTTAGAGAAAGCGATAACCCGATTGGGCGCCGATCCTACCGTGATGACTCCCTGTGCAGATGTGAGCGGAGTAATGGGAATGGGCATCATTCAGGTGCTAACTGATCCAAGAACAAGCATTCCGCAAACCTTGGAAGCCTTAATGACTGTAGAGCTGTCGGATAATGCAGCCTGGGAAACATTGATTGAACTGTCTGCACAAAATGGATATCCACAGTTGGCAGAGGAATTTATGACGGCTCTAAAACAAGAGCAGGAGCATTTACTAATCATTAAAAAACTATTGGCAAAAAGTCTGAATTTAAAACCCGCCAAAAACGCATTTTATCTTGTATTTGCTGATGAAGAGGGCTGGACTGTGAAAAAGCAAGGTGCATCGCGAGCTAGCGGACACTTTAAGAACAAGAAGGAGGCCATTCGTGAAGCTTTAAAGCTCAGTGAAAATGCAAAAGCAGGACTTATTATTCATAATCAATAATGGTTATGGCGGGCTGGGCTAAGCCTTTAAAACTATTGCTTATAATCGTAAAACAGGGGCGCAAGCAGGCTGCTGCAATGCTGGCCAATTTTGCATAGCAACTCTTTTTCATGAGCAAATTGAGATTGCACTTGCATACAGGTATTGTTACTGCCTAATGAATAAATAAAATAGCCGCCTTCCTGCGCTGGTTCGGCAATTGATGTGCCGACAGGCAGTTCATGTCTGACCTGTCGTAAATAATAAAGTTCCTCATAACGCGCCGGATGATAGAGCGATTGCCAGCTTGCCTGTTCACAACGCTGATACCAGGCAGGGTTATAAGTTAAATCGTAGTCCCATAAATTACGGCTAAACAGGTTAAACTCCATCGAGGGAGTAGAGGAAATAATCAGAATACGAGCATGCGAATCAATTGATATCACCGACATATGATGGATTTGATGAAGTCCCAGTACATCACTAAATATGCGCTGTATTTTATCCTTGTGACCAAATAGAAGATCCATCATTTGCGGATGTGCTGTTGCTATACGACTGGTTTCCATGAATTTGCTTAAAACGTTCCATGCTAATGGTTAAAATGCCCGGCAGATGCCAGCGCTAAATCAATAATCTTCCTGGTTTGCTCAGAATTTGCATTAATCTGACTCACGTCCTTGATGAGATCCAGCAAAAAATTGGCGATCTCCCCTCTATTGCGGCTTGCATTATATAGATCTCCTGCGCGAGTGAAAATATAGTGCAGAAGATTCTTATGAATCAGGAGGGTTTCAGCTCCTTCTGGTTGCAGCGAAATACTGTCGCCAAATAACAACCAGCCTGGAGATACGTTCAATTTTTCCGCGATTTCTACCAGTTTGGCAGGCTCAGGAATCGCTTCGCCACGCAGATAACGCCTGCATATCTGCACAGAATAGCCAGTTATACTGGCCAGTTGATGAATACACACACCGGAAGTTGAGCGCTGAGAGTTTAATCCCGCGGCAATCATAGCGTCTCGTAACCGGTAGGAAAACTGTTTACTAAGGTCGACTTTTTCCATTGTTTAATAATCAGAGGAAAGGTAATGAAGTGTAACAAATTGGAAACCAGGGTGCAATTATTAAGATAAGCGGAAACTTTTGGTTTCTTTTGGAAATTAATTGTTGACATTAATTTTTGGTTTGCTATGATGTCTCTCGAAGTCAACGGAAACGGCTTCACGAAGCTCTGGTAGCGATGGGAGTATGAAGACGGAACAAATTACCCCGGTAACTGCCAGCAGTGGTTTAACTCATGGCAATTAACCTCGCCGTGTAAGGCTTGAATTGATCGCAGTCCATTCAAGCCTTTTTTATTATCAGAATTATTAAATAAATTAATTGCTTTGTGAAAAAAGCTTTAATATAATGCCGGACGTTGTGCTAGGCACGTAGCTCAGTGGTAGAGCACCACCTTGACATGGTGGTGGTCGGTGGTTCGATCCCACTCGTGCCTACCAATTTCACCCCTCTGTTATCTAAATCAATTTTCATACATCAGCTTTTCCTTTGTTCAAGCAGCAATAAAATTTATGGAATAGACGATTGCCTCTATGATATATACTATTCCTATATAGAGCTCCATCGGTATTGGAATGTATTTGCAAGGATTGGATAAATTATACCTCCGCATAAGCCAGTAAATGAAGCAGAGCGCCTGGCGACACTTTATAAATTACAAATACTCGATACCGAGAAAGAAGAACGTTTTGATAGGATAACCCGAATCGCATGCAAGCTGTTTGACGTGCCTATTTCGGTGATTTCATTCCTGGAAGCGGAGCGTCAATTGATGCAATCTACCCAAGGATTTGATATTGCCGAGGCCGCCAGAAAAACTTCATTTTGTGGTCATGTTATTCTTTCAGATGAAATTATGGTGGTTGAAGATGCAACCAGGGATGAGCGCTTTTATGATAATCCTTTTGTGATAGGGGAGCCAAATTTCAGATTTTACCTAGGCTGTCCTTTAAAAATTAAAGGCTACAATGTGGGAGTTATTTGCCTGATTGATGACAAGCCTCGATTGAAGGCTGAAGTCGATCAGAATCTTATCCATGATCTTGCTCAGATGGTTGAAAGGGATCTGGAACAATTACAGGTTTCTATAACCGATGAATTAACCGGCTTAACCAACCGCCGGGGATTTCTAAAACTGGCCGGCTACCTGTTTCAGAAATACCAGCGTGAGAATCAGATATTTACCCTGTTGTTTTTTGATTTGGATAAATTTAAATACATTAATGATCAATTTGGACATGCAGAGGGTGATAAAGTATTAAAACTTGTTGCAGACGCTCTTGTGCATAATTTTCGTTATTACGATATAATTGCCCGCTTGGGAGGCGACGAATTTTGTGTATTTTGCTCCGAACTGAATCAAAAAGATGTATCAGGAGTTATTCAACGCTTTAATCATGCATTGAAGTCAGTAGAGCCCAAAGAGTACGCCATTGAATTCAGTGTGGGCGTCATTCAGTTCAATCCAGAAGAGCATCAGACTCTTGAAGACATGCTGGCTCAGGCCGATTACAAGATGTATATGACCAAAAAAACCAAGTAAGAGAGTGGCAGATGCAGTCACCCATAACCTGGTTTTTATGTTTCTCCTGACAGTCTGCTTAATTCTCGCAACAGCCAAGCTGAAGCTCATTCAGCTTTTATGAATGATAATGACTAATGCAGGCAGGCACTGTTATTTCATGCTTTACCTCTGTTCAAAAATAGGTTAGTCTGTAGGTTTTGCCAATATATAAATTAATAATGCCAGGATAGCCCATTTCTCTGTGCATACTGCTAAAATTTGCTTCAATCTGAAGACGGAAGGAATAAAGATGCCTCATATTAAATTGCCTGATGGACAAATTAAACACTTTGAACAGCCTGTAACTGTCTATGAAGTGGCAAATACTATTAGCCCCGGGCTGGCTAAGGCCGCCTTGGCTGGCTCCGTTGACGGACATCTTGTGGATACCAGCTTTCTGATTCAGGAAGATAGTGATCTGGTCATTATCACCGAGAAACAGAAAGAGGGCCTTGAGGTTATTCGGCATTCTACCGCCCATTTATTGGCACAGGCAGTCAAACAGCTGTTTCCAAGTGCCCAGGTAACTATTGGCCCGGTAATAGAGGATGGTTTCTATTATGATTTTGCCTTTGAGCGTCCCTTTACGCCGGAAGATCTGGAGCGTATTGAAGCAAAAATGACTGAATTGGCCAAAGCGGATTATCCTGTGTCAAGACGTGAACTGCCGCGTGATGAAGCTATTGATTATTTCCGTAGTTTAGGGGAAGAATACAAAGCTAAAATTATTGCCGAAATTCCCCAGGGCGAAGTGATTTCCCTCTATCGACAGGGGGATTTTGAAGATCTTTGCCGAGGTCCGCATGTGCCTTCCACCGGCAAACTGAAAGCATTTAAACTGACCAAACTGGCGGGGGCTTATTGGCGAGGTGATTCCAATAACGAAATGCTGCAACGGGTATATGGCACAGCCTGGAATGATAAGAAGTCGCTGGAAGCCTATTTACATCGCATCGAAGAAGCAGAGAAACGTGACCACCGTAAACTGGGCAAGGCCCTTGATCTTTTCCACTTCCAGGATATCGCACCAGGAATGGTTTTCTGGCATCCGAATGGCTGGATAATTTACCAGGAATTAGAGCGTTACATGCGCAGCCGTCTGGCAGATTTTGGTTATCAGGAAGTAAAAACTCCACAATTAGTCGATCGCTCACTGTGGGAGAAATCCGGCCATTGGGATAATTTCAGAGATGAAATGTTTATTACTGAGACGGAAAACCGGCTCTATGCTGTTAAACCCATGAACTGTCCCTGCCATGTACAAATTTATAATCATGGTTTGAAAAGCTACCGCGATTTGCCATTGCGCCTATCAGAGTTCGGCAATTGTCACCGCTGTGAACCCTCCGGTTCGCTACACGGTTTAATGCGGGTCCGCAATATGGTGCAGGATGATGCGCATATTTTCTGTACAGAAGAGCAAATTCAGTCTGAAGTGGCAATGATGCTCGAATTGGTTCAGTCTGTGTATGCGGATTTCGGTTTCAGTGAAATTAAATATCGCCTGGCGCTAAGACCCGAAAAACGGGTAGGCAGTGATGAAGTATGGGACAAAGCGGAGAATGCCTTGAAACAGGCGATGGCCGGTCATGACATTCAATGGCAGGATGCGCCTGGCGAAGGTGCTTTCTATGGCCCGAAAATTGAATGTTCCCTGGCAGATTGCCTGGGAAGAATCTGGCAATGTGGTACTATACAGGTTGATTTTTCAATGCCGGATCGTTTGGGAGCAAGTTACATTGCCGAAGATGGCGGCAAGCAAACTCCAGTGATGGTGCATCGGGCCATTCTGGGCTCGTTCGAGCGATTTATGGGAATTCTCATTGAGCATTATGCTGGAAAAATGCCGTTATGGCTGGCACCAACTCAGGCTATAATCTTTACTGTAAGTGAAAAACAACAGCAATTTGGCGAACAAGTAACAAAAATTTTGCAAAAACAGGGGATCAGAGCCAATTTTGACTTGAGAAATGAGAAAATTGGTTTTAAAATTCGCGAGCATACTTTACAGAAAATTCCCTTCCTCTTGGTCATTGGTGACAAAGAAGTGGAAACCGGCTCCGTTTCAGTGAGAACACGTGAAGGTACGGATCTGGGTGTAATGACGATTGACAGCGTTTGCGACCTGTTGCAAAAAGAGATTGCGACCAAAGGTCGTATTTAAAACTCAGATGGAGGGTTAAACTATTACTGCACCAAATAAGCGCGATAGCGATCGTGCAAGAGTTAATGAACAAATCAATGTACCTGAGGTACGTCTCATTGATGCTGACGGCAACCAGGTGGGCATTGTGTCTACGCGAGAAGCTCTACGCGCAGCAGAGGATAGTGGGCATGATTTGGTCGAGATATCGCCATCTGCCAAGCCGCCTGTCTGTAAGATTATGGATTATGGTAAATATCTGTTTGAACTGAATAAAAAATTATCTGAAGCGAAGAAAAAGCAGAAACAAATTCAGGTCAAAGAGTTGAAATTTCGTCCTACGACGGAAGACGGGGATTATCAGGTCAAGCTACGCAACCTGATACGGTTCCTTAATCATGGTGACAAAGTCAAAATTACGCTGCGTTTTCGCGGTCGTGAAATGGCCCATCAGGACATTGGTATGAAAATCATGGAGCGTCTCATGCAAGATACAGCAGAACATGCTGTGGTTGAGCAACAGGCTAAACGTGAAGGCCGCCAATTAGTTATGGTCTTGTCGCCTAAGAAAAAAGGCTGATTACTGAATACTTCTTTACATTGCTGCAATTCATCGCCAACAGGCAAATTGCTCGTTTTGAATTTGAAAGTACTGGATGCCAACATTAGTAGCGAAACAAATGCGGAGTATATGCTATGCCAAAGTTAAAGTCGCATCGTGGAGCGAGTAAACGCTTCCGTAAGACAGCGGGTGGTTCTATCAAGCGTCGACGCGCTTACAGAAATCACATCCTTACCAAAAAATCGCCAAAGCAAAAACGTCATTTGCGTGTTGCGGCAGGTACACTGAAAAAGTGTGATGCTCGTCTCGCAGAACGTATGCTTCACGGTAGTTAAGGGGAGGAGTGAATAATGCCAAGAGTTAAACGTGGAGTGACGGCCAAAGCACGTCACAAAAAGATTTTAGATCAGGCCAAAGGTTATTATGGTGCCCGTAGTCGTACCTATCGAGTAGCCAAACAAGCAGTGATCAAAGCCGGTCAATATGCTTACCGTGACCGTCGTCAAAAGAAAAGACAATTCCGTGCATTGTGGATTACTCGAATCAATGCTCAGGCTCGCGAGTGTGGTTTGTCATACAGCCGTTTGATTGATGGTTTGAAAAAAGCCGCTATCGAATTAGACAGAAAAGTTCTGGCTGATATGGCGGTTTATGACAAGCAGGCTTTTGCTGCTGTTGCTGAACAAGCCAAGGCCGCTTTAGCCCAATAGATAATAATTGTTCATTGCGCCCTGATCTGCTCGCTGGATTATGCAGAAGATCCAGGGCAAACACGCATTGGACTGGAGTTTATTATCAAAGCGCTTCATTTTGTTAGATGAATAGGGAGGCTTGAGCCTCCTTTTCTATATGCAGGTCAAGATCATGCAAGACATAGTCGAATTACAGGAAAAGGCTGCCAAGGCCGTACAAGAAGCCAATAGTATACAAATCTTGGAGGCTATTCGGATTGATTATCTGGGTAAAAAAGGTCTTTTGACGGAAATTCTTAAAAGTCTTGCCCATCTAAGTGCTGAAGATAAACCCAAAGTTGGCCAGTTGGTAAATCTTGCCAAACGAGAGCTTAACAGCTTAATTGAAAATAAATTAATTGATCTAAAAGAAATAGCCCTGCAGCAGAAGCTTCGTGATGAGCGAATCGACATTAGTCTTCCTGGAAGAAATACCCACTCAGGATCTCTGCATCCAGTTACTCAGGTCAAACAACGGGTTAATGACTATTTTAGCCGTCTGGGATTCGATATTGTCACCGGGCCGGAAGTAGAAACAGAATTTTATAATTTTGAAGCCCTTAATATACCAGGGCACCATCCCGCGCGTGCGATGCATGATACCTTTTATTTTGGCGATGGACATTTGCTGCGAACGCATACGTCGCCTGTCCAGATTCGCACTATGGAAGAGCGCCAGCCGCCAATGCGTTTAATTGCACCCGGACGGGTCTATCGCTGCGACTCCGATTTAACGCATACGCCGATGTTTCATCAGGTTGAAGGCTTATTAATTGAAAAAACAGCCACACTGTCTCAGTTACGCGGTCTGCTCCATGATTTTTTCGCCGACTTTTTTGGCCGTGAGCTTGCATTGCGGTTTAGACCATCCTATTTCCCCTTTACTGAACCATCTGCTGAGGTAGATATCGAGTGTACCCAATGTTCAGGAAAAGGCTGCCGTTCCTGTAAATTTACCGGCTGGCTTGAAGTGCTGGGCTGCGGAATGGTTCATCCCAATGTGCTCAAAGCCGTTAATATATCTCCAGAACACTATCAGGGATGGGCTTTCGGTATGGGAATGGATCGCTTGGCGATGCTTTACTTTGGTATCGACGATTTAAGAATGATGTTTGAAAATGATCTCAGCTTTTTAAAGCAATTTTAAATAGCACCTCCTGAGCAATCGGCTTGAAAAATCCTGGTAAGAGGAAACGATGAAAGTAAGTGAAGAATGGTTACGTGAATGGGTAAAACCCTCCCTTAATGCACAAGAATTGGCCGAATTATTAACGATGGCTGGATTAGAAGTCGATTCAATCAGCCCCGTGGCCGGCTCTTTTGACCAGGTTATTGTTGCAGAAGTTTTAAATACAAAGCCGCACCCTCAGGCTGACAAGTTAACACTATGTGAAGTGAGCACAGGCAAAGAGCTGCTGCATGTGGTCTGCGGTGCGTCCAATGTCAGAAAAGGCTTAAAGGTTGCGCTCGCACAAATCGGCGCCAGCTTACCCGGTGGAATTCATATTAAAGAAACCAAATTACGCGGAGAGTTGTCACAGGGAATGCTGTGCTCAGCTTCAGAGTTAGGCTTGACTGAAAGTTCAGACGGGATTATCGAATTAGACGGAAATGCGCCTGTTGGACAAGACTTACGTACTTATTTATCTTTGGACGATCAGGTATTTGATATTGATTTAACACCTAATCGCGCTGATTGCCTGAGCGTGTTAGGAATCGCCAGAGAAGTCTCAGCATTAACGCGCTCCACTCTGGCTGGCATTGCTGAAACCCCGTCTCGGCCTGTCATCGATGAGCAGCGTTTAGTTCAGCTCAGAAACGCCGAGGCTTGCCCGCATTATTGTGGACGAGTAATTCAGGGTGTTAATTCACATGCTGTGACTCCTCTGTGGATGCGCGAGCGGCTACGTCGTGCAGGTATACGCAGTATTCATCCGGTGGTTGATATAACAAATTATGTGATGATTGAGCTGGGACAGCCCATGCATGCTTTTGATTTGCAAAAGCTTGACGGCAATATTGAAGTACGTTTTGCTCGAAACAATGAGTCATTGCGCTTGCTGGATGGCCAGGAGACTACATTGACCGATAATATTCTGGTGATTGCTGATCAGAGTAAGGTGCTGGCAATGGCCGGTGTAATGGGTGGGGAAGAAACCGCTGTGAGTGATGAAACCACTGCTGTTTTTCTGGAAAGTGCCTATTTTACACCTATACACATCGCGGGAGTCGCGAGAAAGTTTGGTCTGTTTACCGATTCCTCGCAACGTTTTGAGCGAGGGGTCGATCCACAACTGCAATTAAAGGCTATCGAGAGAGCCACCAGTCTGCTACTGGATATTTGCGGGGGACAAGCGGGGCCTGTCACCGAAGTGGTTGAAAACAACTTTATGCCCCAACTTCCCTGCATCCGCTTTAATCCATCCAGGGTGGAGCAATTAACAGGCGTGGTTGTGGAAGAGGCTGAGATATTGGCACTGCTGCAGAGTCTGGGAATGACCGTCAGCAAAGAGTCATCCTGCTGGAAAGTTACGCCGCCCGCTTATCGTTTTGATATTCAGCTTGAGGTGGATTTAATCGAGGAAGTCATTCGTATTCGAGGATATGACCGAATTCCAGGGCAAAAAATGATTACGACGGTTCAGCCAGGCAGCATTGCCCCTGTCGAGTCAATCTCCAAGCGTGCAGCGCATTATTTCGCTGACCGTGGATATCATGAGACAATTAGCTATAGTTTTGTCGATCCCGAATTGCAGCAGGCTCTATACCCGCATACAAAGGCATTGAGCTTATTGAATCCTATTTCCTCCGAGCTGTCGCAAATGCGTACCGGAATGTGGCCTGGCCTTTTAGCTTCCATGATTTACAACATGCATCGGCAGCAAACATCGATTAAGTTTTTTGAGGCAGGTGTGGTGTTTGAAGTCGAGAATGACCAGGTAAAAGAACACCCTTGCCTTGCCGGTTTAATTGCCGGAGAGAGCGGCGGTATGAATTGGTGTGAGCCTGCACGTTCCTTTGATTTTTATGATATCAAGGGTGATCTGCAAGGTCTGTTTGCACTGCTGCAAATTTCAGACGTAGAGTTTGTGTTAGCCGAGCATTCTGCTTTGCATCCTGGAAAAACAGCGAAAATACTAATCAATGGTAAAGTGGCGGGATGGTGCGGCAGTCTTCATCCCCGTATTGCCGATGCCCTGGATATTCAGGAGGAAGTATTACTGTTTGAGTTGTATTTGAATGAGCTGATAGCCAGCTCGGTTATACGCTATGCGCAAATTTCCCGATTTCCACAGATCCGTCGCGATCTGTCCATTCTGATGGATGATAACATCCAGATGGGGGAAATTGAAAAAGCGGTTAAATCGGTAATTCCCAATAACTGGTTGAAGTCTTTTCATGTGTTTGACATCTACCGCGGAGAGAATATTCCACAAGGCAAGAAGAGCGCTGCTATTGCGCTGGTCCTGCAGGACGACAATAAAACCTTGATTGATAACGAGATAAACCAGGTAATTGATGCTATACTCAGAACACTTGAGGATGATTTTTCAATTACGTTGAGGGATTAAAATCGTGAATGCACTAAGTAAAGCAATGATTGCAGAAACCTTGTTTAGTGAATTGGATTTGTCCAAACCAGACGCAAAAGCAATGGTTGAGGAGTTTTTCGAAGCCATTCGGAATGCTTTGGAAAATGGAAAGGATGTTAAATTATCAGGTTTTGGCAATTTTAATCTGAGAGATAAACCGCAAAGACCTGGTAGAAACCCCAAAACTGGTGAAGAGATCCCAGTGGTTGCGCGAAGGGTGGTAACCTTTAAAGCGGGGTTGAAATTAAAAACTAAAATTGAGCAGAAAGGAAAATAGTTGTTGAGTCATTATATCCGGCATGTGTTTATATGCACCAACCAAAAAGCAGCTGGCAAAGTTTGCTGTGCCAATAGTGGCGGTATCGAGTATTTTGAGCATCTGAAAGAGCGTTTGCTTGAACTTGGAGCGCATGGTCCTGGAAAAATACGTGTTAGTAAATCAGGGTGTTTGGGTCGTTGCACCCAAGGCCCTTGTATTGTAATTTATCCCGAAGGCGTATGGTATACTTACTCCACGCTTGAAGATATTGATGAAATTGTTGACAAGCATTTATTAAAGAATAAAATTGTCGAACAATTATTAATGGATAAGTAACGCTTAAATAATCTTTTTTTAAGATTCTGTTCAAGTTTTTACTTATTTTACTTGTAGGTTATTACAGTTTTGGTTAAAATCGCCCGTCCAAGATTGAAAGATTACCAATGATAAAAGGCGGTACGGAGTTAATTTAATGAAAACATTCAGCGCCAAAGCTCACGAAGTTAAACGTGATTGGTTCATAATTGATGCTAGCGACAAAACTTTAGGTCGTCTGGCTACTGAAATCGCTCGTCGGTTACGCGGCAAGCACAAGGCAGAATATACCCCTCACGTTGATACTGGGGATTATATCGTTGTAACAAACGCTGAAAAAGTGACTGTTACAGGCCGTAAATTCAAAGAGAAGATGTATTATCATCACTCTGGATTTCCTGGTGGCATAAAATCCACTTCTTTTGAGAAGCTCCAGGCAAAAAATCCTATAAGAATTATTGAGTTAGCTGTAAAAGGTATGCTTCCTAAAAACCCATTGGGCAGAGAAATGTACCGTAAGCTGAAAGTATACGCTGGTAGTGAACATCCACATGCTGCTCAGCAACCTAAGCAACTAGAGATTGAGGAATAAATAATATGGCTGAATTGCAGCAATACTATGGTACTGGTCGTAGAAAAAGCTCAACGGCCAGAGTCTTTATCCGTCCAGGTAAAGGCGAAATCAAAATCAATAATCGTGCACTGGAAGAATATTTTGGTCGCGAAACTGCCTGTATGGTGGTTAGACAGCCTTTAGAAACTGTTGACGTTCTTGAGCGTTTCGATATCTACGCTACTGTTGTTGGCGGCGGTATTTCTGGTCAGGCTGGTGCTGTTCGCCTGGGCATCGCCCGCGCACTGGTTCAGTACGATGAAATTGATTTGGCTGAAGATGCTGAACCTCAAGCCGATTCTTACCGACGCAAATTACGTGCGAAAGGTCTGCTGACTCGTGATTCTCGTCGAGTTGAGCGTAAGAAAGTGGGTTTGCACAAAGCACGTCGCGCCACTCAGTACTCAAAACGCTAATTATATCTTTATATCAAACCCCGCCGATGCGGGGTTTTTTTTTAGAGAGTGTTTTATTAGACTGTGTCATTACTTAACTCACAGGCACCGTCATCTCGAACGCAGTGAGAGATCTCCTAGATCTTGGTTTGTGCCAGCATTCGGAGATCTCTCACTGCGTTCGAGATGACATGGTATGACACAGTTTGATGAAGACTCTCTTTTTTAGCCTGAAAAAATCAAGCGCATCAATTGAATACCTGGCAAATAGATCTCCTGCATTTGCAAACGCTTAAATCTTTGATATAAATAGTACATTTCACCTTTATCAGAATTCTGGAATTGATTGCGTTCAAGCTGATACTGAAAGAGCAAGCTTGATGCTTCAATCATGATGTCTGAAACGGTATAAAAGGAAGTAGACAGGAAGAAAGCACCGTGAATGATGAAATCAAGCCTGAGCAGGGTGAGCTGTATCCATCGGAAGTGATTGATGAACAGAAGCGTCAATTTTTATTACGAACCACTGGAGTATTAGGTGGAATAGGGGCTGTATGTGCCTTAACTCCTTTTGTTTCCTCATGGCTGCCCAGTGCTAAGGCACAGGCTGCTGGTGCCCCTGTAGAAGTTGATATCAGTAAAATTGAGCCTGGCCAGCAGGTTACTGTTGAGTGGCGGGGGAAGCCTGTTTGGATTATCAGGCGCACACCTGAAATGCTCAAACATTTAAATGGGCATAACGATGATTTGCGCGATCCTGATTCACTGGTTGACCAGCAGCCTGAATATGCACAAAATAAATTCCGCTCGATAAATCCCGAGTATTTGGTATTGGTGGGAATTTGTACCCATCTTGGTTGTTCGCCTAAATATACTCCCAATGAAAGAGAATTACGGCCTGACTGGCCGGGAGGCTTTTTCTGTCCTTGCCACGGTTCCACTTTTGATCTGGCTGGAAGGGTTTTCAAAGGAGTTCCTGCACCAATTAATCTG
This sequence comes from Legionella sp. 16cNR16C, assembly GCF_021297775.1. NCBI lineage: Bacteria > Pseudomonadati > Pseudomonadota > Gammaproteobacteria > Legionellales > Legionellaceae > Legionella > Legionella sp. 16cNR16C. Next base: position 265,502 of record NZ_JAJTMX010000001.1, read on the forward strand.
GAGGTTCCGCCCTACCGTTTTGTTAATAAACACCTGATTATAATTGGCGAAGATGAAAAGGATGGTCAAGCATGAGCGGATTACTGAATTGGATTGATGCTCGTTTTCCTCTGATGACAACCTGGAAAAAGCATATCAGTGAGTATTATGCACCAAAGAATTTTAATTTCTTCTACTTCTTTGGGTCTTTGGCCACGATTGTTTTAATAAATCAGCTGGTAACAGGTCTTTGGCTAACGATGTTTTATACCCCCACTGCAGATGGGGCATTTGATTCCGTTGAATACATAATGCGCGATGTCAATTATGGCTGGTTTCTGCGGTATATGCACTCCACTGGTGCATCTGCTTTTTTTATTGTGATTTATCTGCATATGTTTCGCAGCGTATTGTATGGGTCCTATCAAAAACCGAGAGAACTCATCTGGCTGATTGGAATGGTGATATTTTTATTGCTTCTGGCAGAGGCCTTTTTTGGGTATTTGCTGCCCTGGGGACAAATGTCCTACTGGGGAGCGCAGGTGATTACTTCGCTGTTTGGAGCAATTCCCTTTGTGGGCGATACGCTGGTTACCTGGCTGCGGGGTGACTACAATGTGGCCAATGCTACACTGCAGCGTTTTTTTGCTCTGCACGTTATTGGTATCCCACTATTGCTATTAGTTCTGGTATTTTTGCATATTGTTGCTCTGCACAAGGTAGGCTCTAATAATCCTGAAGGGATTGAGATTAAAAATAATCTGGATCCCCGCGGCATCCCACTGGACGGAATCCCTTTTCATCCTTATTACACTGTAAAAGATGCGGTGGGGATAATGGTATTTCTTATTTTGTTTTTTGCCATTATCTTCTTCACCCCGGAGATGGGCGGATATTTTCTGGAGCATGCCAATTTTGTTCCTGCCGACCCGATGGTGACCCCGGATCATATTGCGCCAGTCTGGTATATGACGCCTTTTTACACCATATTAAGAGCGATTCCGAACAAATTAATCGGTGTTATCGCAATGCTTTCCTCCATTCTACTTCTGTTTTTCATGCCCTGGCTGGACAGAAGTCCGGTTCGTTCAATGCGGTACAAGGGATATTTGTCACGCTGGGCATTGCTTATCTTTTTAATAAGCTTTGTAACCCTGGGGTATTTGGGAACCGTGGTGGTAACCCCCGTACGGCAATATCTCGCCCAGATTTGTACGTTTATATACTTCGCCTATTTTATCCTGATGCCATTTTATACACGTTATGAGCAGCATCTTGAAGTACCAGAGAGGATAAGCCGATGATTTCAAAAAAGCTGTGTCTTGGACTTTCTTCCATTTTCCTGGCTGGTGTTCTGCATGCTGCTGCAGAAGATAATGTCAAATTATTACCTGTTGATATTGATTTGCAGGATAAGGCCCGTTTGCAGCGCGGGGCCAAAATGTATATGAATTATTGTTCAGGTTGCCATTCCTTGAAATACATGCGCTATAATCGCATGGCTCATGATTTGGGTTTAACAACTTTTGACGGGGAGCTGGATAGTGATTTGTTGATTAACAATCTGATTTTTACCCGCGCTCCAATTTACGATCCCATCAGAATTAGTATGCCCCCAGCGGATGCCCAGGAATGGTTCGGAAAAGTGCCGCCTGATCTTTCTTTAAGTGCCAGACAAAGAGGCGCATCCTGGCTTTATACCTATCTCAAGGGATTTTACGTAGATAAAACGAGACCCTTTGGCGCGAATAATATTTTAATTCCTGGGGTGGCCATGCCAAATGTACTTGAACCATTGGCAGGCAGAGTGGTCGCAATCGAGAATAAAGATGAGGCCGGATATTTATTCCTGTCCCATTTATTACTGTCTGAGCCAGGTGAAATGACTCAGCCTGAATTTGACAGTGCGGTTACTGATTTGGTTAATTTTCTGGTATATGTTGGAGAGCCGGCCAAGCTTGTGCGTTATCGTGCAGGCGGATTTGTCATCGCTTTCCTGTTTATATTTTTGCTGGTTGTCTACAGACTAAAAAAAGCATACTGGGAAAAGATTGAGCATTAGACCGATCGTTAATGATAAATTTGCCTATTCTTAAACATTGCTTGCTAATTTGTGCTAAAATGCACTCTTTTGCATGCTATATGCTGAGTTAACGTATGACGAGGAGTTGCGATGGCTATTGTGACAAAGCGCACGATTATGTCTTTATATTCTGACAGTGATGATGTTTACAGTCACCAGGTGAGAATTGTACTTGCAGAAAAAGGGGTTAATGTAGAAATTCTGCCCGCTAAACAAGGCGAAGCCTCGAACGATTTACTCTCTATCAATCCATATGGAACGGTTCCAACCCTACTTGATCGTGAACTGGTTCTTTATGAAGCCAGAATTATAATGGAATATCTCGATGAGCGTTTTCCACATCCGCCTTTGCTGCCTGTATATCCAGTTGCAAGAGCCGAAGCCAGGAAAATGATGCATCGTATCGAGCATGACTGGTATTACCTTTTAATGCAAATTAAAAAGAATGAGCAGGCTGAAGAAGCTCGGCAGCATCTCTTGGAAAGTCTGATTAGCCTTGAGCCGGTCTTCGCTGATAAACCCTATTTTCTAAGCGATGAATTTTCTTTACTGGACTGCGCGATGGCCCCCTTATTATGGCGTCTACCGCAATTAGGCATTGAAGTTCCTGCGAAAGCAAAGGCCTTGCATACTTATATGCAGAGACTGTTCAAGCGGGATTCATTCCAAACCAGTTTGTCTGAAGTTGAGAAACAATTACGGGCTGCCTGATATGAGTATGACATCGAACAAGCCTTATCTGATTCGGGCTATCTATGACTGGATTGTTGATAATCATATGACCCCCTACATTCTGGTCAATGCGAATTATCCTGGTGTACAGGTTCCAGAGGCTCATGTGAATAATGGAAGAATTGTACTGAATATTTCGCCTCAGGCTTGCAGAGGTTTGCATCTTGAAAATGATCGGATTGTATTTACAGCCCGATTTTCGGGTGAAACCATGCAAATCTTTGTCATTCCAGCTGCAGTACTTGCAATTTATGCAAAGGAAAACGGTCGGGGCATGGAATTTGGCGAGGAATACCATGAGCCGCCACCAGCTCCCAGGGAAGAACCCAAGCGGCCCAAACCGGCCTTAAAGCTGGTTAAGAAAGATTCTGACTGATCGCTGATCTGCGATTGGCATTGAGTCTCAAGTTTGATGCCAGTATTGAAAGCTTTGTTATTCATAACTTTATTCGCCCATACCGCGGCTTGTTCGCGGTATCCAGGCAATGCTTGGTAAATATTATGGTCAAATCAACCACATCGCTGTTCAGTACCCGACAAATTCGCAACTGTGAACAATTAATGCAGCAGCACTTGAGGTTTTCTGAAGAAGACCTGATGTTGAAGGCAGGATCTGGCGCATTTAAACTTTTACAAATGCAATACCCTGCTGTGAAAAAGCTGGTTGTGTTTTGCGGTGGCGGCAATAATGCAGGTGATGGCTATGTACTGGCTAAGCTTGCTCATGAGCAGGGCTATGCCGTGTTGATTAATCAGTTTAAGCCCACGGATCAGCTGCCTCCGGTTGCTCGTTTAATGGCTGAACGTGCTCAACAGGCTGGTGTGATTTTTCAATTTATGGAAGATACGCTGGATAATGATGCTGAACTGATTGTTGACGCACTACTGGGTATTGGCCTGGAAAATGATGTAAAAGAGCCTTTGCAGTCGGCAATTGACTTAATTAATGACAGTGGCTTACCCGTTTTATCTCTGGATTTGCCTTCGGGCTTACACGCCGATACCGGGGTCGCCCTTGGACATTGTGTCAGGGCTTCCTGCACTATTACTTTTATTGGTATTAAAACCGGATTAATGACAATGGATGGTCCGGATTACCGCGGACATTTGTTTCTTGATGAGCTGGATGGTGCTCCCTGTCTATCGCTAATTTCCCCTGCAGCAATTTTAATTGATGAAAGAGAATCCTTTAACCAGCTGGTTCCTCGCCGGAAAAATACGCATAAAGGCGATTTTGGCCATGTATTGATTATTGGTGGTGGAGAAGGCATGCCTGGCTCCGTTTGCCTTGCTGCACTGGCCGCGGCCAGATCGGGAGCGGGTCTGGTGACGGTGGCTACCAAACCTGAGCATGCCGGGCGTCCGGTGATGGGCTTGCCGGAAGCTATGATTCATGGCATCAGCTCGATTAAAGAAATAGAGCCATTAATTAAAAAGGCCAGCGTTTGTATAATTGGACCTGGACTTGGTACTGACAACTGGGCGATAGACCTGTTCAACGAGGTGATTGCCTCCCAATTGCCCATGGTCATTGATGCGTCGGCGCTTCGCATTCTCGCTGACAATCCCCAGCATGATGACAACTGGATATTAACACCCCATCCCGGTGAAGCAGCGGGTCTCCTGCATTGTAAGCTGAAAGATATTCAAAAGAACCGCTTTGAAGCCGTATGCCAATTACAACAGCAATATGGCGGTCAAATTGTATTGAAGGGCGTGGGATCGCTAATACGCACTGATGCGGCGCAAACCTATCTTTGCGCCCAGGGTAATCCGGGAATGGCAAGCGCTGGCATGGGTGATGCCCTAAGCGGTATCATCGCAGGGCTTATTGCGCAGAAATTCAGTCTGGCAGACGCTGCCCGTCTTGGCGTGTGGCTGCATGCGGCGGCAGCGGATTTAGCGGCAGAGGAAGAAGGGGAGAAAGGTTTGCTGGCCAGTGATATCATGCCTTTTGTCCGTCTGCTGGTGAATAATAAGATCCGCCTTAATCCAAAGGTCGGATTATAGTTGCCACGCAGTTATTACGATATAACTAATAGTTGAGAAGACTGGTTCATGCAGAAAAAAATACTTCACATAGAGTTAATTGATGAAAGTGCGACGCAAGAGACTGCTTCTTTATTAGCTGCCTGCATTCACTCTCCTTTAGTGATTAGCTTCAGTGGGGAAATCGGGGCTGGTAAAACCACATTTATCCGCGCCTTGCTGACTGAGCTGGGTGTAAAATCGATTATAAAAAGTCCTACTTTTTCTTTGGTAGAAAGTTATAATTGCAATTCCTGGCCAATACATCATTTTGATTTATATCGTATCCACGATGAAGATGAGCTTGAGTTTATTGGTTTTCGCGATTATTTTGATGACAATGCGATAATTTGTGTGGAATGGCCAGAGCGGGCAAGACATAGTATTAAAAGTCCGGATCTCTGGATAACACTCATGATAACTGGGAGCAGCCGTGAAATGATCATCGAATCGTTAAGTGCTGCTGGTGATAAGGTTTTGTTCTGCTTTGAAGGTAAAGAATGAAAATTCGGGTATTTATCCTTGGATTATTAACGCTTGTATCAGCAAGCTGTTTTGCTGCCAGATTACAATCAATTGAAATAAAAGAGCAAAACGGCAAAATGTCGCTTTTTTTTAGTCTTGACACTCCCATTGCACACAAAGTCTTCACTCTGACCAATCCCGATCGAGTGGTAGTCGATTTTGAGTCAACCGATCTGGTGTTCAATCTGAATCAACTGAAAGGGAATCAACTCATCAAACGGGTGAGAAGCGGCCGTCCCAATCCGCAAACCTTACGTCTGGTTTTTGAAGTGACTGATGTGGTGATGTTAAGAACCAGTCCCTGGGCTTCTTCAAAATCCAAACACGCATTCACCCTTGACTTATCTACCAATAATGGTCATGCGCAGGCTCCCAAACCGGTTAAGACGAGTACTAATTTAACGCCGCCAGCCCCTCCGGTGCGTCAGTTACCCGGCCGTTCTCTCAGAAATGTAGTGATTGTGCTTGATCCTGGGCATGGAGGAAAAGATCCAGGGGCTAAGGGGCCGCACCATAATTGGGAAAAGAATGTGACATTGGCTATCGCCAGTAAATTAAAGCATATTATTGATCGCCAGCCTGGTATGAGTGCTGTATTAACGCGCAAAGGGGATTATTATGTCGGGCTGCGCGAACGCCTTAATATCGCCAGAAAATATAATGGCGACGTATTTATCTCCATTCATGCCGATGCCTTTATCAATCAGCAATCCAATGGGGCCTCGGTATTTGCGTTATCTCAGCGCGGTGCCACTAGTGAAGCCGCTCGCTGGCTGGCGGAGAAAGAAAACTATTCCGAGCTTGGCGGTGTTAATCTGAAGGATCTTGATGACCAGAGTGGTCTGGTCCGAACAGTATTAATTGATTTATCGCAAACTGCGACCATTGGTGCAAGTCTTCATATGGGAGAAAGAGTATTACGAAATCTTGATACGATTACTCGTTTACATAATCGAAGAGTGGAGCAGGCCCGTTTTATGGTATTAAAGTCCCCGGATATTCCTTCGATTCTGATAGAAACCGGTTTTATTTCCAATCCTCAGGAAGAAAGTAATTTAACCAATGGAAACTATCAGGCCAGACTAACCCAGGCCATTTTCCAGGGAATAAAAGGCTATTTCTGGGATTACCCGCCGCATGGTACACAGATTGAGGCCTTGGCCAATAGCAAAGGGCAATTTCACCTGGTCCAGGCAGGCGAGTCACTGCCCAAAATTGCTGCCCGCTATAAAGTGTCTGTAGCCGCGTTGCAGGCGGCTAATCATCTGAATAATGGATCCATCAAAACAGGACAGCGTTTGACCATTCCTTCCGCCGTATCATGAGAATTCAGCAGTTACCTGTTGATGTCGCGAACCAGATTGCGGCAGGAGAGGTTGTTGAGCGGCCTGCTTCTATCGTAAAGGAGCTGCTGGAAAATGCCCTGGATGCCAAAGCCACCCAAATTGCTGTTGATATTGGCTGTGGCGGCCTGAATCACATCAAAATCAGTGACAACGGGATGGGTATTCTCGCAGAGGATTTACCTTTGGCCATTGCACCGCATGCCACCAGTAAAATTTCCTGTTTAAATGACTTGTATTCCATAACCAGTATGGGCTTTAGAGGCGAAGCTTTAGCCAGTATCGCTTCGGTTTCCAGGCTGAGTATCAGTTCAAAGCCGCCTAAGCAGGCGCATGCCATGCGTTGGGAGAGCAATACGCTGGTTCCCTGCGCAAGAAACCAGGGAACAACGGTTGATGTGCGAGATATATTTTATAATGCCCCAGTTCGTAAAAAATTCTTAAAGCCCGAACGCATTGAATTCCAGGCAATTGATACGGTTCTGAGACGTTTTGCGCTGGCAGCTCCTGAGATTGCAATACAGTTTAGTCATAATGGCAAATTGCTGTTAAATTTGATGCCAGCAGTTGATGAAGCAGGCCGCAGACAGCGTATTCAAAAAATTTTAGGCAAATCTTTTCTCGATCAATCCATTCATCTCGATAGTGAAATCAATGGCATAAGCCTGGAAGGTTTCATTAGTAATGTCGATTATCAGCGCAGCCAGGTGGATAAATTATGGATTTATCTGAATGGGCGAATAATCAAGGATAAGCTCTTAAATAATGCCATCCGTCAGGCATACGAGGAATATCTCTATGCCGGCAGGCATCCATCCTGTTTGCTGTATTTAAACATTGCAGCCAATCAGGTCGACGTGAATGTTCATCCTACAAAACATGAAGTGCGTTTTCAGCAGCCTCGCCTCATTCATGATTTTATCAGCTCACAAATTGCTGCTGTCCTGAAAAAATCCACGAACCAGGCAATTCCTGCCATCAGCCTGGCGGCTCCGGCCGCCACTTACGTCAGGGAAAGTCTGATTTTTCCCGTGATAGAAAAAGAGGATAGGTTATTAAAACAGTCTGGCGCTGAAAGATGGTATATTTTAGACCCTGCCCATGCGATTATTCTTGTTGATGAAAAGCCATATCTTGTGCATGGCTCGGCTTTACAGAAACAAAATCTGAAAAGGCAATTGCTGCAAAGCAATCTGCCTCTGCCTGCTCGTCCGCTGCTGGTCCCGGCAAAATATACTGTGGAATCAGACCGCTTTACTAAAATAGCAGAGGCGAAAGAACTACTCGAGCATGCAGGTATCCAGCTTGTCTTCCTGTCTGAATCGGAAATAATGGTTAGCTCTATTCCGCTAATGCTGCCCGATTTGAATATTAAGCAGTTTCTTGATTTATTTTGCACAGATTGTCCTTCCAGTTTTAGCGAAATGGTCGATTATCTAATGTCAGCCTATGAATTTTCCCTGTCGTTCACTTCCGATGAAATGAAGCAGGAATTATTTTTCTATTTAAAAAACCAATTAATGGAATCAGGTGATTTACGCGGGATTGCAACTCACCTGAGCGAGCAGCGTTGTCGAGATTTATTACATGCATAATCGGGTGTTCTGTCTTATGGGGCCAACCGCCTCAGGTAAAACTGCTTTAGCCAGTCAGCTGGTTCAGCAATTTCCTTTTGAAATTGTCAGTGTGGATTCTGCAATGATTTATCGTGAGATGAACATTGGCACAGCAAAGCCAGACGAGGACGAACTAGCTGGAGCACCGCATCATTTAATTGATATTCTCAATCCCAATGAAAGCTACTCAGCCGCCCGATTTTGTGACGATGTGATACCGCTTATTAATGCAATACGGGAACGCGGTAACTGGCCTTTGCTGGTGGGTGGAACGATGATGTATTTCAATGCGCTTCAGCAAGGGCTTTCGGAACTTCCTGTTGCTGATGACAGTTTACGCAGCGAATTATCCCAACGCATCGCAAGCGAGGGATTAGAGTCGCTGTACGCAGAGTTATTGACTGTAGATGCCGCCTCTGCCTCACGCATCCATGCCAATGATAGCCAGCGGATTCAGCGCGCCCTGGAAGTTTATTACACAACGGGAAAACCCTTATCAGCATTTCTGCAGCAACAGGATAAAAAACATCAGTTTTCGTTTATCAATTGGGGTCTTTTTCCTGATAATCGAGCCTGGTTACATGAACGGATTGCGATGCGTTTTGACCTTATGCTGGATCAGGGTTTTCTGGAGGAAGTGAAGCAGTTACAAAGTAAATGGTCTTTGACAATGGATTATCCCTCAATGCGTTGTGTCGGCTATCGTCAGGCCCTGAGCTATCTGGCCGGAGAGTACTCCTCGTTTGAGGAGTTTCGCATGAAAGGAATTGCTTCAACCCGGCAGCTCGCCAAACGGCAGTTGACCTGGCTAAGAAGCTGGGCGCAAATAGACTATTTCCCGCCTGAAGAAAGTAATACCATGCAGAAGGTCATAGCCAACATTCATAAAATAATGGATAATTCCTGAATTAACTTATCTACCCTAGTGTGATTAATGGAGAACTTCATGTCTGATACTAGCAATATTCCGGCAAGTACTGAAAAAATTTATATCGTTCATCCTGAAGACTTGCCTTTAAGTTGTCCTACCCATGAAATGATACTGTGGAATGCTCATCCCAAGGTATATCTGCCTATCGAGAAAACAGGCAAGGAAGTATGTCCTTACTGCGGCTCCATCTTTGTATTGCAAAATGAATCTGCTTAATTCAATTTCTGGCTGATGTCATGATTAAATCGATATGTATTGTGCGCCTGTCTGCTTTAGGCGATGTATTGATGCTGGTACCTCTGGTCAGACGTCTGCAGGACTGCTTACCGAATGTTTCAATCACCTGGGTTATTTCCCGGCCAGCTTATGATTTGGTTGAGGGAATGGATGGTGTGGAATTCCTTGTAATCAATAAACCCGACTCTATTGCTGATTATTGGCGCTTTTACAAACAAATGCGGGACAGAAGTTTTGATGTCTTACTGGCGCCTCAGGCAAGTTTTCGCGCTAATTTGCTTTACCCGTTAATCAAAGCAAAACGAAAAATTGGCTATGACGCCTTGCGTGCCAAAGATGGGCATGCCTGGTTTGTCAGGGAATCGATTGCCCCGGGTAATGATCATACTCTGGACGGATTTTTAAAATTTGCAGATGTGCTGGACATTCCTGAGTTAGCCCCGCGTTGGGATTTGCCAATTGCCGCAGCGGACTATGAATGGGCTGAAGATCATTTACCGAAACACGGGCCTCTCCTATTGGTCAATCCTGCTGCCAGCAAACCGGAAAGAAGCTGGCTGGTTGAGCGCTACATCACAATGATTCGATATGCACAGCATAAATGGAATGCTCAGGTAGTACTGACGGGTGGGCCAGGATCCTGTGACAGGGATCTGGCAAATCAGATTTTACAGGAAGTTGACTGTGTGGACCTGGTCGGTAAAACAAAACCCAAGCAGCTTCTTGCCGTAATCAGTAAAGCCAGTTTACTGGTTTGCCCGGATACAGGGCCCTCTCATATGGCTGCAGCTGTAGGTACACCGGTGATCGCTTTACATGCAGTGACCAGTGCAGATGTTTCAGGACCTTACACGTTTCGTCATCTGGCAGTAGATTGTTATCCAGAGGCGGTTACTTCCGTTTTGAATAAGTCAGCCGGGGAAAATGTCTGGGGAACGCATGCCCATGGGCCGGATACCATGAAGCTTATTACAGTGGAAGCCGTTATTAAAAGGTTGGATGAGGTGTTTCAGTCCACTGCTCTGACACGCAGTGATGTTAGCATTGTCGATGCATTACCGAGTTAATATTCACTTTAAGTGATTTTAATATAGCCACAATGTCCAAATGAAATTCGAAGCGAATTGCATAAAAACTCCAAAAAGTATAAAATTAGCAATATTACTCATTCCTATACAAAGCGGGGTTCTGGATGCCTTCTCTTTCATCTTCTCCTGAGGCTATCAGCCAATGGCTTCATTCCTTTGACCATCTTCAAGAAGATGAGAAAGCACACAGGGTTTCCGGTAGTGATGTGAAACGAGTGCTGGGATTATATGGTCTAAAAACTGCCCAGCATGTCCATGAGTTCCTTGAATCCCCTGAAGGCAAAGAAGTAAGAGTCAGAATTTACAAGGAAATCGCTGCTCATGAAGCGATTATGGATGCCATGCGTTTAAAGGCGCAAGATGATTTAATCAAGGCCCACCGTGCTTTGGCCTATCTTTTAATGCAGCTCTCTGCCAAAAAAGCAAAAGCGCGAAAAGACTATAACGCAGAACTTGATAGACAAATACAGAAGGATTTAGCGCGTAACAAAGTAGTTCATGAGCAGGGAGCGGTTAAACTGGAATTACCTGCTGGCAGAGAATGGGAACTAATGCTGGAGGCTTATGAAATATCGGAAGAGATTATCCATGTTGCATTGCAACACAGCCTTCTCGCTGCTGAGAAAGTTGAGGAAGAAATTGCGGAAATTGACCGCAAACAGCTCAAACTGACGCAGAAATATAATAGCTTACAGACTTTGCTTAATGAACACGATGCCTATCTGGAAACTATTTATCAGCAAGCCAATCCTGAACAAAGTATACAGCTAATTAATCGACGACTTGAGACCTTTAATCCAGTTCCTCAGAATAAATTAGTCGGAAAACGCATTCATCAGCAAGCGGCTGAAATACACAGGCAGCAGTTGGAGAATATACTGGGTGTTCTGAAAAATGAAAAACGGATGTATGACGTCTCTGGTAACAAAGTAATTGATTTCAGACAGGCCGCCTTCTTTGTGCCTTCTCATTGTCAATTGCGTATGCAAGACCAGCATATTTATCTCTTCGAGCATGAAAATGAGCTTACGAATCGTCCCGTCAGGACACCTCATTTGATAGATCGAGCTCATAAAATTGGATTGCATCAGCATCGTGATATGCTGGGTACTCAGCAATTGCTGTTAATGAAGCAGGCTCAGGATATGAGCCGGCTGGAAAAAAGAAGGAATGTGGCTGAAGAAAAGCGCTTAGACGTGCTTGAGGATGTTGCGAAATTCAGTAAAGCACTGATTGATATCCATGACGCCAAATTATTTGCGAGGGAGAGAGTCGCTGCCTACACATCCAATAATTACATTCCAAGGCCTCAGCCTGCTTTTCAGGAGGAAATGAAGGCAAGCTATGTACACATGCTTAGATTAATGAAATTGCAGCCAACCCCTCAGGTTATTGATAGTCTTAAAGCAACGGCAAAAGCAGCACAGGTTAAAGACCTGCCTTTGCAAACGGCGCTGAATGGGTTAAAACCGGGCTCGATAGTTCCACAGGAAACGATGAATCTTCTGAATCAGGGGGCGAGATTTTTCGGTGGTCCAATTCGTCCGCAGCCCCTTAATGGCGCAGTCCGGCCAGAGCTTAATCATCCTTTTGCGGGGCGTTAGTTAGCTGCGTAAAAGACCACACTCTACTAGACTAAGTGGAAGTCCTCTCTCTCAAGCTGGGAGAGGTTAGGGTCACTGCCATTAAGTTAAGGAATCATTGTAGGTTGGGCCCTTGGCCCACGCAAAGGGGTTGAGCCACACCAGAACTCAATGTTGTGCCAAGGGCACAACCTACATGCAGTTGCAGAATTTCACTAAATTAATGGCAGTGAGGGTTAGGGTGAGGGTTGATTTTTAAACCAGGGAGCAATCCTAGTGAAAATGGACTTCAGAAAAATATTAAAAAAAGTATGGGATAATTGGAATGAAGACAAAGTGGCTACTTTGTCTGCAGCATTATCCTATTACACCATCTTTTCAATAGCGCCTTTGTTGATTATTTCGATTGCCATAGCGGGTCTTGTGTTTGACCCCAGGATTGTCCAGCAAAACCTGCTGGCCCAATTGGGTGAAACCTTCGGAGAGGCGCCGGCTGAGCAAATCAGACTTATGATCTCAACAGTCAAACCCTCCACTCATCTTATCGCAAAACTGGTCTCAATCATTATTCTGCTATTTGGTGCATCCGGTTTTTTTGGTGCCTTACAAACTGGCTTGAACAATATATGGGGGGTGACTCCCCGTGCGGATAGAGGATTTTGGGGGCTGGTCAGTGATCGGTTTTTATCATTCACTTTAGTGCTTGGTGTAGGATTTCTTCTTCTGGTTTCATTGATAGTCTCTCTTCTTTTATCAATGATCAGTGCTGGCTTATTACAGCTTTTACCTCAGTTAGTCATTCTGGGTTACGGATTAAACATCATTATTTCTATGGCTGGAATAACCATTCTTTTTGCAATGATATTTAAAATCATCCCCGATGTATTATTGCAGTGGAGAGACGTCTGGCTGGGTGCTTTTCTGACTGCTTTAATGTTTACAATAGGCAAATTATTATTGGGACTATACCTTTCCCATTCCAATTTGGCAGAAGGATTTGGCGCATCGGGCGCGTTGATTCTCATTCTGGTCTGGATTTATTATTCCGCACAAATCTTGTTCACTGGAGCGGAATTTACTAAAGTGTATTTTCATGAAAAAAATAAAACGATTCATCCGGCTAAACATGCAAGACTGGTAAAATAAGCAATATCAGCCTTATCAGGATATAATGAATCTTTGTTCGGGAGGAATTATGAAAAGATATTCAATCCTTTTGTTTTCACTGCTGAGTGTTTGTTCTAACTCACCCTTTGCCAAGCAGTGTATTGATGCTCATCAGCTTTCCAGTATAGGAAAGGATATAAAGCAATATACTAAACAGTTATCCTGTCCATTAAACCTGAAATCCTCTGATATTAACTGGGTAATGGACCAGGAATTACCGAAGCTGATTAACAAGCAGTTTCTGGGTGTTGAACCTCCTGCGGATTGGCAGAACATGAGTAAGCTGTTAATACTTAGCTGTTATAGTGAAGGTGATCTCTGCGATGCAAAAATTCAAAAAGAGGTGGGGACTTGCCTCACTGCAAATGGTGCTCTTTTATTGGTCAAATATGGTTCCTGGCTGTCTGATAACTGTGAAGTACTGCAAAGCAATGTAGTGGATAAATGGCAGGAGAAGAAGGCTGTGGTGTATCAATTAATTGATGAAATATTTACACGAATAAAGCCGCCACTGAGTAACTAGTAAATTCGTGAGCAGTTACCAGTGAAACTGGCGTGTCCAGGGACACGCCATAGAAGGATATTTTAGGAAGAAGAGGCCGGATTTTGATAATCAGAATTATTGCTGCCTGCAGCCAGACCTGCATCGGGTTCTGCAGCGTGTGAATTTTGCAGTAGCAGAATAGTTTCTGTTAACAAAAGACGCTCTTGCTGCTGTCTGCTTAAATACATCTGATAGTTGATCTCGGCAAGTAAAACCGCAATTTCTTTTTGCACTGTGGCTGAGTTAGCGGTATTGATTTGCTCCACCCATTGTTGCTGAGTTTGTCCACCGCTGCTGCTTTGATTACTATTGAATAATCGCCAGGTAGCCATCGTATATTCACTTAAGGCCTGACTCGTCGTGTTACCTGAGGTTCCACTAAGATTTTGTGGCATGCGTTTGGACAAAATATAATAGAGATTACCAATTCCTACCGACACTTGCGCCGCGTAAGTGCGAAGACGAGTGAGATAATCGGTGAGTGTGGTCTGAGCCTGAATCTGATCCGAGGCTTCTGTATTTTTACTCAGATTTAAAGCCTTATTATAAAGTGAATCATAGGTATTTCTATCTGGCAGAGCGACCGGGTTAACCTGTCCGCTGGCATAGCGAATAAAGTTGGCGGCCTCCTGTACCTGATTATTGGCCGTTAAACCCTGGTTCTGTGAGTCATCGGAGACCAGCGGGGAAGAAGTTGTTGTCTGACCGCCAGAATTCGTGCTGAACAGCATTGGAGAAAGCAGAGCGTTGCTGTTCAACTGTGAAACCAGCCCTTGCGTATAAGAGCTATTAAAAAAATCATCGGTGGAGGGCAGGGTGCCTATCACGTTTGACATTACCAGACTGCGGTACAGATATTTACATTGCTGCTTCCAGGAGCCGTCATTGTTAACACAATAACTGCTGTTAGGGGTTGTCAGAATATTAAAAACTGCCTGGCTAACCGGATCTGACATATATTGCTTATTGGCTGTCTGATCAATCAGAGCGGAGGCACTGACGCCGCTTCCTGAGGTGCTGCCATAGGAAGGAAAGGTAGTTGCAGCCAGACTGTTAATAGTGCTGTTGCCCTGTGATCCGCCGTTCACAATGGGAGCGCCTTGTCCACTACTGCCATTGCTGGATGCCCCTGGTGAAAGCAGAGCACCGAGAAAGCTGTAATAGCTGGATAGTTGAGGGGCTAAATTATTTTGGGAGTTGATCAGCAAATTACTGAAAGTATCCGAGCCGCCCCCGCCCTGACTGCAAGTTCCTCCGGTAGTACAATACTGGGTGATGTCATAACCAAAATATTTTCCAAGATTTTGCAGATAGGTAGGCAAATCACTCTGGCCGCCGCCACCGGCGTCATCAAGGCCTCCTGTTGGAACATCAGCAATCACAGTCGATGAGCAGAGTAACAGTAAAACGGGTAAAGCCTGTTTCGGTTTCAATAGCATTTATTCTTCCCCTTCAAGAGCACGAGCAACTAGTTTTAAGCGATATTCTGAAAAAACGCGTCCCAGCAGACGCAGGCGTTCAAATGTAATATTTCTTTTCAGAAAGAAACCGGCCGGATCATGGCTGCCCAGGCTGGTTTCTTCCGCATGGATCAGAATACGCGATGCACTGCCTGGATGTACAGTATCTATGGCTTGTAAAAGTCTAAGGCCGCGTCCTGACTTGATATTTCCTGCCAATCGAATGAATGCATCCTCCTGGCCCAGCATTCCCATATCGATTTTATCGATGTCATCAAGCTCTTCACCGAGCTTTTTGATAGCTGCTTCCAATTCCGGATTTCCATCCATTGTCCAGTCTTCCACGCTTTCCATAAAGGTAATTACGCGGTAGATCATTGGATCCACATATTCAAACCAATATTGGGCTGAAGCTTCATGACTTAGATCAGGCATACATTTACTCTTTTTTTACTGTCAAACTAATTGATAGACTGGGGGCTATGTAACTACTATAGTATAGTAAGTGGTAGAAAAATCTAATACATAGAAAGTAAATTTTATGAAAAAAGTAAGTGACTCGCGGATAGGTACGATTATCAGAAGTATCTTCAATATTCGTTATTGGGTGGACTACGATCGTTTAAAATCCTTTACCGCTTATCTGGGTAATGGGTTTAAAAAAATGTTTGTTCCCCAGCAAAGCACAACGGGTGAATCCTTTAAACAGGCGGTACGTGAATTGCATTTGGATGACGCGGAATTGCTTGCCCGCCAGAAAGGGTTATATCGATTAAGTATTCTGATGGTCCTGATTGCCATATTCATGCTTGGATATACCGGCTACCATGTTTTATACGGTACCTGGAGATCGATATTACTGAGCGTTGTGGTGATGTTCATCGCGCTTGCTTTATCTTTCCGCTATCACTTTTGGTATTACCAGATTAAACATCGTAAACTGGGAGTTTCTATTAAGGAATGGTATCGGCAGGGTTTGTTAGGTGAAAAACATGAATAAAATAGTATTTGGTTTGCTTTCTGCATTCTTTCCCCTGTTAGCCCTTGCACAAGACAGTGGCAGCGGCGGAAGTAGTTCTATCAGTTTTGCTCCCCCGCCCAGTGATTATTCGGTTGTTTTTCTGGGAAATATTTTTGGAATCGTCGATGGGGTGCTGCATGGTACCGGCAGCCAGATTATGGGGACGATGTTTAGCGTATTCAACTCGGCTGTACTGGCTCTGGGCGGTATTATTATCATGTACACCCTGCTGGTATCCACTGTTAATACGGCCCATGAAGGCCAAATGCTTGGGCAGAAATGGTCATCCATTTGGGTTCCGTTGCGATCAACCTTTGGTCTGGCACTTTTAATACCCAAGGCGTCTGGTTACTGCCTGATGCAGATTTTCGTTATGTGGGTGGTCGTGCAGGGGGTGGGTGCGGCTGATAAAGTCTGGCAGGCTGCGTTAAGTTATCTGAACCGCGGAGGCGTGATAGTCCAGGCCCAGATGGATCCGATGAAATCGATTCTTGGAGACAATGGCAGTATCGCAACAGGGGCTACCGCGATTCTTGCAGGTCAGGTTTGTATGCTTGGGCTGCAGAATACTCTGACGAGTGTGCAACAGGGCTACAAAAATCAGGCAAGTAAAAATTCTGGTCCCTGTGTCAATGGACCCAGTAAGGAAATGCAGGATTTTTGTCAGGCCAATGTCCCTGATTTCCTTAATACAGTCAATGTGGTAACCCAGCAGAATAATAATCCGAATAATTCAAAACAAAGTGTTCCAATGCCGAATTTCGACTCGGATTCAGCCTATTCTTTTTTAAACGGTATTTGCGGAAAGATAGAGTGGAATGCCTATCCTGCCGATAAAATTACTACCATCCAAAAAAATATCTCTACTCTCGACAAAAATGAAATCGATACCGTAAAAATGTCTCGAGCCATTGCCATCCAGCAGATGTATCAGGATTTGTCGCAGGTGGCCACGGTGATGGTGAATAATGATCCCAAGTTGAACTCTTCAACCTATGCCAAAGCTAATAAGGATAATGAGTTCTCCAAGGTGGCTGTTCAGCAATATGGTGTTGCCTATATGTCCACAGGAGTTCCCTGCAGCAGTCCTGACAAGGATTGTATCTCCTGGGGCAGCGATTCGTCTTCTCAAAGCGCACCCCTGTTTAACGGTACTGAGTTTCAGGGCGCGGTATCGGATTATAATGGCATCATGCTGCCGACTTTAAATCTCTACACGCAGGCTACTGAAAGTAAAACCAAAGACAATGTAAGGGATTTTATTGCCAAGGCAGAGGCTCAGGGTTGGTTAATGGCTGGCAGTTATTTTATTGACCTGGCCAAGATTAACTCTTCCGATATCAAGTTGTCGAACCAAACCGATTCAGATTCCGGACTGGACAGCAGTTCAGCGGATATTAGTACCATGACCAATGCGTTTGGAGGCGATGGCACCTGTAAAGGGCAGTACTCTGAGTTATGTCAGTGGTATCAGGGCGATGATAAATATGTAAAACATATTGCCGGACTGATTGACGGCTCCACTGTATTGAACTCAGGATTGGACGTTCCCACCTTTAATTCAATAAGCCATAAGGCGGTAACCGGATTAGGGTCGTCTACAACCTACGGTTATATTAGCAATGCGTCTATGGTGCAATTACCGGGTCAGCCAGGGATTGTGACAGCACCCAAATTTGCTATGAAAATTAATATCACGTTCACGCCGTTCTACTTAAAACCGATGAGTTTTAGCTGTGGAAAAGTGCAGATCCTGTTCTTTGTATTCTGTTTGGGTGAAATGTTCGGTGTTCTGCTTTACAACGTCATCTTTGTGACGCTGTTTAATTTGTTCCTCTCCATGATGGCACAGATTATTAATATGGTCGTGTTGACCTTCCTCTCGGTTCCTCTACAGGGAATGGCGCAGATTTTTACCTATGGCGTATCGTTTATTCAGCAGCCCACGGTGAATCCGGTTATTGCGCTGGCCAATATGGGTGTGAACTATATCAATTTTGCCAATGAGCTGTGGATTTATCTGCTGATGTTGGCAATTACCAGTATATTAATTCCCTGGTTTGGTGTGTTCATATTCCCGCTGATTGCAATGGTAATGCCTTTACTGATTGCCTGGTTGGGCACGATGGTCAGTATAGGATTCACGACTGCCTATTTTATTCCCTTCCTGCCGTATATGATCTTCACCTTCGGTACGATGGGGTGGTTGATTGCGGTGATTGAGGCTATGGTGGCGGCACCGATTGTTGCACTTGGAATCACTCATCCTGAAGGTGAGGGCGCCTTTGGTAAAGGCGAGCAGGCCATCATGATTCTTATGAATGTCTTCTTACGGCCGGCAATGATGATTATTGGCTATATCGCTGCCATTGCGCTCTCCTATGTGGTCGTCTGGATCATTAATGCCGGCTTCTACAATGTGGTGACTTTCATTCAGGGGGATCCAAGCGGCTCGGCATTTAGTTACAGCAGCACTTCCGGTGATCCCAGTCAACAGGCGGGTGCAATTAATACCAGTACGGGATATACCGGTTGGGCGGGTATTTATGGGTTCTTTTTCTCAATTCTTGTTTATACCATGATGTACGTGACGGCTGTGACCAAGTCCTTTACCCTGATTACTTATCTCCCCGATAAGGTGTTACGATGGATTGGCGGTCAGGCTGAAGGCATTGGTCAGGAAACCTCACAATGGGCTGAAGAACCCAAGAAGCAGATAAGTGACGCGGGTTCGAGCACAGCTAAAGCGGCTCAGCAGATTGATAAACAACTCAGCGGTTACGCGATGAAGGGCGTCAAAAAAGCCGCCAGTGCGGTCAGCTCGCCTGGAGCGAATGTGGAAGCAACTCAAGGCGGAGAATAATAATTTCCGCCCTGGAAGGAAGTCTCGAATTACAGGCAGGTTGAGCCTCTGCCGAATGGCACTTACTTAAGGAGAAAGTCGTCGCTTGTCATCCCTCACTACGTTGGGGTGACGTGCTCCTGTTATTCCCTTTGGTATTCTTTGGTTCCAGCAATAATCAGCTTATATACCCGTTCACTGATAATTCCTTGTTCAAACTTGTTACGGGCATCAACCGTCATTAACTGTCCTTTCTGACGAACCAGTTTTCGTGTCAGGGAAGTGACCTCATTGGGATCTCCTTCCAGTAGAGTATCGCGGACTTCTTCATCGAAAACTAAATATTCTCTCAAGGCCACCCGTTTTTCATCTACGGTAGGAACCAGCTTCTGCCAGATACAGAGCCGGATGGTTTCAAGAATATCGATGGTTCGTCCTAAACGCTCCTCACCGCTAAATGAGGTTACCAGTCGGCGCATGGTTTCAGCAACGCCGGAGGTATGCAGGGTGGTATACACTGGGTGACCGGTCAATGCCGCCTCTAAAGCCGCACTGATTGTTGCCGCATCACGACACTCTCCCACCATAATCAGACGTGGTTTTCTACGAAGCGCATTACGAACGCCATCAGCGAAATCGGGTAGGTGGCGGGGAATTTCAGACTGGCTGACCACAGCCGAAATTGTTTCAATCTCATCAAACACAAACTCGATAGGCGACTCATACGTGAGAACTTTTCGATTGGAGTCCTGATTCTCAATAAGTTCGCGAATAATTGAGGCAAGCAGGGTGGATTTACCAGAGCCGGTTGCGCCAGTGATAAAGACAATCCCTTCCTGTGGTGCTATAGACTCGAGAATGTTATCAGGAAGCCCCATTGTTTCCAGTCTTGGCGGGGTAGTCGGAATTGTCCGCAAGGTGATTTGGATAGCATCATGCCCCTCGACCAGACAAGCTGTGGCATTGACCCGGTAACGATAACGCACGCCGCGGTTGGGTCGGAATTCATAATGGGTATCGATATCCTTACCTGATAATAACTGGGTGGTGGCGTTAGGGCCATATATGGAATTAATCAGGTCACCCAGCTCGGTATTGGATAAAGTGCGGTTAGTAATTTTTAAAAGTCGGCCATATACCTCAGCAAAGATAGGCGAGCCGGTCTGAATAGTGATATCTGAGGCATGCAGGCTCTCCGCATGCTCTAACATTTTGTCCATAAAAATGGGCGTGAATCGGGTAGGTTCATCTGGCATCAGACTAATGTTACTCATATGCAAATCCTGAAATTGAAAAGTGGACGTTTTTGTTGCTCTGTTGAGCTGTATTGGCAGCGTTTGCGCTAATTTTTGCACGAATAGCCTGGTACAGTGTGCGCAGCTAGCTGCTTTTAATTATTACAAAGCTATTGTAGTTAATTGTAGACATTCCAGCCCGGGGTCTCAACTTTGCTTGTCATCCCGAACGTAGTGAGGGATCTCCCTTGCATAGAGCAGTGCATATCAAGGAGATCCCTCATTACGTTCGGGATGACGTGCTAAAGTATGTGCCAAGGCTCAGCTTGCAATTAATTCACCGGAGCAATTACTGGCTGCCATGCTTTGCTTGTCACTGTGATATTGGTGTTTTGTGCGAGCTTATCCATATTTTTGAATTGCTCCAGAGCATTTTCGTCTTTCTCTACAGCTGCACGCCACTCTTTGCTGTTTATATTAAGGCCGGGTAGTGCTGTGATACGCAATACGCGATCATCAATATGAATTTCTGAAGCATCTCCGGTAACCCCTAGTTCGGTATGGGATACGAAAGGAGGTGAAACCATGTTCATTGCCAGCAGTTTTCGGTAAAGAATCATTCCGCTAAAATCTTCCTTGATACGGGCCACGCTTTCTTCAAGGATGGTATTTGCCTGATCAACGCCGTTTTTCCAGCCTTTTTCTATATACGCTACCCAGATAGCTCTTTCTTCCCTGCATTTAGGCAGCAGGCTCACATGCGGTGTTTCTGGTTTTTTGTAATCCATCCACAAGTACTGGCGCCAGGTGGGAGGTGTTGTTACAAAATGAGCTTGTTTGGAAACTTTATATACTCTATCCGAAACACGGATAGTTTGCAGATCAGCAAGATTTAAAGTATTACGGCCTTCCAGCAGGACAGGAGGCAGGATATTGTTCTCGAGAATCAATGAGTTAAAATCATATACTGCGTCCAGAGTTCGCTGTTGTCGGGTTAATTCGTCATTAATCTGACAGGCTCTCCAGGCTAGTCCTGATTGAGCGCCTAGGCTCAAAGCCGTTTCCTTGAGAGCCATTTCCCTGATTTTACCAACGCTTTGCGTGCCACGGGCATTTGCAGGGCCTGTGTTTCCCATCGCAATAAGCCCTGGCAGTGTGCTGGTATCAATTACCGTTACTGTGGATCGATGTGCGCATGCTGCCACCAAAAGGGTCAAACAGCAAACACTTAAACTAGGAATAAATTTTGACATATCGTAATTCAACTACCTGACTGTTTGGATAAACATGTATGTTCGCCTTGTGTTTGGCCTGATAATCAATGTTTCGTAATATTTCGGCAAGGCTCTGATCTTTGGCATTCAGACTTATAAGTACTGGAATAGCGGGTTCAGGACCCAGTACTCTTAAACGATAGTGAGCAGCTTTCGCAATACGTGCGGTCAATTCCTCAATGGGGCCAGACCAGTCCACTGAAGCTCTGGCTTGCAGATTGTAGGCATTGGGAATAGTGAGAGTATTATCCCCATGCGGCGGAACGATGCTCTTTTCAACTCTGGTCATCTGAAGCATGGAATCGCTTATGGACGAAGCGGCTTCAGCAAGTTTAATCGTTGCATCATCGCTTGGATCATTTAGAGGCGGCTTTTTATAAATGCCTGTTCCTTTACAGGCCTGCAGCAAGATAGCAGTTGCAATCAATAGTGCCAATTTTTTGTTCATTATTTGTTCGGCTATTTAATGGATCAGTACTGTAATGATTGAAACAGGAGGCTGTCACCTTGTCAAGAATTACCGTACATTTTCAAATGTAAAATAGAACTCTGGTAGCTTCCTGCGAGCGCAGCAGTTTGCTTAAGATGAATTCTAGGAGTATAAACTATGATCATAGTCGTTCATAAAGCGAGAAAATGACCTGCCCGGCCTGTTTATTTTTTAAGACTTCCCATTGAGTATTGTCCAGATTCAGGGGCTCAGGAGACTCTACATAAAGCAAGCCTCCTGGAGCTAACATTCTGTTTTTTGCAATAATATCAATGCATTCTTCCTGAAGGCGACTGGCAAAAGGCGGATCAAGAAAAATGAGATCAAACGGTTCCTTGCAATGTTTGAGATAGTGACGGGTATCACCATGAATAATCTCAACTCCCTTTGCCGAAATACTGGCTGCGGTTTTTCTGAGTTGCTCAAATACAGGCTTGGCCGACTCTACGAAAACAACATGAGCCGCCCCGCGGGACAAAGCCTCAAACCCCAGTGAACCACTGCCGGCAAACGCATCCAGACAGCGTTTACCGTGCAGGGAATTCATTAACCAGTTAAACAGCGTTTCCTTTACCCGATCAGGGGTTGGCCTTAAACCTTCCACATCCGGGAAGCTGATTTTCTTTCCGCGGAAGTGACCGCCGATAATTCTTACCGTATTTTTCACATTTTCCCTACACTGACTAGCAACATGCGCTCTGGATGAATGGTCATATCAAAGGCTTTCCTGATGTCTTCCGCTGTTACCGCTTCGATGTGTGCCACATAGGTATCCAGATAGTTATCCGGGAGATTATAAAATGTCATACGCAAAAGCATACCGGCGATATTGGAATTACTTGACAGGGATAAGGGGAAGCTGCCTGTCAGATATTGTTTGGCAGCATTTAGCTCATCATCAGTCGGGCCGGACTTCAGAAAATCATTTAATGTATCCTGAGTCATCTTCAGCGCTTGTTTTGCCTGATTATTCTGCGTTGAAAAACTAATCATGAACGGACCATTGCCCGGCATCGGCATAAATTGGCTGCTGATTCCATAGGTTAAACCATTTTTCTCACGGATCTCGGTCGACAAACGTGAAACCAGTGAGCCGCCACCAAGAATATAGTTTCCTACCATTAACGGGAAATAATCGGGGTTATCGTGCTGGATACCGATTTGCCCTAATTTCAAAACCGTTTGCGAAGATGAAAAATCAAAATTGACTTGTTCTGCTCCTGCAAGCGGTGCAGATTTAGCGATTGCGGGGCTTTTAACTCCGGCAGGGATATTTTTAACCAGACTATCCGCAATTTCATGCGCTTGCTGGCTGCTGATAGCTCCCACCATTACAATGACTGCATTATTGGCGACATAATATTTTTTATAAAAATCCCTTACTTGCCAGTTAGAAATTTTCTTCACTGATTCAACGGTGCCGTTCACGGGATGCCCATAGGGATGATTTTTATAAAGCTTGCTGAAAAACAGGTTATTGGCAATATCTGCTGGTGACTCCTGGGCTTGGGTGATTGCAATAATCTGCTGATTTTTTTCTCTGTTGAAAGCATCTTGTCTGAAGTTGGGCTTATTAACGATGAGGTTAAATGTATCCAGTGCTTCATTTAGTGCAGGCAGGCTGGTCAGGGTTTTCAGACGTACGATAGCCATGTCGCGGCTGACTTCACTATCAAACTGGGCGCCGGTATTTGCTATTTTCTCAGCGATCTGATTGGCGTCCAGATTACTGTTTCCCTGATCCAGCAAGCGATTGGTCAGGGCTGCCAGACCAAAAAAATTATTGTCATAGGCAGAGCCCGCTGCAAAAGCGATGCTGATATCCAGCATGGGAACCTCGTTAGCCTGATAAAAGACCACACGGGCTCCGTTGCTGGTATTCCATTTTTCAGTTTTGAATGAGGCGGCCTGTGCACACAAACTTAGACTGCTGATGAGTAAAGCGGCTAAAAAATAAATTGTTTTCATTGTAATTCCTTGGACTGCAATAAGGGATACAAACGGGCTTCCGTAATCGTATTCTCATTTAAATAACGTTGAGCTGCTTCCTGAATCTGAGCGGGTGTTATTGCCTGTATTTTGGTTGTATAACTCTCGGCTGTTTCTGAACCCAATCCAATCGTTTCCAGTAAACCCAATTCCATCGCCTGGCCGAAGATAGAATCTTTCTCGAATGTTTTCTGGGCGATAATTTGCGTTTTAATACGATTTAATTCGACTTCATTGACGGGTTCGGTTTGCAGGCGGTGAATTTCACGCAGCAAAGCGGTTTTTAATTCATCCATAGTATGGTTTTGAGTGGGTATTCCAAAAAGGACGAATTGCGTTTGATATCGGTTGTATAAATTGTAATAGATATCTACATTGCTGGCGAGGTGGTTGCCACGAACCAGGTTTTTGGCAAATCTTGAGCTTTCTCCCGCGTCCAGAATACCGGCTATGACTTCCAGGGCATAAGGTTCCCAGTTAGTGTTGGCTGTTTTTACAGTGGGTACCGAATATCCGAACATAAGCATTGGCAGTTTGGCGGGTGCATGAATGGCCACTGATTTAGCTCCTAAATTGGGCGGTTCCAGTTGTGATTTTCTGACAAAACTGGGTTTTTTCTTTAACTGGCCGAAATATAATTTCGCAAGTTCATGCACTTTTTCAGGATTGACATCCCCGACCACCACCAGCGTCGCATTGTTTGGAGTGTAAAAGCTTTGATACCAGGCACGGGCATCATTGACGTTCATTTGCTGCAAATCAGTCATCCAGCCAATAACCGGATGATGGTAGGGGGCAGCCAGATGGGCGGTCGCCAGATAACGCTCAAAGGTCAGCGCCTGCGGATTGTCGTCAGTACGCATGCGCCGCTCTTCCTGAATGACCTTGATTTCTTTGGAAAATTCATTGGGGTCCAGGACCAGATTCTGCATGCGATCGGCTTCCAGCTCAAAGGCAATGGGAAGCTGAGAGGCCGAAATTTTTTCAAAATAAGCCGTATAATCGGTATTGGTGAAGGCATTTTCCTGGCCTCCAATACCCGCGATTGTTTTTGAAAACATGCCGATAGGATACTTTTTGGTGCCTTTGAACATCAGATGTTCCAGTGCGTGAGAGACGCCGGTAATACCTCCGGGCTCATCTGCGGAACCCACATTATACCAAACCATCACGACGGCCACAGGCGCGCGATGATCTTCCTTAACAATTACCTTCAATCCATTGTCCAAAGTAAATTTTTGCACGCCGCTCATGGCAAGAGTGGATAGCAAGGTAAAGAAAATTGCAAATACAAGACGCATGGATTAACTCCCGGCGAAAAAAGGTGATAGAATTCCATATTTCCTCTCTTTTGTATACCTTATGATTAAATGGTTTAAAAAAAATCAGGATGTTTCTACAAAAAACTCACCTCCAGTGCCTGAAACTGATACTAATCAGCCTCAGCGAGAGGCTGTGACGATTGAAACACCCGAAACGGCCCTGGCTGCCGAGCAGCCCCTGCCTGAAGTACAGCCGCAAGAAGAATCACGATTAAGCTTTTATACCCGCCTGAAACGCGGACTGGCTAAAACACGCCAGCAATTTGGTGATAGCGTTGGGCGCTTACTGCTTGGAAAAAAACAAATTGATGCTGGTTTACTGGAGGAACTGGAAACTGTGCTGATTAGTGCCGATCTGGGAATTGACACCAGTCAGGAGGTATTAAAGCAGTTAAGCGAGGGAATGGCTCGAAAGCAGCTTAATGATGGGGATGCGGTATTTCGTAGTCTAAAAGATAAACTGGAATCAATTCTCAGTCCCTGCTCACAGCCCCTGCTAGTTGATAATCAGGCCCACAAGCCTTTCGTAATTCTGGCGGTTGGGGTAAATGGAGCGGGGAAAACCACGACCATTGGCAAGCTGGCCAAACAATTTCAGCAGCAAGGCAAAAAAGTAATGCTGGCGGCGGGAGATACTTTCCGGGCGGCCGCTGTGCAGCAGTTGCAGGTTTGGGGGGCCAGAAATGAAATTCCGGTGATCGCTCAGCATACAGGTGCTGACAGTGCCTCAGTGATTTATGATGCCTTACAGGCGGCTACTGCACGCGGCATAGATATTCTGATTGCTGATACTGCGGGTCGCCTGCACACTCAAAATAATCTGATGGAAGAGCTGAAAAAAGTGAAGCGGGTGATGCAAAAAATAAATCCTGAGGCACCCCATGAAACGATGCTGGTGCTCGATGCCAGTATTGGGCAAAATGCTTTGAATCAGGCGCGTGAATTTCATCAGGCGGTTGGTTTGTCAGGTATTACCATGACCAAGCTTGACGGCACTGCGCGAGGTGGAATTTTATTTGCTATTGCCAATGAGTTGGCGATACCATTCCGTTATTTGGGAGTTGGTGAGGGAATAGACGATCTGCGTCCCTTTGAACCGTCACAATTTGTCAAGGCATTGTTTAATGATAATTAAATTTGAACAGGTCAGTAAACGTTATCCAGGTGGATTTGAAGCCTTAAGCCAAATCGATTTTTCCCTCGAAAGAGGCGAAATGGCTTTTCTTACCGGCCATTCAGGGGCTGGCAAAAGTACCTTGCTAAAATTAATTTCCAAGCTGGAAGATCCCTCTTCCGGTCAGGTGATTGTGAATAACGTCCGTTTAAATCAGTTGCGCAATAATGATATTGCCAGATATCGCAGCAGTTTGGGAATCACCTTCCAGTCGCCGCATCTTTTGAGCGATCGAAGCATCTTTGACAATGTCGCTTTGCCTTTGCAAATTCAGGCCATTCCTCCCGTTCAGATAGCCAAGCGTGTGCATGCGGCTCTGGACATGGTGGGTTTACTCAGCAAGGAAAAAATGCTGCCTGTTCATTTATCGGGAGGAGAGCAGCAGCGAGTGGGAATAGCCAGGGCCGTAGTGCATAAACCGGATTTATTACTTGCTGATGAACCCACAGGAAATCTTGATCCTGGCTTGTCTGCAGAGATCATGAAATTGTTCGCACTGTTTAATCAGGTAGGGGTAAGCGTTCTGATTGCCACACATGATTTGGCCTTGATTGCAGGAATGAAGCATCGGATTATCATGCTGAAAGGAGGCCGGATATGCTGAATAATTTAAAGCAGGCAGGAGCCTATCATCTGCAGGCAGCTACCAACAGTTTTAATCACCTTTGCCGCAAACCTTTAGCGACTATGATGACTGTGATTGTGATTGCAATAGCTTTGACTTTACCCACCTTATTCTGGGTTTTTTCGGAAAATTTGAATCAGTTAACGATTGACTGGCAGCAGGGCGGTCATATTTCTCTTTATTTAAAGACCAATGTATCTTCAGCTGAGGAAACTGCCCTGCTACAGGAAGTGCGCGCAGTGGGAGGAGTCGGCCAGGCTTCCTTGAAAACCGCTAATGAGGGTATGCAGGAACTGCAGCAGCAGGAAGGCATGCATGATATTATGAAATATCTGCCGGAAAATCCTTTGCCGGCGGTGATTGACGTGATTCCCGCAGTTTCAGTTAATAATCCCTTGCAGGTCAGACAACTGTTTGAACGCCTGCAATCCATGCCCCAGGTCGAGCAGGCTAAACTGGATATGGAGTGGATAACGCGCTTGCATGCCATATTAGGTTTTGCCGGAAAGATTGCTCATGCACTGATGGCTTTACTGGCTTCTGCTGTGGTGTTAATCGTCGGTAATACCTTGCGTCTGGCAATTCATAATCGTCATGAGGAAATCCAGGTATTAAAATTAATTGGCGCCACCGAATCGTTTATTCTTCGCCCTTTTTTATACTCTGGCATTTGGTATGGATTGCTGGGAGCAATTTTTGCGGTTCTTTTTGTCAATATTTTTATGCTGAGTATTGCCGTTGCTGTTCAGGAACTGGCCTCTGTTTATCATATGAATTACCCTTTGCAGGGCTTATCAGTGAAACAAGCTTATTCAATTGTTCTCGCTGCAATTTTATTGGGATGGCTGGGAGCGCATTTATCAGTCAGACGGCAGTTGGCTTCGATAGGGCCTTATCATTAACAGGCTCAGTTTCTGATCCTCTGTGAAGGAGTCTCTGTATTGTAATTTTCTTTACAGGGGGTGTATAATATGGTATTGAGCACTTAAAGCAGTGTTTTCTGGTAATTTCCTGCTGTCCCTTACTTATAAATTACATCAAACAGGAAGACAGCGGCTTAGTTTTGATTTTTGGTGATGGAATAACTGGAGGAGTAGTATGAATCGGCAGTTACAACTAGCATCAATCAATTTACCGATTGGAAGTCTCGATGCCTACATCCATCGAGTCAATCTTATTCCAATGCTATCTGCTGAAGAAGAACATGATTATGCTGAGCGTTTTCAAAATGAAAACGACCTCGAAAGCGCACGCCAGCTTGTCCTGGCCCATCTACGCTATGTAGTGCGGGTTGCCCGCGGCTATTTAGGCTACGGCCTGCCCTTAAATGATTTAATCCAGGAAGGCAATATTGGTCTGATGAAAGCGGTAAAACGCTTTGACCCCAAAATGGGAGTTCGTCTGGTTTCATTTGCAGTCCATTGGATTAAAGCAGAAATTCATGAGTTTGTATTACGCAACTGGCGTATTGTGAAAGTCGCTACAACCAAAGCGCAGCGTAAATTGTTTTTCAATTTACGGCAGATGAAAAACCGTTTGGGATGGATGAGTCGTCAGGAAGTGGATGACGTAGCTAAAGACCTGGGGGTTTCGCGCGAGGAAGTTTTGCTAATGGAGCAGCGGCTCAACGCGATGGATTCTTCCTATGATGCCCTGGCGACTGATGACGATGATGACGCCTATAAAGCTCCGGCTCATTTCTTGCACGATGAACATAATGATCCAGCCTATTTGGTTGAGCAGGAAAGAAGCGGTGAACTTGGACGGGATAATCTCTCGGTTGCGTTTGAACGACTCGATGACAGAAGTCAGGATATTCTTCAGCAGCGCTGGCTTGCGGATGATAAAACAACCCTGCAGGATTTGGCTGAAAAATACAGTGTTTCTGCGGAGAGAGTCCGCCAGCTTGAAAAAAACGCTATGAAGAAACTTCGTCAGTACATGGAAGAGATGAACTAACCATATTCCAGATTTCTGCGTTGTCACTCATTTTTGCATAAATAGAATAAGCAACTAGCCTGAAGTCTTTGCGAACGAAGAGAAGCAATCCCGATCAAAACCTGAATAAAGTCCGGAGCTCTGGATTACTTCTCTACCGCTCGCAAAGACGGTGTATTGTATACAGGGAGCCAGTTATAATTTATTCAGATAAGGTGTCAGTGCCTGTTCGGTTTGCACGATGATCTGTTGTAGTTGCTCATACATTTGCTCTGAGGAAGGGTTGTAGCCATCCTTTAATGCCTTTTCTAAAGATTCACAGGCAGAATAAAGACGTTGTGTGCCACAATAGGCTGCCCCGCTTTTTAACTTATGTGCGATTCGTTCAAGCGTTTGCCATTCATGACCTTTAAATGCATTCTGTAAAGCCTCACGGTCTTCAGGGAGCTCTTTTGTAATCAGCATTTTTAATAGATCAAGCATTTCTTTTTCGCTGCCCAATTGTGAAAGGGCTTGTTCCTTGTCAAAAATCGGAAAATGATTCAATTCATTGATTGCCGATGCGTTTGCATTCGCCAAAGGTGTATGCAACCTGATATGAGGTAATATTTGCTCAAGCGTGCTCATAGATAAGGGCTTGGTAAGAACCTGATTGACTATATTTGCCCGAGACTCATCCACCTCATTAGCACAATGAGCAGTCAAAGCGAAGATAAGCCGCTCTTCCTGGTGGTGTTCTTTTTCCCATTGTCTGATTAGAGCGGCAAACTGAAACCCATCCATGCCCGGCAATTCAAGATCTGTGATGACAATATCGATAGGGTGGCTTCGTATCAATTCAAAACCGGCCTCAGCATTGTCAGCTGAAATATATTCACAACCTAGTTTATCCAGCATGGTTTCTGCCATTTTTCGTGCAATCAGATTATCCTCTATTAACAGCACTCTCGATCCTTGAGATTCCAGTTTTAAAGGTACTACAGGCGCTGGTTTGCCTGGTTGTTCCAAATCAGTTAACAAGGCATTTTTAACTTGCGTTGCTGGGAGACATTCGGTTTGCGGGCTGATTTTTTTAAGAGGAATGGTTAAGCTCACTGTCGTTCCCTCACCTTCAATGCTGCTTAGTTGAAACTTGCCCTTAATTAACTGAAGATATTTTTGAACGATATGAAACCCTATTTTTTCTTGCTCCTCATTGTTTAAAGAGGATAGAGGGGAATTGAAGCGTTCAACTATTCTTTGCTGCGTCTCTTTGGGGATCCCTGCACCGGTATCAATCACCTGAAATAGTAAGAATCCTTCTGAAATACGCTCCACTTTCAATAGAATCGAACCGTTATGGGTAAATTTGATTGCGTTATCGATTAAATTTAATAAAACACGGTGTAGTTTATGCTGATCACCAAATAGCTGGATTGGGACATTTTGTCCAATCACCAGCACCAGCGATAACTGTTTTGTCTGAATGGCAGGGAGTTCCAGTTTTGCCAGACTGTTCAGACAGTCGGTCAGATTGAACCAGTCGCTGTCCATCTCTTCATGTGGACTATCAGTAGAGATAGTCTTGAGAACCGCATTTAACAAGGTTAATAATTGCTCTCCGCTTTGACTAAGCCATTGCGCATATTGTTTATTTTCCGCTGTAGTCGAATTGTCCTCCAGCATTTTCGACATGCCAATGATTCCGGTAATTGGTGTTCGGATATCATGGCTCATATCAGCAATAAATTCGGTTTTGACCAGGTTAGCCGCCTGGGACGTTTCAAGCGCTTTTTTCAAATTAACTTCCAGTTGTTTACGCTCTGTAATGTCTATCGAAAGTCCCAGTATCCCAATGCAAACGCCTTGCTCGTCATACATGGGTACTTTGCTCGAGAGCATGGTTATTAGTCGCCCATCGGCCCTTGCAATGGTTTCTTCAACATTAATTTTAGAATTGCCCGACATAGCATCCAGATCGCCTGAAACAAAGAGCTCGGCGTCCTCTTTTCTCCAGTTCAATTCAAAATCAGTTTTACCGATGATATCGCGTGGAGTTGAATTGAGTAAACTTGCAAACCGCCGGTTACAACCTAAATAAACCGAGCGAATGTCTTTCCAAAAGATAAGATGAGGGAGATTGTCGATGATTTCATTTAAGTGAATAGGATTTGAAAATTGAGGCTGTTTGACGGTAACCACCCCAAGCAATCCCTTTAACTGCCCCGTCTCTGATAATAATGGCGATTTATCCATTAGCAGGGTGAGTGTTTGATTATGATGCTGAATAGTTCTGGTAATTGCCGAATGCGGAATCCTGTACATTAATACCTGGTCATCCGCTTCGGCAAAATAGCGAATGACTGGATGAGCCAAAGCGAGCTCAGCATCTGTTTTACCAACTAAAGATTCCGGGGATTGCAGACCGACAAACTCGAGAAAGTGCCTGTTGGCACCCAGGTAGAATCCATCTGCCGATTTCCAGAAGACCAGTTGCGGTATATTTTCCAATACCGCCTGCATCATTGCTAAAGATTGCATAGGTGCTCCATCACCCTGATGATTAATCAGATTATATACCATTTTAGAAACGCCGGATTGGACCTGTCTAAATGTTTTATAATCGGGATTGATTAATTCTGAGTGTGTAATAAACAACACCCAAAAGGAATCCATAGACCAAATGCCCTACCAGCGGTGGGATATTGGCTTTCAAATCAACTAAATTCCATTTTGAAAAGAGAGGAGTTCCAGCAGCCATATAAGGTAATAAGGTCATGGGGCCAGCTATCCACATACCCAAACCAAAAAGTAGTCCCAGTAATATCGCAAGACCCCAGGAATGAATGAAATAGCCAAAAACGACGGCGAATACAATACCAGTTATAATACTGACAATGGCATGAACAAGAAGTCCGCCTGTCAGAGTGGGCATTCTGATGATTGCTCCCAGGGTTTCAACCATCCCTCCCATCAACAGAAAAAAACTGAATACGATGCCAGCAATAATCCCTGCGATAATTCCGTGCAGTACATTCTTAATTGAAAACATGAAACACTCCCTATTTCAAAATTAAACCTTTCAGTATTGACAATAGGTCATCCAGCCTATAAGTCAAGAGTGAAAGTCTGTAGTTTTCAGGCTACAGACCGAGTGTAATTATTGCAATCGTTGCAGCAATTCCTTGCGGGTTTGCTCATCGACAAAGGCATCCTCAATCGCCATGCGGGTGAAATTCAGCATTTGCTGATCGGAAAAACCGTAAATTTTCTGGGCCTGTATATATTCATTAGCCAAATTGGTACGGAAAAAAGGCGGATCATCTGAGTTTAAGCTGATTCTGATACCTGCCGCCAATAATTGAGGAAGGGGGTGGCTTTCAAGGTTTTGAAAGAGGCCCAGAGCGACGTTGCTGCCCGGACACACTTCGAGTGCGATCCCTTTGTCTTTAAGCCGAGCCATGGTTTCCGGGGATTCGATAGCTCGCACACCATGTCCTATGCGTTTAACAGGCAGGTAGTCCATCGCCTCCATCATACCTTCTGCTGAGGCAAATTCACCGGCATGAACGGTGCATTCCAAACCGCCCTCAGCAGCAATCTGATAGGCTTTGGTAAATAGTTTAGGTGGAAAATTAATTTCATCGCCGCCCAGGCCAAACCCAGTGATGCAGGGAACATTTTCCTTAATAGCCTGTTTTGCCACTTTTATGGCAGAGTCTTCGCCAAAATGTCTGACTGCGGTAACAATAATTCTTCCGATAATCTGATGTTTGGCTTCAGCATCATCAATAGCCTGCTGTATAGCTGCCAAATGCTCACAGGAAGGAATCCCGCTGGACATTTCTGCGTGATCCGGAGAATACATGAACTCCACATAAATACCACCGGCATCAGCTCTTTCTTTTAGATAATCAAAAGTGATGTCATAGTAATCCATTGGCTTTTTAATCACTGCCGCGACTGAATCATAAGCTTTGAGAAAATCCAGAAAATCCTTGTATTGATAAGACTGGCCATCCGCTGCGAATAAGCCAGACGGCAGATCAATATGATTGCGCTTGGCAAGCTTTAAAGCTAATTGTGGGGAAATAGTGCCTTCTAAATGAACGTGTAACTCAGCTTGTTTAATTGCCGTCATCAAAACTCCTGATTGAGAAACGAATGTTGGTAAGTTATCATAAAAAGCGCTAAAATTAATTAATTATGTTACGTTGGAATGTACTATGAGCAAAAAAGATATTGATAAGGCTTTTGTCAGTCCTATTGATAAATTCCTGTTTCAATTTGATGCGGAGCATGAGAAATCGGCTTCTCAGAAAAAAGAGATTAAAAAGCATAAACGAATTTTTTATTTTCGTGATCATGCAAATAGAGATAATAACAAAGAAGAGATCTGGGAAGATTTTTAATTTTTAATTAGATCCGCTATGTGTTAGCCACTACCATTAAGTTAGGAAATTTTTGCATTACCTGTAGGTTGGGCCCTTGGACCAACATTGAGTTTTGGAGTGGTTCAACCCGTTTGTTGGGCCAAGGGCCCAACCTACAATAGTTCCCCTAATTTATCTACGTACTCTCATCCCAAAAAGAAATGCAATGCCTTATAAGCCAGAACTGTCAATAAAGATGCGGCTGGCAAGGTTAGAATCCAGGACATGAAAATGTTGCGGATTACTATCAGATTCAATGCGCCAATGCCGCGAGCCAGACCCACACCCAGAACAGCTCCGACCAAAGTCTGAGTCGCTGAAACCGGAATGCCTGTGCTGGTTGCTACGACAACCGTAGTGGCGGCAGCCAGAGTGGCCGCGAAAGCCCGACTGGGCGTTAATGCTGTGATGGAACTGCCTACGGTCTCAATTACTTTGCGCCCATACATTAAAAAACCAATAATAACTCCGAAACATCCCAGAAAAATAATCCAGGCCGGATATTGAGTAACCGCGATTGGTGTATTGGCCTGGGTTATCAGGCTATGAATAATTGTTAATGGACCCACAGCCAGGGAAACATCATTGGCTCCATGTGCAAATACCATAGCGCAGGCGGTTAAGGCCATCAGCACTGCGAAATATTTTTCTACTTGCAGAAAACGCTCCCGGCGTCTGATTTTAGGAACTTCGGGAATTCTGCGAATAATAATTATTCCGATAAGCGTAATAACAATGCTGGTTGCCAGAGTGACCGCCAGATCCTGCTTGAAATTAAGATGAATATCAAAATGATTTAAACCCTTAAAAACAGTAATGAATGACAGAACGGAACCAATCAAAAAAAGATAAATAGGAATATATAATTTAGCCTTCTCAAGCGGATCGCTTTTAATAAAGATGGTCTGCTGAATACTGATAAACAGGAAGTATGCGGTGATACCTGCAATCATCGGCGAGGTTACCCAGCCGGCAGCAATGCGGTATACTTGCGACCAATGAATGGCATCAGATCCCAGAACAACACTGCCAAAACCCACCATTGAACCTACAATCGCATTGGTAATAGAGACAGGGAGACCAAAATAACTGGCGAGATTCATCCATACAGTACAGGCAAGAAGCACGCTCAGCATGCCCTCAATAAGGATTAAAGGCTGCTCGGATAATTCACTGCTGACGATGATCCCATCGCGCATGGTTTCAGTAACACCGCTCCCACCCAGAAAAGCACCGGCAAACTCAAAGACAATTGCAATAATCATTGCTTGCCGAACAGTGACCGCTTTGGAACCCATTGTCGTACTCATGACATTGGCCAGGTCGTTCGCGCCAACCCCCCAGGTCATCAGAAAACATAAAGCAATAGCTGCAAAGAGAAAGAATACAGAATAATCCATAAGATATACTACCTGGCGATAAGAATTTGTAATTTGCCGCCCACAATCTGGGCATGATCAGCTAAATCACCAATCCATTGGACCAGCTTATAAAGAAAGACCACTTCAATCGGTGGCAAGTCCTTTTCAAGGTCAAAAATGCGGTGTCGGATATCCGCCAATTTGTCATCACTGTCGTGCTCGATTTCATCGAGAGTCATAATCATTTCTTCAACGATTTTGACTTCGCTTCCACGAAAACCGCTTTCGAGCAATTCGTCCAGTTCATTGATGGCTTGGCAGGCCTGTTTGGCAGCATCAAGACAACGGTTTAGAAAAGGCATGAACACAACAGACAGTGCATCCGGAATAACCATCTGACGACTGACGATTAATCCTGCGATATCTTGAGCCTTATTGGCAATTCTATCCTGAGCACTCAAGAGCTCAAGCAGGTCGGTGCGTGACACAGGCAAGAAAAGACCGGTAGGAAGATGAAGCCGTAAATCGCGCTTGATCATATCCGCCTCTTTTTCAAGAGTTGATATTTTATCCTTGATATCGCTGGCGCTTGGCCAGTCAAGTGTTAGCACTGCTTCAAAAAAAGGCAGGAGCTGCTTTGCGCATTGAGTTACCTTGCGCATGTGTTGCTCAATAGGACGGATAGGTGAAGGTCCGAACATATTAAAAATGCGTGTCATGAATTTGCTATCACCTTATTCGCGATGCGGCGATTATATACTTGTCCTCATGCAAGATGCAATTTGCGATTCATATTTTTCGTTATAATTTTCGTGCTATGCTCAAAATGTCAGTGATATGAATCAGGGAGAGCTGTTCACATGAGACGCTTGATATGGATATTATTTTTTTTTACGGGAAGCCTGTTTGCCGCTCAGATGGTTACCAAGGTTATCGAGCTTCATTATCAGCAGGCCGATAATGTAATCCAGTTAATTCAGCCCTTATTATCTCAGGGAGAGGCAGTAAGCGGCAGCGGTCAGACCTTGATTCTTAAAGTCACCCCCGACACCTTAACCCAGCTTCGTGAAGTGCTTCATAAACTGGATCAGCCGCCGGTGACATTTGAAATTGCCGTATTCCAGGGTGACCCTGACTGGCTGAGTACCCAAAACTCTAATACGATAAGCATCAGTACCTCGTCCAATCAAAACCAGCAGCGCTATCAGTCAGTCAAAGTAATGAATGGCGAATCCGCATTTATCAGCACCGGGGAAGATCAGCCAGTAATCAGTAATGTTGGGATTGGTTTCTGGAGTGCTGGTGTCAGTTACGACCGTCGTCTTGTTCAGACCGGATTAATGGTTGAGCCATTACTGCAGGGGCAAAAAGTCAGACTCTCCGTTAAGCGAATTCGCGAACAGGATACGCAAGTTAGCGATCAGAGCTTTAACCAGCAGCAGGTCATGACCACTGTAATGCTGCCTTTAAATGAGTGGGTGCCCCTGGGAACTGCTCAAGGTGAACCAGCCGCTGATCAGAATACCGAAGTCATTCGTGCCGGTACTCCGTTTACCCAAAATTCAACGCTATACATTAAAGTGAAAGTGGTTGGCAAGTCCAGCTCCGGGATAGAAAAATAAGGCTTGTTGAGAATAAATGGCCTTTGTGGTAATATTTTGGTCAAGTTCAAGACTGATCAACATTGCAAATGCTTAAATTTTTAATGAGTCATTGTGGTTTTTTTTCGACTGAATCTGAGCATACAGCCCCGTCAATGAACTACTCCATGATAGATTTTATTTATAACTCAGAGAACAAATCCAGGCTCTATCTTGCAGAGACAATAAAACAGGACCGGTCCTCCGGGCTGGGTTCTGCATTAAATGCATATGGCGAAATTCCTATAGAAAATATGCTATTTACAGTTCTGTTCTATTGCATAATGAACTACGATAGCAATCGCCCGTCTGAGTGGACTATCTATTCTACAATAGAGACTACTACAAAAGCTGATTTATTAAATCACTTGGCAATGGAAGCAATTAAACGAATCGAGACCGAGGCAGGTTATCCAAATAAAGAGGATTACATCATAGACTTGACCCGATTAAGTGAGAAAGCGAATAAATTACAGAGGGTTTTCTCTATTGAAGCGCTTGGTCATCTAAATAAAGCGTGCCTCGATAAAATCGAAGAAATTAATCGTCCACTGCTGTACGCTCCTGCCTGATAGCTCTATTTCAGTTCAGTTTTACTGTTGTACTTAATATCTTCCCCATGATTGTAGCGCTGTATTTTGTATTGAAACCGCCAATAGAGAAGAAATACGCTGCTTAAAGCTCCAATCATCATTCCCCACCAAAGTCCTGTGGTTTTCATATTGAATTGCATAGCGAAAACATAGCCGATGGGTAAGGCAAGCAGCCAGAAGCTGAAGATTGAAATCAGCAAGGTAAACCGCGTGTCTTTTAAGCTTCTTAAGGCGCCAAAGAGGGCTATCCGCACTGACTCCGCCATTTGGAACAAAGCACCGACGGCAAGGATTCTGGCAGCATCGTGAATAATGGAATAATTTTCCGGTTTGCTGAGGTCAAAATCGACAGAAATAAGTATATAGGGTAAGAACCAGTAACAAAGTGCCACCAGAAACATAAAAGCAAAAGAAAGGTTTATCCCGGCATTCGCTGCTTTTTTAGCGGCTTGCGTCTCTCCCGCACCCAATAAATGGCCCATGCGAACCGTTATGGCCTGGGCAATTGAAAAAATAACCGACATCAGGGTGCCAAGATATTGCATTGCAATCTGGTTAGCGGCTAATAGTTGGCTGCCAAAAAAGCCCATAATCAGGGTCAGGGTGAAAAAGAAGCCGACTTCAATGCAGTACATAAATCCGATTGGGCAACCGATACGCAGCAGCTCGAACACATAGGACGGCTTGCTGGCATTAAACAGTTTTTTAAAGTAGGAATGGTAGGATTTATCCATTAATAGATAAAATGCCAGCAAAACCACCGTAATCCAGTAACCAATAGTCATTCCCCAACCAGCTCCGGCGATTCCCAGTGCCGGCAGCCCCCATTTTCCAAATATCAGCAGATAACTGAAAAGGATATTCATGGCGACATAGACCACACTGAATTTTAGAATGACTCTGGCATGGCCAAGGCCAATAATGATTTCAAATAATGCGGTCATAATAAAAGTGGGTAAAAGCCCCCAGCTGATGGCATGCAGATAGGCTTGCGCTGAAGAAACCACCGCCGGACTTTGTCCAAAAACCAGAAAAACCGGCGCCATATTCCTGAAAATCAAAAAACTGGGGATAACCAGAATAAGTGCAAGCCAAAGGCCATCTCTTACCACTCGCGTAATCCCCTGATGATCTTTGGCGCCAAATTTATGAGCCACCAGGATATTAATGGAACTTAATGTTCCAAAGAGAATGACCACAAAGGTTCCAAAGAGCCAGCTGACTAATGATCCGGCGGCCAGAATGTCGGGACCTAAGCGGGAAAGAAAAACCGTTTCAAAAAAGAAAACCCCGGATTGCAGAATACCGGTCAAAGCCAGCGGAATGGCCAGCTTAATCAAAGGAGAATAGTCATTTTTGAATCCATTCATAGTATCAGGCCGATTTTAGTTTTATTGGGATTACCAAGTGAGTCATCTTCAGTTTTTTGTTCTTCATTCAGTATAGTAGCAAAGTCATTGTCAGGAAATTTAATACCTTGACAATCCATGAGATTGACCAAACAATAGCGGCTTATTTGACATTATCAGGTTAAATTCATGCAAATTATCAGTATAAAAGGCCGTGAGATTCTGGATTCCCGCGGT
Organism: Legionella sp. 16cNR16C; assembly: GCF_021297775.1. NCBI lineage: Bacteria > Pseudomonadati > Pseudomonadota > Gammaproteobacteria > Legionellales > Legionellaceae > Legionella > Legionella sp. 16cNR16C. The sequence continues at coordinate 304,320 of NZ_JAJTMX010000001.1, forward strand.
AATCCTACTGTAGAGGCTGATGTAATACTAGCGAGTGGTGAAATGGGGCGTGCTGCTGTTCCTTCCGGTGCCTCTACGGGTAGTCGAGAGGCCTGTGAACTCCGGGATGGCGATAAAGCACGCTATGCGGGTAAAGGGGTCAGCAAGGCAGTTAATTTTATTAATCAGGAAATTAATCAGGCACTGCAAGGCTTTTCAGTGGAAAAGCAAGACCAGATTGATGAAACACTTTGTCAGCTGGATGGTACAGAAAATAAATCACGCCTGGGAGCCAATGCGATACTGGCGGTGTCTTTGGCTTCAGCACGCGCTTTCGCCAGTGCCCGTAAAGAGTCTCTTTACATGAGCCTTAGCCAAGGCCAGCGTATGTCAATGCCGGTTCCGATGATGAATGTCTTAAACGGCGGGGCGCATGCGGATAATAATGTCGATATCCAGGAATTTATGCTGATGCCGGTAGGGGCTTCGGATTTCTACAGCGCCTTGCAAATGGGAACCGAAGTGTTTCACGTTTTGAAAGCGGTTTTGAAAAAGCAGGGTTTGAATACGGCAGTAGGTGATGAGGGAGGTTTTGCTCCGGATCTGAAATCAAACCGTCAGGCACTTGATATGTTATCCCAGGCAGTAGAACAGGCTGGGTATAAATTAGGTAAGGATCTGGTGTTTGCACTGGACGTTGCGGCTTCCGAACTCTATAAAGAAAATTCCTATCATTTGGCTTCCGATAATAAGACCCTCGATAGCGCTGGCTTGATTGCTTACTACGAAGAACTGGTTGCCAGTTATCCCATCGTCAGTATTGAAGACGGTCTGGATGAAAATGACTGGGATGGATGGCGTGAGCTGACCCGTCGGCTGGGAAATAAAATTCAATTGGTGGGTGATGATTTGTTTGTTACCAATCCCCGTATTTTACAAGAGGGAATTTCTCAAAAGATGGCCAATGCGATTTTAATCAAGTTAAATCAGATTGGCACGCTGACAGAAACACGTCAGGCTATTCAATTGGCGCAGGCTAATGGCTACCGCTGCGTGATGTCTCATCGTTCCGGTGAAACCGAAGATACCTTTATTGCTGATTTGGCGGTGGCTACAGGTTGCGGGCAAATTAAAACAGGTTCGCTTTGCCGTACGGATCGCGTGGCTAAATACAATCAATTAATAAGAATCCAGGAGCAATCCGGATTACCCTATGCTGGTAATGTATTTTCATAATACCTCGATTCTGGACTTGGGCTATAACTTTGCTGAACTGGGCTCCACAAATCCATAAAGCAAAGTTATACTGGAACAACCGCTTATTTGATTACACGCATATGCGCTCAATTATTGTCATATTACTGGTAGCTCTTATCGGTCTGCAGTACAAACTGTGGCTCGGGGAGGGTAGTATTAGCCAATGGCGTCAGCTGGATAATAAAATTGCTGAAAAAACAATCGAGAACGAGCAGTTGCTGGCGCGTAATCATGCTATTGAAGCTGATATTCTCGAATTGAAAAGCGGCGAGCAGGCTTTGGAAGAGCAGGCGCGTTTTGAGCTGGGTATGGTAAAGGATGATGAGGTGTATTATCAGTTCATTGAGTAATTTCCTGCCTGATTGCATGACTAACTAATAGGGATCCATTCCAGATTGGCAGGAGCCAAAGGAGGACTTTCCCATAAACTGATGACATAACCACCGCCGCCTGAACCGGTAGGTTTTACGGCCAAGGCACCAAGATTTTGAAGATTCTGAATATGATGACCTAAATTCTCGCTTATCAGCCCCCAGTCTTTAAAACATTGCCCAGCTTGCTGAATCGCATCGCTCAACAGGGTTAAACTGGCAGGTGAGTAGTCTTCCTTTAGTGCCTTGCGGCATTTATCAACCGCGTCCTGCATGGATAAATCAATGCCTTCTGCCTGAGCGCTATCGGATTGCCACAACTGATTAACCTGGTTAATGCAGTGTGAAGTGAAGCCTATTTGCCCGCAAGATGATAAATACCAGACAGGCTTCCATTTTTGGACCATCGGGCTTACCTGACCTTGTTTAAAGGCAATACCTGATTCAGCCGAAACGCCAGCGATATCCAAACCGCTGCTTTTGCCATGAAAGAGATTTTCGAGATTTTTTGCAAAAAGGGAAGTGGTTTCAGGAGTGATCAACTTTTGCGCCGCGAACCAGCGTGCCATTGCCACACAAAGAGCTGCGGATGCCCCCATCCCCACGCCAACCGGAATGTTGCAATGCAGGTGAAAATGTCCGGTTAAACGATTTAAAGATTGGCCCAGCAATTGTTGACCCTGTTCGAGTACACTCCAGAATAAAAGGTGCATGTCAGCGCCATTGGGACCTTCATAATTGGCGCTTAGCTCTGAATCCGAGGGTTTATAACTGAATATCAGCTTTTTTTCCTTAATTGGAAATACCAGTGCGTCATGGCCTCTCAATACAGCGTGTTCACCCGCTAAAATCCATTTGCCATATGTTGTTGTTTGAAATTCATAAAACATCATAATTTCCAACCAAGTGTTGTTGTTTAAAGCGTTGGGACAGTTCTTCCTGATCGGGTCGGTAAAGTAAATGAATGTTAGGGCCAGCGTCCATAGTGACAATAGGACCGTCACCTTCTTTTTCCCATAGTATCTGTAAGGATTTTAGCAGGGATTTGCTATTCGCTGTCATATAAGTGAATGGTTTTTCACAGGTAGCAAATAATTGATGCATGTCATGGAACTCGCGCCAGCAAATCTGATAGGCATCGGCCCAGTTTTTTGCTTGTAAGGCGTTTAGCAATACTTTGAGATTTTCTACTGCTCTTTGTGTGCGTGTTGCATAGTGCTTGCTGGTTTTAACCAGACGATGCGCTTCACTTGAGGAGATTTGTTTTTCTTCCCGGCTAATAACCACTACCTGATGCAGTAATTGCTGATAGGGCAGGTCAATGGCCTGCACGCTGTCATCCTGCCAAAGAGCCCAGGGAGCAAAAAAAGAACGGCAGGAGGAACCAGAGCCTTGCCGGCTGAGATTTGCTGCTTGTGCAATAGGCGGCAAAGGAATGTTTTTCAGTTCACAAATTGCACGGATGGCGCATTTGGTCAGGGCGGCAAAACTGGATGCAGAGCTTGCCAGGCCGCTGCCATGCGGAAAGTTATTCGATGAACGTACTAAAAAAGAGCCCTGATAATCAAAATGATTTTTTAGAAAGGCCAGGTGCTTTAAGAAGCGCTGCTGAGAAGCCAGCGATAATTCAAAGGGCATCGCGCCTGGTAAATGCAGCGGCTCCCAGAAATCCTGTCTGCCGGAATGACTATCGAGAGTGACATTGCTCAATAAATTGGGAAGGGTATAGGATAGAGACGGATTCGCCGGCAAATTGCTGTTATCATCCTTTTTTCCCATGTATTTTATCAGGGCTATATTTGACGGGGCCTGAGCAAACCATTGCATTAATTATTCTCCTCGCAGTTAATGACCGGGGGCGTCATTCCAAAGTATTTTATGCAGCTGAATCTGAAATCTGACCGGCAGTCGATCGGCTACTATCCAGTCCGCCAGAGTGGTCGCAGGCAATTGGTTCCAGCTTGGAGAATAAAGAATCTGGGTGCGTTCATGTAAACGTTGTTCTCGCAAAAGCTGATTGGCCCATTCGTAATCTTTACGACTGCATAATACAAACTTTATCTGGTCAGTAGGTTTTAAGTAGTCAATGTTGCTAAATAAATTTTTAGCACATTCACCGGAGTCCGGTGTTTTTAAATCCATTACGATCATGACCCGCTTGTCAACGTTTTCTATGTTGCGTGCGCCGCTGGTTTCCAGGGAAACCTGATAACCCGCATCACAAAGTTGCTGCATTAGGGTTAAACATCCTGGCTGAGCCAGAGGTTCTCCACCGGTGACGCAGACATGGCTGCATTCAAAACTGGCCACTTTTTCAAGAATAGCTGCAATTTCAGTGTTTTCCCCGCCATTAAAGGCATAGGCTGTATCGCAATACTGACAGCGAAGAGGACAGCCGGTAAGCCGTATGAAAACTGTCGGCAGGCCGACAGTGGTTGATTCGCCTTGTAATGAATGAAATATTTCAGTGATACGCAACTGGTTGTTTAATTTGGTCATGAGGTACTAAGAGTATGTAATTTAGCCAGAGCGAGCTGTGCCGTTGGAGTGTCAGGATAATTTTTTAATACTTGCTGCAAGCTTTGTTTGGCTTCAGTTTCTCTGCCTGATGCCGCCAGCGCATAGCCCATTTTCAGGGTGCAGGCTGCCGCTTTGCTGGATGAAGGGAATTGTTTGAGTACCAGGTCAAAATGGCTAATCGCTTCGGCGTAATTTTTCTTGACCATGTATAATTCGCCCAGCCAGTAGTGCGCATTGGCTGTGTAGCCTCCATGTGGGTACTGAGCAACAAAAGTATTCATTGCGGCCAAAGCATTGTCAAAATGCTTGTTCTTTACCAATTCGTAAGCGGCAAGATAGCTTAATTGTTCATCGGCAGGATTATTTTTAGCGGAAGGGATTACCGCAGTATTTATTTCGGTTAATGCCGTATTGCTTTGCTGAACTGATTTAACTGCAGTCGGGGCTGCAGAAGGTGCTTGACTGACGCTTGCAGTCGGCGGTGTTTTGGTTTCCAGCTTTAATTCAGCTGGATTTTCATTTCGGGCAATGGATTTGGTCTGAAGCGTGTTGCTCAGTCTTGAATCGAGATCTTTATAGAAAGACAGTTGCTGTTGCTGAAGCTGTTTTAATTCATGGGACTGCACTTCCAGTTGACCGCGAAGTTCCTGTATTTCCTGCCTCATTCCCTGAAGTTTATCCAGCAATTCTGCATTTTCACTGTGAGTCAGCTCATTATCCTGGACCAGAGCAATCTCTTCTTCAGGATAACTATCGTCAAGCTGTGCCTTGGCAACAGGCTGCTGTTCCATATCAGCCTGCTGTTCATCGAGAATCGCAAAGTTTTCGCTGTCGTCCACTACAGGCGCTTCTGCAGCAGCCTGTAATGGAAGTAAACCAGCGAAACACAACGCGAGAAAGCGATGCTTCATTTGAATCATCTTGTCGCCTCATAAATAAATTCTACACGACGATTTTGCATGTGAGACGCATCGTCGTGGCCAAAATTAGCTGGACGCTCCTTACCATAACTCACCACGCGAATTTGCTGTCTGCTAACCCCAGCCATACGCATTAACTCAGCGACGGTGTTTGCACGGCGCTCACCCAGCGCAATATTGTATTCACGGCTGCCGCGCTCATCAGTATGACCCGCCAAAAGCACGCGTGCACCTGGATGAGATTTTAAATAATCGGATTGCGCATTTAAAGAGGCCATGTATTTAGGTGCAAATGTGGAGTCATCGTAAGAGAATAAGTATAACTGATTATGGGGCGCCTGAGTGGTATAGGATTCACCTGGTTCCTGACCCGCAAAACGAGTAAACTGGCCCAGACCGTGTGCCGAAGCATCAGTATCACCCATGCCGGAGTAATCACCAGCGCTGCCTGGGGTTTTTGAACAGGATGCCAGCAGGACGATGCTTGCTGCGACCAGTCCCAGTTTTAAAAATGACTTAGCTCTCATCCTTTTCTCTCCTTCTTATTCTTGGTTACAAATATTATTCGGGGGATCAAAATTTAATTCGCCCTAATGGCGAGCCATTGTACAATTGTTTTTGTATTTTCGCCATGATTTTAAGAGTGGATTAGAGTGTACTATCAATCGAAATGTATCAAGCCTTTACAAACTGCTTCCAATCTTTCCTTTAGTCACTGTTGTTCCGGTTTAATGGGAATCATTTTTAACATGATTTAATACAAACTTCGTAACCCCGGCTGTAAATAAACCTGTGGCCTGGTTCGCGGCAATAACACCGCCGTAGGGTGTATCGCTTGGACAGGGAATATGCAATTCAATTATTCTTGAGGCGATAATACGGTTATCACTAACATGTGTTAAAACAATTTTGGCAGTGAAATCAAGCTGGCTGGGCTTTTTCAGAAAATTCTGCTGTAATTCCAATAGCTGTGTATCGAGACGATAATCGGTTAATTCCGAAGTTGCAGTCGAAGCGACTGCATAGAAATAGCCGCTTTTCTGTAAGCTCTGCACCATGAGAGGTAAAAGCATATCGGCGGGTGGCCCCATCCAGGCATTATGGACAAAATTGCTGATTTCAAAAGGTTTGTCAGTATACAGCATCTCTTCGGTGTCATAGCCAGTTGCAGCATCCGGATGGGTTATCAGAATGGAAGCATGGACCGGCTTACTGGCAGTTTTCTCGCTGCTGAAGCTTTCCAGTTTATATTCATTGGTAACTGTCGGTTTAACCGCACATCCTTGTAAAAACAGTATGCTGGCAATCAGGCCAAAGCTTCCGATTAATCTATTCAAATCACTCTCCCGGTCCGGCTTTGGGCGTCGCAGTTCCCCGAACCACCACAGCAGGATTTTGGCGCATTAAGTTACTGACTTGTTCCAGATTAGCTGCAATCGTATTTAAACGGCGAATCAGGACAACGGCAGGCGGTATGGTTTGTTGTGAAATTTTATCCAGGGTGGTTTTGCCGGCATCCATAGCGCTGCTCACTTTTTCCCCTGCTTCACTAATTCGTTCCGTCATTACATTCAGTTTTTCCACCCCTTGTTTCACCTCGCGGATAATCGCGGGCAAATCTTTACTGGCTTGGGCGAGATTATGGGTCAGAACGTCTGTACTTTTCAGTGTATTGTTAATGGTTTCATTATTTTTAGCCACCACATCAGAAAAGCCCTCCAGGTTTTTTAAGGTGTTTTTAATGTACAGGGCATTTTCATCATCAAAAATTTTATTAATCTTGACCGTAACGCCATTTACATTCTCAGCGACTTCTTTTAATACGCTATCCAACTGATAAAAAAGAGAAGGCTTGGCTGGAATAATGGGATAAGGTTCTTTGGGAATTTTTTTCAAAGGGGTGAGCTCAGAGGAGGAGGCTGATAAACCCACGTAAGTTGTACCGGTAATCCCCTGAGAAATTAATGTGGCGGTGGTACTGGTGGTTATGGGGGTGCCTTCCTCAATATTTAATAAAATTTTAACCTGCTGAGGATCGATCTGGCTTAGTTCGATTTTGGCCACTGAACCCACCGGCACGCCATTGTATTTCACCGGCGAGTCTTCACTGAGCCCTGAAACTGCTTCGTGGATATATACTGCATATATTTTGTATTTCTTTTGATCAAAACCTACTGATAGCCACAGGGCTGACGCCAGCAGAGCCGCAGTAAGAATGACCACAGTTAACCCAACGATAGTGTAATTTGTTTTAGCTTCCAAGGAATCTTAACTCCGATGGCAAATGCCAGTAGTTTAAAATTTACTAAAGTATTCAGCAATCAGTGGATGCGGATTTTTCATTAATTCTTTTAAAGGCTCCACTGCCAACACTTCTCCATTCCCTATAAAAGCAACCCGATCGGTCGATTTTAAGGATTCAAGGTCGTGACTTATCATCACAACGGTCAAATTTAATGTTTTACGTAAAAAAAGAATCAACTCATCGAACTGACGAGCTCCTCGCGGATCAAGACCGGTTGTTGGCTCATCCAGAAATAATAATTCCGGATCCATCGCGATAGCTCTTGCCGCTGCTGCTCTTCGCTGCATACCGCCGCTTAACTCGGAAGGATACTTGCTCGCTGATTCTTCCGGCAATCCGACCAGCGACAGCTTGAGCATGGCCAGTTTTTCCATAAACTGCTTGTCCATGGCCGTGAATTCACGCATAGGAAACGTTATATTTTCCAAAACAGTCATGGCTGAAAACAAGGCGCTATGTTGAAATAACATGCCCCAACGTTGACGCAAGGTATTGGCTTTACGCACAGAAAGGGTCGAAATATCCTGGCCAAAAATCTTAATTTCGCCTTCAGTTGGCTTTAAAAGCATCAACAAGCTGCGTAATATTGTTGTTTTACCGCTGCCGCTCCCTCCGATAATCGCAAGAATTTCTCCCTGATTGACAGTTAAATTGACATTCTTATGAACCCAGTGCCCGCCCAGCTTGTTTTTTAAACCAGTTACTTCAATTACGGGGCTGGTCATTATAGATCCATCCAGCTGTAAACCACTGAGAAGACGGCATCGGCAATAATAATCAGAAACAAGGCCTGGACAACACTTTTGGTCGTTTGACTTCCGACGCTGTCAGCGCTGGACTCCACTTGAAATCCCTGAAAACAGCCCACCAAAGCAATCAGAAAGGCGAAGGCAGGGGCTTTATAAAGACCCAGCATCAATTGAGACAAGCCAACTGAGTCTTTCAGGCGGGCGAGGTAGTCGAAATGGTTGACGCCAAGCATCCATTTTGACATGAACATCGCTCCAAACACACTGAATACATCAGACCAGAAAATCAGTAAGGGAAATACAATCAGCAGGCCAATGACTTTGGGCATGACCAGTAATTCGGTAGGGGATAAGCCCATTGTATAAAGGGCATCGATTTCTTCATTGATTTTCATGCTGCCAATCTGGGCAGTAAATGCTGAGCTGGTGCGGCCCGCTACGATAATGGCGGTAATCAGCGGGGCGAACTCTCTGAAAATGGCCATTCCTGATAAATAGGCAATAAAGATGTTGGCTCCATAAGTTTGCAGCTGAAGCCCCATCTGGTAAGCCAGTACCACACCAATTAAAAATGAAAGCAGTGCCACGATCGGAAGGGCTTTGATGCCGGCTGAATCGATAATGGAAACAATGCTCGGGAACTGAAAGCGCCGCCATTGTCCAAATGCTTCAAACAGTTTGGTGCTCAGATCGCCAAGCAAAATAATAAAGCCGTCAGCCTGATTGATTTTATGAATGGTTTCCTGCCCAATCATCTCAAGAATAGGCTGAGGTTTTGCCGGGGGGACCTGAAAATCAAGCACTTCCTGTTTTTCAGCAATCAGTTTAAGCAGTTCCGATTGCTGGGTATTAAAATCTTCCAGCTCCGCTTTTTTGTTGTGCTGTTTCAGAAATAAAATAAAATTATGCAGCGCTAATGCGCCTGCACTGTCAAAGTGCTTAAGCTGTTTTCCATTGATACGCAAGCTATCCGACTCTGGCAGCTTTTCTTTTTGCACTGCCTCAATGAAGCCATTCAGAGTGGAGACGGTCCAGGATCCTGTGCATTCATATCGCTGATGCTCTTCGTCATATTTAAGCCCGGCGTCTGAGAGTACTTTAGTCATGATTGCATTGGCTATAAGAATTGTTCAGCGCAGAGAATACAAGCATTCTGCCAGCCATTTAATTATCTCGAATAAACTATTTACGTAGAGTATCTAGGCGCGCATTTTTTTTCAATCATAAAATTCGAGAGTGTTCATTAAACTGTGTCATGCCATGTCAATTTGGGAGATCTCTCACTACGTTCGAGATGACGGCGTGCCTGTGAGTAATGACACAGTTTAATGAACACTCTCCAAAATTCAGATCTGAAGACTTGAGAAATTGGAGAATTTGTGAGATGACTTTTAATTAAGAACCCTGCTTGTAGGTCAGGCCGGTACAGCAGTAAGGATGTAAAATTAAATAATGACGCCGATCAGGAAGTTAAGATTATTTCTTTGGGGGGTAGATCCAGGCTATTTCCGTCTCAAACATGCATTAAAAACGGTCATGGCAATTTTGATTACCTTGACGCTGAGCATAAAAGAACCTTTGTTTGGAAAATTAATGGCCGGAATCGCCTGCGGATTCTCACTGCAGGGGATCATTGCCAAGTCTTTTGCTTTGCGGGTTATTCAGGTCATCGTGTTTGATCTGGTTTATTTTATGGTTTTCATTCTGGGACTTAAAGTCAGAGATTCGCATAATATGACGGCGCTGGTTTTAATTGGATTAGGTTTTGCAGTGAACTACTGCCGTCGTTTCGGACTGCAAAACAGTATGGCACCGATGATGGCCTGGATCCTGTGTTTTTTTGCCACTATTCTGCCCTTTGATACACCGGATGCCGCCTGGATGCATTTGCATGCTCTGATTATTGGTCTTTTAGTCGCGGCATTGGTGGCAATATTTATTTTTCCTGAAAATTATCCCAAATTATATATAAAAAACTCAAATCGTTTATTTAAATTACTCGCAAGAGGAATGAGGGAAATCCGATATTATCTGGTTAAACGCGATGTTATTCAAAGTTTTGAAAAATTATCCTTTGTGCGATTGAAACATAATATGAATCACTTGCTCGACAGCAACCAAACGATAGAACAGAGCGATGTATTTGATAGCTACCAATCAACAGTCAGTGAAATTCTCGTTCATCAGTATGCTTTTGTGAGCGCCTACACGATGATGGTGGAAGCCTACCATGTTATAAAAATTTATGATTATCAACTGCCTCGCTCCGTTCGATTATCCTTGGTTGTCATTAATCGGCGTCTCGCCGCGCTTTTTGATGCGGTGCGAATGAGAAAGGATTTTGTAATCCGATATGAGCGCGTAAAGGTTTCCCTGCGGCAGCTGGATGAATCCATGAGCCATGAGCTTCTGACGGAGCCCACACTGGTGATGGCTTTACTCAATCTGAAATTAACTTTCAATTTGCTTAATCAGCACATGGCTGAACTGGTGAGGATTCAAGATGGCGCTTCGCAATACCACTAAAATAGCATGGCAGGCTGCAGCAGCAATTACCATCGCGGAAATTTTAAGTTACTTTCTTAATCTGGAAAGAGGGTATTGGATTACCCTGACTGCAATGGCATTGACTACCCAATCCTGGGGAGAGAGTCTGAAACGTTCACTGGAACGGGTAAGTATGACAATTCTTGGCGGGGCGGGTGGTACGCTCTTGTATTGGCTAACCCCGCAGAATCAGTATGTAATTCTGGGGATTATGCTATTGTTTGTGTTTTTCGCAGTGTATCTTTTTCAGATTTTTCATTTGGCGGCAATGATTGCCCTGACGGGCTTTGTAGTTTACTTATTTGCCATGTTTGGCGACTGGAATCTGTATTTACTGCGAGAAAGAATTCTGGATACAGCCCTTGGTGCTGCGATCGCATTGACCGTTTCCACTTATTGTATGCCGGTCAGAACCAATGTGGTTGATTTGTTTGTGCGCTATATAGAAAAAATTCAGGCTTCGTTGTCCAATGAATTCCTTAATCGGCCAATTTCTTCGCAGCCTGTTACCGTTCAGCAATTATATCTTGAGTACCAGTTGATACGGAAAAACGCATTATCTATTAGTTATGAAGTCCTTTTTCATCGCATTAACCGCAAGGATTTTCATCTTTTACTGACGCAAACCGCTTTTTGTACTCACTATGTAGTGGGGCTGATAGAGGCTTATTCCTGGCTTTCCTCTTATATCAATGAAGAGGATAAAAAACGAATTCTACTGGCTGTGGATACCACAATAAATAATCTGGATACATTAAAAAAGCGTCTGAAAAAAGAAACGCATGCGCCAATGCTGCCTGCGATTAATATCATTGACATATTGACCAAGGCGATTAAGGCAGATCCTGCCCGATTTTCTACACTGGAAAGCAAATCGCTGGGATTTTTTAATCTGATGTATTTTTTTACACGATTAAATACACGCCTGAATGAAATTTATTCCTTATTGGAAAAGGTCAAGAAATGATTCCTTTAATCTTATAGTTATCTTCTAATGGTTTGTGCTAAAGTCTGCCTTTTTTTCATGTTATTGGTTTAACCGCTAGTTATTTCAGATTTACAGGAGAAGGCATGCCGATTAGTAATCAAGCCAGCCAATTATTTCAGGGTTTCTCCAGATTGAATCGTGAGGAACGATTTAATCGATTATTGGAGTTAGGCGCTTTAACTAGCGATGATGTGTCTTACCTGCGAGCGGGGGGGATAAATGACATTAGCCTGGCAGATAAACTGATTGAGAATGTAATTGGCTATTTTCAATTGCCTCTGGGGGTCGCTACCAACTTTCGAATTGATCATCAGGATTACATTATTCCACTGGCGGTGGAAGAAACCTCAATCATTGCAGCTTTATCAAAAACGGCGAAATGGGTAAGACAGCAGGGCGAAATAACAACCTGGGTCGATGGTGAATGCATTATTGGACAAATTCAGTTAGCCAAAGTCAAAAATTTCCCCCGTTTTGAAGCCTTGTTTCAGCAAAATAAGCAGATGCTAATCCAAAAAGCCAATGAGGATGTTGCCACCAATATGGTGAAACGCGGCGGCGGTGTGAGAGATTTGCATTTGCGTCATTTGGTTCGTGATGACGGGGCTGATATGGCCATCATTCATCTGATGATGAATAGTTGTGACGCAATGGGGGCTAATATTATCAATCAGGTACTGGAATATCTGAAAACACCGCTTGAGAACTTAAGCGGTGAACAAGTTTCAATGTGCATTTTATCCAATCTTAATGATCAGAAATTAACGTCCGCTCGTGTCGTAATTAATGAAGTTGATGACGAATTAGGCGAGCGCCTGCAGGAAGCGTCTTTATTTGCTGAAAAAGATCCTTATCGGGCGGCGACCCATAACAAAGGGGTTATGAACGGTATTGATCCGGTTTTGATTGCAACGGGAAATGACTGGAGAGCAGTGGAGGCAGGGATCCACGCTTATGCAGCTCACAGTGGCCAATATCGCGCTATTACCCGCTGGCGTTACAATAATGGTCAATTAACCGGGCAATTAACGGCACCGCTTATAGTAGGAACGGTCGGCGGGGTGACGGCGCTTCATCCCACTGCCAGCATGTGTTTGCGCATGATGGGAATTGACTCCGCCAATCATTTGGCAAGAGTTATCGCGGCGGTGGGTTTAGTACAGAATCTAGGGGCCATGAAGGCACTTTGCACCGAAGGCATTATTCAGGGACATATGAAATTGCATATTGATAATCTATTATTAGTTGCAGGAGCCAATGAAGATGAAATGCCTGTATTGAAAGATAAGCTGCAAAGCTGGCTATCATTAAATAAGCGCGTTAGTCTTAAAAATGCGCAGGAGCTATTGGCAGAGATCCGCAAAGGATAATAAAGAATGAAATGGTCTATCCCTGCAAAAACATTTCTGATGGGAGAATATGCGGCTGTTATAGGTAAACCAGCTTTTATTCTCACGACATCGCCCTGCTTTGAGTTGAGAATTAATTCAACGGAAGAAATCCAGGGAATTCACCCTGAATCTCCGGCAGGAAAATGGTGGAGCAGACAAAAACAGGCTGGGGCAGGACTCAGCTGGTTTGACCCTTATCAGGGACAGGGAGGTTTAGGGGCTTCAAGTGCTCAGTTTCTGGGGGCTTATCTGGCGAGCTGCTATTTACAAAATATTAGCCCGACGCAAGAAAATCTTTTAAATGCTTATTTTGAATGCGCCTGGAACGGCAAGGGACTTCGCCCCAGCGGTTATGATGTGCTGGCTCAGTCAAATCATCACTGCGTCTACATCAATCGTGAGCAAAATACCCTGGACTGTTACCAGTGGCCATTTCCGGATATCGCCTTTCTTTTGCTGCACAGCGGAAAAAAACTGGCGACCCATCAGCATTTACAGGATATGAGTTTACCAGATGCCATTCACTTGCTGCCATCAATAGTCGAACAGGCAAAAACAGCTTTTGAACACAAAGATAGTCAAAGTCTCATCAATGCCATTAACACTTATCATCAACGTTTGTCGGAAATGGGATTAGTGGCAGAACATAGCCATCAGCAAATCATGGACTTAAAAGCTGATAAAAGAGTTCTCGCAGCAAAGGGCTGCGGAGCCCTCGGAGCAGATGTGTTACTGATTGTTGTAGCGGCTGAGCAATTGAATGAACAGAAAATTAAACTGGCTCATGAGGGTTGGATAATTCTTGCCAGTACTGATCTTTTATATATCGGAGAGGCATTAATTTAAAAAATAATTTAAAAAAATACTTGAAATTTTATCCTAATCCGTTATTATTCCAGCCTCTTTGGGCCGTTAGCTCAGTCGGTAGAGCAGAAGGCTTTTAACCTTTGTGTCATAGGTTCGATTCCTATACGGCCCACCATTTTTGGTGGATAATCCAAAGAGCAAATAACTATTAGTGACAAACCAATGGGTCGTTAGCTCAGTCGGTAGAGCAGAAGGCTTTTAACCTTTGTGTCATAGGTTCGATTCCTATACGACCCACCATTTCATACCACTAATACAGATCAGCACAAGTTTTACCCGAATCTCACCAGGCGCTCGTAGCTCAGCTGGATAGAGTACTTGGCTTCGAACCAAGGTGTCGGGGGTTCGAGTCCCTCCGAGCGCGCCATTTAAAATCAAGCACTTAGCCTTAAATTGTGTCATAAAATCCCATTTACTGTGGCAAAAACGTGTCATAGATCCGTTCCGCCGCTGCTCTTAAATGGTCACTTGATAGGTGCGCATACCTCAACACCATCTCATAATTTGACCATCCGCCTAATTGCTGTAACTCATGCAAAGGTGTACCATTCTGAAAGCATTATAGAAAAACAATTTATAACAACTTACAAAATGAATATCCAATTTTAAAGCGGTATAATGAGCTGACTTCGGTATGCTCAAAACTAACAGGTTTACAAGCAGAGCAATTGAACAAAGAACTTTTGAAAACAGCTAAAATGATAGTATCGAACAAATTATTATTTGAAAAGATTCAAAATGACTTACCTAATTTGTCTAATAAACTCAGAACTCAGTGTCTCATACTGGATAAAAATGTTGAGTTAAACCATAGTTCCCTTATAGAAATAAACCAACCCTACCATTAATATAACAGTTGTAGCCAAATGAATAACTTTCATAGGCAAATACGCTCTAAAGATTTCAACGAAAATGCCGACATTACGGTAGAGAAACTTTGAACTAGAAAATAATGCCCAAATTTATATGGTTTATTTCCCTATTGATATCGATATTTGTGGCGTACTGTTATATCTCTTCACCGTCTGACGCATCTGCTATTCAACAGGCTGGTTTAGCAGGAGATGCACTTGTTTGGGTAATTATACCTTACTGTGTAGCAAGAGCTATCAGTGAAATTAGAAAAGGTGACGAGCAGGAAGTAAATGAAAATGAGGACATCAATAAAATTGTTACAGCTATAGAGAATACAAACAGAGTTAATAAAAAACATGCGGAAAATCAAAAGCTATTACTTGTTTTATTAGCGTCTAATTTTGATGACCCACGGTTTGAAGTGAACTATGAAACAGTTTCTGAAAAAATAAAATTTTTGAAACTCCTAAACGAAAAGAATATTTTAACTGACTGTGAATTTAGCAAGATTCGCGAACGAATTTTAGATCAGCTTAAAAGCAAATTAACAGAACAGCTTAAATCACAAAAAGAATGAATTGGTCAAAATAGAAATGATTATCTGAAAACGCTTGAGAGTGCTCATGGAAAACACTTGAACCGCATCGCCAAGTGGCTAGGTCTCTGAGAAATTGCAGTAGTTCCATTACCGATGGAAACTGTCGGACTAGATCCAAGCGATTTTGTTGTAGTTATTCAAATTAATCTGACGGGTACTTCTAAAAACAGCAAACTAATTCAGATAATATACTGTATAGAGCGATTAATTACCAGTAAAGACAAGCCCGGTCTAACCCACTTTCCGGAAGTTGTTGCTTCGTCATCCGATCCCCATTCGCGAGTGACAATAACCTCCATGAATAACCAATGCAAGGTCTACTCGTCGCAAGCTTCTGCGTTCCACCTTGCATTGGCTATTCATTCCGTTAGAACTATTTTTGCGAATGGGGATGGGATGACGAAGCAACAAGCAAGTTCTGCTGCAACTGGGAAAAGGAATTCGCGTTGCTCATCACTGTTTAGAAAGCGATGGGTTTAAGGAATCAAAAGCATCAAAATTTTGAAAACAATGTAAAAAAAATCTTTATGAAAACAAATAAAAACAATAGGTTATTGCTATAAATATTGAGCGGATTAATGTTTGGTATACTACAACTAACAAGTAGTTAAAACGTGATATTCAGTCATGCGAAATCTAGCTTCTGTAATTAAAGCTAGATTTCGGGAACATTATTAGTTAGTTAATTGAATCAGCCAATTCTTTATATGCTATCTTGGCAACATTGAAATATAAATCATCTTGATTTCCTTTAGACTGAGAAAATCTTTTCTTGGCAGAAGTTAAATAGTCCTTAATCTGGTCAATCGAACTTTTGCGCCTTAAATTCTTATACCACTGTTTGGTAATTCCAAAAAACATGCCGTCTAAGTCAGACCGGTTATATTCTTTCAACATAGAAATAATTGAGGGAATATAGATACCTTCAAGTTTTTTAGACTTATAAGCTAATTCAAGCTTTAAACCTAGCTGCAGAGATGGCTCAACTCCAACCATTCTATCTTCTATGAGCTTTAGCTTGCTTCTAACATCAGAGGCGGAATGAAGATCGATAAATCCTCTAATAACTTTATCTGCATCCCTAGTACTTAACTCTTGATTTAGCAATTTTGAATAGAATTGTTTTAGCATTGCAAAATCAGAGGTATTAACTGTTTGTTCCGAGTTATGCTCGAATCTGGTGTATGGAAAAATAAATTAGGTGGCGTATCCTGTTGAAGAAAGTTCCGCAAGAACAAAATCAACAAAAGGAAATACCTGCGGCGGTGTAAATCCCGCGATAACAAATTCCTGGCGTTTGACGCATTTGATTTTAAGCCAGCTTTTGCTGCGTTTGGTCTGATAAGGGCTATCGGCTAATTTAGACACAATGCCTTCAAGGCCCAAACGACAGGCATTAGCGAACACCTCACGGCCATCACCCAGTATATGGTCATTGTAGCGAATCGCACTCGGTGCCTGGCGAAGCACTGCTTGTAGTAGCGATTTACGCTCAATAAGCGGTAATGAGAGGAGGCTTTTGCTGTGGTAATACAGCAGGTCATAGCAATAATAACGAAATGGGGAATTTGAACCGGCATCAATGGCATTTTGCATGCACTGAAAACTCGCGCGATTGGATTCATCAAAAATGACCATTTCGCCATCGAGAATGAGGTTTTCAAATGGCAACAGACGAATTTTATCAGCAATCACCTGAAAGGATATTGTCCAGTCGATGTGATTGCGGGACATGATATATACCGTATCGCCCTTCTTAAAGGCCAGCATCCGGTAACCATCCCATTTGATTTCATGAAGCCAGGCATCCCCTGTTGGCGGTGTATCTGCCAGTGTGGTGAGCTGAGGTGACATTTTCTCAGGCATCGCCTCATTGTGTACTCGAGCCAGGCGCTCATCGATTCGTTGTTTGGCGCTTCGATGAACTAATTGTGGCTTCGCTTGTGGGTTATCAGTGAACTGTTCAAGCGTTAAGCCGCTTAATACACTCGCCGGCATTCGCTCCACAATAGGGATGGGATTGAAGTCACTAAACTCATCGTTCATCTTCACTAGTCGCCAGGTGTTTTCCTTTGCACTACGAATGAGCTCCCAATCCCCCTGGAGTTTCTCACCGTGTAAGCTAAATCGTAAATGCCCTTTATAGAAACTGCCAATGGGATTGTCATCGAACGGCTCCCAAATGCCGTTATCCCATAGTATTACCGTGCCCGCACCATATTCCCCTTTAGGGATTTCCCCTTCAAATTCCGCGTAATCCAATGGATGGTCTTCTGTTTGAAAAGCGGTGCGTTTGATAGCGGGATTAGAACTCGGCCCCCTTGGCACCGCCCAGCTTTTTAAAACGCCTTGAAGCTCTAAGCGAAAGTCATAATGCAGATGGGAGGCTTGATGCTTTTGGATAACAAAGCGGAACTGATTAGTGAAAGATTCACAGCCCGGAGGTTCACGGGTACGGGAAAAATTTCGTTTGGCGCGATACTGCCCTAAGCCCATGGTTTCTCCGATGCTTGCGACAGAAAAACAAAAACCACCCTGAGGTGGTTTTCTGATGCAGACTAAAGAGTTCGCTTTCGCGATCTTCTGTCTACACTTTAAGTATAGTAAAGCCATACGGGCTGTCAAATTGTCGCAAAAAGGCAATAAGCCGACTTTAAAAACGAACACCCATCATCAATTAATGGTCTAAGAAGCCGCATCAATCCAGGGATTAGAATAACCTTCAATACCAGCCACTTGACTAGCCCACTCTTTTTCCCAAGCCGTTGGCGGAAACTGACGATGCCAGGCAAGAAATAATTGTTTTTGTGCGCCACTTAATGCAATGCCATAGCGGTCAGCCATAAAAAGGTTTGCACGGGCAACAAGGCCTTTCACCGCATCGGCAGGCTCAATCCGACGTGTAGCGCTATCCACGTAAAACTCACAGCCGTAGGTTTTGGATTTATTAGGGAGCTCGGCATAGCGATAATCAGAACGGAGCTGATTTAACAAACCAACTTCCGGCCATAAATTATAAAGCTCAGCTTCCGCTTGACGAAACCGCGGCTCTATTTTTTCACAACAAGCCCGCCCTTTATAAGGTGTTCCGTTAGTACGTCGGCAAAGCGGCTCCCGCCAACAGGCGAATTGCCGGCCAAAATTTGCGGCGGGCATCATATGTTCCCATTCCAGGCGCAGGGCGCGTTTTTTATCGGCGGCGGCATTCATCTGGCAGCTTGCCAAATCAATTTGCTTGTTTTGGTAATGGCACTGGCAATACAGGGTGATGGGATGTGACTCAAATACGGCCGTTGCTATTTTTTTAGCTTGCGCGAAATTAGTAGGCGGTACTGCATCACACACCTGGCTAAATAAAAGAATAATTAAGAGCGATACGGTTTTCATGCGCGAAGCTTAACGATAATGCGCCGATTTTTCCAGTCTTGTCTTTTATTAAACACTCCCCTACCCTACTGTGGTCTTTCTAAGGAGTGAATACCATGTCTCTGCATCAAACCGATTGTCATTTGGATGGAAAACAAGTGACCGTTCATTTCCGCTATTACTGGCCAAAAGCATACGTCCTTTGGCAGCACAAACGATACGGGAGTATCGATATCATTGAGGTGATGGACTCTGATGAACGAATTGACGTTGAGTCCTTGCCGGTCGAATCGCAAATCGCCTGCCGCCATGCAGCCTGGGAGCATTTGCATGGCAATCAACTCCTCAAAGATGCCAACGTCTCCAGTATCTGGCAAGCAGACGAGCATCATAGTGCTCTTCGCCTCAACACAGATTAAAAAATGTCTGGGCAGTGGCTTTTTTCCTTTACTTATCAGCGCTCTAACATTCTATACACATCGTTATCCACAGATTTTGTGGATAAGTGAAACCGTGATTTCTTGTCGTTAATACGCGATAAGCCTTTGTAATCAAGGGGCTTGAAGGAGGAAAGCAATAAAAGAGGGGTTTATAGAGCGATGTTCAAAAAAACTTATCCACAAAAGCCTGGCTTTGGATAAAGATTTGGGAGATGCATTGTATCTTCTTTTTTTAAGAAGAACCAGTCTTGACTTTTTCCGCTGTTTTCTTTAGAGACATTATTTTCTCTATCTCATTGATAATTAATCAAGTTTACCTTATTTCTTTCCGCAGGCAGTGCGACTCTAGAATTTATTTTAAAACAACCCGCTTTATTAATTGATCACATATTGCTTTTTATGATTATTTTTTGTACAATCATCGTCCATGTAATTATGGATAATACATTTATGACCCAAAATCTCTCGCACCTCTTTCCTCAAGACTTTCTTCATAAACTGATTAACTTTCCTAAAGAAACATTGAAAAACCTCTTCATGCTTTGCCAGGAAGCCGTTCACCTGTTCATAACCAACGAGCTGAATGCCCTAGACCCGCTGGTTTGTGAGAATGCTTGCCACATTAGAGCATTTGCTTTATGGCATATGACTAATAAGTATCGCGATACGAGCGCTTTCTCTGTTTGGCATTCGGTGATGCAATCCTTCAATACAATCATTGAAAAAATAAGCGCATTACCGCCAATCAATGAGCATACAAGACAAACCATTGAGAGCTATCTTCAGGAACATGGCCTCTATCTTGGGTTTGATAATGAATTGCTTTTCGATGTTAAATTTATCGTGTTGTCTTATTTGCTAACCCTGACTAAAAAACAACTGCCCTCTTCGTCGTTTATGCTCTATGAAAAAACCTGTTTGGAGGCATTAAATGGTCTTGGATTAGTGCACAATAAAATAAAGTCTTTCGTTTCCAGTGCGCAGAAAGAGTTGTCCTTTATGTCGTGCCAAATTATTCAGAGACATAGTCAGCTGTATGATAACCCAGCACTAATGGAATTGTTAGTCATTCGTTACGACGATCATAAACGCAGCTATCTTCCACAGTATCCAACAGCCAAAGTGATCCTTTTGAGCGCTTTGCAACACAATATTCCACTCATCATTAAGGTTTCTCGTTTTGTAAAGCACCGCTATCATGATGAACTCTTGTTAGGGTTTACACCATCCCTCGACAAAAAAGAATTTTACTTAACACCCCGTTTCGATAATAAGTGTCAAGCGGCGATAATCTGTGAAGGAATTGTAAACTACCCAGACGGTGTTGAACGGCCCGAGACCTATGTTAATCGTTTAAATCAACAGTCGCCTATACAAATCCTTTTGGCGAATTTTGCAGCGCATCCTCAATTTTCAGGCAATCTAAGAAACACGCCCTGTATTTACAAGGAAGCCTATGAAAATAACAGCGCATTCAAGGCCCCTATCGCACAGGAATGGGAGGCGTTTAATCAGCATGCTTATTTCGCAAAAAAAGAGGGATGCACTTTTGAAAACCCTAGTCTTTTGTTTTTAAACCATGTGTTTTGTGATTCAATTACTTATTATCCCCTGTATGACCCAACACCCCGTAAATATCAGGAACTATTGTTCAATGAAACTGAACTATAATTAGCTAGAAAAATAAACTATGTCAGAATGGCTAAGACTAAATGAGCGATAATCCTAACGGACTACTGCAGGATGAATTACTAAAACGTCTTCGGGAGCTTGAAGAGGAATTATCCTTTTATCATCACATGATGAATTATATTCCTGGGCATATTTATTGGTTAGATCAAAACAATCGCTATCTGGGCTGCAATCAGGAGCATGCCAACAATATTGGTCTTAGTAACCGATTGGATATTGTTGGAAAAACGAACGACGATATGCCCTGGAAAGAAATTGCCGAAACAGTGAATCAAACCAATAGGGAAGTGATGCGCACCGGAGAGCCCGTTACCATCAAAGAAACCGGGTTAATCAACGGCGTTCAATCCACTTTTCTATCTCAAAAAGTGCCTTTAAAAAATAAAAATAATGAAACGGTAGGAATAATGGGGATATCCATTAACATTACCGAAATAGAACAACTGCAAAAATCACTCATTGAAGCTAAAAAAGGCGCTGAAGCAGCCAGCCAGGCGAAAACAGAATTTCTGGAGAACATGCGCCACGATATCCGTACCCCATTAACCGGTATTGTAGGGTTTGCCGATTTACTTAAAATGGAATCGGATAACCCCCACATCAAAGAATACTCTGAGAACTTGGTAGCCTCCAGCCATGCCCTATTGGATTTATTGGATGAAGTGCTTGAAGCCATTCGTGTCAGTTCAGGAGAAATCCCCAGGCTTAAAAAGAAGTTTGATTTAAAAGCAGCATTAGAGCATGTCATTAAATTGAACATGGCGAGAGCCGCCCAGAAACGATTATCGCTGTCTTTACAATTTGATGAAGCTATCCCCCGTTATGTCATAGGGGATAAGGTGCGTATTCATCGCATTATCCTTGAATTAGTGGCCAATGCCTTAAATTTCACGGATACTGGATTTGTGAAATTATCCGCGCATCTTGCTAAACAGGAAGGGAAGCAATTGGTGTTAATGCTGGTTGTTGAAGATTCAGGCATGGGCATTCCCAAAGACAAACAGCAGGAAATCTATGTTCAATTTAAGCGCTTAACCCCTTCCTACCAGGGCATTTATAAAGGGGCTGGCTTGGGTTTATCGGTAGTGAAGCAATTTGTGGATGAATTAAACGGTGAAATTTATGTTAAAAGTGAGCCTCGCAAGGGCTCATCCTTCACCTGCGTCATCCCTCTCCAGGAGCCGCTTCTCGATAATGATTTAGGCATGGAAGAACAGGATTCGCTGGTCGATCAACTGT
This sequence comes from Legionella sp. 16cNR16C, assembly GCF_021297775.1. Lineage (NCBI taxonomy): Bacteria > Pseudomonadati > Pseudomonadota > Gammaproteobacteria > Legionellales > Legionellaceae > Legionella > Legionella sp. 16cNR16C. The sequence goes on from NZ_JAJTMX010000001.1 coordinate 326,404, forward strand.
ACGAAACGACGTATGCACAGCAAATTAAACCACCACCCTGCCCCTCCGTAGAATCCGCTGAGCACCGAGTACTCGTGGTTGAAGATAACATCATTGCACAGCATGCCGCCCGATCATTATTATCCAAACTTCAATGTGCCGTTGATATCGCAGAAGACGGCAAGACCGCGCTCGATTTATGGAAAACGCAACACTATGATTTGATCCTGATGGACATCGGCTTGCCTGATGTAGACGGTTACGAGGTGACGCATGCGATTCGCGTGCAGGAATTAACCAAAAAAACGCATACGCCTATTATTGCCTTAACGGCACATGCCGGCGATGAGAATAAAAAACGCTGTATCGATGCGGGTATGAATGCCGTACTGACCAAACCGCTTACGGCTAAAAATTGTTCTGATATTGTCACGGCGTTTATTCCGGGGCGTCAATCCCCAGATCCCCGCGCTGGAAATGCTGCTTATCGCGCAGACTTGCCAGAGGAAGAAGCGCATTTATTTCAGCTCAATGAGTTTCCACTCTTAGACGTTGAGGAAGGTTTAAAGACAACCGGAACCCAATCTCAGCTGGCTGATATGTTGGCGTTTATGGTGAAGGACTCCTTACCCCAAGATTTTTCGTTAATGCAAAAAGCGCACGATGAGGGCAACTGGGAAAAAACCCAGCAACTCGCCCATAAAATCAAAGGCGGTGCAGTGTATGTAGGCGCTACCCGCATCAAAATAGCCTGCCAATACTTGGAACGCTACTGGAAAGCGGGCCAAAGTGACTTGCTTGAACCATTATATCAGCAGGCGATCACTGTCATTAAAGACAGCACTGAAGCGATAAACGACTGGATCAAACAAACGAACGGCTCGTGATCTTGGGCTAAATGAAATGGTTATTTCTAGCCCAGTCTTTAGCACTTTAATCCTGAGTACCTTTCCACTGAGAACACCAAGTAGGCTGATTCCAGCTTCCTACAGTTCCCCCATACTTATGCACACTGCTTTATGGGATTAAATGGTTGCCGTTCATTCTCTTGCTCAATTAAAAACTGTTGCTGCCATAGCTGCTCCAGTTCGCGTTTTATCTCTTGAATACGCTCTCTAATCGAAACAATCATTTCTTCAGTGGATTGCTGATAAATACTTTGAGTCAACGTCTCAATTAAGAGGCTTTTTTCAAGCATTTGCGCTTCTAACTGGGCAAGTCGTTCGTCTTTTTGCTCTTCAATCCTCTCATAGTCGTAATTTATTTCGTTATTTTTCTGCTGCTGATATCGTTCTTCGCGCAGTGCCTGTTGGTCTTTAAAATCTTGTCCCAAGTAAAAGTGCTTATAGAACCCCTTAGGAGTTCGCCAGCGATTTTCCCGGATCATTTTTGAAAGGATGTTATTACGATGCTTAAAACAGGTCACATCCGGTAAATAAAATTCATTGTTAAGCAGGACAAACAAATATTCCGCTGCCAGTTGTTTCGGAGATGAAAGTTGCTTTTTGTGTGTAAAACTTAGATTGAAGAACGTGCCTAATACCAGTTTTTTGACTTCATCAGGGATTTCTTCCTTGATTTCTGAACAGAAGAAGTTTTGGATAGTATCGAATTGCTGGCTTAATCGCTGTAGTGTGGGTTTATCCACAGAACGAGTTAGTTTTTTAAAACTAATAGTATTAATAAAAGAAGAGGGATAAAGATCACTTATATATAATCCCCTCATTTTGAGGGGATCGATCCCCTCATTTATAGTAACATTATTGCATTTTGGTTTGATCTTGTCCTGATTTTGATGCTTATCCTCATTAGACGCATTGATATCGTTGTTAATATCTTTTATATCCGATGGTGGAATATTGGAAGCAGGTTCAGAGGGCTTAATTAATGCCAGTAGTTTATCGGTAATGTGAATGTAGTTGCCCTTTTTAACTTCAAAGCCACCCTGATCTCTGGTTCTACTATAGAGCGCCTGGCGTCTTTCAATGAATCCTTCTTCGTGTAATTCTTTGATGTATCGCTCCAGGGTGCTTTTGGGGATGCCTGTATCCTCTACGATTTGAGCGTAAGGCTTCATAAACCATTTATTACTTGAGTTTTTTAAAGTGTAGGTACTGGTTTGCCAGCCGAGCAGTATATAATCCACAAGCTGCGCTTTTCGGGCAGATGGAATAACTTTCATGAGACTTTTAAATCTCATGTGAAAAATTGAACAAAGGTTCCCCATAGATAATATCCCTTACCTTTATTGTTTTTATTGTTTTTTTAGGGGAACAAAGCTAAAATAATCCGTGGATGGATCCAAAAATTTCGATGGAACTATTCATTCCTTGATGTTTTTGGTGTTTAGCTTCGTTCCAAGCTAATTGTTATAAGCCATGACTGGTCTGCGAAACTAGTCATGGCCACTTATCTATTAAATTCTAATTGTTCTCTATATCTTTCCTCTTAATTAGATTGCCATATTCAGAAAAATTCAAAAAATATCTTATCCTAGAGGAACTTGCGGTGTCAATGATATTGAATTGGTTCCTAAATGGAACTACTATGGTTCTGCGGTAAATTATTTTAATTAAAAACAGATTTATTTAAAACCAATATGGTCATTAAAAGGGCCGTTCAATGGCGAGGATTCATGATGACAGAAGCAATTCAAGATTTAGACGTTAATGACAGAATAAAAAAGATAAGAGATTTATATTCATTGAAGCAATCGGATATATCTCAAATAACTGGGTATTCCGTCAATACTATAAAAAAATGGATGATGGGTAGGGAGCAGAAATATTATACAAAAGCACCGGTGCAAGCATTAAAAATATTGGAAAGCTGGATAAATAACGAGGGTGGTGATGATAATACTCATTCTCAAATAATGAACAAAGCTGCAGATGTTTGGAGTATTATTACAAATAAGGGCGGTGTAGGAAAAACTACACAATCATTTAATTTTTCACTTATTTTAGCTAATACTTACAAAAAAAGAGTTCTTGCTATTGATTTAGATCCTCAAGGACATTTGAGTTTATCTTTAGTCAAATCCCCTTCAAACATTGGATTATCTACGAGCGATCTCCTTCTTGGGAAAAGTGGAACTCCTTTTAAATATAACGATCACCTTGATGTAATTGCTACTGGGAAAGAATTGAGAGGTGTTTTGGACGCAATCCCACCACAAGATCTGCTGTTTAGATTAAAAGAAAAAATAGAAGGATATAGATCCATATATGATGTAGTAATTTGTGATGGGATACCTACAGACTCTCCTTGGTTTGATGCGATTTTAGCTGCAACAACCAAAGTTGTGATGCCTTTTACTATTGACTTATATGATAGTTGGGGTATGCAAGATGTTTTTGATAAGGTAGATGTTTTAAAAATGAGAAAAGTTGCAGATAATTTAAAAGTTGCAGCTATTGTAGGTAATTCTATGTCAAAGCCCATGTCCGTCTTTGATAGCGCAATTATTAACAGCTTAAAAGAAACATATCCCAAAGAGTTCTGTCCTATTGTTATTTCTAAGAGTGTAAAAGTAAAGGAATGTAAAAGCCCAGCCATTTCTCAGTCAATTGTAGATTATGAGCCAACTTCTAGAGTGGCTGAAGAATACCTTGGTGTAATTGATTTTATTTTGAAGGCGTAGGGGGTAGTGAATGAAAGTTGATATTCGAAAACAGGCTGTAACCGGAGCTATTATTAAGGACAATGCGTCAGATTGGAAAAATATTGCCACTAAAGAAATAGAAGAAAATAAAAGTCTAAAGGAGCAGATTGAATCATTAGAGGAAGAGTTAGCGAATAAAGAAAATTATAATATTTTAGAGATTGATCCTAAAAAATGTCGGAATTGGAAGTATGCAGATAGAAATCGATTTGAACTCGGTAGTATCGACGAGTTAGCAGAAGATATAAAGCAAAATGGACAATTACAACCAGCAATAGTTAGAAAGATAGATTCTTTAGATTTTGAGTATGAAGTTATTGCTGGTGAAAGAAGATGGCGAGCATGTACTATTGCTAATTTGAATTTAAAAGTGGTTATAACAAAAGAAGACGATGCGGGTTGTCTGGTAATTCAAACAAGTGAAAACAAGAAAAAAAGTCTATCAGCTTATTCTTTAGCTGTTGCTTATGAGAAACTAATGATTGATTTAAACATTAGTCAAAATGAGCTTTCTAGAAGATTGAATATACCTAAGACATCTTTTAGTGAACTAATGTCTTTTAATAAAGTGCCAAAAGAAGTTTGGGAATCTGTTGAAGATATGACAAAAGTGAAACCTAAGACAGCGGCTTTTTTGTCTCTGATGTGCAGTAAAGGGGATGAATATTTAGCAGCTGTTATGAATTGTGCTCAAAAAATTAGAGAAGGATATGGAACAGATAATCTCAAAAAGTTTATTGAAAAGCACTTGTCGAATATTAAAACAAACAGAAACTCATCGCGAGTATATGAAGGGAAAACAGGAGAGGTTTTATTTAGAATCACAAGTGAGGGAAGAATTTCGTTATCAAAGCCGATCATTAAAAAAATAGATATTGATAATTTCACTGAATATTTAGGTAAATATTTGGAAGATAAGCTTTAGTGTACGCGGCGCGTACATTAGCCATCGAGCATAACAGGTAATCAATTAAACAGGTATTTTTTACGTATAATCTTTACCAATTACATTGAATATAATATTAAAATACAAAAAAATAAGGTTGCGTGATGAAGTCAGTATGTGTGTATTTGGGTGCAAATTTTGGTAATGACGACGCGTTTAAAGAGGCGGTTATTAAACTCGGAAACGAGATAGCTGATTTGGATCTTACCTTGATTTACGGCGGCTCTAGTCTTGGGATGATGGGATTGTTGGCCAAAACCGTAAAGGAGTCTGGTGGTAAAGTCATAGGTGTAATTACGCGTCACCTCATTGAGAAGGAAAAACCGCTAGAAATATTAGATAATCTGCATGTAGTTGAATCTATGCAAGAAAGAAAAAAACTAATGCAACATTTAGCAGATACTTTTATCGTAATGCCTGGTGGTATCGGTACTCTTGAAGAGGCTATAGAAACATGGAATGCAATAAAAATAGGGGAGATCAATAAAAGAATAGGTTTTCTAAATATAGATGGTTTTTTTGATTCGTTATTTAGTTTCTTGAATATATGTCAAAAAAAGGGGTTTCTTACAGAGGAACAGAAGTCTATTCCTTTAGTGCAATCTAATGTTTGTGCATTAATAAATATGTTAACAAAATTAGATGAACCTGTGATTCGAGAGGATAAGAATCTTTCGTTAGCATGAGTTAATAAAGGTTATATATGGACGGTATAAATTTACAAAAGCATCATGCGTTAACTAGTAGTACAAATATACGGGAACTATTTAATCCTTTACTTGAATCAATTGGAATTACATATTTCAATTACATAAAAATATACAATAGTGATTGCTCCCGAGAGTTATTGACAAATAATCCAGAGTGGATTGCTCATTTTTATAAAAATTCGTTATTTAATTCTATTGGAGCTGTAGATGTAGAGCATTTACTTCCGAAAGGTTATTTTTTGTGGTCGGAATTAGATTGTAAAGATCCTATATATCTTCAAGGTAGAGATTTTTTTAATATCGATAATGGGATTAGCTTTATTATTAAAAGAGAGGATGTTACTTATTTATACATTTTTGCATCAAGCAAAGATAAATATTCAATAAATAATTTTTATATAGGAAATATTGATCTACTTCAGAGGTTTATTCATTACTTCAATGATAAAGCACATTCTTTGATAAAAGAAGCGGAGCAAAATCGCATATATTTACCATTTAAACAAGATATAAATTTTAATCGAGTTAATAATATGGATGTCTCTGAAAAAATAAGGCAAGAGTTTTTAGAGCAAACAAAAATTAATAGATATTTTCTATTAAATGAATCAGATAATTTATATTTGACTGGAAAGCAGGCTGAGTGTGCTCGCCTACTAACTAGGGGGTATACCTCGAAGCATATTGCAAAAGAAATGGAGATATCACACAGAACAGTTGAGGGTTACATCCTTAATATTAAAAACAAGCTTCAAGAGTCATTATCAAAGAATTTGACAAAGTCGCAAATTAATCAGATTTTGCGTTATTCAAATATAATCTAAAGAACGTAATTTTTACTTATATAAATGATAAAAGAAAATTTATAAAATAAAAAAATAGAAGAGTGGAGAACAGGGAACACAGTCGCCAAACAGTCGTTCCCTATTCGGTAGGCAGCTAAGCGCCTTTCAAAATAATAACATTAAATGTTTATTAATTTCAAAAGTTATTTCCTACCTCTTACATATGTTCAGCCACCATTTATTTTAATTGAAATTATAAAATCGAATACAGGTTTATTTTTTTAAGGAAAAGAAATTGGAATCGGATAACAATTACAGGAGTGTTCATATAACAATTCGGCTATCGCAAAGTGCGAATCGTCTTTTGTCAGAATCATGTGGTCGATCAAATAGAAAAAAGATTCAAGAAGCCACTTTGCGATTGGAAGATCATTTAAAGAAATACCGATCAATATCAGAGTTAGAGCATGCGATCCCATTAAACAAGGAATGAAATAGAAATGTTGATTTTATCCAGAAAAGTGGGCGAAAGCATCATGGTCATGAATGAAATATGTATCACCATTCTTAAAAATGTAGATGGAAAAGTTGATGTAGGTATATCTGCTCCAAAGTCAATGGCTGTACACCGATTAGAAATATTTGAAAAAAATAAGGCTCGGGAAATAAAGGATTAATCATGAATGCAAAAAATAAAGTAATACCCAATGCTTTTTTAGTGAGTTCTGTCTTGGCACTAGCAGGCTGTGCTGCAACCCAAACCGCAATCGAACATGGATCATTACAAGTCAGCACAAAACAGAGCGAGACTGTTTTTCTAGAGCCCGTCTCGAATGCTGAGAAAACAGTGTATATTTCCGTGAAATCTACTGCCGATGAAGACATGGATATTACCCCCCAATTAAAAACAGCCTTAATTTCTCAAGGTTATAAGGTGATGAATAATCCAGGGGCTGCCCATTATCTCTTACAAGCGAATGTGCTTAAGGTTGGTAAGATGAGTATTGCTGCAAGCCAATCTGCATTAGGCGGGGGCTATGGTTCAGCTATTGCAGGTGCAGCAGTAGGCACTGCTGCAGGCAGTTTTACCAATTCAAGCAACGGGATGATTGCAGGAGGGCTTGCTGGAGGTGTAATTGGTTTAGCCGCGGATGCCTTAGTAAAGGATGTCAATTACACCATGATTACGGATGTGCTGATTAGTGAGCACGCAGGAAAAGGGGTTCAAATCAAAGAGCAATTCAGGGCGAATATTGGAAATGGATCCTCTAGCGGGACTTCTCAAAGTTATTCAAACACCAGTGCATTTAAAAAATATCGAGTTCGAATCGTGTCGAATGCTGATAAGGTCAACTTAAAGTTTGCTGACGCACGCCCAGCCTTAGAGCAGGGGCTAGTGAAAGTCATTTCCGGGATTTTTTAAGTCGCTCGATAAACAATAAACAAACTGAATTAATTATGCCCTAAAAAATAGGGCAGGGGATTTTTTTACCTAAAAAAGGGAGGGCAACTCAAAATGAGAAGGAATGTTTACAAAAATTCGATGCTTTTTATTGGGGCAATCGTGTTATCAGGCGCTGTGTATTCGGCCTCTGTTGACAAAGAAGAACTGGCTACTGATTGCAAATACCTTGGAAACAATTTAAGCCAATTGGCGGCTACGAACACCAAGGAGTATTGCTCGGTTGATGTCAGCCATGCTGGTGCTGTAATGAAACTATCTGGGGAATACATTGAAAAAAATAGAATTCATTCTGCAACCGAAACACTTAAGTTAGTCCATAAAACACTGGAGCACGTGAAGTCAGAGACATGGAGCTGCGTGTATTTCTCTTCGTTAGTTATCCCCTACATAGAAGAAGTAAAACACATCATTGACCAATTGGAAGTGATACATGGGAAGTTATCAAAATGAAAAAGAAACAATTTATGACTATCAATGCAATGGTCAGGGAGAAAAGCATTCAGCTCCATGAGTTTTTAAAATGGTCAATGCCTGTTCTGGTCTTCTGTTGGTTTCTTATGCTGTGTTTTACCAGTACTGGCCATGCAGAAGCAGGGCAAAATTATCTTAGTGGGATGAAAAGTGATGTCAGTGCTACTTTCGGAAAGAATTCGGACTTACCGGGTTATTTATATGGTGCAGAAACATTGGTGGCCGGGTTTACCTGGATGAAAAGCAAAAGCCCCTGGGTATTTGTGGGCTTACCGCTACTCATTATTTTTACTCATTGGGGTTTAAGTTATGTCTCATAACTATACCACCTTTATGTTGTCAGAAGAGCCGCGTATTGCCGGAATTCCCTTGACTACTGGACTGCCCGTGTATTTGCTCACGGGCATTGGATTACTTATCGGATATGCTCCCCAGCTTTTCATCATTGGTGCGGTTTTAAGTCTCATCATGCATTTTAAATTCGGGGGATTACCGCTAAGGGTTCTACTCGGGATCATTTATTGGTCATTACCGCATGCAATGACAAGCCCTATCTTTAGAACATTTCCTAATTCTGCTCACCGAATTTATATAGGCTAGCCTTATGAACCGAATATTTCGTGACAATGTGGTATTGAAAAACAGGGTGTTATTAAACTTAACTCTTGCCTGGGCATTTTCAGCGACATTTGCTGTGATTATTTTGGGTGGGCTCTGCTTTTATGTGGTTAAACACAAAGAAACGCATTGGTTGCCCATCTGTACGGAAGAGGGGTATTTCCTGGGGAACGCTTCCTACTCTCCATCCTATATTAAAGATATGACCAAAAAGGTCATCCAACTGCGGTTAACCTACAATCCAGAAACCGTTGAGTCACGATTCGCAACCTTAGTTCATTTAATTCCCGCATCTCATCAGGAAGCATTCAAGAAGATTTTAGATTCTGAAATCGGTGTGGTGAAAGAAAAAAATATCAGTAGTGTGTTTTATGAAAAGGATATTGAAATTGATCCCTCTAATGTGCAAGCCAAAATCAAAGGCACCTTGAATCGAACCAGTCATGGACTGGAGGTGAAGCCTCAAGCGAAGGTCTATTTAGTCCAGTTCTCTTATAAGCAAGGGATGATGTGGCCGATGTCAATTCAGGAGGTGCATTCATGAAGTCACTTCATTGTTTGGTTCTGGGCATGGCATTTTCCACAAGCCTTTCTGCAGCAACTCCGGTAGCCACCTTTAAGTTTGAAGAAGGGGAGCAATTTACGCTGTCTTTGTCATCCCTAAACTTTAACCGCATTGATGTGGAAGGGGAGCGAATCGTTAAAGTGAGCTTTCCTGAACACGCCTTCATCGTAGAGCAAAATAAGGAGAATGACGATGACTTAGATGGTGCTGTGGTCTTAAAGCCCTTAGCGCATATTCCCTTAACAGTGTATTTCACTACCGATAGAAACCATCATTTTTCAGCCACTATATCCCCTATAGAAGACTTGGGTAAAACCATCCGATTTGTCTCTAAAAAGATGAGAGGATTTGATTTTGTGGACATGAAGGAAAAGCGGCAATACCAGAGCAGTGATTTGATGACGGCTTTAATGGAGGGAACAATGCCACTGGGCTATCAGGAAGTGCCAGTGAAGCCCACGACGTTTTACCTCCATAAGCATTTAAAGGTAACCCTGGTGAAGCAGTATCAGGGAGAGGATTCTTCGGGCTATGTGTATCGCATCGAAAACCAATCGCGAAGCGAGATGGCACTAACTCCTGCCTTATTTGAGCATCCAAAGCTTGTGACGATGGAGCTTTCAGAAAAGAGACTTAAGCCCCAACAAACCGCTTATTTCTATGGCATTTACCGTGAACAGTCCGCCATCGGTTAACAAGGAGGCATGCGAGATGAAGCTGATTAGCAAGTTGATGAAGAAAAATAAAAATGGGAATCAAAACCATAGCGCCAAAATGGAGCAGCTTCGTAATGCCTTAGCGTTTCTGTTTATCGGGGGTTGTTGTTATGGATTCTATCTTTACTCGTCAAAACCGGCACCGATGTCTCAATCGAATAACCAACCGGTTTTCGATGGGGTTTTAGACAGTGCATTTAGTAAGTTAAGTGATGAAGCGGTGCTTGAAAAGCAACAGCGCCAGATTGATGCGCTAAAAGCCCTGGTTGAAAAAAACAAAAAAAAGGAAGCCAAACAATCGGAAAGCGACGATTCTGAGAGTCAGGCATTGCTTAGTGAGATGAAAAAACAATTAGAACGACTTGAGCTCGAAAATAAAGAAATGAATGCCAAACTACAGGTCGCCTTGCTCAAAAACTCGCAAACGCATTTAGCAATGGGAACTGCAAGACCGCCAACCCGCGAGGAAATGGCTGCCCGTCAAAAGCAGCGCATTCAAGCTGAAAAAACGTTTTATTCCAAAGCAGGCCTTGAAACAGTGAATTTCAATTACCGCCGTCAATCCAAGGAAGAACGAACGCCAGACAATTATGTTTGGGCGGGCACGCATGTAGAGGGGTTCATGCTTAGTGGTGCCAAAGGGGATGCAGGGATTAATGGCTCTAAAAATATGGGGACAGCCCTTATCAGGCTCGATTCCGATGGAATAATGCCGAACAATCGCCATTCGCGCCTCAATGGTTGCCTGGCGATTGTCTCAACCTATGGCGATTTATCCGATGATGCAGTGGTGATGCATCTTGAAACCTTATCCTGTGCAAAACCCAATTTAAGTTTTGAGCAGAAGGTCTATGGTTCTGTTTATGATTTGGATGCCATGCAGGATTTGCGCGGAACCTCCATTTTGAAAACCAAACCGCTTTTGGAGTACAGTGCAGCTGCAGGAATGATCGCGGGATTTGGTGATGGACTAAAAAATCTCAACACCGCACAAACCATCAATCCAGGGGCAGGCACCATAACCACTTACGGCCAGGCGTCGACCCTTGCCCAATCTGCTGCAGGCGGGGCGGTGAGTAATCCCGCAAATAAAATATCCGATTACATCATGAAAATCGCTGATATCTATCACCCCTTAGTCGTCGCGCGAGCGGGAAGGCGCGTTTCCGTAATGTTTACCAAAGGATTTTGGATTGATAGGGCGCATCAGTCGTTTGAATCCGGTCAATCGGGTAACAACCAATCCGCGCAAAATGAGGCAGCGATTACGACCACTATCAGCCGGGCAGGGCAAGAGACTGCTCCCAGTGACAGCATTGAGCCCCTTGTTGCGCAGTCCACACCTCAATCGGACTCAAACGCGGCAGAGCAATTCTTAAATCAGAATGGGCTTACTAATCAACCTTTCTTTTCATCTGTGAACCCTAAGGGAGATAGCCATGGTTAAACCATTCTTGGTCTTGTTGAGTGTTTTTTCTGTAATAGGAAGTACGGGATGTTCGCACTCGATTTTCGATCATCAAGACGTTCGCTGCCCTTTTGTTGAGCGTGGAGGTTGTCAAAGCATGGAGCAGGTCAACCGTATGGTGGATGCCAGACGATTTACTCCGGATGGGCAATACGTTCAACAAGAACAATGCAGGGGCTGCTACTTCTCAAGTAAGCCGATGATGAACCAATTATTTTAGGAAAAGCTATGCTCGGAGCGCTTAAACAATACTTCCAGGATTTTAAGGATTCAGTCAATGACTATTTGGTTGCTGGAGAGGAATCTATTTCTCGGCAAAATACCTTACACGCAAGCGACCATCGGTACCCTTTGTTTTGTGAGGAACTTCCCTATCAGTATTATGACGAAGACTCACACCTATTCATTAATCGCTGGAATACTGGGCTATTGTACCGCATTACCCCTTTAACCGGTGCAAATGAGAAGATTGCGGAGCAGCTGGATTCAATCTTAAGAACCAAAGTGTCTGATGAATATTGCCTTCAACTTATTTTGGTAAAGCACAATCAAGTGGGGCATGAATTGGATGCATTCCTAAATCAATTCATCTCCCGGGATTTTAAAAATTTAAACCTGCTCGGCCGATCCCTTCGTTCATTTTATGGCGAAGCGGCCGTTCATGGGTTTAAGTCCAACACCAATGTGAATCCAAGACTTACGCAAACAGAGTGCTATATCGTTATCGATAAAATGAATGGCAAACAGGAGGAAGAGACGAAGGCGCAATTTGCACAATTTCGTGTCGCATTTGAAGCGGCATTGATGTCTGCCAAAATTGGTTTCAGAGCATGCCATGCCGTGGACTTATTGCGCTTACTCCATTTCTACCTGGCGAACGAACCCGATACACTGTATCCCAAATCATCCGCCTATGATCCCAGCCGATTCATTAAATACCAGGCGGTGGGGCATGATTTCGATGTGGAAATCACCAAGGAAGGGCTCCTCATTAGTGGAGTTAATCATCAAGGTAAAGCCTTTGAGACCGTGGCATCGGTTATGACCATTGATGAATTACCGCGTCAGTATCATCTTTGGGATAACATCAATAATACTAATAATGTGTTCCATCCAGAGCAGAGTATTCCTTGTAATCACATCATTTCAGTCACCTATCTGATTGAAGAGCAAACCAAAGCACAGGGACGAGCCAATCGAAAAACCGGCGATTTAGATAAAAAAGCCAAGGGGGATTATGCGCTTCATGTAGCGGGTACCGAAAAAAAAGCCCGCGAATGGCGTCATTTTCGGGATGATTTGGCAGCAGGAAAAACACGCTCTTGTAGGATGCTGTACAACCTTGTTTTATTCTCAAGACCGTCAGAGCAGGCTCGTGATCTGGAGGCTGCCCGGGTTTGCTTTTCTTACAATGGCATTAAGCTCGCTTTAAGCCGTCGGATGCAACCCCCGTATTTTTTAGCATCGATGCCCTTTTTATTCACCAATCATCTGCAAAAAGGGTTCCAGCTGCCCACCATGATGTGGCCAATTTCCTCATGGAATGCGACGCAATACATGCCTGTTCTTTCAGATTGGGCGGGGACTGGAAAAGGGATGTTATTGCCCACACTTCGCAACCAATTCGCCTGCATCGATCCTTTTTCAGGAAAATTAGGAACGAATTACAACATTGCCATTACCGGTACTTCAGGTGGCGGTAAAAGTTTTTTTATTCAAATGTTAATGCTTAATATTCTTTTTAATGGAGGCGACCTGTTTATCGTGGATGTTGGCGGAAGTTACAAAAAACTTTGCCATGCCTTGGGTGGTGTCTATCTTGAGTATGCCAATCTTTCGATGAACCCATTCACCCATGTAACTAACATCGGAAAAGAAATAAAGCATATTCTTTCTTTGTTTCAATTATTGGCTTGCTCAAAAGATGGCGCGAGCGATGATGACCGGGGCACCTTGCGAGAGGCCATTCTTCAGGCCTTCTTTGAACATGGCCAGGCCACCACTATTGATACCGTCCAAAGCCAATTGTTGGAGTTATACCAGCGCGATCGGGAGAAATTCCCCACCGGAAAAATTCTGGCAAAAAACTTAGATCCCTTCTGCACGTATTCAGAGCATGGTACGGTGTTTAATGCTCCTTCAAAACTATCACCCGAAGCACGCATTATCGTAGTGGATTTAAAAGAAATTGAAGATGATGAAACCATTCGCGCACCTGTCCTGCTGTCTATCTTATCCCAATTCCAGAATCGCATGTTTAATTCCGATCGCAGCCGCCAAAAAATGTGCGTCATTGATGAAGCCTGGTCTTTGTTCTCAGGCGATCAAGTGGCGGTTAATTTCATCAATCGAGGGTTTCGTACGGGACGAAGGCATAATGCCTCTTTTGTCACCATCACGCAGGGGATTGATGATTATTATTCTTTTCCAGAGGCACGGGCTGCCTGGGAAAACTCGTCATTAAAACTCGTTTTTCTTCAGGACGCTGATTCGTTAACCAAACATCAAAATGCGCATAACACCTTTTCCGATTATGAACTGACATTATTGAGGTCATTCCCTAAAGCCAAAGATGCGGGTTTTTCGCAAGTGTTGGTACGTGCCGACGGTATTTCATCCTTTCATCGCTTATTCGTTGATCCCTTTACCCGGGTTTTATTGTCTTCAGATGGACACGACTACCAAAAGGTTATGAATTATGTCGCAGAGGGGTTCTCATACGTAGAGGCCAGTTTGATGGTGGCCAGTGAACATTATGGGTTATCCAGGGATTTACTAGTCGGGGAGGGGCTTGTCGATGCGGTTTAATTCTAAATATCTCCTGGCCGTTTTAACGGGTGCCGTACTCTCTGGTGTTTTGACATGGAGCCATCCGAAAGGAGCGCCCATTGCTATTGTCGATATGCAACGTGTTTTGAATCAGCCAGCCGTTTTGTTAAGTCAAAGCCATTTATCTGAAAAAGAGCAGAAGACCGTATTAAGTCATTATTCGTCTTTATTGCCACAGGTGCTTTCAGAATTTGGCGAGTCACGTCACGTGACCTTAATTGCCGCCACGGTTATCGCCAGCGGGTCGCTGGATGTCACAGATGAAGTGATTGCAATCGCTTTGGAGAAACTCAAAGGATCATGAAAAAACGAGCCGGTTTTGCTTTGTCATTATTTATAAGTGTGGTGTCTGTGCACGCTCAAAATCTGGGAAATTATGGAGAGGTGTTCCCCATTATTGAGGAGGATATCCGTGAAGTGATTATGAATAAGCTTCATCGAATGGAGCGTTCTGGCGAATTAAAAGAGCACCAGGAACAATTGATTTCACGTGTTGAAGCCCATGTCAGGCGGCCTAATCCGCTTCATCTATCGACTACAAAGTCTCCCAGAGTATATGAAATAGATCCAAGTATCAACGTTAATCAAACGCTTTATACCCCTGATGGCGTGTTAATCGCTAAAGCAGGTACTCGTTTGAATCCCTTTGAACGCACTTCCTTTTCAAAGACGTTGCTTTTCTTCAACGCCGATGATCCCAAACAAATGGCATGGGTTCACACGCATTACAAACAATATGACTTTGTAAAATTTATTTTAACGGGAGGGGACGTCAGGGAAACGTCGAACTTGCTGGGTTCAATTTATTTTGATTTGGAAGGGCGATTGAGCAGTTATTTTCATCTCCAACATGTGCCTTCCATCGTAAGGCAAAAGGGAGTTGTTTGGAGCATTCAGGAAATCAGCTGCGAATAATTAAATGGAAAGGAAAAGAACCATGAGAACAATGACATTCAAACAGGGCATAAAAAGGACTTTATCCATAAGTCTCTATGGGATTTATCATGCCTTCATTGCGTTAATATTGACCATATTGTTATCTGAACATCCGACGGCGTTTCTTCAAGCCTTAAGTGAACATCAATTCCCTTCTGTTTTAGCGATCAGTGGATGTGTGATTGGCATTTATTTCTCAATGTCTTCGTGTCTCTCCTTGACTGGAAGAGCCATGAGCAATCCAGACCGAGCAACTAATTGGGGTTGGGTTGGTTTTTATATCGCCATTTTAATTCAGATGATTTGGATCCTGCTTCCTGCATTCTTGGTGCAACATGCCGAAGGGCTTAGATCCATTAATCCTTTTCTGCTCCTTGTAAGCGTTTCGTTTTGCTTAAGTATCGCAATGAGTAGCCGTAGGAGGCTGTACATTATTGGGGGTTGGATATGATAAGTCGACTCATTTTAAGGTGCCTTTTACTCGTCTTATTCGGCACTCATAGCGCATTATATGCTTCCCAGTGCAAAGGGCATTTTGTGAATCCCATTACCGATGTGTGTTGGAACTGTTTATTCCCACTGACGATTGGGAGTAGTGACGTCGTTAAAAGCAGTTATCCCGATACAAAAAACCCAGGAACCCCCTTGTGTTTATGCCCCACGCCCATTGGCGAGCGCTTAGGCGTAACCATTGGCTATTGGGAGCCGACTGCATTAGTGGATGTTACTCGTAAGCCCTGGTGCATGGTTAATTTGGGAGTACAGCTGAAAGTCACCAAGAAAGGGTTAGGTGGTTCGCAATTCCCGGAAACCGATGGCCGTGGGGCGTTTTATTATGTGCATTGGTACAAATATCCCCTAGTCTATTGGCTGCAGGTGTTAACTTCGCTTGGCTGTATGGAGACAGAGGATTTTGACATTTTGTATCCTTCCGAATTAGATCCGACCTGGAATGACTCAGAACTCGCCTTCATCATTAATCCTGAGGCGGTATTATTTACGTCCCCTCCTGTAAGAGCCTCTTGTGCTTTTGATGCCACGAAAGCGCTGGGTGGTACAGCGGTTAATAGCCTGTTTTGGTGTCAGGGTGCGCAAGGCTCGACCTATCCATTAACCGGTTTTGTTGCCCATCAATCCAGTCCGATTAGTGCAGCTGTATTATTGGCAGAGCGGGTTGATTTCAAACTCCATCGGCCGCCAACACCAGCCATTCGCGATTCAATTGGCAAAGATTGGCCTGCAATCTGCCATACCTATGCATCCAGCATTATGCCCAAAAACCGCTATCGATATCAGTTAGTCAACACCTTGCCTGAAGCGCATCGTTGCCATCCGTTTGGGCAATCGGTGGTGGGCTGGGAAGCGGGGCACACCTATCCCGGGGATGGCGACAATTTCGGGTTCTTAATTTGGAAAAAAAGAAACTGCTGTTTTCTTTAATGATGAGGAAGATCATGAATTATTTTGGGATTTTGTTAATGAGCTCATTAATGATCACAACAGGCCATGCCAATGTGAATGATCACCTAAACGAGGCATTAGAAACCAGCGAACAGCAGCAGAGCACTATCCCTAAAGAGGTGTTGATGCAGCTAAATCAATCCTCTAATCAGTCGTATGATGCGAATCGAACGCTGATTGAGAACATTATTCAAAGCACGCAAAAGCAAACGGCACACGTACGAACAGGTCAAACCGTTGATGGAGCGGTATTATTCGTTTCCTTTTCAATGCCAGACGCATTGCTGTTTGCACTGGCCGATGAAGCAGCCTCTTATAAAATTCCAGTGGTGATTAATGGACTCATCGAGGGGGATTTCAAAAAAACGATCACAGCTTTTTCTAAACTCAATGCCAAGGCCAAACAACAAAAACTGGCCTTTAATGGGGTATCGGTCGATCCCTTATGGTTTGAGCAGTTTCATATTACGGCCGTCCCCGCACTGGTCGTCAGTAAAAGACCTGTTTCATGCGGCCAGCAGTTGCTTTGCAAAGAACAGCCTTTTGATGTGGTTTATGGCAATGCATCCATTAAAAACAGTTTACAGCTCATTGCGGATAAAGGAGAAACCGCAGCCAAGGTTGCACAACTGATATTGGAGAAAGGCCATGTTTAAGTGGTTTTTCCTTACCGTTTGGTGCTCCTTTGCCTGTTTTGCAAACCAAACCGGGTCTGACTTTGATGCCTTGAAAAATTATGCCAAATCCTTAAGTGCACAGCCTAAAGAGTCAATGAATGGTTTTGAGCCGCGCTCTCTTTTTGATAACTATTCAGAACATCCTGAGCAGGAAAGCTACTACCAGGGAATTCAAACAGAAAAAACGGATTTGTCTAGTAGTGCCCAAGCCGCCATTCAAAATGACCAGGGGGCACGGACGGTCATTGATAATTTTGGGAAGAATCAGTTTGAATTGAATCTTTCCAGTTCTGTCTTAGCGCAATCCCAGCTCATTCAAGATGAAAGTTATGCCATTGTGCATGGGATCTCAAACGATAGGGTTCAGTGCAATAACCAAGCACCGGTTTGCGAAATGAAAACCCATGAAGAGCAGTGCTTTAGTTCGCGGTTATTACCTGATCAAACCTGTAGTCAAACACTAAACGTCGTCGTGGATTCTGAAAAAGTAGTACAGCGCGCTGATTTTTCGTTTGTGGTGGCGAAGAAATGGACTGGAGTGATTACGGTTAATTTATTCACCGGGGTAGTCACCAACGCGGCTTCAAGCATGGTTCCTTATCCTATCCGCATGCAACATCCTTGTGATCAACTGCAAGCCAGTGTCCATGCAATCCAAAACAATGGCGATAATGCCTATTGGGTCCAGATTATAGGGTACCCAAGCTGCGCCAATAACGGGGTGATTAGCTTTTTTATCAATAAGGAGTGGGGAAGATCCTATCCTATCCAAGTGGCTTTAACGGTTAATGCCAACTCAAAGCCTTATATTAGCCAGGAAAACTGGCTAAGCAATTGCACGCCATTTGAAAAGCAAGGCGGGCTTTGCCGGCTAAAAAAAGAACGCTGTACGGACTCCCAGTCCCCGAAAACCATTGAAGGCTTGCCTGTATCGCGTGATTGCTGGGCGCGTGAGTTAGTCTACTCGTGTTCAAGCGCTACGGCAGATGAATGCGCACTGCAGAAAAATAAAGGATGTCTTCAAGTTGGTTCTGAGTGCAGTCGCTATGAGAACAATTACTGTGCGCTTTATAAACAAACCTATAGCTGCCAGGAAAATGTCTGCCAATCGCCTGTGGAGTGTGTCAAAGACTTATTCTGCGCCGATGGCGAGTGTGTTGAACACATCGAAACTCAAAATGCGGAGTTTGGGCAAAGTGTTTCTGCCCTGGCAGTGGTTGGTGAGGCAGGACGCGAGTTAAGTCAACAGCCGACTATGTCGCTTTTTAGCGGCAAAGCGGTTCAGTGCAAAATATGGCCAGTTGATATCATTGACTGCTGCCATGATAAAGGATGGGGAAAAGCAATTGATTTGACCCATTGCCGTGAGGAAGACAAGGCATTGGGCAAAGCCAAATTAAATTATGTGGCTCATTATCTGGGTGAGTATTGCAGTGAAGAAGTCGCAGGGGTTTGTTTAGAGAAAAAGCGCTCTTACTGTGTTTTTCCCAGTAAAATGGCGCGAATCATCCAGGAAGCTCGCTTGACGCAAGTCAATCCACAGGGTTTAGGGAGTGCAGAGGAGCCGACCTGTGCCGGGTTGAGTATCGTTGAACTTCAACACATGAATTTAAATGAGGTTGATTTTGTTACGCCAATCTATCCGTACGGACAGGGTACGCCTAACCGGGAAGCAGGGATTGCAGGGGATTTAAAAATAACTACGCCCAATCCACAAAAGACCCTTGATGAAGTAACAAAGCGAATTCAAAAAAAGGCAAGTGAATTATGAGCCGTCTGCTTTGGTGTGTCGCCTTCTGTTTTAGCTTCAATGGACTTCATGCAGAGATGGTGCAGGAACTGCCAAAAGGATTTCATTGGTATACTGCAGAGCCCGTTAAAAAGCCAGCCCCCAAGACACCGCCAGCGCCTGCGGTGGTTAAATCACCCTATGAGCGCCTAATGGCGATGCGCCAGGAAACACTGAATAAATTAGCACAAGCCTTGTTAGAACCTTCTTTCAATGCCACGCATGATTATATGAAAGCCCAGATGGCGTATTCAAAAAATAACCAGCAGTTTGTGCGCTATTGGCAACAAGTGTTGTTAATGCATCCAGAGCTGGACAGCAGCTTAAATTTCCCCACTGATAACACCGCCATCGCAGTTCGTAATGATGCGCAGAAATTACTAATCAACAAAGTGATCCATGAAAGCAGTGCCCGTTATGGCTTTCTTTTATTTTATCGAGGCACTAGCTCTATTTCCCAAAAATTCGTAATGCATTTACTGCCTTTCATTAAGGAATATGGGTTTTCAATGATTTCAGTATCGACCGATGGCCAATTAATAGAGGGGCTTCCTAATCCCAAATCAATACCTCTTGAGGTGATCCAAAAACAAATGGCGATTGAAGCGAAATACATGCCCGCGCTTTATTTTGTGGATTTAAAAAGCAATCGGATGTCGCCGGTATCTTATGGTTTTTTATCACTGGATGAAATTAAAGAGCGGATTTTTGATGTGATGACCCAGTTTAAACGATTGAGCTATGAAGGGGTGAGTGAATGAAAAAAGGCATTTGGGTTGTCCTCTTGTCCATTCTGACAATGCCTGTTTTTGCGAATGTGGCCTTAGATGAGCTACACGCGCTATTAAATAAAAAACAGGCTCAGTACGAATTGGATAGCAATAGGGAAAAAAGGCTCGATGAGCTTCGGGAAGCCTATTATTTTATCTTTATTTATCGCTCGACTTGCCCGCATTGCCATCAATTTGCCCCCATTCTTAAGGATTTTACCGCTTATTTTAACATCCCTGTGGAAGCTTATAGCTTAGATGGTGAGTCGCTTGAAGGATTTGAGACAAACAATCTAACGCCCCAATTATTTCAAAACTTGTATGTATCGGGTGAATACAAGCCCGTGGTTCCTGCCCTCTACCTGGTAAACCGCCCAACCAATCAGGCGTATGCCGTGCTATTTGGTGAAGCACAGCCTGCCCAACTGGCAAAGCGAGTGGATGAACTGCTGACCCATTTGGAGGAGCAATACCATGACTAAACCTTTTACCTTCATGCGATTGGGTTTTGTTAAAAAAAGTTGTGCAGTCGCCTTACTGTTTGGGTCAAGCCAACTATTTGCTAATGCGGAGTCTGATCTCACGCATTTTTTTAATAACCTGGGTTTTGATGCCAACGTGACCGGATCGCATGCCTATCAAACCCAAGCAGCCGGCTTTGCGGCACTAGGTTCCGTGTATGCCCGTAATCAAGTACGAACTATTCGATTAGCGCATGTGGATGTCCCTGGCATGCGTTCTGGTTGCGGGGGAATTGATTTATTTGCTGGTGGATTCTCCTTTATCAAATCCGATCAGATTGTAAAATTCATGCAAAACATTTTATCAGGAGGGGCAGGCTATGCCCTAAATCTCGCGCTAGAAACCGAACTGCCTGAAATAGCGCATGCCATGCAATTTATGCAGAAGCTTGCCAATGAAATCAATGGGACTAATTTTAATTCCTGTGAAATGGGCGAAAATTTAAGTGCGGCCTTATGGCCTAGAAATCGCGCGGCTCAACAGCGTCTTTGTGAAGATTTAGGCCGCCACAAAGGGACTTTTACGGATTGGGCAATGGCTCGTCAACGCTGCTCTACCGGAGGGGAGGCTGAAACCCTGTTACAGGAAGCTAAAAATAACCCAGAGTATAAAGATCGCGTATTAATCAATACCAATGTTGTATGGGATTCACTGCAAATTAATTCCTTCATTGCGGAAGATCCCAAATTAGCAGAAGTGTACATGTCCATTTCAGGAACGATAGTATTTAATAGTAAAGGGGCATTGCTTACTTATCCCTCCTTAGCCACTAATCAAGATTTTATCAAAGCCTTACTGTATGGCGGAAAATTACCGAGTTACCGTTGTACCGATCCCGGCGCTGAGTCGCATTGTCTATCCATTGATGCAACCAGTACGCAAGAAATTAATGTCAAAAAGGCTTTGGTGTCTCAAGTCCAAGAACTTCTGCAAGGGATATATGACCGTATCAAAATGGGGGAAGCATTAACCGATAAACAAAAGGGCTTAATTGAATTAACCCAGCCGGCTGTCTTTAATCTTATATCCGCCAATGCGCAACAAAACACCGGCATTCAGGGCAGCTTTGAATTAGCGCAAAGTGTAGCCACTGACTTACTAGCACAGTATCTCTCTAACTCCCTCGATGTGATTCGCGCCTCGCTCTCTGGCAAAGAAATCGGTGCGCATAATGAAGAGCGCTTGTATAAAAATCTCCAAATCGCCCAACAGTTCGTCACTCGTTTTAACACAGAAAGCCGTGAACGTTTTAATGCCGCATTGCAAACCAATGAATTGATACGCAATAACGTGAAACAAGCGCTAAGTGCCTTAACCCCGACCTTAAGAACCGCCTATTATGGAGACGTGCAATGAGTTTATTAACCATTTATACGCCGCAAAACGGGGAATATTTAAAGACCGTACTCGATGCGATGGTGACCTTATTAGGGACTTCAACCTATCAGACAGCTCAAGATATTGTCAGTATTCTAGCCGTAGGCGTTGTCGGGTTTCAGTATGTTACTGGAAAGAAAATCCAGGCAATTAGTCGCTATGTCCTTTGTACGTTTTTCTTGCTGTTTTGCATTTTAGGGCTCAAAGTCCCCGTCGCTATTGTGGATATGCAAACTGCGGATTCAGCAGGCTCGGCGCTGACTGTAGATAACGTGCCGTTAGGCGTTGGGCTTCCCGCTGCCATCATCAGTGGCATTGGGTATGGGATCACAAAAGTATCTAGTAATGTACTCCATATGCCGGATGATTTGGACTATACCAAAACAGGGATGCTCTTTGGCGCGCGGACTTGGTTGGCTGCCTCCAGTGCTAATTTATCGCTTTCTCCCGAATTGTCCCGTGATTTATCAGCGTACATCAGGCAGTGCATTTTTTCAGCGAAACTGCTAGGAAGCCAACAAATTACGCCTAATGAATTGAAAGGTAGCGCCGATTTAATCCAGCTTTATTTCGCACATCCTTCGCCTATTTATCGTGTTTTATTCCACGATGGTAGTAATTTAAGCTGTATTGAGGCCGCCGAACAATTAAAACCGCAACTGAATGAGGGGGTTGAAAAACAGTTAGTGCACTTGTCGCAAATCATGACGCAAGGCAACCAAGAGAAATTTAGTGATGGACTCGCTGCCGCACACTCTTATTTTATGAATGTATCCAAGGATGCGGCCAATATTTTAACGCAAAATATTTTAATTAATGCCACGCGTGATTCCGCTTTGGATGCCTTTGCTTTTGCAGGCGCCGATGCGGAATTGATGAATTATACCAATACCTCCAGTCTGCAAAAGATGCATGTCGCGGAGGCCAATAGTTTTTGGCTTGCAGGGTATCGATTGCCATATTACATGACCGTGTTTTGGATGCTGACCTTGTGTATTTTTCCTTTAGTGATGCTTTTAGCACTCGTGCCCGCCATGCATGGGGTGTACATGATTTACCTGCAAACCCAAGTTTTTTTATGGTCATGGCCACCAATGTTCATCATCATTCATTTTTTTGTTTCCTTAGCCTCTGCCACCACGCTGACCTTGTTTGGTGCAAAAAACGGCGGGGTTACTTTTTCTACCGTTGATTCAATCGCCAGTATTCAAAGCAGCTTTGCCTATACCGCTGGTGGCTTGGCCATCAGTGTACCCGTTATTGCGCTGTTTATTGCAAAGGGATTACCTAATCTCTTAAGTGCCGCCTCTCAGCATTTAGGGGGAATGGCGCAATCATTATCCACGGGAGAAGCCCAATCCGCTACCCAGGGAAACATTTCAATGGCTTCCTACAGCGGATGGAATATGAATTACGACAATACCCATGCGCATAAATGGGATACCAATTTCCAGCATATGGAGGGTAGAGCCACCGTACAAGCCGCCAATGGGGCGCTCCTTTCGGCTGGAACAGATGGTTCGCGCGTCATTAATGCGCAGCCGGCGATAAGCCAAATGGCAACCCGATTGCATGCATCAGACCGCATCAGCGCATCCTTGCAAGAAAATGCCAGTCAGTCGTTTCATAATGCCGAAACGTATCGTACAACGGCCGATTCGCATTTACAGCAAGCATTCAGTGGATTATCTCAATTTAGTGAAACTGATGGGAATGAAGTGCGTGAGGGAACAGGGATCAATAAAACGCTCAGTAATGCACTCAATCAAGATATTCGTCAAATGCAGGATGCGGTCAATCAGTATAATCAGCATCATGACAAGTCAGGGCAAGTCTCTATCGATGCAGCGGTTGCAGCAAGAATAGATACTCGCCGGGGAATACTCGGGTCTTTCGCACACTGGACGACAGGCCTTTCTGGGGAGGCCAGTGTGAGCGCAAGAGCAGGCACATCCCAATCCAACTCTGTTCAAGCCTTCTTTAACTCCAGTGAAGGCCAATCCTTTTCCAATGCATTAAATCATATGGAAGCGACCGCTAAGACCCATCATCTGGATGCCAATGATTCGTTTAATTTATCTAAATCAGAGCAGATTGCCGCCAATTTATCCCAAGGACAGGCCTTATCGGATATGGCGTCTACTGAATACAGTAAAGGTGAAAACTATCAACACATGGCCAATCAAGTGAAAGAACACTCCTCCAGTATGGACAGGGTATTAGATCAGACATTTCATGATTGGGTGGTTCAGCGTCATGGAGTTCAAGGGGAGCAGTGGCTTTTAGGCGGCGATGCGGCAAGTTTAAGCGCACAACAAAAACTGGCTGATGAATTTATGGGATCGACTCAAGGAAAATCGGCCATCAAAGAGCAAGTGGGACAGTGGGTTAAACCTTCTTCTGCAGAGGTAAGAAGCCAATTTGAAGCACAACGAGATGCCCTGCGTGCGCACCAACAATCAAAGATTAATCAAGCGCATGCCAGCGGTTCATCGGATGTTTTGGACAAATCCCAGGAAAGGCATTTAAGTATGGTGCAAGACAATGCCCTCCAACAGGCGCATGAGTTACGAATGGAGAATAGGGAAGATTTGTCTCAAACCTATCAAAACCAATCGGCAAATACGCAAAAATCAATCCATTCCACACAATCAGGCTTAACGCATCGATACAGCAAGCAAAAGCAAGAGTATGTGGACAATAACCGATATTACAAGGAGGAAAATCATGAATGATCAGAAACAATTTCAAGAGGCGTTAACGCATGATTTAAATGCGTTGGCGACATTGAAGGTCAAAACACTCAGTGGCAACCAAGTGTATATTCCTTATCTGAAAATGGTGGGAAAGATCTACCTGCTGTTGTGCGTTTTAGCCATAGGACTAGTGAAACTCTTAGTGCTTATGGGCTTTCATATGAATCGAAGCGCATTATTAGACATTATGAGCGAGGTCGTTCTTTATAATTTAATTCCTCTTTTTTTCCTTCTGTGTGGATTAGGGCGAGGTTTTATTTTATGGGTTGCCATTGAATCCGAATTAAAGTCAGCACCATTTATTCGTGCGCTAATGAAGCACTACCTGAAATGCTATCTGACGTTTTATGCCTTGTTACTCTTGATAGGTATTGCTCTATTTCGGTTGGATGATTTGGAAATGCTGCTTATGGGAGCGATTGTATTTAGCCTCGTTTTATCCCTCTTCATTTTTAATATGGAAGCCCAGCGTTTAGGACAAAGTGTTCTGATACAACAGATTGAACGTCTTTTTTCTCAAGCCAAAGCGGCCAAAAGATCGGATTAATGGCCATGAAGCAAAGTATCTTGCAATTTATCAGTGGGGGTCAGATTTTTGATTACAAAACCAAAATGATGATCCAGGTAAGTAATCGAATTTTTGGCTGGGCTATTTTTGGTTTTATGGTGCTGTTCTCACTCATCATGATATTTTATGCATGGACAGAGCTTAAGCTATTCGGGCTTAACCAAATCAGTCATATTCTGGTCAAAGCGCATTATGAGGATCAAGTGTTATGGACAAACCTGAACGGAAGCAAGGTAACCGCAGCGTTTTATCAAAACAGTCCAATAATTCAATCGGCAGTTCGCCTTGCCAAAGAAAGTCTTATTTCCAAGTCGAAAGTTTCTTTATTTTTTGGCGGAGCAGTGTATCTATTGATTACATTACTCTTTTCCCGGTTCTTTATTAAATTGGGGGAAAAGTACACCAAAGATCAATTTGTTTCAGGTACACGTCTTGCCGCTTCCCCAAAAGAAACCATCCAATCGGTCAGTGGGTCCAAACGGGGTGCATCAGAGATTAAGCTTTTAAATCGCATTCCCATGCCGATGTACTCTGAAAAACAAGGCATGTTATTTCACGGCACTACAGGGGCAGGGAAGACGCAAGCCATGATGATGCTTTTAGATCAGATTAGAGCATTGGGTGAACCGGCAATCATCTATGATAAAGAATGCACTATTAAGCCCTACTTTTTTGATGAGCGCATTGATATTGAGCTTAACCCTGTTTCAACCTTATGTGCGAATTGGAAAATGTGGAGAGAATGCGCCAATCCTTTGGAGTTTGGCTCATTCGCCTCCTATTTAATCCCTAAGTCAGTACAAGGCAGTGATCCCTTTTGGGTGGATTCGGCACGAACCATTTTTACTTCAATGGCATGGAAAATCAGGGATTATGCACAGAAAGATCCAGTGTTTCTGCTGCAATTACTGCTCACTACCTCTTTGGAGGAAATAAGGGGAATTCTCAAAGGCACTGAATCGGAAAACTTAGTCAGTAAAGAAATTGAAAAAACCGCTATTTCCATTAAATCAGTATTGGCAACCTACACCAAGGCACTGCGCTTTCTCGAAGGGCTTGATAAGTCCGGTAAGGAAGATTTTTCGATTAAAGAGTGGATCCAAAATACAACCGATCCCAAAAAATACAATAAAGGATGGCTATTTATTACCTCGCGTTCGAAATACCACAAAGAGATAAAGCCATTGATTTCCCTTTGGCTAGGACTTGCCATGCAGGGAGTTCAATCCCTAATGGCCAATAATAAAGGGCGCATTTGGCTTGTCATGGACGAGCTAGCGAGTCTTCATCGATTAGAAACCATTTCTGACACATTGGCTGATATTCGCAAGTTTGGTGGATGTGTTGCCATTGGCATTCAATCCATCGCGCAATTGGATTTTATCTATGGTACCCATGAGGCTGGTGCCATTGCCGATTTACTCAATACCTCGATTTATTTTAGAAGTCCAAAGTCGAAAGTAGCGGAATGGGTGTCCAAAGATTTAGGGTCACAGGTTATCAATGAGATGAAAGAAAGTCAGTCGTATGGGCCAGATTCAGTACGTGATGGGAATACAGTCGGTTCGCAACGTGCCAAACGAAATACGGTTGAAGAAGGCGATATTATGACGCTTGATGACATGGAGTGTTATATTCGCTTGGTAGGAAACCATCCCATCACGCGATTAAAAAATAAATACATAGACCGTCAAGTAATTTGCGTACCGCTTATTGAACGCGCAATTAACTTTGATGCCTTGGAAAAAGTAAATCATAGTGCCTTAATGATTCAAAATGATCCAAGTGCGGATGAAGCAGTTAAAAAAATTCATCAATTTGAACAACTGGCTCATGATGTTTCAGATAAAGATCTGATACTTCCTGAATCCCCCTTTGCGGAACCTAAAGCAATTTCCTCTTCAAGTCACCAGGATCCCAATGCCATTGAGTTACGGGAATCGTCCATTGTGATTAAAGATATTTTTTAAGCAAGAGGGGAGAAAAATAATGCTTACTTTAAAAAAAATTGGCGGTGCCAATGATGCACTTCATTATTATACCAATCAGGACAATTACTATTTAAGTGATAGAGATGCTTTAAACAGTATGTCCAGATGGCTCGGCAATGGTGCTAAACAGCTTAACTTATCCGGTGTTATCGAACCTGAACAATTTTTAAAATTGTTAAGTGGCGAATTACCCAGCGGCCAACTATTGGGGATCATAGAGAATGGAGAACGAAAACACCGTCCTGGGACTGATGTTACTTTATCAGCACCGAAATCAGTTTCTATTTTAGCACTGGTGGGAAAAGATGAACGATTATTGAAGGCGCATGAAGAGGCAGTGGGTATTGCGTTTGAACGTATTGAACAGTTAGCGGCAGAGGCGCGTATTACCTTTAACAAGGAAACAACCTTTGAAAAGACTAGAAACTTAGTCGCTGCATCGTTTATTCATACCACCTCAAGAGAATTAGATCCTGATTTGCATACGCACTTAGCTATCCTGAATATGACGGAGCGTTCGGATGGTCTATGGCGTGCCCTATCCTCAAGAGCGAAACAAGATAAAGACAACCTTGACCATGGGTTTCGTGAATTAATCTATAGTAATCAACACTATTTAGGCCTAGTGTATATGTCTTCTTTAGCCAAAAAAGTAAGAGAGCTTGGCTACTCAATTCATATCAAAGATCGGTATGGCAATTTTGAAATCGAAGGGATTAGTGAGGAAGCCATAAAGGTGACCTCCAAAAGACGCGAGCAGATCGTACAAGATATGAAAGAGCGGGGTACAACGAGTGCGAAGGCTGCAGAGAAGTCTAATTTATCCACGCGGAAAAAAAAGGTAGAAGTTGATAGTGAATCCTTACATCAGCTCTGGAAGGAAGAAATTGCAGGACTTGGTTTGAATTTGGAAGAGATTGTCCAGCAATCAAAATACAATAAAGGGAAGGGAGAGGTAAGGAAAACGCATACTCAACCCTTAAGCTCCAATCCTCAAAAAGCAGTGTCAGATGCGCTATTACATCTATCAGAATATTCCACCCAGATTCAGCATGGCACACTGGTTCGCCAGGCCATGAGCTTCTCGGCCGGATTAATAAGCCATGAAGAAATTGAACAGGAGATTGAATCGCTTCTTGCTAAAGAAGCGCTGAAGGGAAAACCATTAGAATATTATACAACGAAGGGATTACTTCGCCTGGAGAAGGAATTTATAAGCAGTGGAACCCAGGATTTAAAAACTGGATCCTCCCTTCATATCGCCGGGTACGGGCTCGCGTCTGACATTTTCAAAAGCCCTGATCGAATACAAATTATTGACGTCAATGGTTTCCATTCCGAAAAGGAATTGATACAGGATATGGTGAATCTAGCGTCAGAGCAGCAACTAAATCCTTATGTGCTTCATCCCGGCCGATTAAAAACGCTGCAACTACGCGAAGAAATTAAACACTCTCAGAATGGATTGATTTCCAGAATCAAAAATTTTTTCAAAGACGATATCGTCCATACGGTATCTGGCTTTCAATACCACTATGGAAAACGAATTAAATCCACTCCTTGGACTAAAAACAAACAAGATATGGTCATTGTTCATGATGCGCAAAAACTCTCATTGAAGGATTTATCCGCATTAAGTGAGTTAACGAAAGAAAATAAGAGCAAACTCATTTTACTTAATAACTCCGCTTCCACACTCGGATTTAGTGCAGGTAATCCTATTAAGCTATTGAAAGACAATGGCGTGCATTCTCATCAGTCATTCAGTAATCCTATTAAAGGCGAGCTCAAGCTGGCTGTTGAAAAACAACATTTCGAATCAATGATGTCGGCCTGGCTAAGGTTAACACCTGAGGAACAACAGAAACATACATTGGTTGCAATCAATAATAAGCAAAAGGAGGCCATTAATAGTCATATCAGAGAAGGCTTAATGAATAAGGGGCAATTATCCAGGCAAACGACCACCGTTTCTGTATTAAGCACTGTCAGCTTGACGCCACCACAAAGAGAGCGGGCTGATTGCTACCAGATAGGCGATAGGATTTCTTTTTATAAAGAGGGCAGGGCTGCAACACATTATATTGTTCGCGGGAAAAATAAAAACAGCTTGGTACTGGAAAACCTCTTAGGCAAACAAAGTGAATTTTCTCTTAATTCAAAGGAAGAGTATCGTATTTCTCGTGAAAAACGTTTGGATATTACAGTCGGTGAGCGCTTAATCAATGATCGCACGTTGTACGTGCAAAGACGAAAGGTTGAGCCAAAAAGTGCATTTACCGTTTCAAAGATTACCGAATCAGGTCTGTATGTTCAACAGGGTTCAGAATCCCTTTTTTTAAATCACCAAATGTTGTCGGATAATTATTTCTCTTACGATTACTGTAAAAACCCCCAAGAAATAGCGCCCAATACCCTGCAAGCATTTGTTTGCGCCGAGCCTTATCAACTGAACCGTAATTTAATGGGTGAGATAGGGGAAAATGCTAAAAACGTAACACTCTTTACTCGAGATGAGGTAAAGGCTCAGAAATTTTTACAGAAAGCACAACAGAAATGGACTGCTTTTGAAGTACAACAGAAAAAACCAGATTTAATTTACCGGGAAATTGCGTATGCCAATCCGGTCATTGAAAAAGAGCTTAAAGCATTAATAAATAACCTCGAACTCAAATCGCAGGACAAGGCGCACATTGCCCAAGCAGCCATCCATTATGCCATCGCTAAATGTGCGGAGCGAAATGCGGCCTTTAAGCACAGTGACCTAATGACCCATGCCCTAAAATACGCTTTAGGCGAAGCTGATTTTGAAGACATTGCGCCTATTTTAAAGCAACGAATGTCTAACGATTTGGTTTACTTAGAGACCTATTGGACAACCAAAGACGCCTTAGAGCTTGAAGACGCCATACTACATGCCAACTTTTCAGAGCAAAATCAAGTCACACCCATTGCGCCACATAAATCCCGACTGTTATCGCTGCCAGACTCTCTAACCCAAGGGCAAAAAGATGCCATTACATTGATTACCACGACTGCTGATCGATTTGTCTCGATTCAGGGATTGGCTGGTGTAGGGAAAACCACCATGATGCGCCATGTCAGGGAAATTGCAACGGAGAATGAATTTAAGGTTCTGGGATTAGCGCCTACCCATAAGGCTGTTGAGGAATTAAATGCAAATGGCATTCCCTCACAAACCATTGATAGTTTTTTACAAAATGAGACGCCCATTGATTCCCGATACGTATTAATCGTGGATGAAAGCTCCATGATAGATAATGAAAAATATCATGCGTTACAAAAGAAATGCATTGAGACCAATTCTCGGATGGCGTTTACAGGGGATATCACGCAGCTGCAATCACTCGCATCTGGGATCCCTCATGAATTAACCATTAAAAGCCAATCGCAAAAAACGGCTTATATGGAGGAGATTGTTCGGCAGAATCCCAATCCTGAATTAAAGAAAGCAGCAGAACTTTCCTCCAAACGAGAGGTCGGTCAAGCCTTGGACGTGATAAAAAATATCAATCCCGAAGCCTTTGTTGAGCGGCAAAGTCATTCAAATCAACCTACCTCATCAATTATAGAAATTGACTGCAATCACGATGGGAAAAAAAATTACAAGCCAATTTATAAGGCCATATCAGAGGACTTCCTAAGTAGAACGGGGGAATGCCAGAAAAATACCCTGATAGTGGTTCATGCGCATGAAGATAGAACGCCGATTGAAATGCTAATCCGTGATGGATTAAAAAAACAAGATCAGATAGTAGGTAACGACACGCAATGCGGACGATTATTTTCAAAGACCATTGACCAGGCCGATCAGGTGTTTGCCAAGTCTTTTGAACCTGGAGATGTCATTCGATTTGGAAAAAGCTACTCCGTGGCTAAGAAAGATGGGTATTTTACGGTACAAAAGGTAGATACTGAGAGAAATAAACTGATTTGTACAGATGAGGCAAATACCAGCTATTCCATAAATGCCTCAATTCTTCCTAAAACGATGCCCTCCTTTTATAAATACGACCAATATCCGCTTGCATCCGGAGACAGGATCCGCTTAAAGCGCAATGACACAGACAAAGGAATCATTGCCAATGAAGAATATGCCGTCACCCGTTTGCATGGACAAACTGCAATCCTTCACCATGGGGAAAAAGAAATAGTACTTGATTTAACCCAGAAGTCAGATCAGCACTGGGACTATGCCTATACTAACACCGCTTACTCCAGCCAGGGCGCTACGAGAAAGTTAGTGATTGCCTTGGAATTAGAAGATAGAATTGTGGTGACCACCCATCGTTCACATGAAATTGATTTAACACGCGCGAGTCATCAAACCACCATCTATACCGATCACTTAAACGGACTTATTGAGCGTCTTGAAGATCCACTAAAACAGAGGGATGCAGATAAAACATCCGCTGTACTAACAGCAGAACACTATCGCCTGAAATATTCAAAGCAACAATTGATACTCTCTAATGTCATCAATAAAAAGAATGAAGTCGCTCTAAAAAAGGATGTCGTCCTATTAAATACTGATGCGAGGCTTAAAAATGACGGCAAACTTAATCCTGTTATTCGTGCTGAAGAAGTTTACGAGGCATTAATAGAAGTGGCTGAGCCTCTAGTAAAAAGTTTGTTAGGTGAACCCAATCACCAATTATCGACTAAAAATTGTTATCGCTATGGGACGAAGGGAAGTCTGAAAATAGATACTAACACCGGTTTATGGCATAACTTTGAAACGGAGGAGTCAGGAAACCTCTTTCACCTCATCGAGCAGGAGCAAGGCTTATCTGGCTTTAAAGACGCATTGGACTATGCCGCGCGGTTTATAAATTATATGCCCGACTATGAGCGAAAAGCGCCAAAAGCAAAGGTTGAATCAAAGGATAAGCTAAAAAACGAAGGAAAGCGCAATCTTGCTCAATCTTTGTTTCAGAAATCACTTCCAATCAAAGGAAGCTTGGCCGAAAAATATCTACTGGTTCATCGGGGTTTAGATCAGTATAACCAGGCAGACCTTCGTTATTGCCCCTCAGTGTATACCCGTACGCAGAATGGCGATAAATACGTCCCAGCACTCTTAGCATTTAGTAAGGACGAGCAGGGGGGCATTCATCATGTTCAAGTCACAAAGCTAGACAAAAGCACCGGGGGAAAAGATAAATCTTGCGAGCCTGTAAAACAAACATTTGGTTCAATCACGAATCATGTGGTTAATTTAAATAATAATGGAAAAGGCGATACGGCTTATTTAACTGAAGGGGTAGAAACTGGGTTAAGCATTCTCCATGTGAATGAGAAAGCGCCGGTATATGCGGTGTTGGGTAAAGCCAATTTTGCCAATATTGATACTAAGAATTTGCCCGATAAGGTTATTCTTTGTGTTGATAATGATGGACAGGCTACCTATAAATATGCAAAAAATGAAAAGACCAACCCGATCATTAGAGCGGCAGAGCGATTGAATGACGCTGGATTTAAAGTATCCATTATCATACCCAAAAAAGAGAATACCGATTTAAATGATATTCTTGTTATAGAGGGTAGAGATGCGCTAAGAAAACAGCTTTCACAAGGAATAAGCTTGGATGAATTTAAACAGCAGTGTGAAGTAGAAAATATAGGAATTGATAAAAAAACAAGCCTGGTAACGGATAGATTTCAAGCGCTTATAAACCAGGATCAGCGTCTAAATCAAAAGGGTACGGGTGAGTTTTTAGAGTTAAATAAGCAATTAATAAACCGGATTAAAGAGCGCTCTTATAGCAAAGAGTTTATAGAAAATAATCGAGCCAATGAATTACACAATTCACCATTGAACCGTGAAATGGAAAGGGAGCTTTAAGAGACTCCCTTCCTAAAGTTTGAAACCATGCGCTCAATAAGGGCTAACGCTGTATCGGCGTCAAAGGCGCCTATCTTTGATTTATTTTTGTCATACACAATATGCAGTAACTCGGTCAGAATTTCATTAGAACGAATACTGTTTTCAAGCAAAAGCTTTGTAGTGGAGTCCTCTTTGGATTGTTCAAGGGACTGAAGGTAGATGCGTGCGCCAAAGGATACCATTTCGGCGGCAGCCGTTGAAAAGGCGTTGCCCTTAATCTTAGATATTTTATTCAATGAATCAATGGTGTCTTCACCCAAATCAATTGTTATTTCCATAAGGACTCTCCCTGTTCGAGCGGAACTGTTTTCAAACCAATGCCATTCATTTTGAATCTAACTTCCTTATAGGAAATATTTTGGAACCCAGAAAAATTACCGTTTAAATAATCGACCGTATTCTGTTTAATCTGATTTAAAGAATCATCGTTAAATTTTGATGAAAGCAATAAGCTCTGAAAATGATTATGGTACATCAAGTGGGGAATAGAGGCATGAATTTGTTCGAGCATCCTTCTCATTTCCTGGAGTGGATTTTCTGTCCGCTTCATGGGGAAGATGTCATTATGCAAACAAAAATCCAATAGTATTTTGATGGCCTTTGAATAAGAGAGCGCATCAGAACCACGTTTCTGAAGGTCAAAATTTTTAGCAATGTTTTGTAGATAGTCTTTCTCATGCTCGGAGATGCGCAGTGAGATTACATCTTTCCCTTTCATAAAATTCCAATATTGAACATCTGTGCGTAAACAATTGTAAACCTGTCGTTTACAATTGTAAACTAGAAGATGAACCCTTGATTTGCCAAGGATTATTGTTTACTATTGTAAACAGTAGAGCAGTGATTGTTTCATGTAAAAGCAAGGCTATTGGATTTATATAACCTTTTACTCTAATACAATCAAATGGTTACGCAGAGATGAAAAAAGCAATTATCATTGCGTGGTGTGTGTAGATTCGGGAAATACAACTCGGCACAATGCTTATGGAAGGCTACTACAAGTATAGCTACACCGGATGAAACAAAATAAAAAATAGCGCATTCCTTTGCGCGTCTGTGAAGGGATATTTTTAGTTAAATTCAGTCGATTCGATAATAAACTATTTTTTCAAAAGGATCTTGAAGTGATTAACGCTATCAAAAAAATAATACAGTTAATGGTTCGCATTAAAGATTTTGTATTAGAGCCACCGAGAGGCTACCTTGAATACCAAAAAGCCATTGCATCGAAAGATAAGCACTTTAACTATATTGAGAATGAATATTTTAAACGTCATGTTCTGCCTTTTATGAGCAAACACCACGGAATAAGTCAGGAAGTTCATACGACTATTTCTACTCATCAATTGATCAATTCCAGCT
Organism: Legionella sp. 16cNR16C; assembly: GCF_021297775.1. NCBI lineage: Bacteria > Pseudomonadati > Pseudomonadota > Gammaproteobacteria > Legionellales > Legionellaceae > Legionella > Legionella sp. 16cNR16C. Next base: position 360,737 of record NZ_JAJTMX010000001.1, read on the forward strand.
TACTCGAAACCTTTAGAGTAAACCCTGTTAGCGGATTGCCTATGCTCGGGGCATATGATGCAGGGGGAAGCCCTTTCGGATTTAATAATAGTCACTCTTTTCATCAGCACTTGAGCTATTATTCTGGACTCACTAATACCCATGTAAGTAATCCATAATTCGTTTGATTATTGGAAGTAGTTATCCAATCAATTTTGATAATTATTGAAGAAAAAAAGAAAATAAAAGGTGGAAGTGAACTGAGGAAAGCCCACTCTAAGTAAGCTTTTCATTGCAGCAATATTAGTGTGGTTACATTAGCTTAACTCCCAATCCCCAAAATACCCATCATTCGTTTTAATTAAATCTTCAAAAACATGCATTTCTAAACCATCTCCCAATGCATCCCAACCCGTCAAATCCTTGGCTATCTGTAAGGCATTTTCATTAACAAAAAAAACTCTTGGCACTCCATAAGTCCATATTATCCCCTCAACGCCATCAAGTGTTACACTCTCAAACCCCCAATCATCCATTTCTTGTTCTGGATTATTGCGACCATGATATAATCTTATTTTCATAAAATGTCCTTAATTTGATGCTTGTTTTCGATCTTATGAGGTGAACAAAGGAGAACCTTTGCTCACCAATGAGAAACTATCTTTTTATTTCCATCATTTTTTCAGTAAGAGTCCACAAGGCACGATTTAATCTGACATTTTGATCAATGGCTTTTACTTCTCTGGTTTTTGTACGAGTGGTGTAACCGTATTTATTGAAACGATGGCCACGGATCCCGCCTTTAATTAAATTTTCTTGAAGGATATTGAACACGGTAAATAGATCATTATCTGTTTGATCCCTATAACGCCTTGGTTGCAATAAGCTCTGAGGATTAACGCTCATGCCTCTCTCTTTATCCGAGAATTTTAGTGAATGGGCTGCTTCGGCAAAAATCATTTTTTCCTCATCGTTCAGAAGAATTGAAGCCATATCATCCGATGCATCAAGCATGTTATTCGCCGTTTCTATCACCTTATAGGTGCCTTCAATGACATTTTCAATCACATTGCCCTGATGTTTAATTCTGATTTCGTCATACGATTGCCCTGCAATCAGTCCATTACCACAGACAACCCTGAAAAGACCAGCGATTAAGCGATAGGATGACAAACCGTCATGAGAATTAATGAGAACCAGTTCTGGGTAAAGTCCCTGATTATTTTGCATGACATCATGGCGTTGAAAACGAAGCATGTGCTTTGCAAATACTTTTGATTCTTGGTTCTGGCTTTTGGTCTGAGTTGCCCAAGTGGGGAAAAACCCTTCTGACATGAGTTTGTCAATGACTTGCTCGGTTGAGATGGGCGAATACTTAGTACTCGTTTGATGAGATTTTGCTTGTGTGAAGATGGATGGCGCTAAGTTGAATAATTTTTCTTTTGATAATACGGGTAACATGTTGTTCTCCTATGTTTTTACTATTGGTTATTAAGATCAGCTCTGCTGGGGTAAGGAATATCTGGCTTCGTGAGAATATGAATACCTCCGCCCTTAGAGTCCTTAAAGCAAAATCCTCACGTGAAGTGGCTTAGTGAGGATTGTTTGGATCTTCTTGGGCTGATATAGTAGCGCGACATAATCGCTTGGTAATTAATCCGTCATTTTCCCTCGGTAATCACACTAATTCAGCTTAATTAATACCTATCTGAGTTAATCCAAATGTAATCCCTGAATAGTTTTTAGGGGTAAAAACAACTTAAAGTCGTTTTCAGGTAATGCTAAGAATCCATAATGCTTATAAAAATTTATGGCTTTATCATCTTTGGCATGAACCACTATGGCAACAACTCCTATTTGCTCTCCTACTGCTAAAGTTCGTTTCAAAGCATCGATTAATAGAAGCCCCCCTAATCCTCTTCCCTTATATTTTTCATCTACAGCCAATCTACCTATTAATACTCCAGGCAATACCGGATATTTTGCCAGCTTTTTAATCAAAGAGCTTGGCAAATCTCCAGGAAATATTCCTATCGTTGAAATTGAGTAATAACCTAGGACAACGTCACTTCCTTGCTCCGATAAGACATAAGTTACAGACATGTTTTTTTTAATGTCCTGACTTGCTTGAGTCTGCAAATAACGGTCAAGTTCATCTGTTCCGCAAGAAAAATTTACTCGATTATGTTTATGTAATTGCTCAATTATATATTCTTGCTCTTCAATCATTTAGACTGAACACTTTTTTATAACGATTAGCTGCTTTAACCAAATTCTCATTTGGTTTGGGTGGATTTAATAATGCCTGTATAAAAATATCTCTATCCGCTTTCGTCAGATGAAGCTGTTCATATTCTTTAATTACGCGTTGTGCTGCTTCATACGCTGAATTAACAACAAAGTCTGTAAGACTAACACCTTTAAGTGAGGCAGCATCTTTTAAAACTGATTTTTTTGTCGAACTTATCCTAGCCTCTAAGCGCTCAACTTCATTTGAATGTTTGGAAATGTGTGCCATAGTGGATACTCCTTATTTATTAATTTAATTATACGGCAAATTGACGTATTTGTAAATTTTGCAATAATTGTAAGATTGGAGACAATTCAAATTTCCATAAGTTATCTTGTCTATATCAGAGGAATTTAGAATAATGTATTGCATCAATGTATTGTCTTAAAGTGCCAGCTAATCGATTAGGTTTATCTGCATATCAGGAGTCTAAAAATTTCGAGTCTTTGGTCTCGAAAAATAATCATAGCGAAATGGCAATTTTCTTAGTAGCACCACATGTGCATATTCTGCCTTGGCCCTTATTGACACCAGTGGTTAATTAGCATTTTTTTACCATTTCGTGAATAATGAATACATTTTTTTGTTTAGAAAAAATTACTCGTAACGAATCAATTTTAAAACAATAAGTATTGTCCTTGATTTTCCTAACATCTGGTCCTAATTGATTAAAATTATCAGAGATAAGTTTCTGTAAAGAGAAAAGTACTTTATTTTTAAATGGATCAGCAAGTGAAGACAGCTCATCCTCAAATCTTGTGGAAAAGATCAATTCATTTTTTTCGCCGGCTAATTGTTTTACAATTTTTTCTATATTTTGTAATTCAGCTTTTTCGGCCTTGGCTGTTTCTTTTTCTAATTTTATACCCGCTTTAAAAGAAATTGTTCCTATAATCAAGGCTAAAAGGCAATCAATTAAAAAGCTGGAAGCCACGGAAGGATCGACCTTGAAAATTAGATTCCAATCAAAGACACCTCTGGCGCAAAATAGCCATACCCATAGACATAAAATAGTTATAAACAAAGCAGCGCCAATTATTTTCCATTTAAATTTCATATGTTTACTTTTGAAGTATGCAATTTAATATTAGCAGTTGATAAAAGAGTTTCAATAGTAGTAAGTGGATACTTTCCTGCGAAAATTGTTTTTTTTAGAAGGATTTTAAGCTGAATAGAACGCAGAAAGTTATAATTGTCCTTTTAGAGTGAGAACAACGTTCTTGATGCTATCAATAACAATTTTCGGTTGATCCAAATGAATATTATGTCCGCTCTGTTTAACTATCTTTAGTGTACTGTTAGTAGATAATGACAACATATTAGTTTTTTCAACTTCCGCCAGCGCTATAGGTTTAGTAAAATCAAGTTTAAATATTGCGGAAAAGGCATCACGCTGATCGTCATTAATAACGGCACTTACAAAATTTTTTAACACTCGATAATGGCTAACTAAATCAATCATCTCATTTTGCTCGGTAATTATAACTACAAGAGGCTTACTTCCTAAAAAATGAGGGTGTTTTCTATTCATTTTATCTAATCGAGCCATATCATTAAATTCCAGCTGGCGCAAGCAATTAATTGATCGTATTAAATTATTGGGAACTGATTGTGCCTTAATTTTAGTAATTAACTCCTGGTTTGGCTTGACAGTTTTTAGCTCTTCCTCGCTAACTTCTGGATGACGTTTAAAGTAGGCATCCTTTTTTTGGTTAACAACAATCAGCGCATTAACAAGCTCATCGGAAAATCCGTAGTCTTTCATAGTCATAGTACCTGATGTGGCTTCAATCAAAACCATTCCAGCAACCTCTTGTGGGTAAAGTTCTAAGAAATTACGTACATATAATCCTCCATAAGAATGTCCCACTAAAACATAGGGTGGGGGACTATTTGTTCTAATTAACGGGTTGCTTAGTAATGTATGTAAATCCTGTGTTGTTTGAACGGCATCAAGTTGTGTTTTATTATTAGGAATACTGCTTTTTCCCAATCCAGCTCTACTATAAGTGCATACTCGTGCAAATTTAGCAATTTCAGGCTGTACTATCGACCAGGTTGATAAATCTGTTCCACTTCCTGCTTCAAGAATAACAGTAGGTTTGCCTTGACCTTGACATACTATATGTAACTCATGATCACCTACATTAATCCTGGTATCTAACAAAGAAGCAGGATATTGAAAGGAATATGCCGTATAAGAAAACATTAGAAATTGAATAATACTGATGAGTTTAATCATAAAGTTGACTCTAAAGTACTTACCAATCCTACATTCCTACCAAATCACACAACGTTTCTGATTCACCATTGGACTTTGTCCGCTAATACCAAAAGCGGCTTGGAATTGAGGCATGTTCGCTAAAGTACCGTTGACGCGGTAAATCATTGGCGGATGCGGATCAGTCATAATCAGGGTACGCATCTGTGCCATACGGATATTGGAAGCCCAGACATGAGCGGTGCCCAGGAAAAACTGCTGATCGGGGGTAAACCCATCAATGGTTTTAGCTGATGCGTACTCTTTTGAATGTTTAAAGGCTTTATAGGCGAGAGTCAACCCTCCCAGATCCGCAGTGGCTTCACCCATTACCAGTTTACCCTGGACTGACAGATCATCGACTTTATATTGTGAAAACTGGTCCATTATGCATTGGGTCGCTGCATTAAATTTTTTCAAATCCTCAGCACTCCACCAGTTTTTCAGATTCCCATAACCGTCAAACTGTGCCCCCTGATCGTCAAAACCGTGAGTAATTTCATGTCCGATGACAAAACCAATCGCTCCATAATTGACCGCGGTTGGCGCATTGGGGTCGAAAAAGGGCGGCTGTAAAATGCCTGCGGGCAGATTAATGTTATTCATAGAAGGATCATAATAGGCATTTACCGTTTGCGGGGTCATGCTCCATTCGGTTTTATCAATGGGTTTTCCAATCTTGTTCAAATCCCTTTTGACCAGAAACTCGCTGGCTCTGACGACATTCAATACATAAGGGCCTCTGTCGATTTTGAGACTTGAATAATCCCACCACTTCTCAGGATAACCCACACGCTCTTTCATCAACTCAAGCTTCTTCAGGGCGGCTTTTCGCGTTGCAGGCGACATCCATTGCAGTGTTTTCAACTCATCCCGTAAAGCCTGCTTAATATTATTAAGGATCTCCATTACCTGAGCTTTCGACGCAGGCGGGAAATATTTTTCAACATACATTTTACCGATAGCAAAACCTAATGCCTGGCTTTCGGTATTCACTACCCGTTTCCAGCGAGGCAGGAGTTTTTCTGTACCGGTTAAAAGTGAGCTCATGCGAAAGTTTTGATCGACAAAAGGTTTTGACAGATAAGGTGCGTAGGCATCAAGAACATGCCATCGCAGATAGCTTTTCCAGGTGTTTAATGAAACGGTGGTGAGCAACTCATTCATTTTCTTAAAAAAGTTGGGCATCCCCAAATTAATATGCTCGATTTTCTCAAGACCGATCTGATTAAAATAAGCAGGCCATGAAAACTGAGGGGTTATTTTGTCCAGTTCATCTACAGCCATCATGTGATAAATAGCACGGGGATTTCGCTGCTCAATTTGAGTCATTGAAGCATTAGCTAAAGCGGTTTCAAGCTGCATAATCTCATTTGCTTCCTTCAGAGAATTTCCAGCGTCATCGCCAGCCAGTTCAAGCATTTTGGCGATATGCCGGACATAGGCAGAGCGGATATCCTGAAACTTTTTATCTGCTTTGGTATAGTAATCGCGATCTGGTAATCCCAGTCCTCCCTGCATCGCAGCTCCTATCATTTCATTACTATTCTTAAAATCCTGCATGCTGCCGAAATTGAATAAGGCACTTACCCCATTCAATTGAAGCTTACTAATAACCTGCTGCAAATCCTTACTATTTTTTATTGAATTAATTGAGTCAAACATATCCTGAAGGGGGGATATGCCCAGTTGATTGATCGCAGCCTCATCCATTCCACTAAAATAAAAATCACCAATCTTTTGCTCAATACTGCCTTCGGGAAGGTTTTTGTTATCCGATAGTGCGGTCAGCATTTGATGAATTCTATCCTGAACACTTTCCTGAAGAATATAAAAACTGCCCCAGACTGCATATTCTGGCGGGATGGGATTTTGTTTTTGCCAGGTGCCATTAGCGTAGGCAAAGAAATTATCGGCTGGGGATATCGACTTATCCAGCCATTTAAGATTTAAAGGGTCAGGCTGCTCTTGTGAAAGAGCTGTTGCATAAGTAGGGGGGAGAAGGGCAACACTTAATAAGATGCTAAATATCAAGCGCATATATAGATTCTTTTAATAAAATTGGTTTAAACAGAGTTACAAAATATTGATAGGGATGCAAGGGGATTGCTTGTCTAATTTTAGAATTTATTCTAAAATTATAAAAAGTAGTCTTGTATATGAGTAAAATGATGTGCAAGGCTGGAACAAGTGGAGAATTTCATGAAAGTCTCTGTTAATCCTGCTGTAATCATTTCTGATGGCGTAGCCTGGAAATCATTAAAGAATCTGATGGAGCGATTCCATTTTGATACTGATGAGGCCCGTATTTTAATGGGTGATATGGCCGCTTCAACTTATTATAAAGGGATAAACAAGTTGGAAGGACGTTTGTCCAAAGATGAGAAAGAGCGGATTTCATTACTCCTGGGGATTTATAAAGATTTGAGAATCTTGTTTATTGATAGCGAACAGGCGACGTCATGGATCGAACGGGCTAATAGTTTACCGCCATTTAATGGCAAGACACCAAGAGAATTTATGCTGGATGGCAGTTTGCTGCGTCTTGCAGACGTAAGGCGCTTTCTTGATTATTGGCGAGGATATTAATGGATTATGAGTATATTGATTATAAGGCTAAAACGCATCGACTAATTCCTTCAAGATATCCGCCCGTTAGTTTATTTGACTGGGCAGAAAGTGCAGAAGAACTGGAGGAGATTGCTCTTCTTGAGGGACTGACCAATGATCGTCTGGCGGAGGAATACGGACGGCTCTCCTTGCTGCCTAAAGATGAGTGGGTATATGGTCCTGGATCTACACCGTTAATGGCTGCTTTTACTCATTTCGGAGTTTCCCGGTTTAGCGATGGCTCTTCATACGGAGTTTATTATGCAGCTGACTCGGTCGAAACAGCTATTGCTGAAACAAGATTTCACCGGGAAATCTTTCTCAAAGCATCCAATGAAAAAGCCTGTATTATCCAAATGCGTGAATATCAGGCAAAAGTAACCAGGGCACTGGTCAGCATTTGCGACGATCGTTACGCACCGATTTGTAGCCCGGCGCTGGAGTCTTATTCTAAAAGCCAGGAGTTTGGGCGACGCATCAAACTGAAGAATGAGTGGGGCATTTTGTATCCAAGTGCCAGAAGAGCAGGGGGGAAGTGTGTGGCGATTTTTCGACCACCGGCTCTTGGCATTCCGGTACAGGCTGGCCATTATGATTATATCTGGAATGGCCACTGCATTTCCGAAATCAGGAAATCTGTCCTGTGTATGGAGTCTGCATAACATCAGTTCCCAGATTTAAAGCGCATTGATAATGCGCTTTAAATGGATAGATTATGCAAAAACAACCTCTTTATCTCCGCGACCCTCTATTTTCTGCACCAGTTCTTTAGAATATTCAATTCCTCTATTTTCGACCTTTCTATGAATCAGAGTTGCTAATAATATCACCAGGCTGAATGCAAAAACTGCTGAGCATAATATGCTTTGAGTAAACACCAGGCCGATTAAATATAAACTGTAACCAACAAATCCATGGGTCAGATAAAGAGGATAGGAAAAATTAGCGATGCCATTTAAAGTTTTACTAAAAGGTAAACGAGAATTGCTGGCATATAAAGTCAGGAAGAAGGGTATAACATAGAGATGGTTTATGAAGATTTTGCTGCCACTAGCGTCAAATTGAGTACCTGTATGGAGAGAGATATAGTTTAAAATTAATAATACAGCCGCAGTCAAAAGGCCGGTGATATAAGTCCATTGTTTGCTTAGGGTGTAATATATTGTTGTACCAATAAACATAAAACTTAAATAAGCTGAATTAATTGACACGAAACGCTGCACACGTAAGACCCAGCCGTGGGGCGGTGGAGTGGTGCAAGTCAGTTTGTAGATAACAACCAACAACGCCGTCAGGATAATAAAACTTAAAGGGTTTTTTTCTTTTTTATAATAAAAAAATAAGAAGAAGATTAAATAAAAATGCATTTCAATTTCTAGCGTCCAGGTGGAATACTCAATAAACTGGACATTGATCAAGTCTCTAATTAACAGCAAATTGCTGATTACCACTTTAAATTTTAAAAAATTAAAAGGTGCAGAGCCGAGGCAGCAGCCTGCTAATAACATTGCCACAGCAGCCAGAATCATACAGACAATAGCAGTAGGATAAATGCGAAATAATCTACGAATCAGATAGGAAAGGGGATTGGTTTTTTTCAGGGAAAGGGGAATGACGTAGCCGCTTAGGATAAAAAAAAGACCCAGACCAAAATGAACGCTGGAAAAAAAATTTAGTCCTAAGACAGTGGTGAATATTCCCAGATATTCAGTAATTGAAGCTGTGGGAAAATGCGGCTGGCTATTGGGAAACAGGAAACGAACCAATTCATTGGTATTTGTCAGAAGTCCGTACCAATGGGTATAAACCACTAATAAACAAGCGACCACCCGTGCCATCTGTAGAAACCAAATCTTGTTTTTATTAATTTCCATTCTGGTTTATACCAATAAAAACGTAACTCCCCCAGGTACGTCATCCTGAGAGTAGCGAAGGATCTCAACTGCTTAGAGCTGAGCCAGATTCAGGAGATCCTTCACTTCGTTCAGGATGACGTTGAGACGATTTGATTGAATTAAATCAAGGTTATCCACAACCTGAGGAGTTACATAAAAAAACAGGGATGCTAACAGAAATTTTCTGATATTAATAGAATGGTTTAAATGCAGAAAGATTACTGCCTAATTATCAGATGATGGTGTTAGTCCTCTTGTCGGAGCGGGGCTTTTTCCGACCTCCTCTTTCTCCTGTTTTACTGTTTTAAAAAGGCCACCCTGACTAGCCAAACTTCTGACCTCTGATTGTGCTGCGCTTTGTTCCTCAGGTGTCTCATGAGCTGCTTTGTATGCACGTAACTCTTCAACTTCTTTCTTTAAAAGATAATACCGGTCAGCCATTTGTAACCATGCTTCAATGGATGGGAGATCTTTAATATTTGCGGGGCCTGTTTCACCTAGCAATTCATGCAAAATCATAGCTGCACGGGGGGGGATTGGCTGCCTTTCGCGGTTCATAACCTATCGCTGCTGTAAATTTACTTTTTAAGATAGCACGCTCAGGCTCCTGGGTATCAAGAATTTCCAGTAGACGGTTTTGAGCATCAACATAATAAGGGTTTTCTACGGAAACTTTAGTACAGAGATCATAAGCTTGCTGAAGGGCTGCTGTATTATCCATGTCCTTGGTAAATTCGCCCAACAAATATTCAATCGCTCCCCAGATAGGAAAGTAATCCCCTTTTGCCTGCGCAGCTTTCACATTGTCCAATACAGTATTTAGCTGACCTTGTTCAATTTTCTCCTGATTGGATTTGGAAATTAAATTGATATCCAACAGACCGTAAATCTTATCTTGTATGATGTCGAGATTTTCATCTTTATGTATTAATCTCAAAAAAAGAAGCAGATCCCTGCTATCTAAGGTAGCTACAGAGTGATTACTCAGTGCACCACCCTCATTAAAATAGTCTATGTTTTGAGGCCATTCGTATTTTTTTAATTCAGGATTCTTAAGAAATTGCTCGGAGAAAGCTCTAAATTTTTTTTTATCTGTCTCATATTGAAAAGATATTTTTTTATAGTTTTCTGTTGAAAAAATGATTAATACCTTATTTCCAGAGCGATATCTGGCATATGTGTTTTCTTCTTCTTCCGTTTTCCAGGGCATGAGAGGCTCCGCTATAAAATTATGACTAGTATAGTCAATTATTGTGTAGAGTGCTTAATGGCTAACTCTTAAATGATTGCACTTAATAACCCTCAAACGACAAATCATGCGATTAACATTCGCACGAACAACCCAGACTAGCCTTTTACAGGGAAGATTTTAATCTGAAATTCTTTTCAACTCGTTGATTTTATCCATATAATCTTCTTTTTTCGCTAAAAAATCATATAAATGTTCTTGAATCGGTAGGTGATTCTTTGTTATTCACTCTATATATAAAAAAAATATCCTGTGCGAAGGATTTGTTTTGACATTCTATTTCCTTAAGTTTTGCTTAATATAACAAGCGTATAATTGCTAAATGACTATCATTAAATTTTGAACGACAGAGCCTGTATGCCCTATCCATTAAGTGCAAAGAAACTGCTTAAACGATATAAAGATAAAAGAATTAAAGAGTTTTATTTAGACAGTGAGAGCAGCAGACTCACTCTCCCTCAGGATTCTTCTATACCATCTGTCGCGGCAGCAAAGCGTAAGGACATTTTCCAAAAGCAAATTTTTACTCGACCTGAAAGCAATGGCCAGGTAATTTTTGTAAAACAAAACGGCCATGAGCATTCCGTTTTATGGAAAAGCTCGGCCGAAAAAATTAAACAGGCAACCCGCTGGGGTATTATTAAAACCCATTCCCTGACCAGCAAAATCATTGGTTCCCTGGGGCAGTATCGCATTGTGGCCCATGAGCAGGCTGCTAAGGGTATGGCAAGCAATTCACTGGGTATGAAGCTTGCTTTACTTGATTTATATCAGGATAGATTTGAAGCGATGCAGGATCTTGAGTCGCTGGTTAATCGAGATAATTCCGCTAAAAAAATTAGCAAATATTTCGAGCGATATATTCAAAAACTGCAACAAATCAGCAATGAATTGGGCGCTTATTTTTCCGAGGTGGATTGTCCTGGATTTGATGACGGGACTATGAGGCAGTTGAGGGATGACCTGCAGGAGGATATACAAAGAGCTCAGGACTTTTCTCAAAAAATTCAAAAAAATGCTGATAATCTTCGTCGTTTTAATCGTGGACGAGGTCATGAGTCGATTCTTGAATTTATCAAGCAGCAGATACATCAGAATTTATATGAATTGCAGGGAATCAATCAGGATCTTAGTTTTAGTAATAAACGTTTTTTTGCATTGACCCGCGGTAATTTAAACGATTTTATTGAAGATGCACGAAAAGAACTGGATGATCATTTACCCGATCTGCGTAACCCCGTCAATCCTTCTCATCATGGTGATTTCGCGTTCGATAAAGATCAAGCGGTAACCTATGACTTTAATCTTGAGGAATTAACACCTGCTCGCGAACGACAGGTATTACTCGCAATAAGCTTCATTGAAGGTTGGGATAAATTGGAGCTTAAAAAAGGACAGTCCCCAAAAGTCAGCAATTCAAATGATGTCGAAGAACTTGATACTATTACCGCAACCCGCTGGAAAGCACATCGCGGTATCGTTCCGCAGTTAAAAAGTCTAGGTTATTTTCTTTTAAATTTCATTAAAAGTTTCGTGTTACCCACCAGAAACTGGGAAGAAGAAAGCTGGAAAAATAAAAATTTTCATTTGGTAGCAGCAGAGCTTCGTGCCCAAGCAAAACCCAATCAACCTCTTTGGGTAAATCCCTGGAATTTTATAAAGCAAGTGGGTTATGCGATAGGAGATATTTTTAGCGGAATTAAGGATTTCGGAAGCAGCCTGGTATTTCGTTTACCCGCTGCCATGCTTGAAGATTGGAAAGCCACCTCGGAAATACCTGAATTGAGCGACACCCTGGCCGCTGCTCAGGCAGAATGTGAAACAATTAAAACAATAGAGGAAGAACGATTAAACCAGCTTTTGAAACGTTGCAAAGTAGACACTGAACTTAAGTTTAGCGCAGATAGTTTGTTTGCAGAGGCGGATTATCCGCTAACATCCGGTGAGCAGAATGATATTCTTACAGCGGTTGCCAGAGGACTTAATGGATTCAGCAGCTTTTTCACTCACGGTTTTGCAAAAGATCCAGTTTCCGGTGTAATTTTCACATGCGCCTATGGAGTTGGGGCTGCAGTGATTTATTTGCCAGGTGTAAGTACTGCTATTTTTGGCGCGAATTACGTTAACTGGTTCAGTCATTTTTCCTATTCACTAGGCGCTTCAAAGCTCGCTGCCACAATCGGCGGTGGATGTACTCAGGCTCAGGTCCTCGCGGCAGGCTGGAATGCATTGACGGACGGCTATAATAGTCAGGCGGCAAATGCTGTCTATCAGTTTGGTGAAGATCCATTAACGATTGCAGCGTATTGTGCTGCTGCTTATGGTATTGGCTATGTATTGGCGAATGGTATTGCCGGACACCCCATACCCTGGATTAGTAAAAGGGTGCTGGAAGATCTGGGTAATAATCCGCATGCTGGATATCCCTTTGTCGGCGCCAAAATTGCTGTTTTATTTTATGAAGCATTAATCGCTGAGTATGGAGAACGAGTGAGATCAAAACAACTTGAACTCACTCCCGATGACATCAAAGGTTTTGTTGAACAATATTATGCAACTAACAAACCAACTATTGATCGATTTTTGCTGGCTTACTGGCTATCGTCCAATGCGGATGATATTCCAAAGATGGGTTCAAAACATCTATTTGCCTTATCAAGGCAAATAGACAAACACTTTTCCAGGGAAGATAGCCGTGCTCTGAAGAAAATCTTGTATCCTGAAACAGCCTATCCATCCATTGCTTTTCAATTGTTTTCAATTCCTCTAAGCTATATTCCGGCCGTTAGTCGTTTTGGCTGGTCTATTATTTTAAGCCTGGCGGCCTGGGCTGTAGAAAAACCTCACCCCTGGGAACCTATGAAGAGAGCTGGGGGAGATTTATTCGATAAAACCAAAAAAGATCTCACTCGATTAATCACGTTCTCGAGCTCGATGGTTTTTCTGTTTTATAGCGGCTTTAGTTCTATCATTAAGTCATTTGTATACACAGCTGAGATGGGTATCGCCCGTATTGCCGGACTCTTTGGTGCCAAACCCGGCCATGCCACCCATCGATTTTTTGCTTCAACACATAAGTCGATGCGTCATGTGGGAGAAGCTCTCTATCCAGTAAGAGCGGTTAAGGATGTGAGCACTGCTGATCCGCGGGCTGTTATTGAGAAGACCGAGGCTTCTTACGGCAAACTCCTAAAGCATATCAAAAGGAAGCAGACCAGTTCACTGGAGGAGCAGTCTCCTCGGGAATCGTTTAATCCCAAAGAAGACAAAGGAAGTTATAGCTTTGATCTAAGAAGAAGACACACCTCTGCAGAAGAAGGATCAGCATCTCCAGTTCAAAAAAACGATCTTATGAGTTAAAGTAGCAGGGATAAATAATTTTTAGGGATAATTATGACTACTTTAAAAGCTGCTGTGCTTCTTTCGGCCCTGATTTCTGTTAATGCCTGGGCTGACAACACGCCTGCTGATGTACAATCCTTGAATACGCAAATTCAAGGGCAGTTAAAGCAAATGCAGGATCAAAACAATACGCAGATTACCACTTTAAACAATCAGATGCAGGCACAGCTAAAAGAAATGCAGAATAAACTGGAAGATGAAATTCAAAAAATGAATACCCAATCCCAGGATCAACTGCAGCAAGTGCAAACAGGATTACAGCAGCAAATAGCCCAGTTGCAAAAAGAAGTAGATCAGCTCAAAAAATCATAATTGGCTTCTGTTATTCCCGCCTGGCATCACTGCCAGATTATTGTAAGTTGGGACCTTGGCCATAGCCTGACTGACGGCTATGGCCAAGGGTCCAACCTACATGCAATTGTAGACAGTCTAACCTTGCAGAGCCTCATTCAGGCTTTTCAAACCTGCTTAATATATGCTTACCCATGCCTTTGGCCAGTTCTTCTTCACTCAAATAATATTCAGCGTCAATTTCTTTGGCGAGCATATTTTTGTCGTCTTCATTTTCAACTCGAATAGCAAGCTCGATCTTTGAATTCAATTTCGTGGCGATATCAGCCATTTGCCGAATATTAAAAGGATCAGAAGTGGCAACAACCAGCATGGCAGCCCGTGCTACATGAGCCTGAATTAAAGTGGAGGGATCAGAGGCATTCCCAAATACCGCAGATATATTCTGGCTTCTGATATCTTCGATTAACTCGCGGTTTTGCTCTACAACGACGTAGGGAATATGTCGTGCAGTCAAAATTTCACCAATCCGTTTTCCAACGCGGCCATATCCTATCAATACCAGATGTTCTGAAGGATATTTTTCCTGGGTGCTGAGAGGCAGTTCAATTAAGGGATCTGCTGAACGCTGAAGAAAACGCATTAAAAAGGGTGAAGAATTGAGCCAGAGCTGAAGAGTTTCGACCGATTTGAATAAAAGCGGGTTCAGCGCTATTGAGATTAGAGCGCCTGCGAGTATTAATGCCTGACCTTCAGCCGGGAGCAGCTTTAACTGTACGCCCTGACCCGCCAGGATAAATGAAAACTCTCCAATTTGCGCCAGGCTTACAGATACAGTGAGTGCAGTGTTCAGCGGATAACGAAATGAAAGCACAAGAATAGCAGCAGCTATCGACTTCCCCAGCATAATAATCAATACAACAATAAGTACTCTTAAAGGTTGCTCTATAAAAATTGAGGGATTAAACAACATGCCCACAGAAACAAAAAATAAAACGGCAAAAGCATCTCTGAAGGGTAGGGACTCTTCCGCCGCACGGCGGCTAAACCGTGATTCTCTAAGGATCATTCCTGCAAAAAACGCTCCGAGAGCAAATGAAATGTCAAATAACTTGGCAGCCAAAAATGCAATGCTTACTGCCACAGCAATGATACAGAGGGTAAAGAGTTCACGAGAGCCTGTTTTGGTTATCTGCCACAATAATCTGGGTAATCCCCATCTGCCAATAAGCAGCATGATTGCTACAAAGGATGAAATTTTTAAAATGGTTACTCCGAGAGTAAGCCAAAAATTTTTATCGGATGATCCAGGCTCGGATGTTCCCGTCCAAAGGGCGATGAAGGGCAAAAAAACAAGAGCGAGCACCATTGCGATATCTTCAACTATCAGCCAGCCAACAGCAATCTGACCATTAATTGTTCCAAGTAGCCTTTGAGCTTCCAGGGCTTTGATTAGTACTACGGTGCTTGCAACAGATAAGGCTAAGCCAAATACAATTGAGTGACTAAAGTTCCATCCCCAAAAGTAGGAAACAGTCCCACCAAGACAGCTGGCGACCAGAATTTGCAGCAAAGCGCCAGGCAATGCAATTTTTCGAGTTTCGAGTAATTCATCCACTGAAAAATGAAGTCCAACACCAAACATTAAGAGCATCACCCCAATTTCAGCAAACTCGGCCGCTATATGAGGATTGGCGATAATACCTGGTGTGAAGGGACCAATGATAATTCCTGCAAACAAATAGCCCACCAGAGTAGGGAGGCGAAGCTTGATTGCAATAAAGCCCATAATCAGTGCTAATCCTAGGGCGGTTGCCAATGTTGTGATTAAAGGCAAATTATGAGCCATATTTTTTATTCACTTTTATAATGGCTATCATCTCCAATGCCAGAATCATTCTTTTTTCTGCTTGCCTTTGCGGCTAATGTAGTTGGCTGAAGCCTGCACACTAGGCAAGATAGTAATTTCTGCGATATCAACATGGGGCGGCCTGGTCAGGCAAAACAACACGGCTTCAGCCACATCCTCAGCAAGAAGGGGGTCGAAATCGCGATAAAACTCCCTGGCTTTTTGCTCATCATTCCAGCGAACAATACTAAACTCGGTTTCTACCGCGCCAGGGGCAATTTCTGAAACTCGAACTGATGTACCCAGTAAATCCAGACGCATTGATTTAGTAATAGCACGAACTGCATGCTTGCTGGCACAATAGACATTGCCATTAGGATAACATTCCTGTCCCGCTATTGAACCAATATTCACAATATGCCCCGATTTTCTTTCAATCATGTCAGGAATCAGAAGACGGCTGACATAGAGAAGGCCTTTTACATTGGTATCAATCATACGTTCCCAGTTCTCAATCTCACCCGTCTGGATAGAGTCGCTGCCCAGAGCCAGCCCGGCATTATTAATTAGAATGTCAATATCTTTCCATTCAACTGGCAGCTTTGACAATTGAGATTCTACGTCCAGTTTGCGGGTTATATCCAGAGTGATAATCAGTGACTCTGTACTAAACTCATTGTTCAAAGACTCAGCCAGTTCAGCCAGACGCTCTTTTCTGCGAGAAACAAGGATCAATCTTGAACCTTGTTTGGCTAGAGCACGCGCACAGGCTTTACCAATGCCACTTGAAGCGCCGGTGATTAGAGCAGTTTTATTTTTCATCGTACCTCTTGCCTTTGTTATTGTTATTTGGAAACGGCTATGCAATTTCTTCCATTTAATTTGGCTTCATAAAGCGCTTTGTCAGCCCTCGTGAATAAAGATTCATAATCATCATCAATCGCCGGGATTGTATTGGCCACGCCAATCGAAACAGTTAAACGATTTGAAATCGGTGAGTACTCATTTTTTATATTCAGACTATCAATTGCCTCTTTAAGACGCATGGCGAATTGCTCACTATCATTAAGCGAGGTATTGTATAAAATTACAACCATCTCATCCCCGCCATAGCGAGCGGCCAGATCCGTTTGACGTTTTACCACTTCAGTCAGGGCTTTCGCAATTTCTTTCAGGCATTCATCACCATAAAGATGGCCATAGTTATCATTACACTCTTTAAAATAGTCAATATCAATAATCATCAGAGTCAGGGGAAGCGAAGCGCGCTTTGCCCGAATCCAGTCCGCTATTAAACGCTCCTGAAAATACCGTCGATTGGCCAGTTGAGTCAGCTCATCAGTAATCGAAACGATACTAAGTTTCTGATTAAATTGTTCCAGCTGACTATTGAGTTCGCTCTCATGCGCTAAAAGAATAATGTTTTTGCGAAGCATTTTCTTATTTGCATTGAAAATAACACCCAGATAACTTAGAAAAATGATCAGAACGATGGCAACCAGACGAGAATCATCATGGGAATCCATTAAAAATCGCAAAATTATTGGCAGGAAGTTTGGTAATACAAAGGCGGCATAGGATAGCGGGGAGGCGGCCATCGAAATAGTGCTTCCTGTTGCGAGTCCCGCAAAAAAAAGTAATAGAATCATACGCTGTGAAATAGACATCTCCCAGTAAAATGACCAGAAAAAAAGCCCCAGCATGGCTCCTAAAAGAAAACCGGTAATGATTAAAGTCCAGTAGAAGAACTCACTGCGCTGCGGGCTTTTAATGGCGAGGATAGCGATTACAAGGCGAAGGATTAATATGGCGCAGAGAATTCCAAGCCATAAACCGGTCTGGGTTAGTGGAATGTCTTGGTAGCTTAAATAGAAAATGATTAGTAGTGCCAGAATCAATGTAAATGTAATGGCTTTGGCGGTGTTATCAAACAGATGCTCCAATAATTTTTCTTTTACTTTTTTGGCCATCAAGTCCATGAAAAATGTAACTCCGTTTTAACATAGCATGAGAAGTATTAATTAAGTATAATCCAAAAAATTGTTAAAAAATAATTAAAAATGTCCGAAGACATTGGAACTGGTGAACAGAGTAAAGGATTTACAGCAGGTGTTGCCACCGTAATAACGGCAACTGTAGCCAGTTATGCTGCCTTGAAAAAAGGTAACATAAGTGTTGCTTTTCTTTGTTACAAAAGCGTTGGCGGATTTGGCCTGAATTTTTATCGCCTACAAGCGAATGGGAATCGACATCGTTTTTTTGCTATCGACTACCACCGCTTTAAAGATCCGAAAACTAACCAGGAGATCATGGCCTTGCATTATCATCGTGGTTCTTCCTTAAAAGAATTAAAACTGCACCGTCCTTATGAAGGAGGATGGTAGCTCCTTCAAGGAGCACGCGGTCCCTCAGCAGATTTGTTTCCTTCAAGTCGCTCAAGCTTCCTCGAGGCCCAATCAGGAAAGACGAGAGGGGTGGGTTGTTGTGATTTGAACATGCCGCAGGCGCTCATCAATGAACCGACCATACGCAAAGGCAGGGAGAGAAGATACAGACAATACAAACCTGCAATAAAGTATTGCTTGATATCTTTTTCTGAAGAAGCGGGTAAAGCGGTTGCTTCCTTATTCGCTTGTTTATCAAAGTCTGTTGAAAAAAGGGCTATACCGCTGATGAGAGTAAAATAAAACATGTCCTTATATAATTGATTGGGTGAATTGTTCAGTTGTCGTTCAGCTATAATCAAGCCTCCTTTCAGATGGTAAACAGGGGATTGGGGATATTCATAGCAGGTTTTTAGCCAGCGCAGATCATCACGGGACAAAAAGTATTGTACATTTTTCTCCCAGGCGCGGCTTAGTGAATCAAGGTCGTATCTTGACAAATTTTTCTTATTATACTCTCGTTTGGCGTGATCTATATAGATTCGCATCAACTTGTCTTTATTGGGCAGTGTACTTTTTTTAATACTGCTCAGCACACCCTCCAATTCCAAGCTGCAATAGCTTTGAGGCAGAGAATGTTCAAAGAGTTTTTCGATAAGTTCATTGGTGGTTTTGCTGTTTGGAAGCGATTTATGATGTTCCATGAGGAGTTTCATAGTAAGAGTGCCGGCGGGGTCATCCAGTTGCAAAACCCGCTTGAGATGCTTATTCAGCTTATCGGATAAAGTGGTTCTGTGCACACGGTCATTCCTATGTATCTCGAGTGACGATAAAATAAGACTAAGATTATACATGGCAATGACAATGCTATCTTCTTCGTCGAATCGAATCGCCTTCAGGCTGTCGGGGAGTTGGTAGAATGTTTTAACTGGTAATTTCTTATTTTGGGCCTGGCCCTGAGCAATATTCATTATTTGATTTAGCTGGCTACCATTCATTTGAATTCTCCACGAGTAAAGCATTATGACTGAATGAGTGTGTATTCTATGAAAAGACCGTCAGGTTTTCTATCATTCTTTTTCTTAAGGATCTTCTCTGATGTTCTCTCGCCCCTCAGGGGAGAGAGTTAGAGATACTGGCATTAAGTTAAGCTCAGTTGTATATAAACTGTCCTCCCCGCGAAGGCGGGGATCCATCTCTAAGCTCGCTATAATGCCAATTGAGGAATGGATTCCCGCCTTCGCGGGAAAGACAAAACTTCCTTAACTAAATGGCAGTGAGAGTTAGAGAGAGGGGATATCAACAGCAACTAAAATCTCGGTGCGATGTAACTATCCTGTTGAGCCGCGGTTGTTTTGTTTTCAATAAACCACTCCCTTGACCCTGTTGTCTGCTCGAGATTTTGCACCACTTCTTCCTCTGCCTCTTCCTTTAATGCATACTCGATAAAATTCTGTACGCTTTCGCTGACTAAAGCTGTTTTCAATAAACTATGGTAGTAAGGCTCATCTTTTGGGATATCCTGAGGAGGATAGTAATTAACCTGAAATTCGGTATCAGGCAATTTTTCTTTATTTTTCTTACCCAGATTCGTTCTACTCATTTTTGTTGTTTATGGGTTATCAAAAAACCAGGCAGCATAGGGAGCCAATAAGTAAAACCGCGAAATAGCAGGGTGGCCGCAAAGGAAACATCAAAGGGTAATCCTATTAAATGCAGCATACCCACGAGTCCGCCCTCGAAGACAACCAGACCACCGGGAATTAATGATACACCGGCAAGTACGGTAGTAAGAACCTGCGCTGCAAAGACTGGAAGAAAATGGGTTTCGACATTGAAGCCATAAAGAATGACCCATAGGGTTAGAGAGTCGAATATTACGATACCAGTAAATAGCAACACTGCCGGGCTTACAATTTGTAATTCTAATAAAACACTCGGTTTAATTGTCCTGATTGAGGAAAATAAGGTTTCAATCGCGGAAAATCGTTTCAGCAGACCCGGCAATTTCGCATCCGCAGCGAGTTTCCATAGGTACACAAACAACCCGGTAACTACAAACATCAGTAAAGCGAAGAGAATTCCCAGAATCTGGTATGTCAGGCCAGGTGAACGATATATCCATAAAATAATAACAGCGGCCATAAACGTTAGGGTAAAAGCAATCTGGCGGCCAAACACATTGAGCGCAATAGCGAGGCCTATGGCTTTTTTAGAGACTTTTTGAGCCTTTAAAAAATTGGTTACTACAACTGCGCCGCTCAAACCACTTGATGGAACTGTCTGATTCACGAATAGCTGGGAAATACTCAGTAATACCAGCGACAAATAGCTGACACGTTCATTGACCCACCAAAGAGCCCACCACCATACCAGAGCCAGAAGCAAATAAGTCCCAAATTGCAGCGCTAATGCCGCTAATAACCAGCCCGGGTGCATCTCCTGCACCAGTTTAATCAGGTGTTTAATTTCGGTGAAGTAAAATAGTACGAGAGCCAGGAGCATGAAGAATAATATGAAAAAGATCCATCTACGCATAGTCATCCTGTTTTTAGATTGCTCTTTTAATTATAGGAACATTTATCAGGATATTGATCTTACTTGAAAATCCTTCAGGCTTTAACCTTTACTCCTACGTCCCTCGAAGAAGCCGAGGACGTAGGCAAGAAATAGATTATTTTACTTTATCTAAAGTGCACTCACTGGTGAACATGGGATCGCTTGGTGTAGTACCATCAAAAATGGTTCCCTCAACTTTAATAATCAACTGTTTGTTATTAAGTGCAATGCTTCCCTTGGATAGCATAGTAACGAGCGATCGAGAACTATTGTAAGGGTAATCAGGATACTCATATACCGTCATAGTCCCTGATAAGTTCAATTGAGTTCTTTCCTGATTCCAATTAATAACAGCTTGTGAAGTAAAGCTTTGCATTTTATCAGATGTAGATTCGGTTTTTATGGCTCCCATGCTATATTGTTCACCATCTAATTCAATGGAAACCTCATCATTGCGGATGATAATCGTTGTCTCATCGGATTCTCCATTATAAGAGCAACTCCCTGACCAGGTACCAGAAAAATCAGTATAATCAGTATCTTGATTCTTTACGACTTTAGTATGAAGGCTATGAGTTCTATGGGTTGATTTCAAATCAGGGAAAATATTAAAAGCGAAAGAACTGCTAGTTACACAAGTTCCTAATAATGCAATAACTAAAGCATTTTTGATCATTTTTAATCCTATAATTGCTAAAGGCCCGAAGTATACAATAAATCATCGGTAATTCAAGAAGGCTAGTAGAAGCCAGCTCCATTAGTTATGGGTACCAATCTACATGCAATTGCAGAATTCTTAACTTAATGACATTGAACTTGCCCTCTCTCAACTTGGGTGAGAGGATTTCTTTTAAGTTATGCCAGAACATTGCACGAGAACGACAGGGTATTTAATACAAACTGGATAAATTTCAGAGCTATTCTATTATATATATAGCTACTTAAAGGGAGTTAGCAATGAACAAAAGATACAGAGATGCACAAACGGGTCAATACGTTTCTGAGGCTTTTGCCAAAAAACATCCCAAGACCACGGTTAGTGAAAGTACAAGAAGTAATAAATCGGGTAAATCATCAAAAAGAAAGTAAAATTGATAGTATGCCTGACTCAAGGCCAGGCATACTAATCGCTATAAATTATCGGAATAATCTTTTCTGAATCGTTTGACTGCATCTTCGGCCTGTTCTTTAGTGTAGCCGTAATGTTTTTGCAGTTTTCCATAAATTTCTTGCTGATTACCTTCGATGACATCAAAGTCATCATCAGTCAATTTACCCCAGGCTTGTTTCATTTTACCTTTGATTTCTTCCCATTTTCCTTCAAAAATATCGCTATTCATTTGAACCTCCCTGGTATGAATAAAGAATAAGCAGATGTAACAAATTAAGACTAGACGGAAAATGAGTTAATTGCAAATCGGCTGGCGCTGAAAACGCAGTTATGAAGATAGTTCGTTAAGTACCAGCTCATCGATAGATTCATCTGCAGCCTCGGTAGAGAGAGAGACTTTCATTTCATGCAATTGTCTGAGCATGCGTTGAGTAAAGGTCTGATCATCAAGCAAGTTCTCAATCATTTTGGCAAGCTCATGCACATTGAAATCATATTGTAATAATTCGGGAGCAACCATCTTGTTTGTGAGCAAATTACATAAACCAAAATACTTCACTCTGATTACCTTCATGGCAACAAGATACGATAAGAGATTTCCCTTATAAACAATGCACATTGGCTTTTTTAATAGTGCGGTTTCTAATGAAGCGGTTCCGGAGGCCACGACTACACAATCGCTGCAGGCTGCAGCCTCGAGGGATTGGCCATTTAAAAAGCTGATATTCCTGATTCCAGCCTGAACAAACTGTTTGACTCGCTCTGAATTTAAGGTTTTTGCAATGGGGATGACAAAATGTAAATCGCTTCTTATCGTATTAAGCTGTTGAATGGTTTGCACAAAAACAGGCATGTGGTGATTAATTTCATTAAGGCGGCTTCCCGGCAGCAAGGCTACCAGCTTGCGATTGGCTGGTAAATTCAAGGTTTGGCGCAAGGATTCGGAATTCTCGAAATGGGGGATTTTCTTTACCAGCGGATGACCTACAAAAGAAACCGGCACACCGGCTTGCTGATAAAGTGTTTTCTCAAAAGGTAAAATAACTGCCATCTTATCAACGCAAGCTTTAATCGTATGAATGCGCTTGGGTTTCCATGCCCAAATCTGGGGGCTGATATAGTAAATGATTTTAAGGTTCAGTTGCTGTTTCGCAAAGCGGGCAAGGCGCAGATTAAAACCAGGATAGTCAACCAGAATTAACAAGTCAGGCGGATTTTTTTCCAGATGTGTTTTGATCTCTTTAAATGCCTTTTTGATTACACGGATGTGTTTTAATACTTCAGTGAGGCCAGTCACGGCATAACGGGCCAGATCATTTACCAGAAAAACACCAGCTTCCTGCATATGCCGTCCGCCAATACCACTGAACTGCAGGTCAGGATCCTTATTTAGCAAACGGCGAACTAATTCCGCTGCATGCACATCGCCTGATTCTTCGCCAGCAATGATCACCAGTTTTTTAGATGTGAGCATGACGGCTGGCGAGATTGTTCTGTATCAGGCTCGTAATAGTTGCCGCTGTTGATAGGACATCGCGCCCTTGCTGACCACATACCAGTGGTTTAGTGTCATTGAGGACACAGTAGACGAACGCCTTGATTTCTTCAAGTAAAGCATCGCTTTTTTCAAAAACAGATTCATGTCGGACAATATTCGGAATACCAGGAAACATCTCCCCATCCCCTTTTTTGAAAACAGCAAATTGCTTGTTGTGGTAATCGATGGATAAATAGGAATCCTGCTGGAATATGCGGGTTTTGCGCTCAGTTTTAAAGCTGATTCGGCTTGCTGTTACATTTGCCACACATTGATTGGCAAAGGTAATACGCGCATTGGCAATATCAATAGAATTGGCTATATCCGCGGAGCGGGAAAGCACGGGAGCGCCCTGAGCATCAATATGAATAATAGGGCTGCTGACTATTGACTGAATAATATCAATATCATGGATCATTACATCAAGAATCACATTCACATCCGTGCCGCGCAGGTTAAATGGGGCCAGACGCTGTGATTCAATGAACAGTGGATTGTCAAGATACTCATCAAGAGCCATACGGGCAGAATTAAAGCGCTCCAGATGGCCTACCTGTATCTTGGCCCGGTGATAAGCGGCAAGCTGAATTAACTCATCGGCTTGCTCAACAGTTTCAGTAATAGGTTTTTCGATTAAAACATGAATGCCTTGTTTTAGAAATTCTTTAGCAATTTCATAATGCTGATTGGTTGTCGCAGCAATACTGACAGCTTCAACTTTGCCAAATAACTCACGATAATTATGGCAGGCGCTCACTTCGAGCTCGCTGGCTACCGCTTCGCAGGTTGCTGGATTGGCATCGCAGACAGCGACTAATTCAGCATCCGGTAACAGTTTATATTTCTGAGCATGAAAGCGACCCAGATACCCAACTCCGATAACAGCACATTTTAAGACTCGCATACAACATATAAAACCTGAAAAATTTGCACCTATGATCGCATTTCCTGGATGATAAATCAATTTTAAAAGGGTATTATCTGCCTCCTGGTCAATAATAAGAATATGATGATTATGAATATCGCCGGTGTAGACGAGGTTGGGCGCGGGCCTCTGGCGGGGCCCGTGGTGACGGCGGCTGTCATCCTCAGGCATCCTATTGATGGGATCACTGACTCAAAAAAGCTGACTCCCGCTAAACGAGAGGATTTGGCAAAAAAAATTCAGGATCATGCTATTTGCTTTGCCTACGGGCGCGCGGAGGTTGGTGAAATTGATCGATTTAATATTCATCGGGCAACGCTGTTAGCAATGACGCGCGCGATTGAAGCATTAAATGTCATCCCTGATAAGGTTTTGATTGATGGTAAACATCGGCCCTTGATTTCCATGCCCTGTGAAACAGTGGTAAAAGGGGATTTACTCATTTACGAAATTGGTGCCGCTTCAATATTGGCGAAAGTTGCGCGCGATAAGG
The DNA here is from genome assembly GCF_021297775.1 of Legionella sp. 16cNR16C. Taxonomy (NCBI): domain Bacteria; kingdom Pseudomonadati; phylum Pseudomonadota; class Gammaproteobacteria; order Legionellales; family Legionellaceae; genus Legionella; species Legionella sp. 16cNR16C. The sequence goes on from NZ_JAJTMX010000001.1 coordinate 385,571, forward strand.
AAATGATTGAACTGGACAGCCTTTATCCTGGCTATGGATTTGCCATCCATAAAGGTTATGCAACAGAAATGCATCGAAACGCCTTGGAAAAATTGGGCCCATGCCCCATTCATCGACGCTCCTATTCACCGGTAGCCGCGGCCGAGGCCTGATAATTGAGCGAGTAACCCTGGCAGCAGAGCCTGCAGGGTTACTGAGTTGAAAACCTATCGCAAGTTATTAAATAAAATTCGATGGGTGCTAATCGACATTAAAATGCCAAAGCTTGCAAGAAAAGTGACCATCGCAGTACCGCCATAACTAACCAGAGGAAGCGGGATGCCAACAACAGGTAATATCCCCATCACCATACCAATATTCACAAAGGCTGATAAAAAGAAAGTCATCGCAAGACTTGCTGCCAGTAACCGTGTGTAACTTGTTTGAGCCTGTATGGCGATTTGCAAACCGCGAAATGACACCAGTATGAATAAAATGATTAGCGCAAGGCTGCCAAGAAATCCGAATTCTTCACCGCAAACGGCAAAAATAAAATCAGTGGCATGTTCGGGAAGGAAGTTCAGATGTGACTGACTGCCTTCAAGCCAGCCTTTTCCGAATAATCCTCCTGAACCTATAGCAATTTTTGACTGGATAATGTGATAACCCGAACCTAATGGATCATGCTCCGGGTTTAATAAGGTCAGGATCCGCTGTTTCTGATAGTCATGCATAACATGCCAGAGCAGCGGGGCTGCTGAACCAATAAGAATGACAGCAATCATAATAATACGAAGCCGAATTCCTGCGAGAAAAATTGCGCTTAGTCCAGCAGAAACTACCATGATTGCTGTACCTAAGTCGGGCTGCTTGGCAATTAGCAACGCTGGAAAGAAAATCATGATGGAGGCAATAATAAGGGTTTTCATATTAATGGGAACTGGCTTTCTATCCAGATACCAGGCGGTCATCATGGGGATGGCTAATTTCATAATTTCTGAAGGTTGAAAGCGAAATACACCCAAGTCAAGCCAGCGCTGAGCTCCTTTACCAATTTTCCCCATCACCATTACGGCCAGAAGTAATCCAAGGCCGACGCAATAGATCCAGGGTGTCCAGATTTTGTATTTATGTGGAGGGATCGCTGCAAAAATCAGCATAATTCCAAAAGCAAAGAAAAGACGCATTCCCTGGCGCATGATCATACTCATATCCTGATTGGATGCGCTGTACAGAATCAGCATTCCAAACATGACAATGGATAAAATGAGGACTAGCAAGGGCCAGTCAACATGCAATGATTTCGAGGTAAAACGGTAAACCGGGCGCATTGGCTGTGTATTCATGAGGGATCTTTTCCGTTTTGAAGTTCAAAATAGGCATCAAGCACCTTTCTGGCCACTCCAGATGCGGCTGTATCATTCTCAACAATCACTGCGATGGCAATCTCCGGGTTCTCTACCGGGGCAAAGGCAATAAATAGTGAATGATCGCGTAAATACTCTGGGATTTCTCCAAGCCTTTTTTTCTCATTCTGAGGGAGACTGAATACTTGAGCAGTGCCTGTTTTAGCAGCTACAGAATAGGGGGCATTGCGTCCGAATCGATAGCCGGTCCCCTCATTGTTTGTAATAACGGAATGCATGGCATCTGAAATGATGTTCCAGTAATTATCATCTTTTAACTTGATAGGGTATTCTTCCAGCGGTTTATAAGGATGGGTTTCTTCGCGATCACTCTGGATTGACTTGGCCATTAAATGGGGGCGATAGCGAACACCTTTCTGGCTCATCGCCGCTGTCGCATTGGCTATCTGCAAAGGAGAGGCTAGCATAAAGCCCTGACCTATTGCTGTGATTAATGTGTCCCCAGGGTACCAGGGCAATCCCTTGCTTCGTCTTTTCCAGCGGTTATTAGGAACAAGACCTGGCGCTTCTTCATGCAAGTCGACATGAGTTAGTTGCCCATAACCAAACTGAGTAAGCATATCTTCAATGGAGGCGATACCCATTCGATGCCCGAGCTGATAAAAGTAGGTATCGCAGGAAACGGTAATAGCGCGCTTGATATTAATGATACCATGTCCTGTTTTTTTCCAGTCGCGATAGGAATGGCTGACCCCGGGTAACTTAAACCAGCCTGGATCATAAACGCTGTAATTTGTGTCCACGACCCCTTTTTCCAAACCCGCCAGCGCGATAAAAGGTTTAATTGTGGAGGCTGGTGGATAGAGGCCTCTGACTGCGCGATTATATAAAGGTCTATCCTTGGCAGTTGAAAGCCTTTGGTAGTCTTCAGAACGAATCCCGTTTACAAATAGATTGGGATCATAGCTTGGGGAGCTTACCATAGCCAGAATATCCCCATTATGAGGATTGATAGCTACGACTGCGCCACGCTTATCCTGCAATGCTTCATAAGCCACTCGCTGAAGCCTTGTATCAATAGTAAGGTATAGCTTTTCCCCCGAAATGGGATTTTGTTTACTGACCACTCGAAGTGTTCGTCCGCTCACATCCGTTTCAACCTGCTGATAGCCCACCTGACCATGCAAAAGCGTTTCGTAGTACTTTTCAATACCGGACTTACCGATAAAATTGGTTGCGCGATAATTGGTTGGATCAACACGCTGCAATTCCTGCACATTGATTCGTCCAACATAACCTAACAGATGAGCGGTCATTTCTCCCAAGGGGTAATAACGCATAAGTCTTGCTTTAATGCTAACACCGTCAAATTGATGCTGATGCGTTGCAAACAGGGCAACTTCTTCCTGAGACAGTTTTAATTTAATTGGGACAGGTACAAACGAGCGATTCTGGGATCGCGCTTTTTTGAAGCTTTCAATATCATCATCTGAAATTGAAGGAAGCAGGGCCTGCAATTGCCTTAGCGTCACCTGCATGTTTTTCACCCGCTCGGGAATAATTTCCAGTACATAAACAGGAACATTTTCGGCGAGAACCACGCCGTTTCTATCGAGTATGATGCCACGCGGAGGGGCGATTGGTATGATACTCATCTGGTTTTTCAGCGAGAGAGTTTCATAGCGTTTAAATTGGGATAGCTGCAGATAAGCCAGGCGCGAAATCAGAATAATGGTGAAGCAAATAACCAGAGCGATCAAAAGGTTAAGACGAAAAAGATGCATTCGCGATTCGATACGGTCATTTTTTACAGAGTGATTAAATCGCATCTTTGAACATGTCTGGGCCATTAAGAGCGGCTATATTACATCAATTACTCATTTGTGATAAGGGTGATTCTGAATTATCGACCATGCACGATAGAGACTTTCGAGTAACATAATTCTTACAAGAGGATGCGGCAGCGTTAAATGTGACAGTGACCACTGCTCATTAGCACGTTCGAGAACCTCGGTGCTCAATCCCTCTGGCCCGCCAATAATAAAACAGACATGACTGTTTCCAAGCTGTAACTTTTCAACTTTGGCAGCCAGCGCTTCGCTGCTAAATTGTTTACCATTAATCGCCAGTGCAATAACATACGAAGAGGAGGGAATAGCTGACAGGATTAGCTCAGCTTCTTTTTCCATCAGTCTTGACAGGTCACTGGAGCTGCTTCGTTTTCCCAAAGGAATTTCTACAAGATTCAGGCTCGTGGCTTCTTTCAGGCGCTTGGCGTACTCCTTTACACCTTCATTGACCCATGAGGGCATTTTATTACCGCAGGCAATAATTGTTATTTTAAACATACAGTTAAATAGCCAGACTTATTTTTCCCATAAGGCTTCAAGATTATAGAAGGCACGACTATCAGGCTGCATTACATGGAGAACATAATCGCCGAAGTCTACCAAAGCCCAGTCACCGTGTTCGATACCATTCTCTGAAAGCGCGGGATAACCATCAGCCTTCATTTTTTCCATGACAAAATCAGCAATTGATTTAACATGGCGTGAAGAGCGCCCGCTTGCGATAATCATATAATCGGTAATTGTAGTCTGCTCCTTGACATCGAGTACTTTGATATCATTCGCATGAATGTCATCAAGATAGGTAAGGAGCTGGTTAAGCTGGGTAGAGTATTCAGACATAGACTATTTCATCTCAATTTTAAAGGGCCTGATTTTAACAGAAGCCGGGAACTACCGCCATTAAGGCAGAAAAATTTTTACAACAGTCCAATTTTAATTTCGCATTAGTCTGATTTCCCAAGCAATAACTTCCTGATTATCAGATTCAAACCGATACAAAGTAATGTAGCAACCAGAAGGATAATTAACAGCTGCGTAAATGATTGGGCATAGTGCATTTTCAAAAGCGAAACAGACATAGTCGAACCGCCTTCTACAGAGGTTAAATTAGCCAGTTTACCTGAAAGGAAGCCGCCGATGCCAAGAGAAACAAAGAAAATTCCCATCATGGTGCTTACTTTACGCCTGCTGGCCAATACGGTAATCGCAGACAAACCCACAGGTGAAAGCAATAGCTCCGCTATTGAGATAAGCAGATACGCCGGGATAAATAACCAGGGGGATAACAGATGACTATGGCTATCAGTCACACAGACAAAGGTAATAAGTCCATAAGCCAGGGTCATAAAAATCATTGCCAGAACAAATTTGTTGCCGGTGCTCAAGCCATTTTGGGTTGAATTCAGGCGCGGGGCGCGGCGTGATAGAAAATAGCCGAATACCAGCATACCGAAGCTTTGAATGCTGACATAATAGGGCGGTGGAAAGTTAATACCTAACAATGTGGGCTCTACGACACGCGAAATCAATAAAGTCAAAGACAGAAACATCTGAAAATAAAATGCCCAGAACATTACAGAGATGATACAGAGAAGCCCAATAACCATCGTTTGCCGGGCCTGGGTACCACTTTCCCGCTGAATGGTGGTCACCAGATAGGCGAGAGAAATGATAACTACTGTTCCAAAAGCCGCATTGGCAATACTTGCGAAATTAAGAATAAGAAAAGAAACTCCCCACAATGCCAGCATAATAGCGGCTGCTTTAAAAAGCTTGGTCGCCTGATACTGGAAAGGATGATAGTCTTCAATTTTGTAAAGTTTAACACCGAACCCAAAGACAAAAAGTGAGATGATCATCCCAAGCGCGGCACTGAAAAAGGAAACGCCCCAACCGAAGTGCTCATTTAGCTGGCTCGGCAGAGTGGTTCCGAGAATAATTCCAGTAGTTATCCCCATATAAAATATCGTAAAACCGCTTTCCCGCCTGGGAGAGTCTGCAGAATATTCATTGCCGAGAAGCGAGGAAATATTGGGTTTTAAAAGACCTGTACCGACTGCTATTCCCGACAAAGCCGCAGTCAGAATGGCGGGGGATGAAAAAAGAGAAAGAAATAAATAACTGGTAAACAGGCAGAGGGCACCCACAATAACTGTTCGTTTCTGACCCAGTAAATTATCGGCTATCCACCCACCGACTAGTGGGGATAAATAGGTAACTGCGGTGAAAGAGCCTACTAATGAATAGACCTGATCATCAGGCCACTCAAAGTGAAGAGCAAGATAGAGGGCTAAAAGGGATTGAACCACATAAAAGCCATATCTTTCCCACATCTCTGTGGCAAAAAAAACTTTCAAGGAAGGCGGATGGGTATAGGGTATTGTATTCACGATAGGTATCTTCACATATATTGCTGCAAGTGTAGCATGTGGATTATAAGTTTTCATCAGGATAGTGGTGGGATGATTAGAAGGCGCATCGGATTCGTCAATTCAGTTGATATTTCTTGTCTGATAGCTATATTCCAGCACACCATTCTCTGGTGTATGCTATCTCCCTCGGAATGTCTAAGGGAGCAGTACAATGAGTGTGCAATCTACTAGGGAGCGACTGGTGAAAGCCAGAACAGGCAATGAGCTCGAGGCAGGAAGCTGGTTAACAGAAGCTGCCTTGCGAATGCTGTGCAACAACCTTGATCCGGAGGTCGCAGAAAGACCCGATTCATTAATTGTCTATGGTGGGCTTGGAAAAGCAGCGCGAAACTGGGACTGCTTTGATGCAATAGTCAGAATTTTAAAAAAGCTCGAATCGAATCAGACCCTTTTAATCCAATCAGGCAAACCAGTAGGGGTTTTTACAACGCATGAGGATGCTCCCCGCGTGCTGATTGCCAACTCTAATCTGGTTCCTCATTGGGCAAACTGGGAACATTTCAATGAATTAGACAAAAAAGGTCTGATGATGTATGGCCAGATGACCGCAGGAAGCTGGATCTATATTGGCTCTCAAGGCATCGTTCAAGGTACTTATGAAACCTTTGTTGCTGCAGGGAAAAAACATTATCAGGGAAGTCTGGCAGGAAAATGGATATTAACTGCCGGGCTTGGTGGAATGGGTGGGGCCCAACCCTTGGCCGCCACAATGGCAGGGGCCAGTATGCTGGCAGTTGAATGCGATCAGACCCGTATCGATAAACGGCTGCACACTCGTTATCTGGACAAAAGTACTGATAATCTGGATGAGGCTTTGGATTGGATTAATAAAGCCCTCAGCAGTAATGCGCCGGTATCGGTTGGTCTGCTCGGTAATGCGGCCGATATTTATCCGGAGCTGGCAAAGCGCGGGGTTCGTCCCGATCTGATAACCGATCAAACCAGCGCCCATGATCCGCTCAATGGCTATTTACCAAAAGGATGGACTTTGGAAAAAGCGGCTTCACTGAGACGAACCCATCCTGAAGAAGTAGTTACGGCAGCGAAGTCATCAATGGCGGAGCAAGTCAAAGCCATGCTCTATTTCCAGACACAGGGTATTCCAGTATTTGATTATGGCAATAATATTCGCCAAATGGCATTTGAAACTGGAGTCAAAGACGCCTTTGCCATTCCAGGTTTTGTTCCAAGCTATATCAGGCCGTTGTTTTGTGAAGGCGTGGGGCCTTTCCGTTTGGTTGCATTATCAGGAGATCCCGAAGACATCTATGCAACTGATGAAAAGGTAAAAGAATTATTGCCGGAAAATCAGCCGCTTCATCGCTGGCTGGATATGGCGAAGGAAAGAATCAGTTTCCAGGGCTTGCCAGCCAGAATTTGCTGGGTTGGACTCAAAGACCGGGCACGCCTGGGATTAGCCTTCAATCAAATGGTTAAAAATGGGGAATTAAAAGCCCCTGTTGTGATTGGCCGCGATCATCTTGATTCCGGTTCAGTCGCAAGCCCAAACCGTGAGACGGAAGGAATGATTGACGGGAGCGATGCCGTCTCCGACTGGCCTTTACTAAACGCCTTGCTCAATTGTGCCAGTGGGGCAACCTGGGTCAGTATTCATCATGGCGGCGGTGTTGGTATGGGATTTTCCCAGCATGCAGGAATGGTCATCGTTGCTGATGGAACTGATGAGGCTGCCAGACGATTGGCAAGAGTATTGTATAACGATCCGGCTTCAGGTGTTATGCGTCATGCCGATGCAGGTTACTCTCTAGCCAGACAATGTGCTCATGAAAATCATTTGTGGTTACCTATGGAAGAGGAAAAAGCCCATGTTTGAATCTGTAAGCATAGTTCCGGGCGAATTAACACTGGCCAGAATCAGAGCGCTTTTGGTTTCAAAGCAGGTTATTACGCTTGATGAAAGTTCTCATGCCGATATTGAGGCCTCTTTCAAAGAAGTGGAGTCAGTAATTCGTGATAAAAAAATTGTCTATGGAATTAATACCGGCTTTGGTTCGCTGGCGTCTCAGACAATAAGTCCTGAGAATCTGAGACAATTGCAGCGAAATATTGTTTTGTCGCATGCCTGTGGAACGGGCGAGCTTCTGGATGATGAGACGGTTGCCTCAATTCTTCTTCTGAAAATAAATAGTCTTGCTCAGGGATATTCTGGGGTAAGTCCGGCGTTGATTCAGGCTTTTCTGTCGATGTATAACCATCAACTCTGGCCTTGCGTTCCTGCCAAAGGATCAGTGGGGGCTTCAGGGGATCTGGTTCCTCTTGCTCATCTTAGTTTACCATTAATTGGTGCCGGGAATGTACGTTATCAAGGTAAAGTAATGCCTGCTGAAGAAGGATTGGCACTTACCGGCTTAAAATCCCTGGAACTTGGCCCCAAAGAGGGGCTGGCCTTATTGAATGGCTTGCAGGTTTCTGCCGCTATCTGTTTACAGGCTTATTATCAATGTGTGACTTTGTTTGAAACCGCTATAATTGCCGGCTGCCTTTCACTGGATGCGGCGCTGGGAAGCGATACGCCTTTTGATGATCGCATTCATCGAATTCGTGGACATCAGTCACAGCGTGTCGTCGCGCAGTTTTATCGCGAGTTATTGGCTAAAAGTGAAATCAGAGAGTCTCATCGTTCCTGCAATAGAGTGCAGGATCCTTATTCACTACGATGTCAGCCACAGATCATGGGTGCAGTTTTGCATCAAATGAATTTTGTCAGAGATACTCTGGCGGTTGAGGTCAATGCAATTACTGATAATCCTCTGGTTTTCACAAGAGAACATGAAATATTATCGGGTGGTAACTTTCATGGTGAAGCACTGGCTATGGCGGCCGATAATCTGGCGCTTGCTATTGCAGAAATAGGGGCTAACTCTGAAAGACGAATAGCTTTGCTTATAGACAAGAATTTCAGCGGATTGCCGGCTTATCTGGTTAAGGAAGGGGGGCTTAATTCTGGATTTATGATTGCTCATGTGACAGCGGCAGCCTGTGCCAGCGACAACAAAGCTTTGGCGCATCCGCATTCAGTCGATAGTTTGCCGACTTCTGCCAATCAGGAAGATCATGTTTCCATGGCCACAAATGCGGCCAGACGATTGCATTTGATGCTGGATAATACAAAAACTATTCTGGCTATTGAGTTGTTGGCTGCCTGTCAGGGGCTTGACTTTCATCAGCCATTATCAACCTCAACCCCTCTGAAGTTTTTCTATGAAAAGCTGAGATCCTGTGTAAGGCATTATGAATCAGATCGCTATTTTTCACCGGATATCGAAGTTGCTAAACAGAAAATATCAGAAGGAGAATTCAGAATTCCAAAAATGATGTTACACTCCCCGCTTTATTGAAGATTGAATTCACTATGATTGTTGAAATTTTTACTGATGGAGCATGCAAAGGCAACCCCGGTCCTGGTGGATGGGGGGCTTTATTACGCTATAAAGGCCAGGAAAAAAAAATATATGGCGGGGAAGCGCATACTACAAACAACCGAATGGAGCTGATGGCTGCCATTCAGGCACTTACTCTTTTGAATCGTTCTTGCCAGGTAGAGCTATACACCGACTCCCAATATGTCCGTCAAGGTATGACGGGATGGCTTTTTCAGTGGAAAAAAAATGGTTGGAAAAATTCTAAAAAAGAAGCTGTAAAAAATGCGGATCTCTGGCAGCAGCTTGATGCTTTGGCTCAGAAACATCAGATTAACTGGCATTGGGTAAAAGGGCATTCCGGTCATGTCGAAAATGAGCTGGCAGACGAGCTGGCAAATCTTGCTATTTCAGAGTTATTACAAAACTAAATTAAAGAGATAATTTTATGCGCCAAATCGTTCTTGATACAGAAACCACGGGTATTAGTCATGATGCGGGACACCGTATTATTGAAATTGGCTGTGTAGAGCTTCTTGATAGAAAATTAACCGGTAAGCATTACCATGTTTATATCAATCCTGAACGAGAAGTGGATGAGGGAGCATTTCGGGTACATGGGATCAGTACCGAGTTTCTAAAAGATAAGCCGCGTTTTTCTGAAATTGCTGATGAGTTTCTTAATTTCATCTGCGATAGCGAATTAATCATTCATAATGCCCCCTTCGATGTGGGCTTCATCAATGCTGAACTCGGGCATCTTAAGCATCCGCATCGGCTTGATAAATATTGCATGGTCCTTGATACCCTGGTGATGGCAAAAGAAAAACATCCTGGCCAGCGAAATAGTCTCGACGCGCTTTGCAAACGCTATGAAATCGACAATTCGCATCGCCAGTTTCATGGAGCGCTCCTTGATGCTGAAATCTTGGCATTTGTTTATCTGGCAATGACTGGCGGGCAAACCAGCTTATTTGGCAGCGATCTGGAAGAAGAGCAGCAAATTATTGTTGAAACCGAAGCGGTAGTTAGTAATGTTCAGTATAATATTCCGGTGTATAGCGCCAGTGAGGAAGAGCTAGCGGGCCACAAAAATTTTATAGAATTTTTAGTAAAAAAATCGGGAGTCAACCGCTTTGAGGAGGAGGTGTAAATACACTCTTCTTTAAGCGATTAAATTTATATGATAGAATGGTGTAAAATCGCCCATTTAGTGTGTTTTAATGTCAGGAATTGCTTTAAGATCATTCGCTTTATTTTGCATTCTTGCTATTTTAATTCCGGTAATCGGGCATGCGGTTGAAGTTCCCATCTATGATTTTCCGCTTGATCTGTACTCGCAAAATGTCAATGATTATCTCCCTGCTGATAGCATTGATTATGATGCACCGATATTAAGCAGTAATTATCAGGAGCTGCAGGTAGAGCAGTTCTATCAATATTATTACTCAAGTGATGCGAATGGTCTGTCTCCCTGGAGTGAAGGCCTTGTCCGTTCACTTTTTCCTAAAATAAAGCAAACTGAACTGGAAATACTGGATGAATTCAATAATCAAAACAAAGAACCTTCGGCACGTCATTATGGTGAAAACTTTAAAGAACATGATGCCAAATGGTTAAATAGAATAAAGCACAATATGAATCTTGCTGCTTTGGAAACCCTTGAGTTTTCTGAAGCAAACCGAGCTATTGCAATTAACAACTGCAAAACAGACCCTATGGATGGGGTGGGGCCTATTTTTATAATGATTGCTCACAGGAATTAAAAAGCCTGTTCACTCCTTTGGGAATCTGGCTGCCTCGGAATTCTGCTCAGCAGGGGCAATTGGGTTCGGTGGTGGATAAAGCTGCTCTTCCTGGATCAATTAAATAATTCCGGATCGCCACAAGCCTTCGCTATTGGCTTTTCAACACCAGGCAGACCAGCGGATCTATGATGAAAAATTTCCTGATTGTTAAGGACTACTGGCCAGTGTATATGCCCTCCCGACGTGCTGGGCTAAAGAAGTTAATCCATGCGATGTACAATACCCGAATATGGCGTTCTGAGAATCAGGGAACACATGGTTGCATTGCAATGGAGGAAAAAAATCTGCAATTGCTGCTTCAATGGCTTGATAAAAGTAAAAATCCTTCTATTTTGATTATCAGCAAAACAACTCTTAATTCCTGAAGACTGGAACTGCCTAATAAATGAACTATATTTAGGTTAGGATCATCTAAAGGACAGATCATGGAAGCAAGAAACCTCCGCAAATTCATCCTCGCTGCATTTGCTTTTTGTGTATTCGATAATGCCTATGCCGACAATGCAATAATTCCAGACAATGTACCCCACATTAATGTAGCCTCCAATACATTTATTTTTAATCCGAGAAAATTAACCTGGGTTGCGATATCCAGTAATGGGAAGGTGGTACGAAGCGGAAAAGCATCTGGTGGAAGTCATTACTGCCGTGATATCAGACGCTCTTGTAAAACCCCTTCGGGAACTTACCGGGTAATGAGTAAAAGCGGGGCAGGATGCCGTTCCAGCCGTTATCCTTTGGGAAAGGGCGGAGCTCCCATGCCTTATTGCATGTTTTTCAGTAAATATTATGCAATACACGGGTCTCCTGATGTTCCCAATTACAATGCCAGTCACGGCTGTATTCGCGTAAGACCTGGCGATGCTAAATGGTTGAATCAGAATTTCGTCAAGATTGGAACAAAAGTGATCGTAAGACCTTACTAGAGTTATGCCTACGCCTTCATCCTGAGAAAGTCGGGATGAAGGACATTCCAGGCGAAAGCGGGAACTTAGAGCAATAATGGGAAGGCAGGAAATAAAATACTACTCATCCTCATCCATACTGAAAGAAGAACCACAACCACAAGTTGTTTTTGCATTAGGGTTACGAATTACAAACTGTTCGCCCTGTATGCCTTTGACATAATCGATTTCTGCATCAGAAAGATATTGATAGCTCATAGAATCAATCAATAAATTCACTCGTGAACTGCCATCTGAGCATTGCTGGGAGACGATGGTATCGTCCTCATTAATGACATCGTCAAACGTAAAGCCATACTGATAACCCGAACACCCTCCACCGCTAATGAAAACCCGGAGGTTGAGTTTAGGATTATCTTCTTCAGCCAATAAAGAGGCAACCTTGTCGGCTGCACTGACGGTAAAATGAACGGAAGAGGTTTCTGTCATTGTGGCGTCCATTTGTAACTCCAAAAAAATGTATCAGTTTATCGAATATTTTGCTCAATTATAGCACCACCGAGGCATTGGTTTTTATCATAGAACACAATATATTGCCCGGGAGTAACTGCCCGCTGAGGATCTGCAAACATCACACAATGCTGCTTATTATTCAGTGGTGAAATGATGCAGGCTTGCTCTGTTTGCCTGTATCGGGTTTTAGCATAGCAGGTGATTGGCAATTGATCTTTATAATCCGCAAGCCAGTGAATTTCACTGCACATCAACCCTTGCGAATAAAGCATTGGATGGCTCTGTCCCTGGGCAATAACTAAAGTATTGTTCGCCAGATCCTTATCAACCACATACCAGGGCTCATCACCTGAGTTAGCAAGCCCCCCAATGCCCAGGCCTTGCCTTTGCCCTAGCGTATAGAACATTAAACCATCATGTTGTCCTATTATATCACCTTTTGTAGTTTTGATTGGACCTGGTTTGGCCAGAATAAACTCATTCAGAAAGTTTTTAAATTTCTTTTCGCCAATAAAACAAATTCCTGTGGAATCCTTTTTATCATGGGTAATCAATCCCAGTTCTTTGGCCATTTCCCTGATTTCCGCCTTGTGGTAGTCACCTATTGGAAATAAAGTTTTAGCTAGAGCAGAAGGTTCTACTGCATGTAAAAAGTAAGTTTGGTCTTTTTCACGATCCTTGGCTTTCAGCAATGCAGGGAATGGGTTTTCATGTTTGATTTTAGCATAATGACCGGTTGCAATAAAATCAGCCCCCATACCTAAGGCATAATCCAGAAAAGCTTTAAATTTGATTTCTTTATTACAAAGCACATCGGGATTCGGTGTTCTTCCGGATTCATATTCATTTAAAAAATGAGTAAAAACTCTATTCCAGTATTCACCTGAAAAATTAACACAGTGCAGAGGGATATTCAGCTTGCCTGCGACTGCTTCTGCGTCTGCCAAATCTACTGCTGCAGGACAATAATTGTCTTGGTCGTCCTGCTCCCAATTCTTCATGAACAAGCCTTCGACCTGATAGCCTTGCTCCTTGAGTAACCAGGCAGCCACTGAGGAATCAACACCTCCGGACATACCCACAATGACCTTTGCTTTCATAATTTTACAAATGTTTAAAATATATCTATTTTAAGCCAAGTGGCTTCTCACTGAAACCCTGTTATGAAAATTAAATTCTCTTTAAACTTCAAATTCAGCAAGTAATTTACAACAATCATAATCAATGAGATATAGCTTGACTGTTAGATGCAGTCAAATTGAATTCACTCACATTGTCAATAATAAATGAACATTTGTTTATTCTATTTAGAAGTTCATCAGCAATTACTCCCTGACTGATAAGCCCTGGGTCTTCCTTAATCCTCTGGATAGCCAATTGGATATCTTCCGGGCTGTTCGCATCGTCGAGTTCTTGAAGCAGCTCTTTTGCGACGTCTACTTTTTTGGCTGTTAACGTTTGATTTCTGAAAAATTTGGTCCTGAAAGATGGGCTAAACTCTCCGTCGAGATTTAAAGTGCCCCGGGAATTAATATATCGTTCAAGCTCAGCTTTACAGCTCTCTTTTAACTGATTAATTGTAATAGGTTTTTCATGCGTAAGAATCTGTTTAGCACTCGAAATTAGCTCTTGATTGGGTTGCGGTAATGATGGGTTTACTGATTCATCATAAGCCGCGGCCAACTTTTTAATCAGGGATTTATCTGATTTTAAAAAATCAACATTATAGATGTCTGGACGATTCATTTTGATAAATAATAATGCTTTGGTCGTATTCACTGTATTAGAGGCAATGATTGTTGGGATAAAAGGAAAAGTGCTATAGATCTTGTCATAGCCACGTCTCCATTCAGAGTTGCTTATCATGCTGGCAGGTCTGGTGCCTCTTTGATATCGAGCAAAGAAGGCCTCTTCTTGCTGTTGCAACTGGAATGCCATTCCAATATCAACACAGGCAATATTACCCTTTTCGTCTTTCTTAAAATTTCCAGGTACATAGGCATCAAGGACAATACGACCCGTACGATTAAAAATGTCTAAGAGTGCATTACCTATCTCCCGATCCGATGCATTTTTACCCTCGATAAAAGGACAAACCCATCCTGATTTGGGAGGGATGCTGTCATTATCAGTATGCAAATAGGCTGGTGGTGGATAATTACTGTTTATCTCATTCCATAATCTCGCTGATCTTTCAGGCCCATCGGTAGGCGGTACATAGTGGCCTAAAGCTTTCTGAACTTTAAATACTTTAGTTCTATCTTCATTAACATAAGCAACATTAAATGTTCCTTCTCCCAGTTTTTCCCACATAGCGAACTCATTTATTTAAATATGTATATGTATAACTTAGCAGCAATTAGCTATATTTGTGCGAATAGCATGACATAATTCGTCTGACTCAATCGGACGTTGATGACAAATAATTTGCGCAAATTATTCAAATAAAGATACAATATGCGTCAATTTATTTATTATTTAGTATTTATGACTCATATTCAAGCTTTGCCAGAATCACAGTTGTTAAATTATTTATTTTTAAAAACAATACTAATTATTAATTATAATGCAATGAACCTGCTTCCATTGACGGTAAATCCGGATTGCGATTTTGAGCGTTTTCAGGAACAGATTGCTTCTGTTGAAGCGGGAGGCCAGTCTGCTTTGATAGAACTGCGTGATATGTATAGGGAAGCATTGATAACGGATAGGCAAAGAGCAAATAAAATTAAACAAATTATTGGGTACTTTGTTCTTTTAGATCAAGATGCAAATGCACAAATAGATTTTACTCGTATGACGCCAGCCGAATTACAGCGGGTTTTCAATATTCACTTCTTTAGAAGCAGAATAGTGACTCAAAGTATGTACTTCTTTTCAGAGCGCCCAGAAAATATTGAAGGCTTAACGGCAGAACAATTAAATGATTGTGGCTGGCATTTTTATCAAAAAAAATATTATGAAGAGGCTGTGCCGTATTTTCAATTAGCCGCTTTAGCAGGTCAAGAACAAGCACTGGTCAATTTAGGGGTGTGCTATCATTGGGCACAGGGCATAGAGAAGGATGATGAAGCATCTGTACTTTGTTTTGAATTAGCTGCAGACAAGAATAACCCGCAAGCGCTTTATAATTTAGGTATGGCTTATGAAGAGGGTTGGTATAATGGGGAAAGCAATACAAAGCAAGCACGGAATTACTATATTCGAGCTGCCCGGCTAAAGGACAGTGAGTCTATTTGTCAGCTAGGCTGGTATGCTGAAAATGGGATTTACCCTGTTACCCAGAATTTTGAAGAAGCCTATAGACATTATGAAAATGCAGACAAGCTAGGCAGTGCTCGTGCGGCCTTTAATTTAGGTCGTTGTTATGAGTCTGGTAAAGGATGCAATGAAGATTTAAGTAACGCCTTAGAATGCTATCAACGCGCACAAGAGCGGGGATACGCAAAAGCAGAATGGGCAATTGCTCGCATTGAAGATAAGCTAAATCGTGCTTCTTGTATTTTACTGTAATAGGTGGTGCTGGCAAAGCACTAAAAATATTAATTCTGATGGCGAAAAGGAATTCCACTCGATATAAAGCAAATTTTCAAATCATTTCAATCGGGAATGGCGTTATTTCACAAGTAAAATATACTTAAAGTATACTTCCCAAAATCTCCGAATAATTATGCCTGAAATAGCTCGACTAACTAAATTTTTCAGTAAAATTGAAAATACATATCGTGAAAGTTTATCTATCAGGCATTTAATCGAAAGCGGAGAAATAGTTCCGGCTACTCATTCGGAGATTAGTTTTATTGTACTTGTGGTTAACAGATTGCGCCTTGATTTGAACCACAATAAGCGCCTGACGGCAGAAATTCTTGAAGAAATGTTAAAAGGCGCACATCTTAGATTTGAAGATGATGGTTTTTTTTATTCTGAAATATCTTTGCAGTTTAAAGAGCGACTGCAGAAGCGCCGCTCATCTCATCAGTCTATTGTGCAGCAATATTCATTTTCGGGAGTCGTCCTCAAAGAGGTGCTATTTGGTGTTTCCGAGAATAAAGAAGGGAAGAAAGCAAGCTGGATTCAATTTGAACGGCATAATACCAGAACCATCGCTGCTTTGACCCTGCATCTTATTGATTACCTGAGATATCGATGTACAGGAAAAAATATTGGCCCCTTCGGCGTATCCGTTTATACTGATCGCGAGCCTTTGACCATAAATCCGGTGAAGATTTAACTGATTTACACTGTACGTCGGTTGCGCATATATGTGCTCCAGACGGAGTTACCTGGAATTGAGTTTTTATGATAATTAATCTGAAAAAATACCCCGAATATAATGACTATCAGCAGGCTTTACTCGAGCTGACTGAGCGTCTGCCGCAGCATATCCAGCCGCCTTGTGAGCTGGTCTGTCAGTTTAAGATTGAGTTTTGTCGAAATTATTATTTATTAAGCATGACCGTGAGCGGAAAGCTGACAATCATCTGCCAGCGATGTTTAAATGAATTTACCTGCGATTATTCCAATTCAACGGAACTCGCCCTATGTGCCTCTGAAACCATTGCTGAAAAACTGATGGCTGAATTTGAGACAGTTGTTTATGAGAAGGATGAGGTTGACTTGAAACAACTGGTTACTGATGAGCTATTTCTCTACAGTCCAATGCTTCATGAGCATGTCGAGGATTGCGATGCTGAAATGCAACAACACATGAACATTTAAAATAAATCGCGGAAATTTCCGAATAATGGGAAATTGCAGTATAATACGCAGCAATTTTTGCTAAATTCCAATATTAGTTGCACTAAGACTTGGATTATAGGGAAAAAATGGGTAATATTTCGCCCAACATTAGACTATTCGCCTAGGAGTAATACAATGGCTGTTCAACAGAATAAAAAATCACGCTCACGCCGTGATCAACGACGTTCACACGATGCTTTGACCGGACCTACTTTATCCGTAGATAGCACAACAGGTGAAACGCATCGCCGACATCACATCACCCCGGATGGTTATTATCGTGGTCGCAAAGTGCTTGACACCGATAATGTCTACGAAGACGAGAAAGAAGAGTAATTCGCTTGAAAAGCATAACAATTGCCGTCGATGCGATGGGAGGGGATCATGGCCTTAAGGTGGTGATTCCTGCTTGTGTTCGAGCTGTTCAGCAAAACCCGGAACTTAAGCTGATTCTGGTTGGCGATCAAACACAAGTTAACTCATTGCTAAAAAAACATACTGCGAATCCAGAGCAAATCACAGTAGTGCATGCTTCTGAAATTGTGGGTATGGATGAACTGCCTTCTCAGGCAATGAGAAACAAAAAAGATTCATCCATGCGAGTTGCGATTAATCTGGTGAAAGAAGGAAAGGCAGAAGCCTGTGTCAGTGCTGGAAATACCGGCGCATTGATGGCTACCGCGCGTTTTGTCCTGAAAACCTTACCCGGTATTGATCGTCCGGCAATAATAGCTACCTTGCCAACACAGCAGGGAAAAACCCGGGTCATTGATCTGGGTGCTAATGTGGATTCCTGTGCTGAGCATCTTTTTCAGTTTGCTGTAATGGGCTCGGCTCTAATCCAGGCTGTTGATAAAAAACGTCAACCCAAAATCGCATTGCTAAATATTGGTGTTGAAGAAATCAAGGGAAATGATCAGGTAAAACGTACCGCCCATATGCTGGCCGAATGTACACTAATGAATTATGTTGGCTATGTGGAAGGGGACCAGTTTTATTCTGGTGAAGTAGATTTGGTAGTCTGCGATGGTTTTGTTGGTAATGTAGCCTTAAAAGCAAGCGAAGGCCTGGCCAAGTTAATGCTGTCAGTTCTCAGGGAATCCTTTTCACGCTCATTTTTAACCAAACTCGCGGGATTGATTGCCAAACCTGCCCTAAATCATCTTAAAACCCGTATGGATCCAGCCCGATATAATGGGGCCAGTATGCTAGGGCTAAATGGCATTGTTATTAAAAGCCACGGCGGTGCAAACGAACTGGCTTTTCAAAATGCCATTGAAGAAGCAATTTTACAAGTTAAGAACAATGTAGTGGACCTTGTGCGTGAGCAAATAACCGATTTTATCAATCAAGGCTTATTGTTATGAAAAATGCTGTAATTAATGGTACAGGCAGTTACTTACCAACGCATCAGTTAAGCAATGTGGAACTTGAGTCCAGACTGGATACCACTCACGAGTGGATTCATTCCAGAACAGGTATCAGCAGCAGACATATCGCCAATGATGAGGAAACTGTATTTTTTATGGCTTCAGAAGCTGCCAGGAAAGCACTGGAGTCTTCTACTATTGAAGCAGACGATATCGACGTTATTATTGTCGCAACCTGTACCCCTGATCATTTTTTTCCGAGCATGGCCTGTCATGTTCAAAAAGCACTGAATATTAAAAAACCAATTCCAGCATTTGATATCAGTGCTGCCTGCAGTGGTTTTGTCTATGCTATGGACAACGCATGGAATTTTATCCGTTCCGGAGCTGCAAAGCATATTCTTGTAATAGGTAGTGAGCGTATGTCTCACGCAGTAAATTGGGAAGACCGTTCTACCAGTATTCTTTTCGGCGATGGCGCAGGAGCTGTTGTCTTGTCGGCAGACTCCGAAAGAGATGGAATTATTGCCAGTAAACTGCATTCCTCTTTTGATGCGGATGCTTTACTCACCTATGAAAATTTTACGACTCAAGGCCAGCGCTCCTATATTGGCATGCGCGGAAACGAGGTGTTTAAAATTGCAGTTAACATCATGGGTGACATTGTTGATGAAATTCTTGAAGCCAGCCAGCTGAAGAAATCAGACATAAACTGGTTAGTTCCACATCAGGCCAATATTCGGATTATAAAGGGAATCGCCCGGAAACTGGACTTACCGATGTCTCAGGTCATTGTTACTATAGAGAATCAAGGTAACACGTCTGCTGCCTCTATTCCTCTGGCTCTTGATTTTGCAATCAAAAATGGCTCCATTAAACGTGATGAGTTATTACTTCTTGAATCCTTTGGTGCCGGTATGACCTGGGGTGCCCTGGTCATTCGTTACTAATCCATTCTGGAGATTTATTTTATGGCAAATCTGGCATTTGTATTCCCCGGACAGGGATCTCAATCAGTAGGTATGCTGGCTGAGCTTGCTGAAGCCTATCCTGTTATTCATAAAACATTTAATCAGGTATCTGATGCATTAGGTTATGATCTATGGCATTTGGTTCAGAATGGTCCGGAAACCCGTCTTAATCAAACTGAATATACGCAGGTCGCAATGATGACAGCGGATGTTGCTGTCTTCAGAGCATTAAAACAACAGGATTTGCCACGTCCAAGATTTATGGCGGGACATAGTCTCGGTGAATATGCCGCTTTGGTTTGCGCTAATGCGCTAAGTCTTCAAACAGCAGCAAAACTGGTTGAAAAGCGCGGTCAGTTAATGCAACAAACAGTACCAATGGGTTTGGGCGCTATGGCTGCTATTGTTGGATTGACTGATGAACAGGTTGTTGAGCTATGCAAGCAATCCAGCGACTCACAGTTTAAAGTCAGTCCTGCCAATTACAATGCGATAGGCCAGGTGGTTATTGCGGGTCATAGCACTGCTGTTGAAAAAGCCATAATTAACGCGGAAGAAACCGGTGCGAAGCTTGCAAAGCTTATCCCGGTCAGTGTTCCCTGTCATTGCGATTTATTAAAAGACGCCGCAAGCGCGTTTGAGAGTGATTTGAATGCTGCTGATTTCAGGCTGCCGGATTTTGCTGTGGTCAGTAATGTGAATCTGGCTGTTTATCAATCTATCCAGCAAATGAGAACGCTCTTGAAAGAGCAGTTATATCGTCCTGTTCGCTGGGTAGAGACTATACAACTATTTAAAGCCAATGGAGTGGAGCATATCATCGAATGCGGACCAGGCAGAGTATTGTCTGGCTTGGTCAAGCGAATTGATCGTTCATTATCTGCCGCTAGTGTTTATGACAATGATTCGATGGAAGCGGTTTTGTCGCAATGGGAAATGAGCGAAAGTTATTAATTCGGAGCTTGGAATGATAAATCTTCAGGGTAAAATTGCATTGGTTACCGGTGCAACACGTGGTATTGGCATGGCCATTTCCAAAACATTAGCCAGGCAAGGGGCTTATGTTATAGGTACCGCAACGACGGAAAGCGGCAGACAGACTATTTCCGACTACTTCAAACAGGAAGGCCTTTCTGGCGAGGGTGCCGCTTTGGACGTTACCAATAAGGACGCCATTGAGCATTTAATGTCGCAGCTTTCTGATCAGGAAAAACTGCCTGGAATTCTGGTCAACAATGCCGGGATCACTTGCGATAATCTGTTGCTTCGCATGGACGACGAGGAGTGGCTTAAAGTTATCGAAACGAATTTAACTGCTGTATTTCGCATGAGCAAGGCTTGTATCAAGCCGATGTTTCGGGCGCGTTGGGGCCGTATTATCACTATAGGCTCAGTGGTAGGGGCCAGCGGCAACTCAGGACAGACTAATTACACTGCTGCCAAAGCAGGAATTGTTGGATTCAGTAAATCACTTGCTCAGGAGATGGCAAGCCGGGGTATCACAGTAAATGTGGTGGCCCCTGGTTTTATTGATACCGATATGACCAGCATCCTGCCAGATATGGTTAAAGATGAAATGCTGAAAAGAATACCCATGAAACGTCTGGGTTCTGTTGATGATATTGCGCAAACAGTCGCTTTTCTGGCCTCTGATTGCGCCAAATATATCACTGGAGAGACTATTCACGTGAATGGTGGAATGTACATGGATTAATTTCTTGCGTTCTTGCAAGAATTGAATAAACTACCTTCATAAATTTTTTTAACAAAGAGGAAACACTAGTTATGAGTACAGTTGAAGAGCGGGTTCGTAAAATTGTTGTCGAACAATTAGGCGTTAAAGAAGAAGAGTTGAAAAACAATGCTTCTTTCGTTGATGATCTGGGTGCTGATTCATTAGACACTGTTGAACTCGTTATGGCTTTGGAAGAGGAATTTGAGACTGAGATTCCTGATGAGAAAGCAGAGAAAATTACTACTATTCAGGAAGCCATTGATTATATTGAATCAAACCTGAATAAAGAAGAAGCCTGATAATTGAGGAGTATTCATTGAGTAAGCGGCGTGTTGTAGTCACTGGGATGGGGATGGTTACCCCTGTTGGACTTAATGTCGAGGAAACCTGGCAAAATATATTGGCTGGTAAAAGCGGTGTTGGACTGGTTGAAGGTTTTGATACTGCTGAATACTCCACCAAAATATGGGCCAAGGTTAAAAATTTTAACATTGAGGATTACGTGCCGCTGAAAGATGCTCGCAAAATGGATGTATTTACCCAATACGGAATTGCGGCTGCTGATGAGGCTCTGGCTGACTCTGGATTGGTGATTGATGAAACACTAAGCCTTCGTACCGGTGTGGCTGTAGGTGCAGGAATTGGTGGCATTGAGACAATCACTAATAATCAGGATAAGCTGGTAACCGGTGGGCCAAGAAAAGTATCCCCTTTCTTTATTCCCGCAGGCATCATTAACATGGTTGCCGGACAGATTTCAATTCGCCATAGCCTTAAAGGCCCTAATATTTCAGTCGTAACAGCCTGTACTACTGGAACGCATAATATTGGTCTGGCAGGGCGAATGATTGCTTACGGCGATGCAGATGTAATGATCTGCGGTGGTGCTGAAATGACTACGACACCGCTTTGTCTGGCTGGTTTTTCTGCTGTTCGCTCCTTATCAAAAAGAAATGAAGAGCCAGAAAAAGCCTCACGCCCCTGGGATAAGGACCGTGACGGTTTTGTTATGGGTGAAGGCGCAGGCATTCTCATTCTCGAAGAATACGAACACGCAAAAGCTCGCGGTGCAAAAATTTATGCCGAACTTGCTGGCTTTGGCATGTCTGGCGATGCCTATCATATTACAGCACCTGATGAAGATGCGGATGGAGCCTCTCGAGCAATGGAAGCGGCTATTCATGATGCAGGGATTGAGCCTGAGCTTGTTGATTACATTAATGCTCATGGAACTTCGACCTATCTCAATGATATGAATGAAACCAAGGCTGTTAAACGAGTATTTGGTACTCATGCCTATGATCTGGCTATTAGCTCTACAAAATCGATGACTGGTCATCTGTTGGGAGCAGCTGGAGCAGTTGAAGCGATATTTAGCGTTCTCGCAATTAAGGATCAAATCGTACCGCCCACTATTAACCTGGATAACCCGGATGAGGGTTGCGATTTGAATTATGTTCCACATGTGCCGCAAAAGAGAAAAGTTGATTACGTGTTAAGCAATTCTCTTGGGTTCGGCGGGACTAATGGTTCCTTACTATTCAAGCGTGTATAAATGTTTGGCCGGGTAATCAAACTATTCGCCGTTCTGTTTTTGGTATGTAGTTTGATTTTTCTCGGCTATGAAGCCTATTTTATTCACAACGATTTACATTCCGCCATGATTGATAATGGCAAACCCTTCATTATTGAAATCAAACCTAACTCCACTGCCAGTGCCATTGTGCATCAACTAAAGACCCAAGGTTTTATTGAGTCTGAGCAAACCTTGCTGAATTATATTAAATGGAAAAAGATTGCCGCTCAGTTTAAGGCAGGAGTCTATGAAATCGAACCCGGCGATTCAGCGCTTGATTTCCTTGAGAAGATAATTCAAGGGAAGGTATTGATTGAATCCCTGGCAATTATCGAAGGGACAACACTTGCTCAGGTTGAAAAGCAATTTACACAAACCCCTTATCTGTACTTCAGCCCGGATGATTTTAAGCTGATTATTGGTAATCATGAAACAGCGGAAGGCTTATTGCTGGCAGATACCTATCGTTACAATGCAGGGAGTGATGCAAAAAAAATAATTCAACTTGCAAATAAAAATCTCCTTAAGGTACTTAATGAGGCATGGCAGCAGCGGGCTGCAGATCTTCCCTATAAAGAACCGTATGACCTCCTTATTGTAGCCTCGATTTTGGAGAAGGAAGCCTCTATTGCAGAAGAGCGCGGGATCATATCAGGAGTTATTGTCAACCGTTTAAAGAAGCATATGCCACTGCAGATGGATCCTACAGTTATTTATGCAATGGGGCCTGATTTTAAAGGAAAATTAACTCATGCGGACCTTGCCATAAACTCTGCCTATAACACCTATCGTAACAAGGGATTGCCACCGACACCGATTGCAATGGTTGGAAAAAATGCTATCTTCGCTGCGGCTCAACCCGAGAAAACCAATTATTTATATTATGTGGCTAAAGGTGATGGCTCGCATTACTTTTCCACTAATTATGATGAACAACGCCGCGCTATCTTTCGCTATCTGATTAAGGGGCATGAATGACGTCAAAAGGCAAATTTATTGTCGTTGAAGGGATGGAGGGCGCAGGTAAATCAACTGTCATTCATACCATTAAAGAGTTTCTGACAAAAAGAATTGATTCAGTCATTCTTACCCGCGAGCCAGGCGGAACGCGTATTGGAGAAAAAATCCGCGAAATCATAAAGGAAAATTATCCTGGTGAGACTCTTGCAGCGCGAAGCGAATTATTACTAATGTATGCAGCCAGAGTCCAGTTGCTGGAAGAACTTATACATCCAACTCTGGAAAAGGGCGGCTGGGTGGTTGCCGATCGATTTGAGTTATCCAGTTTTGCTTATCAGGGCGGGGGGCGTGGACTCAATATGGAGTTTCTTAATCAGTTGTCCTCTTTTTGCCTTGATAATATTCAGGCTGATTTGACTTTTTTTCTTGATATTTCACCCGAGAATGGGCTGGCCCGAACCAGGGGAAGGGGAGAGGCTGATCGTATAGAGCGTGAATCTATGGACTTCTTTAACCGGGTTTATCAAGCTTATCATCATAAAATCAGCACGATGGAAAAAGTCGTTATTATCGATGCGGAACTGTCCCTAAGTGAAGTTCAGGAGCAGGTTATCTCCAGTCTGGAAGCATTTTTTAATTGATAGTTTGGGAGCTGTGGTGAATTTGTCTGAACCGGCGCATTTAATACGCACTCATTACCAACACTGGCAGCATTTTGTTGAGATGGCACGAAAAGGCAAGCTCAGTCATTCTCTGATGCTGGTAGGAGCCGCGCATTTGTCGCTGGAGCAGTTTTCACTGCAAATAGCCCGAAGTATTTTATGTTCCTCTCTGCATTCAGATATTGAGCACTGCCAATCCTGCACTCTGGCAAACAGTAAAGAGCATCCCGATCTTCAGATAATTATGCCTGAAAAAGCGGGGGCAGGGATTAAGATCGAGCAAATCCGGGACTTACAGTCCAGTGTTTATACCAGCCCTCAATTAGGGTATACGCGTGTAGTTATAGTCTATGCTGCAGAGAAAATGAACCCATTTGCAGCCAATGCTTTATTAAAAATCCTTGAAGAGCCGCCTGCTAATGTCTATTTCATCTTATTGGCCGAGCAGGTTGGTACGCTGCTTCCGACCATCATCAGCCGATGCCAATTATGGCGATTCACAGACAGGCTTGAATCTGAAGGTCATTTAAGCTTGGCTTCCTGTTATAATCCGGAGAGCGAACGCGGAAAACTTGCCGCCGATTTGCCGAAAATTATTGAGGACTTGCTGAAGTTAAGTAATAACCAATACTCAGCCTGTGAGCTTGCCGCAAAATGGGCAGTTTATCCTTTAGTAGAATTAACCTGGATCCTGTATTTAATATGCTCAGAAATGATCGAGGCTAAACTGCTGAAACAGTTTCCAGGCCATGTTAACTCTCAAGCTCTTGGCCAACTCGCCTCAGGCTTTCACTTGTTTTCATTATTCATGGTTTTGGATAAAATAAATGCTATTACCAGAAATTTGAACCATAATATGAATGTGAACCCGCTGCTGGCGTTGGAAAATCTATTAATTATGACAAAACAGGGATGCAAAAATGAGCGAGGAAGTTCCAGTAATTAACTGTGCTTATCCTTCCGAAAGTGCATTGTATATGGCTTATATGCCATTTTTAAAAAATGGCGGCCTGTTTGTAAGAACCTTACAGTCTTATGCTATAGACACCAAAGTCGTGTTATTGGTTAACTTGCCTAATGAGACACAAACCTATCGTGTAACGGCACGGGTAGTCTGGATCACTCCCCGAGGTTCACAAGGCAGCAAACCGCCGGGCCTGGGGCTTCAATTTATCGATCCAGACGCCCGTAATTTTGCGAATAAAATAGAAACTCACCTTGCTGGCATGCTAAAATCATCTCAAATGACTGATACGATGTAATGCGATGCTGATTGACTCCCACTGCCATTTAAACTTTATCGATTTAACCGAATTTGACAATAATCTGGATAACGTCATCCAACAAGCAGAGGATAATGATGTACAGCACTTTCTCTGTGTCTGCGTCGATTTGTCTGATTATGATACTTTGTGCGCTATCGCCAAGCGATATAATCAGGTGAGTATTTCCGTTGGCCTGCATCCGAATAGCCTGATTGAAAAGGAGCCTGATGCCCCATTGCTAGTACAAATGGCAGGCCATCCAGCCTGTATTGCCATCGGGGAAACCGGACTTGACTATTATCGAACCGAGACTGAAGATGGGCTTGATTTACAACGCTCCCGGTTTCGCGAGCATATTCGGGCAGCGATTAAGTCAAAAAAACCTCTGATTATTCATACCCGTCAGGCAGCCGAAGATACACTTCGAGTGATGAAAGAAGAAAATGCGGACGCCATTGGCGGGGTAATGCATTGTTTTTCGGAAACCTGGGATATCGCCAAACAAGCTCTCGATATGAACTTTTATATTTCAATGTCTGGAATTGTCAGCTTTAAAAACGCAACTGTTTTGCACGATGTTGCTAAAAAAGTGCCTCTGGATCGTTTGTTGATTGAAACTGATTCCCCGTATCTTGCGCCGGTTCCCTTCAGAGGCAAGCAAAATCATCCCGCGCTGGTTAAATATGTGGCTCAGGCGGTTGCAGACTTGAGGCAAATTGATTATGAAGAGGTCGCGAGAATTACCACTGAAAACTTTAAACGCTGTTTCAAATTAATTTGAATCTTCTGAGCAGGCCCTTTCTCTGAACTACTGTAATGCCAACTGAGGAATGGGTTCCCGCATTCGCGGGAATGACATAATTACACTTAACTTAATCGCAGTGAGGGCTTAAATGCTGTGTGAACTTTGCGCAGACAAGTCTTCCTCGTTCGTATTGTCTGCCTCATTATTACTATTTTCGTCCCGTATATCTTGGGCTCGACTCTTATAATACTGTGAGGTAGCAATTAATGGCTTCATAGCTTCGTCCTGCTCCGCAATTTTACTCTGCGCTGATTTGGGCGAACTGAATCCGCTTTTTATCCAATTCCATAGCCTGCTCAAAAGCTCTGTAAAGCTTGGCAATCGACTAACATATTCTTTCGTTTCTTCTTCATTTTGAGGATAATCGGCTTCATCAGCTGAGTCATGAGCCATTTGTGGTTTTTCAGCTAAAGTCTTCAGTATATTGAGACATCGCTGATCACCTGCATTTCTTGCTATATCCAGTACATCTTCTGACTTGATTAATGCAGCCAGATTAAGATTTGGTACTGATTCATTTAAGTAATTAATTACCGCCTTGACACAATCGGGGTTACGAGATGCGGCTGCTCCTTTTAGTAGAAAAAGCTGATACACTTTTCCATGTTGCTCATTCTGTACATGTTTATCCAGTGTTTGGCGTACAAAATCATCTTCAATGAATTTTTCAAAAGCCTGTAGTCGGCCTGCTTGCAGTGCGATTTTACTGGCAGCCAGATAAGCAACACTGGGATCTCCATCGGCATCATTTAAAAAACTTCTATATTGCTCGTCTAGCAATATAGTCATTGCTTCCAGTTTATTGTCACGAGCAGCCATTTTCAACGCCATACGTGAATCGCTTGCTCCATTTCTAAACCAGGCCTCTATTAAGTCCTTATCGTCCTGAATAGCTGCCATCGTCAGTTGATTAAAATGAACATTATCGCCAACGTCGGCAGAGGCATTAGCTCGATCAGGATTATTTTTAATAATATTCTTGATAATAAAGTTTTCTTTATCAGGGAAGCTGTGATTGATGGTTGAGGAAGGATGCGCCATGACATTAATGGTCAGGGGAATTGTTTCCAGAGGGCCTTGTTCTGTTGCAAACGCTTCCCTGGATAAAAAATTAGCTAACTTACCTGCAGCGTTTACTTTCTCTCCATCTGTAAACACACGAAACTTGTTATTATTCGGATCATAGACTTCGAAATTTCCCTCTTTATTGACTGATACAGCGATTGCATGTGTTGGGGTTCTAACTGTCCAGGCAGTATCAGGAACTCTCATTCTGTTAAAGATATTTCTCCAGTCACCGCGCTCAGCGACCAGCCCGATATTATAAACGCGCTGTAGCTTCATTGGCACGTTGACAGTCGTGACATCTCCGTCAGGTCCTGGTGCAGGCTGGGCAACTGGCACTTTCAGATTGAGTACCGCATCCTCCTGGCTTAGTTTTTTATTGAACTCCTGGGGCAGATAGGCATTTAATACTTCCCGTATAAACTTGTTAATCTCGCTGTCGCTAACAGTCTGATTTTGGATAGATTCAGGATCTTTCTTTTGAGCTAATAACTCCCCCTTACGATTTATAGCATCTAAGATTTTTGCAAACTGGCTGGATTTTCCTTCGAGAGCATATTGGACATAAACCGCAGCCAAGCCATTACATATCCCATTATCATTGGCACTAAGCTTAATATCTCCCTCCTGAAGAATTAAATTAATCATGGGGATAACATAAGCTTGCTCCATTCCTTTGACGCTGGTGAATCCAAAATCAGGTAAAGGGGATTTGTTAGACATGTTAAAACTCGTATAACTGATTACTGCTTACAATAATTTTAGAACATTTAGCTTAAGGTTATCTTAGGGAGAGGGACTATCAATATCTGTACCTAATATCGCATGAAGGTTTTCATTTAATCCATACTTTAAATGTAATCCGGAAAAAAGGAGTTTTCATGGGGATTGATGCCGCTGCAGTGATTAGCTTAAAGCCTGAGGGACTTTATTGTATTCCTGGCGATTTTTACATCGATCCGCTTGTCTCAGTAAAAAAAGCAGTAATCACTCATGCGCATTCCGATCATGCCCGTATGGACCATGAGGAGGTCTTGGCCACTTTTGAAACAATTGAGCTCATGCAAATCCGTTATGGTGAAAATTGCAATACCCGTTTTCAAGGACTTACTTACCATTCCAGGATTGATATTAACGGCGTGACTGTTTATTTTCTGCCGGCAGGACATATTTTGGGAAGTGCTCAGGTTGTTATCGTATTTAAAGGATATCGTCTGATTATTTCTGGTGATTATAAGCGTTCCGGTGACCCAACTTGTGCCGCTTTTGAAGCGGAGCCTGCAAATCTCCTGATTACAGAGGCGACCTTTGGATTACCTGTTTTTAAGCATCCGCCTGTTGAGTCAGAGTTAAACCGCTTATTGGAATCGATGAAAAACCATTCTGGCACCTGTCATATCGTTGCCGCCTATGCTTTGGGGAAAGCCCAGCGCGTTATTAGAAGTTTGAGGATTTCAGGTTTTGATGAACCGATTTATATTCATGGCGCCTTATCAGCATTCTGTGAGTTTTATCAGCAAAAAGGGATAGATCTGGGTGATTTAAGATCTGCCAGTCAACTTAGTCCGCAAACTGCAGCCGGGAAACTGGTTATCTGTCCGCCGAGCGCATTACAGGATCGCTGGAACAGGCGATTCGGAGATATTCGCTTAGGCTATGCCTCAGGCTGGATGCGGATTCGAGCACGTGCCAAACAGAAAGGTATTGATCTGCCTTTGGTCATTTCTGATCATGCGGACTGGCATGAACTGACCCAGACCATTGAAGAAATTAATCCCGAATTGCTATGGGTCACACATGGAAGCGAAGAAGCCCTTGTTTATTATGCTCGGCAAAAGGGATACCAGGCGCAAGCGCTGCATTTGTTAGGATACGAAGAAAATATGGAGTGAATATGCATCAATTTTCGAGCTTACTGAATGATTTGTATTTCACATACAGTAATCTGGCTAAAACTGAACTGCTAAAAAATTATTTTTCGACAGCTCCCGATCCTGAAAGGGGTTATGGTCTGGCCATACTTGCTGGCACACTAGAGTTTCCAACGTTCAAATGGAGTATGATAAAAGAGTTAATGAAGGAATATGTCGATCCGGTATTATTTTCCTTATCTTATGATTACGTTGGCGATCTGTCTGACACTATCGCATTACTCTGGCCAAACCAGCAAATTTCAAAGCCGCTTCCTGCATTGAGTGAAATTATTGATACCTTTAATCATTTATCTGAAGAAAGAATTGCATCCTATCTTCGTGAGCTTTTAAACAGTGCGACGACGGATGAGCGTTGGGCTTTATTGAAAACAGGCACTGGAAGTTTGCGCGTAGGTGTTTCTGCCCGGTTTATAAAAAAAGCTCTTGCCGAGTACGGGCAGGTTGATGTGAAAGATATTGAGCATCTATGGCATGCTGTTAAGCCGCCATATAAGGAGTTGTTTGCCTGGCTTGAAGGACACACTGGCTATCCACAAATTGCAGAGAGTATCCATTATCATCCGGTGATGCTTTCGCATCCTTTGAATGAAAAAGATTTGAATAGCCTGGATCTCGAACAATACGCTATAGAAAGAAAGTTTGACGGAATTCGAGTTCAATTGATTTCAACCGACTCTGGCAAGCGATTGTTTACTCGAACAGGAGAGGATATTAGTCATTCATTCCCGGATATTCTTGCTGAAATACAGGGAAAAGTAGTACTTGATGGAGAGCTGGTTGTCCAAAGTCAGGAAACGGTTGGTAGCTTTAATGAACTGCAGCAGCGTTTGAATCGGAAAAATCCTGGTAAAGACCTTATTAACAAATACCCGGCCGCCATTATTTTTTACGATATGCTTTCTATTAACGGAAAGGATATTCGTCCGCTGACTTTTATGGAGAGAAGAGTCAGTCTTGAATCCTGGTATAAAGAAAATCCGAATTCCAGCTGGCTATTATCCGAACTTCTCGATTTGGATAAGCAGGATATTTTTGTAATCAGAGATCAGATACTTGCCGAAAAACACGTGGCTGTTGAAGGGCTTATGTTAAAACGTAAAAGCAGCCCTTATATTGCAGGCCGTCCAAAAGGCCATTGGTTTAAATGGAAACGAGATCCAATGCTGGTGGATGCTGTATTGATGTATGCTCAGCGCGGACAAGGGAAACGTTCATCGTTTTATTCCGACTATACGTTTGGTTTATGGGAAAATAGTGAGATAGTTCCTATCGGAAAGGCTTATTTTGGATTTACCGACAAGGAGCTTTATGAACTCGATAAATGGATAAGACATCACACCATTAACCGGTTTGGTCCTGTGCGCGAAGTAGAGAAGCAACTGGTGTTTGAAGTAGCTTTTGATGAGGTACGTGAATCGAAGCGCCATAAATCAGGTCTGGCGCTTCGTTTTCCAAGAATACATCGTATACGCTGGGATAAACCGGCAAAGGAAGCAGACAACTTGGCGTTTTTGCGCGGATTTTTAAAATAAACGCGTTTATCACGGCTGATACAACTAGAAAACGCGGGCTAAAAGCCAAATCAGAACCAATACGCTAAGCGGTACTCCTAACAGCCAGGCAATAATATATTTCCACATAATGCTCTCCTGTAGTTTATTCCGTTAAACAGCGAAGCTAACTATAAGTATAGTTCGTTTATTCCTTGCAAAAGAGGCTGGCAACAAGACCAATAAATGCGCAAGCTAACAGACTGACTGAAAAAAGTGAGGGATATTGCATAAGAAAAATGCCAACCAGACCTCCCAATGCTGAAGACATACACATACGGAAGGTGTTGACAAAGCCAAGGACGGTAGCGGCTTGCTCAGTATAATCAGCGAGAATCAAAGAGACAGTCGGCGGGTTGGAAATACTTAATCCAAAACTGAGCAAGAGGACAGGAGCCAGAGAGGTCAGTGTAATTCCATAGCATATATATAAGATTATGAGTAATGCTGAGCCAACAACCATTAACAGGTTACCAAAACGAATATTCCATACGAGAGATTTATACTCTCTTAGCCAGATTCCGAAATAATTCCCCACAATAATAGTTAACCCATTGCAGGCGAATATAAGGGCAAAGGCTTGTGGCGAGTAACTTAAACTATCGATAACCAGATAAGCGGCATTTACCACAATAATCATCAGGCAAGTGTAGGAAAATGTAACCATGATGGTCCCTATCCATAATTTTCTATGCCATAAAATTTCCCTGTAATATTTAAAGTAGTGCCAGATTGTCTTGGCTGATCTCTGCCAATAGCGAGACTCTTTTAAAAAAGGAATTGAGGCCCAAAATAAAACAATAGCCAGCAAGGCCATAAATACAAAATTGGCCCTCCAGCCAAAATTGACAAAAATGAATGAGCCTATCAATGGGGCAAAAATAGGGGAGGCCGTAACGATCATCGAAAGATGGGATAGTAGACGGGCTCGGTCAATATTATCCTCCACATCACGTGCAGTGGAGAAGGCGATTATATTGGAACTGCAGGCTGCAAATCCCTGAATGATTCTTGCAATAATCAATATTTCAATACTGGTGGCGAAAGTGCAAATCAAGGTGGCAAAAAGAAAAACGTAAAGGCTTGAAAAAAGGGCTTTGCGACGCCCGAAATAATCAATGACTGGACCCCAAAAGAGTTGAGCTACCCCAAAAGAAAAGAAAAAAAGACTGAGGGTTAATTGCCCGAGAGCATGGGTAGTCTCAAAATAACTGGTTATTGCAGGCAAAGCTGGCTGAAAAGAATCAAAGGTTACGAGACAAAAGGAAGAAAGAAAACCAAGATAAACCAGCTTATTCTCGTTCACAGATGACTGATTCCTTTTCAATTATTTCGTAGTATGCTGGCAATATATTAGCATAGCATGCGTTTGAAATTCATATTAAAATAGCTGATTCTATTTATGCCTGCTGAGAATCTGATGAAATTTTACCTGGGTCTTATGTCTGGTACCAGTATGGATGGTATTGACGCCGCCCTGATTGATGACAATAATAATTTTATCGATGGTTTAACCCGACCCTATGATCATCAGGTCAGAGACAGTATTCTTTCGGTTTCTCAAGGTGAGAGAAAAACGATCGCCGAATTTAACCAGTTGCATACGCTTATTGGTCGAGAATTCGCCGCGGCTGCCCAGGAGCTTATTCTAAGGCATGAGGATAAGAAACCGTGGATTCAGGCCATTGGCAGTCACGGCCAGACACTATGTCATGATGCAGGTGCTCAAATCCCATATACTGTTCAGTTAGGTTGCGGCCACACTATTGCCGAGGCTACCGGAATTACGGTGGTTGCCGATTTTCGCACAAGAGATTTAATTGTTGGTGGAGAGGGAGCACCTTTTGCTCCTGCCTATCATCAGGAAATTTTCAGACATCTTGAAACCCCTTTAGCTATTGTGAATATCGGAGGGATCAGCAACATCACCTGTTTACATAATGAAACAACAATTTCAGGCTTTGATTTGGGGCCCGGCAATTGTCTTATGGATCAGTGGATAAGCGAGCATCTTGGCAAAAGTTATGACAAAAATGGAGAATGGGCTGGCCAGGGAACAATAATCCAGGAGCTCATCGAGCAATTACTGAATGATCCCTATTTCAAACGCCCAGCACCTAAAAGCATCGGCAAGGAATATTTCTCCCTAGACTGGCTAAGCCGCTATCTGAAAGGGGATTATCCTCCTGAGGATGTGCAGGCCAGTTTATTATTTCTGACTGCCAAAACAATAGCCATGGGCATCCAGCAAATATTTCCGGAACCGCTTACTGTATTGATTTGCGGCGGAGGTGCCCATAACAACGAGTTGCTGCAGTCGCTGCAGACCCTTTTAAGTGCCTGTACCGTAAAATCGAGCAATGACTTCAATATTCATGCTGATTATATTGAAGCCATGATGTTTGCCTGGTTTGCAGCTAAAACGATGAACCACATTCCTTTCAATTTAAAATCGATTACGGGCGCAAAATATCCTGCGATTCTTGGAGCAATTTATCCTGCGGGGATTGACAAAAGAAATCCGAATGGGTGTAATGTGCCTTTTGATTTGACACTCGGGACATTGGTGTGACAGCGCATTATCCGCATTATCAACAGGCCAATAAAGCCAGTGCCTATATCATTTTTTTATTATCAGCCAGCTTCTATCTGTATGAGTTTGTGTTACAGGTCGCGCCTAGCGTTATGGCTGATCCTATGATGAATACTTTTCAGGTTGGTGCTGCTGGCTTTGGCATTGTTTCCGCCTTTTATTTTTATGCCTATGCGCCAATGCAATTGCCTGCTGGATTACTTTTTGATCGTTACGGACCTCGAAAACTAATGACCTACGCACTGATTCTCTGTGCTGTGGGCTCTTTTTTCTTTGCCGCAACTGATAGTTTGCTGACCGCCGCCCTGGGTCGTTTTCTAATTGGGATCGGCTCTGCCTTTTCATTCATCGGCGTTCTGGTATTGCTTTCCAGATGGTTTCCACCTCAGCAGTTCGCTATTCTGGCAGGTGTTGCCCAGTTAATGAGCTCTGTTGGAGCGATGTTTGGAGAAGTGCCGCTAGCTGCTTTAATTGAAGCAGTGGGTTGGCGCACATCCAGTTTTATTCTTTCTTTTATCGGGCTCATTTTGGCTGCTCTGATCTGGTTTGTGATCAGAGATTATCCACATCAGCAAACGCAATCCCCCACCAAACGCCAGTTTAAAGAAGAATGGAGGCGTTTACTTCAGGTTTGTGGGCGTGGCTATACCTGGATAACTGGTTTGTATGCCTGTGCTATCTGGACGCCAATCGCAGTTTTTGCTGCGCTTTGGGGAGTGCCTTATTTACAACAGAAATTTCAAATCTCAGTGCTTACTGCGTCTGGCCTGTGCAGCATGATTTGGTTAGGTATTGGTATTGGAAGCCCTTTGCTCGGTTGGGTTAGTGACCGGATTCACAGTCGCAAAATTGCCTTGGGCATCAGTTCACTTTGCGGTTTGGTAGCTACGATTTTTCTGCTCTATGTTCCGCAGGTTGACATCCAGATGATGTATTTTGTGTTATTTCTTTTAGGCATTGGAGCCGGCGGTCAGACGGTTAGTTTTGCAGTGGTTAAAGATAATAATCCTCCTGAGTTAGTGGGCACCGCTTCTGGCTTTAATAACTTATCAGTTCTTATTGGCGGGGCGGTATTCCAGCCCTTAGTCGGCGTATTTCTTCATCAGAGCACAGAATGGGTGAGTACTCGCGGCATTCATGTGTATACTGTGGCGAGTTATAATAAAGCCTTGTTAGTCATGCCGGTTTGCTTCTTAATTAGTTTGCTGGCCGTCTTAATGATGCGTGAATCGCATCCGCAAAAATGGCATCGATAAAGTCTCACGACACTGTCGTCTTTGCGAACGAAGTGAAGCAATCCAGATCGAATCTTGAATAAAGTCAGGAGCTGGATTGCTTCGCTGACGCTCGCAAAGACTGTATTTTGGACTTTGTCTCTAAATAAATCTCAAATCCTTAACATTTATTTAAGCCTGATACATTAAACTAATACTATAACCAAATAGATAGTTGTAATGACAATGCCAGCGAAGACAAAAGAAGAAAGAACACTTACTGTTGCGATACAGTATATTGATTTGATCCTGAAGACCCTGGAGGATAATCATCTCTTGACTGAGGCCTTGAATGGTCCTCAGGCAATTTGGTTAGACAAGCGCAAAATCAAACTGGAAAACGCTGATCTTGAGCCTTTCTTCTCACAAGAGGGTAGGTTAAATGAAGCATATCAGTTTGATTCTCGTATGAAGGAATTTTTACGCAAAATTCCCTTGTCTCCTGAGTCCACTGATCGTGATCGATTTCAGCTCTACGCATTAATGTTTTCTTTACCTGGAACGTTATTTAACCAAATAAGGCCTGTCTCATTTAGTGATTCGGAAAATCCAACGGCCAGCCCGGAGTTTCTGGAATGGCATGCTCAATTTGATCTCTATAATACCGATGCACCCAAGGCGGTGTATAAGGCACTACAACCTGTCGAGTCAGTAGATGATTTTAAGAATCAGCTAGTGACTGTCAAAGCGCAACTTGAACAAGAACTTAATTCAATAATCTCTATTGCAGAAACAAAAAACTCTCAACTACTGCTTAACCGTGAGAGTCTAAAAATAAAAGAAGAAATTGTTTCGGGGAAAAAGCTACAAATTGTGAATGATTCTGAACGTGATCTGAAATTTAATGGCCAAACTGTTGTGCTAAATAATACTACCGCTGTTTCTAAGCTCGCTGAAGTGCTAAAGATTTCAGAAACACAGGCATTAGATCTGGTTAAGGCTCAGTCCCAACATCTTTCCTATGCAATAAATTATTGTATTGCTCACTTGCAAAACTCTGAACTCTACACCCAGCGAGGTATCATTGCTAAGTGGAATACAGCCTCCAGTCGATGGAATATTGAAAAGAATGGTGATGAATTTACACAAACTTATTTCATCCAAGGTATTCAGTTTTGGGACACTAATGGAAAAATGCTTCATAATATCGATGCAGGATTAACTATTCATTTCAACTTCAATCCCGCATCAGGTTTATGGGAACGAAATGATGCGGTTCATTTCAGCGGCAGTGATTCTGATAAAGAGTTTATGACTCAATTAATGAATGCAGAACACTTTGATATCAATGGACGTCCTGAGTTAAAACCACTTGTTCCTTATCAATTTCCTAAAATTAATAAGCTGTTGGATTTCTATTTATATGATCGGGAGAATTTCTCTCAACGTTTAAATCGCCATCTTCCTGAACATTCTGAAGCTATTGTCGCGTTTTTAAGAAATTTAGAGGAGACATTGGCAACTAAATCCCTGTCACTCACTGATTTTGTAAATAACAATGAACCAAAAGCTCTTCACGAATTTTTCAGAGCTAATCCCGAGATTAAAGAGCTATTGGGGGAAGGGGAGTTTGTTGTAAGTAATCTAAAGGAAAAAGAAGCTCTTTTAATGCCTGCACCCAAGGATGACGTCATTGTCTGGAAATATGAAGCATTAAGAGACATTCCTTTTGCGAATCAAAAGAAATTTGATAAATATTGGCCTTATATCGACAAGGGTTTACCAGCAAAAGAGGTGCTCGATGCACTTAATACCCATGCTGCCGATTTAGATAAACCGGAAAATGCCTGGAAACTGGATAAAATGATAGCGCTCTGGAAACTGGCGTATCCGGATCAGATGAGTTTATCCGATGAAGACATCAGGTTCATTATTCAGAACCATAATCAATTTAGCTCTATTGCAAACAGAAGCCCTGAGGTTTTTGATCAGTTGATGACGCATTTAATTATGTTTAAAGATGCTCAAAACAAAGAAGTACCTTCCCAATTATCCTACAGGGTATTGATTACTCAATTATCGAGCATGGTCGATGCTTTACCTGCGGATTTGGCCAACAACTTTATTGAGCTCTATAAAGAAAACATCCTTAAAGACAATACTCTCATGCAGGAAGCGCTAGTTGCTGCAAATATTCCACCCAGTAATCCTTTATCAGAACTGGCAAAAGAGTATGATGTATTTGTGAGTCACTCAGTTAGTACAGTCCATCAGTTTGAGAAGGAAGAGGCCAATCAAAAATTATTTTTTGACGCGCTTATTAAATTAAGAGGACGCGCAGAATCGTCTGAAGTTAATAGTAAAGATCGAATGATTATCAGAGAGATGGCCCATAATCTGACGATTCATGGAATGAATTACTTTTCCGGACAGGCTCATGACAAAAAAGACCTTCAGGCATTTAGAAAAACCGCGGTAACAATGATTGAAACTGCCGAAGATCAATTGTCTTCAAAAAGTAAAAACTGGCTCGGCCGCCAATTTCAGAAACTATTATCCTGGATAGGCAACTATTTCCCATCCCTTAAACCAAAAGAAACCAAAGCGGAGCAGACTGTTAACAGTGTCAAGGATTCAATGAAATTTTTAAGTTTCAAAGAACAGATAAAAGAGGTAAGAGGGGGAAATGATTCTAAACTGGATGATCCATCGCCTACTAAAGTAATGTGATTCGGAAGCAATTCGAAAAGTTTTTTGGATTGCTTCAATTTGTTCGTATGGCGGCGATAAAATTGTTCTTCTGTTTACTCTATACAAAATACTTTTCGTTTTCACCCGAAACCAGATATAGTTTGTGACCTTGTAGTTTTCAGGAGATTTCTATGTCTGGCTTATTTGGCCCTTATTATTCATCCTCATCAACTCATCGGGGAGCTCAAAAAGCATCCGCTGTGGCTACAGTTGTTGAAAATGGGCTCAATGCCATTAGCGGCGGCACTCTCAATGCAATTCCGAGTAAAGTGGTGCAAATTGGTTCATCCGGTTATACCGTCTTTTGCACATCAACCCACACAAGCGAAAAAATCATTAATGGACTGGAAGCCGGGATTACTTTAACTCAGCTGGCATTTATCATTGCTTTGTACATAATGGGTGAGGAATGTGCCAACGATGAGCATGCATTATGTAAAGCGTATTTTATATTGGAGGCAGTTTATTCCGGACTGTTGGCCTTAGCATTGGGAATAGGAGAAATGTCCAAGGATCCCATTCCTTCCGCCCCTACAGTATAAATTAACTCGATTAAAGGGAGAGCTCTATGCGTTTTGCCGGCATACTGTTTCTATTCTGCAGCACCTCTGTCTATGCTGATCTTAATGAAAAAATTGAACAATTAATTGAACAGAAACTGCCCCAGGCGACTGTGGGGATAGTGGTGAAAGATGTTGTTACAAACGAAATAGTCTACAGTAAAAATCCGGATAAGCTATTGGCACCAGCAAGCAGCACCAAGCTGCTAACCGCGGCGGCAGCGCTCTATCAATTAACTCCGGAATATAAGTTCAAAACTCGATTAATGACAAAAGGGAATGATGTTTATGTGGTTTTCAATGGCTCTCCATCATTGACTTCTAAGGATTTGGCCCGTTTGCTTTCAAGTCTTCCAAAGAAGATCAAAGGGAATTTGATAATAGACGTATCACATTTTAAACCACCCTATTATCCTGGAGGAACGTCCTTTGATGATCTGGGCTGGTACTATGCTGCTCCCGATACAGCGGCAATTCTTGATGCGAATGAGGTTGCATTTAAATTTACCAGCTCCAGGCTTTTAAACAAACGGGTTCAGATTCAATCGCAGAAGCCTGATAATCCACTGCATCTCATCAATGAGGTGGATACGGTATCTGCTCAAACCGAAAAAAATCATTGCAATATGAATATTGAAGTCATGCCTGGCAATACCTTGAAACTCTATGGTTGTCTCGCTCAGACTAAAGATCCCAAAGTGATGAGGCTGGCCATTCCGCAGCCTGTAGCAAGAGCCAGGAAGTTAATTGAAGACTATCTCAAAATACATCATATTGCTTTGAACGGTCATGTGAATACCGGCAAAGCGCCTGCCGATGCTAAAATGATCGCCAGCCTGGAATCACCTGCCGCTGAAAAATTGATTACGCATATGCTGCAAGAGTCAGATAATCTTTATGCAAATAGCTTCACTAAAGAATTGGGCTTTGCTATTACGGGTGAGGGCTCCTACAAGCAGGGGGTATTCGCAATTAAACAGATATTAAGCAAGAATACCTCGGTTGATGTTAAGAAAATTGCTCTTTACGACGGGGAGGGAACACGTTACAACCTGCTGACAGCTCAGCAACTCGTTAATTTGCTGGACTCCTTGTATCAAAATCAAAAGTTGCGTGAAATCCTTTTTAAGGCATTGCCGCAATCAGGCAGCAGCGGCAGTCTGAAGGCACGTATGACAAAGACAGATCTGAATCATTTGGTTTATGCCAAAACAGGAACACTCCATGATGCTTCTTCATTATCCGGTTTTCTGATGCGTCCTGAAAGAAGTCCGCTGGTCTTTTCAATCATTATCAACGGAGTTGAAAAGCCTATTTATATCGCAAAGGGATTGGAAGAGGAAATTCTTCTGGCAATCTATCAGAACCCGTAGGTCGGGCCAGGATTCACCTGCCATTAAGTTAAGGAATTATTGTTGTGCCCTTGGCCCAGCAAAGGGGTTTAACCACTCCAGAACTCAATGTTGTGCCAAGGGCACAACCTGCATGCAATTGCAGAATTTCCCTAACTCAATGGCAGTGAGGCCAGGACCAGGCTTATTTCGTAGTTAGCGGCGGCAGGGAAGTCTCTGGAGACTCCTTGGGTTTCTCCGCTAATTTCACTGGGATGTGGCGGCTGATATCACGGCTTAAGCAGGTAAAATTAGCGTTCATACTGCTTACAAGGGTTTGCTGGTTAACAACCGGTAACTTGATGTGATAGTAAGCACTGTATTTCCTGTTCTCAAAGGATGGTCCATAGATCACATAATCCGCCTGCAGGATACTGTTGCCCTGACTATCCACTTTAAATTCGTTAATGTTTACCTGAAGCTGAATGGCGGGATCAAATTTGGGGTCCCAGGGAGCTACTTCGACCACGGCATTTGGGATAAGCGTGGAGAGATTGCTGCGAAGCACTCTTTTAACATTACTCTGCAAACCTTCAGCCCATTGATGATCATCTTCCATTTTACTCTGATTAGCGCTAAGGAAAAACATCAGCTGGGGCTTGGCCAGATACTCCGGTATACTCACATCGTCGATACCAATACGCATTACTGAATGACTGTATGCCTGTGAGCTTGTATTCAAAATGGGATTAATGACATATAACAATGGCTCTTTACTTCGACCACAGGCAACCAAGAGTAACGTCAGTACAATTAAGAGATATTTTTTCATCACCTTCCTCTTAGCAAGGCATCGGGATGGCGCGCCAGATAATCAGTAAGCGTGCGCACGGAATAAGCCATTTTGGATACCTCTTTCAAACTTTCATTCCAATAGATCAAGGCGCTTGGTATCTGGCCTGTCATCAAATCGGCAAATTGATTAATACTGTCAGCCATTGTCTGAATAGCTATAATGGCTTCTTTTAGTTCTTTCGATTTAACAAAATTACTGATGTCATTCAGTGTACGCCTGGCCGTTCGCATTGTATCTTTGGCGCTCATATCGTCTTCGACAGCCACTTCTGTTGGAAATAAAGGGACGCCATGAAAAGTTCTGGCTTTAACAGAAGCCTGTTTTTTTTCCGCAAGAACCAGCTCAATACTGGAGGTACCTGTCAGCAAATTGGGTGATGAAATAGTAGCAACGATCCCATTCTGGATGAGAATTTGAATTGGATTATCCCCAGGCTCAAATGATTTCTCGACAAAGAATTCCACATATACGGGAATAGATACATTGGTCTTGGACTTGGTAGCGGTCAGCTCAACACGTTTGACTTCACCGATCTTAACGCCGCGATAGGTGATAGGCGAGGTAGCATCCAGTCCGCTGAGAGAGCCTTTAAATAACATGACATAGGTTTCAATTTTGCCATGAAGGTATTGATTATAAACGAATAGGGTACCAAATACGGCTAGAATGAGAGCAAAAAAAACAAAAATACCTGTTCCGATATAAAATCTTTCCTGTTCCATGAAATTCCTAAAGTGTTAAGTAAAGTTCAGTTTGACCAACACACTAATCACAACCAGCCAAAATAAACCCCGGGTTATAATTCTTGAAACTGCTCTTCTGACCGGCATCACCTTACTGGTAACGTAGTAATAGTAATAACCTGCAGTATAACTGGCAATGCTTGCATACAGAATAGTTTTGATCAGCGAAGTGATTACATCCGCTGGATTAATAATTTCTGAAAGACGCAAAAGGTATTCGTCGGTGCTCATATGCAAAAGATAGGAAAAGGTTAAAAAAACACTGAGAAAAAAAGCCGCTGATATGTAGGTGTAAAGTAACATCGCTGTAATATTGACGCCTACAATCAAAGGAATAATGGTCTCCAGCATTACCCGATCGGGCGTATGATTTAAGCTGGGATGATCCGGGTTAATCAGATTAAGCCCGCATTGCACACAGAAAATAAAACCAATCGGAAGGGGCGCCATATCGCGGATGATAGTGCTTTGTGCAATAAACAATGCCTGATTCTGCAAATTGAATGGTGCAAGTATGTAGTTAATGCTATAAGCCAGAGACATCCCAATCAGGCAGCTCAGTATAAGGAGCGGAAACACCAGCACTGATCCTGAGTGCAGAGTACCAAGAATGGTATGGCTCCATCGCACATCCTGCCATTTGAATATGAAGCAATAGGATAAATGGCCCAGATAAACAAAAAAGAGAGTAATTGCCCGATGCAGGCTAAAAATTTTCTGGCCGGTATAAAAAAAAAATTTTGACATTAAATTTGACCAGTTCCCTGTTAATAATAAGAGCGCGTCCATTGAATGGCATTATTTCAGGCACATTCGATTTAACTTAAGCTACCATTATGAATATACTAAATTATAAGGGCTTCCATCTCTTATTAAAATACTTGGAATGGATTTAATTAACAGGCACGGAACTATGACACCTTGGTATAAAGAACTCCTGACACCACTAATTAGACGGATTGCGGATGATGATGAGAAACAGTTAGCGGCAAATTTTGTTAATAAGGTTTTTTATTTTGTCGAAATGGAAATTTTTAATAAAATTCTGCCCCTGGAATGGTCTCTGGGTGTCATTAATCATCTCTTCAGGGAGTTCGGAAGTGAGGATAAACCCATTCTCTTAAAAGAATTTGTTCATATGATTCTCGGGCTCTCTTTGCTGCATGCAAAATATACCAATGATTTTGTTGTATGGACCAGTGATTTTGTACCCGTTCTTCCAATTCCCAAACCGGAAATTCCAAAAAATTATGCACGACCCTTGATAATGCACCGTTTATTCACTCAGTTCAAAGAAGACCAGATTTACCTGCAAGTGGTTCAGGGGGAGATATATTATTTTTACTTGTATGGGGGAACTGCGCGTGAATCTTTCATCGATAATTTGAATAGGGAAAGCAAATCGATTATCCAAAAAAAAATTCAGGGGCGACAACCACTTACAGAATCTGAGGCGAGTCTGTTAAGAAAAGCTTTGGCACTAAAAAACCCAAAGCTTGAATTCCTTAAAAAATACCCTAATGCGGCATTTTGTACCACGTCTTATCCCCGATGGGATCAAATAAAACGTTCCCAATATAGTGAGAGTGAGAAAGAGTCTCTTTTTACCGCGAGGGAGATACTAAGCGAAATTGAAAATGAACTATGGCCAAAACTGAAATTTGAAATGGGTTTTGGCTTACGGCCCAATTCGCGAAGGGGGAAATTATTCTATGATTTATTCATGCAGGAACACTCCGAGTTTTTTTATATCAGTTTGTGCAGTGACTACTGTAAAGTTGAAGGAGGCTCACTACAACTTCGCCGCTTTATTCATCGTGTCATACCAAAGCCAGTCAGAGCTGCCTGGGAGCATCTCTTTAAAATAATACCTCCTGCCTATCATAATCTGTTCATTCACTCATTGTGGACGCTTGATATCCCGGTTAGAGATCGAGAGCTTCTTGAAGCGATAATGACCCTCCTTAAAAAGTTTCCCGCTAATTTTTCATCATTACTTCCCACTTTTT
Organism: Legionella sp. 16cNR16C; assembly: GCF_021297775.1. Taxonomy (NCBI): domain Bacteria; kingdom Pseudomonadati; phylum Pseudomonadota; class Gammaproteobacteria; order Legionellales; family Legionellaceae; genus Legionella; species Legionella sp. 16cNR16C. Next base: position 428,495 of record NZ_JAJTMX010000001.1, read on the forward strand.
CCAATAATTTGCTTCATCTGTTTTTACAATTACAACAAGCCTATGAAGCGCCTGAATCCGAAGGCGCCGAGCTTGGATTTAAACTCGAGTTATTGCAATACCTTCATAAATATGACTATCAGATCCATGAACCGGGATGGCAAAAACTGACTGAAGCGGTCGAAGATAAACTACTGAATGATTCCTCATATGCTCTGCTGTTTTCACGCATTTCCAGCCTCAATCGTATCAATTGCAATCTATCTTCTTTCCAGGTGGAATTAAGGGATCTGGCTTGCAAACTCTTCAGAGAAGAGAGCAGAGGCGATCCTGATCAGCAATATGAGAGTTATTATACAATTTTTTTCAACAGGTTATATGACAGAAGAGTAGTTTTAACATCTCCTCAGGGACATGCAATAGTTCAAAGCTTGATTGATATTGGAAAGCACCAGTTTTCCAATTCATCAGCATACGATCTGAGCGACAGATTTTCATGTATCTCAATTAATCAGTCGATAAAAAGAGTCCGATTAGAGAGTCTTGTATTAACCCTGCTGGGCCTCCGAAGTCTAATGCCCGAACTCATCAGTAGAGCCTTGGTAGAAAAATATAAATATGGTATCAATAACAGGCTTAAAAAACTGGTGGCGGCCGAAGTGAACTGGAAGCTGGAAAACAATGAACGTATCGAGATTAAACGAGCCTTGGTAAAAGATATATATTCTCAGGAGTTTCTGGGTAATCAGGCTCCTGTTCAATTGATTGCGGGAAAAGAAAATGTGGCATGTGGTTTATTCTTTTTTAGCATTGATAGCCAGGGATTGTATTTTCATCTTTCCCGTCTGGAAGCATTCGCCTGGACTCTTTCAATTTATTATCCTGCTGAAGGAAAACAGATATTGGAACTTGCAAACGAGTTGAGAGTCGCTGCTGTCGATCTTCTGGAAAATGATCAGAAGAGTTCTAAAGAATTAAAAATGCTTGCAGTCAGCTTTATCAGATTATTAAACAGCAGAAATGATAAATTAGCCAATATAAAACCAAGATGGGGGTCTTATTTGTCAGAAATGACTGACGCGCTTGCTAATCTTGAGGTCTTTGAATCATTTGGTGAGTCATTCAGAAAATCTATATTGAGTTCTGCGATGACTGAAAACAGTCATTTATTTTTTAAAAGAAACTTAAGTTTGCAATGCCTGGAGGATTCTACCCAATTGCGCCCCCCCTCAAGCCCTTAGTTCAATAAATTTCATAGTTTTCTGGACTTTCAATTAAACTCTTTTAAAATTGTGAGTTTGTGAGAGAGCCCAGAGAGAATATGAATCCAATTGATGCGGTTATTTCATGGGTTGACGGCCATGATCCTGTTTATCTGGAGAAGCTGCGATCGTTTTGCGAACAATTGGGAATCAAACAGCATACGGCCGTTGAACCAACACGTATTAACCACTGTAATGAAATTCAGTATTGCCTGCTTTCGCTTGATCGTTTCGCCCCCTGGATTAGAACAATCTTTATTATCACCAATCAGCAAATTCCTTCGGTAATCGCAGATTTACAGGGTAGTAATCTGGCAAAAAAAATTAAAATAATTGATCAGAATGAATTGCTTTTAGAGTTTGGCTCAAAAGCACCGGTATTCAACAGCATCAGTGTGGAGTGGTTAATTTGGCATATTCCCGGCTTGTCGGATCAATTTCTTTATCTCAACGACGATTTTTTTATCATTCGGGAGGTCAGCCCGGAGGATTTTTTTCGCAACCAGCAATTAATTCTTCGAGGCGAATGGAAGGTACAGGCAGAGAAAAGATGGACTTATCGACTGCAAAAACAGCTAAGCCAATGGTTTAGCATTAAGGAACCGCTTCCAAAGACTAATCCTCATCGGGCATGGCAGGAAAAATCTGCCAGAATGAGCGGTTGGGATACGCATTTTTATCTTCTCCCGCATGCCCCTTTTCCTTTATTCCGAAGTTCTTTTGAGAAGTACATGACAAACAATTCCGAATTGTTTTCCAGGAATATACGCATTCCATTTCGACATGCGGATCAGGTATCGAGCGTACCCTTGATGGTTCATTTTGATTTAAAAGAAAAGCGGGCAGTGCATGATCTTAAAAAGAAGGTGGCAATGGTTAATGGGGCCAGTCATTCTTTTCCTAAAATAAAAAAACGCCTGAATCAGGCCCATAAAAATAAGAATGTCGCTTTTGTATGCATGCAAAGTATCGATCAAGCGCCAGCAGAGGTTCAGGAGTATATGCTGGATTGGTTGAAACAGCATATTGCATAAGGATTCTGAATGAATATTGTTATTGATATCACCCGGCTAATGCGGCGTAAACTTAAAAAACAAACGATTACGGGTATTGACAGGGTTACTCAGGCTTTCGTCAATCACTATAGCGAAAGAGGGCTCGCGCTTGTACGCTGGAGCGGCCGGAGCTGGATTTTACCGCGGGCTCAATCTAAGGCATTATTCACATGGCTGAACAGTGAGGGTACTCGTTCCCAGTTAGCCAAATGTATTATTAGCGGCATTTTCTCGCGCAAAAAAATGAGTAAAGAGAAGCCAGCCTTTTTACTAAACACGGGGCATGTCGGTTTAAGACAATCCGATTATCAACGTCTGGCAAAAGAAGAGGGTATTAAACCCGTTTTTATCGTTCATGATACTATCCCGATTACGTATCCTGAATATTGCAGCCCAGGAGAAGACCGGCGATACCACGAAAAAATGGCTTCCATTTTATCGCTGGCAAGCGCAATCATCACCAATTCAGAGGCGACTCTGAATGACTTAATCCTTTATTCAAAGCAGCACAATTATGATTTACCTTATACTAAGGCTATTTTGCTGGGTTCAGGAATTCCACCAGCTATTGAACCTGGTTTAAGGCCAATCCAGAAGCCCTATTTTGTGATGTTAAGTACCATTGAACCGCGAAAAAACCATTTATTAATACTGCAGATATGGCGCCAGTTAGTGGAACAGATGGGAGAAAACGCTCCTCATTTAGTCATCATTGGCAAACGTGGCTGGGAGTGTGAAAATGTGGTAGACATTCTCGAGCGTTCTCATTTTCTTAAAACGTTCGTCACTGAATTATCACATTGCCCGGATGCAGATTTAGTTACCTATCTTTCTCACTCTCAAGCTCTGCTTTTTCCATCGTTCAGTGAGGGGTTCGGCTTGCCTCTTGTTGAAGCCTTAACCCTGAAAGTACCAGTGATTGCTAGCGATCTGGCGGTATTTAAAGAAATTGCAGGACATATTCCTGACTATATTGATCCTTTGGATGGCAGGCGCTGGAAAGAACTTATCTCAGAATACGCTGCGTCGGAGAGTAGTCGCAGAAGGGCACAACTTGAGCGTATTAATAGTTTTAAATACCCCTCATGGGAAGAGTATTTTCAGCAAATGGATTTTGTTTTGGAAGAGATGGGCTGTCCTTCTCACGAAGATATTGTTGCGTAAATGAAGATGGGGGCGTAAAAAATGTCTTTGCGAGCGTTAGCGAAGCAAGCCAGTTCCTTGCTTTGCTCAAGCTTCGATCTGGATTGCTTCACTTTGTTCGCAATGACGACAGGTAAAGTGAGTCATCGCAGCTGAACTAAGCTACCCGTCTCTATCACGGTACAAAACTGGAGGATGAGCTGTCATCCCGCCTTGCTTTTTTATTGCGCTGCTCATCTTCTGTATCTCTTGTATTCCCTGTATCCGTTATTACCGTCTTTAAGTCCAATATCGATACTGTCCTTTTTAATCCTTTTTTTGGTGAACTGTTCGATTCGAAGAAACCGGAGCTACCTGGTGCGGATAGTTTTTCTGCATCGGAGGCTGCGGAGGTTTCGCTAACAGGCTCTGGCTTTTTCAATCGGGTATTCAGATCAAATACTTTCAGATCTGTATTGTCGCGGAGAAAAGCTTTTTCCTGAGAAAATGCGCTGTCTTCAAGTTTTTGATAGTCCTCTTCACTCATTGCGAAAAGGGTTTCCAGTTTATCCTGGATGCGAGCAGCTATGTAAGCCGAGACCTGTTGTCCACCGTGGCCATCGTACACACCGCTCATGCCCATAAAACCAGGCACCTCATTTGGCCGTTTAACGGTTTGCACTGCGACGGTCACATTGTCGCTAGATCCATTTGTGATAGCCCAGTAAGCAAGATGATCAGAAAGTTGGCCTTCTGAAATGGTTTCTGATTTACCAGCAGCGGCGATTGCTTCCTTCAGATAGTTTTCCTGAGCCTTTTTAACGTCGCCCAGCGTTTTTACCTGCTTGCGTGCTCCATCTGTAAAGCCGTCTGAGCAGCTAATTAATTTTACTGAATATCCTGCGGGAATATTGGACAAGTCGACAATGGAAATGTCTGAATCGGCGATAACAGGTAGAAAAAAGGCATCGCCAATTGCTCTGGAAACGGCAAGTCTGCCCCAAACTCGGCCATTTAAAACATAATAATCTTCGAATTCCATTATACGTGCTCTTTCGAGCTCGGGCTTGTGCTCTCTCGCATTTAATCTGTAGACATCAATCACTTCGCCAGATTCATTATAAACAGCAGCGAATGCTGCAGCATCTGCAAGAAGTGCGGTAATCAGGAAATTATTTTTAATCACTGTTGTAACTGCGGTTGAACCGACTTGTTCAAGTGTTTTATCTCTAAGTATTTCAGCGTCAATTTGCCGATAAGCAGTCCATAGACGCTGGCCAATCTGCAGGGGTGTCAAGTCCAAAGAAGCGGAGTCTGATTTAAACCAGGCGGCAGTATCTTCCTGGTAAGCACGCCCCCCCTGTAACTGGCTGCCAGCGTATCTGTGTTTAGAAATGTTATCGTTTGGATTATCGCCAGGTACAGGCATGGTCTCAGTAGAATTGTTTGGCATTGGTATCGGAAATAAATCAAATAGGCTTTATTTTATACTTTATGGGGCTTTGTTTCAAGGCGTCTGTATTTTATTTCAAGTTTTTCAATTACTAATTTCTATAGCTTGGCATCATGCTAGACAAATTATACAATATGTCAAAAATAGCATCATCCGATTATTTCATGTCAGTTCACTACAATTTAGTATCTCGCCGAAATTTAAAAAATTTCATGCAAAAGCCTAACAAAAGCTATACCCTGCATAGCATATACGATGAAGCACGCACACTTCATACAGATTATAAAAAAAATAAGGAGAAAAGCCTTGTTGCGCAAATTGATTTTCTAAAATCAATTCTCGAAAAAAACAATGACTTCTATGATACGCAAATTTACAGTAAAAAAAGCTGGTGGAAGAAGATTTTCTACTTCTTTGGCTGGGTCCCGAAAGATGAATCTCGACTTCTCTCACTCAATAAGTCATTAAAAAAACAAATTCAAAGCTTGGAAAAGATGAAGTTTAGCTTTGACTTCCTGGATAAATGGGTGCTATCCATTGTGGACGAGCAAATTGATTCTCTTGTGGATAGTGAAAAAGATATCGACAGGCAGTTATCGAATTTGTCGCATCGCTCTTTACTTTCCGTTACAGACGTACCCGATTACCTGGAAGGAAATGCCAGTGTTACCGCTTATCGTGATTATGTTTCAGATTTAAATGATTATATCAGCACCTTGCCCGAGCAATCTGAGATCCAGCTCCGACTCAAGCGAATAGCGGTGCAGCTCAAGAGTTGTGAGGAGCAGGAAGGACGAGTTTTGAGACATCGTACGCAAACAGAGTATCTTATCAAAAATGGACGTCATCAGGATGTACAAACGCTTAATGAACAATTGCATGATGAAATGACATTTGAGGCGATTAAAAAAATTGATAATCTTTGTCCTGGGGAGTCTGCCCTTTTTAGCCACGGTTTTGCCTCTACTCAGGGAGGGCATGCGACTCTGTTTGAAGTGGAAAAACTTGAGAAGGATTCTTCAGTTTTCCTGTTTATTAATACCGGGTATGGTGTCCAGAAAAGTTATAGTTGGCTAACCTCAATTGTAGACAATGTATTTGGCCTGGATAAAAGCCCCGCTAAAAAAACAAGCCCAATTGACATCGATGAGCTGGTAACAGGCTCGTTAATGCCAGAGTTATTAGCGCCTAGAATCACCACCGCACCGGATATTAAAACCGGTTTACAAAATATGCTGCAGCCATTATCCGAATTACAAAGACAGGGGCGATTACTGGATGATGATCATCAGATAAAACATCAGAAAATGGGATCCTGTTCTCAGTCTTGTATTGATGCCTGGTTTGAGCGGCAATGCAAGGAAGCAGAGACTATTCCATTTCAGATATTTCGATTAAAGAAAACTTTATCAAAAATCGATCTGCTTTTACGAAACAATACTCTCAATCTAAGACAGCGAGAGGCTTGCCGACATATGAGGGTTGCAGTGTATGTTGAACTTAGGAGTTTGCAGGCCAGAGTGAACTCTCTAAACGAAAACACGCGTAACATACTCAGCAATAGCCTTGCTGATTTGAAAAGAGTGCGGGAAGAGAATTCTGAAGCGAAAGATAAGACAGCAAAACCGGTAAATTTTGAAGATCCTGATGAACTCGATCGCTACTGTAAAATAAAAACAACACAGCCTTTAAACTCCAAATTTTCTTCGCAAGAGCAATTAAGAATAAAAAATGCGTCTCGGGAAACCGTTTCTGTGAAAACCGCATCAAGAACCTTTCTTCTTTTTGGTAAGAAAAGAAAACTCAGCGATGAGGAGATACAGGAAAATAAATTAAACAAGGTATTGCTGGCAAAGCAAATAATGCACGCCAGTGAATTATCAAATCGTTATAGTTTTCTGCAACAAAATCTTCTACAACAGAGCGGACTAAATGAAGAAGAAACAAAGCGAATCGATCAGCTTGTGGCTTATCAACGAGAGAAGGGCTCGGTTCCCTATTACAGTCTACAGCTTTAAGGATTCAGTCAAAGTCAGAAGTACGATTACTGATTAAGACGGTCCCCAGTGGGGACCGGTTATCTTCTATGTTATGAAAGCATTCCATTCAAGCAAAGAATGCTTGATGCAACTGCATGGCCAAAGTCATTTTTGTCATCAGCCTCGTTATCATCCTGATTGGTTTTTGCATTCTCGCATTTTTGAATATAAATTTTATGCAGATCGACTGTTGTCTGGAGGATAGCCTGACTAAGGCCGCGGATTTTGCATTTACATTGGAGCATTCCAGAGAGCGCATTCGAGATGCTTTGATCAGCTACAGGGCGAAACTCAGACAAAAATTCAGCCAGGCTTGCTTCTGAAGTTTTTAAATTAATTGCAAACAATTTTTTCGCACTTTCGGAGGATAAGTTGAGTAATGCGGGAAGCATCATGCAGTAATACTGGAAAAACTGAACTTTCAACAATCCTGCCATTGCGATGCGTTGCTGATCCTGATAAAAAACAGGTTGATTTTGTTTGAGCTCTTCCTGGGTTGCATGCTGTGCAGGTAATAATCCATTCACTGTACATTGCAGCAATTGCTGCAAATCAGCCAGTTTGGCAGCGAAAACTTGCCGATATACGCGGTCAACTCCACCAAAAAATGCCGGATCATCCGAGTTCAATGAGATTATTTCTTTTTCCAGAAACTTTATAAATTGCTTGTGTCTATCCAAACCAGGAATTTCATTAGGATATACTGTAATATCACTGATAGGGCAGCTTTCAAGCGTTACGCCCTTATCTTTCATTATATTTAAGTACTCCTCCTCATCAGCACTATTTTGCCCATGTGCTACCCAATCAAGAAGTTCTGTCGATTCCAGTATAATCTTCGCATCCGAGGATTTTTCCATATGCGCCGTAAAATACCAGGCTGGGTTTTCTGCTGATAAGCGAAGCTCTTTGCCTTCCTTGTAAAACTCTTTGAATAGTTCAAACGGAAATGGCCCTTCATTGCCAGCCAGGCCTATTGTTGTAATTAATCCATTAGGGCAATTTTTAAGATCTTTCCAAATCTCATTAAATGGTTCTGGATAGTGGTGGCGCTCCTGATAATAACGCAGTCTTAAAACACTAATCTCGCCAAAATCCTGCATGCCTCTCACTAATGCTCTGTTGTAAGCCTGATTAAAATCAGTAAAACTCATGTATTTTTTGCACTGGACCCAGGATATGCCGGGAAGGGCGAAAATAACATTATTTTCATAGCAATATCTGTAAAAATCGTAGGCAATGTCCTCGATATCCTGTGGTGTTCTAATAAAATCGGAAATTTCAAAAAAATCATCGAGAAAGCCTTGAAAGTCTTCTACCCCTCGATATTTAAACAGGTTACCGCTCTCATGAACAAGATCTTCGCGGAATTGAAGACCATTTCTTGCGGCAATTTCCCTTGCTCTTCTAACCGTTATGAATCCGGCTTCTCCATGAACATGGAGGTCGACTTTGGGCAATTTATTAATCAGCTCCTCAGCCACAAACTTATTTCCCAAGTGATTCTGTAAGTTCTGCAATAACTCTTCAGTTATTGAAGGCAGGGCGGGTACTGGCCTTTGTTTCGAGCTGATTTCAAATCCTTGCAAGTCAATCACATGCTTAATCGCGGGTGAGGAAGTGGCTTGCTCCTGTTTAAACATACTATTTTTCATTTAATTTTGTCCTTACTCCATTTAAAAGACGTCATTTTTTCATAAATGAAAAATAAGTTCCATAAATAACTTGTCTGTCCTATTTAGCAGCATTATATTGAATGCTTACTTTGAACAAGAGCAATGTACTAAGCCCAGGAATTATTAAACTGTAAAACGAGCATGGATGTTTTTTAATTTTTGTTCGCCGCTCAAACGAGCATAGGCCTTCTCAAGCAAATAGTCCTTTTTCTCTTTCGGTAAATGTTCAATAATTTTATAAAAACCATCGGAAGACAGAGACAAAAACAGGCAAGTCGAACTTGTTTTGACAGTGGCATTTCGCTCACAATTATAAAGCAAGGCGACTTCTCCAAAAAAGTCGCCATCACTTAAACTTGCGATGATTATTTCTTCGCCATCTTCAATAGAATACACATCAACCATACCGATAGCGATAATATAAAACTTGTCCCCTTGTTCACCTTGTTTAAACACAATTTCATGTCTGTCAAATCGCTCGGTAGTCATGTTGTTCGCAATGTCAACCATGAGCTCTTTATCGAATTCCGCAAAAAGAGGTATGTGTTCAAGCCATGCAGGATTAACTCGCACAAAGCCCTGTTCCGGCATTAAGGTGAAGCCTTTTTGTTTATTCCATAGCTGATTATAAAATCCATTTTGATTAACCAGAGTGCTGTGGTTACCCGATTCCACAATTTCACCTTCCTTCATAACCAGTATCAAATCAGCATTGACAACCGAACTTAGCCTGTGTGTTATCGAAATAATTGTATGCAAGCCGGTTAATTTATCGATGGTTTCATCGATTAGTGAAGAAGAAAAAGGATCCAGGGCCGAGCTTGCTTCATCCAGACAAAGAATCGCAGGGTTGGCAATCAGTGCGCGGGCTATACAGATCCTTTGTTTCTGGCCGCCAGAAAGATCGGAGTTTTTAGGGCCTATAAGCGTATTATAGGTATCAGGAAGCTGCATAATTTCATTGTGAATTCCAGCTTGTTTTGCGGCCTCAATAATTTCATTTTCTGATGCGTCCAAACGACCCATTCTGATGTTTTCCAGGATGCTTCCCTCAAAAAGCCTGGGTTCCTGTAATACCACCGAAGTCTGAGCAAGCAATGATTCCTGAGGGAAATCCCGATAATCCTTTGAATCAAAAATGATAGTGCCTGAAGCAGGAGTAATTTCCTTTAGAATAAGCTTTAAAAGGGTGCTTTTACCTGAGCCGCTCAGGCCAACAATCCCTAGAAAGTTTCCTGCTGCAATTTCAAAATTAACCTGTTTCAGGACGATTCTGTCATCATAATTAAAGGCAACGTCTTTTATATAAATTCCTTTCTGAAGTCGTGGAAGAAAAACTTCTTTACTGGATGTTTCTTCCATCTCCAGTAAATCCTCAATGATCTTCAAGCTTGAGGCGCAGCGCATAATGACAGGTAAGGTATTGCTGATGCTATTCACTGATGATAAAAAGTTTCTGAATAACAGGATAAATGCAATAAACGAGCCCAGGCTTAATAAATGAAAAAATACCAGGATTCCTCCCAGAATATAAATCAAAAGCATGGAAAAATTGATGCCAATTAGCAAAGAGGCACTGGAAAGACCTAAGTTGATGTTATATCTATAATTTGCTTCTGTTGATTGTGTGAGAAAGGATTTAAATTTGTTTTTTTTGAACTCTTTTAAAAGCTCTAATCGTATTACGTCCTGCATTCTAATATTTTCTTGAATGTTATCCAGTATTTGGGCATCCATTTTTTGTTTATCGCTTATTGCCTGCGCGGTTTTTCTGAAAAAGAAACGTGGCAGCGCCAGAATTATTACCAGGCTGGGTAAAATAATCAGAGCAATAATCCAGTCAAAATAAAACAGAAGGGCTCCTGCAATAAAACAAAGTAAAACATCACTCAAAATACTCCAGGTTGAGAACAGGGTAGTGCTTTCAATAAGTGCAAGATGTTCACTAAAATAGGAGATCAGAGGAGAGGATTGTTTTTTGTAATAGGAAGTCAGATTTAAATTCTGAAGAGTAACAAACATTTTATATCTCAAATGGCTGATAATCTTTGCCCCCATAGTGGACAGAATTTTTGTGCGCATCAGAAAAGCAAAAATAAAAAGGATATAGTTAGCCAGTAAGAGAAACATCGTCAGCGCTAACAGAGAAATACTGTTTGTTTTTAAAACATCATTAATTAACCACTCGACGATCACAGGTTGAATGCATTGAAACACTACCGAAAGGATGACGGAGATAAATAAAAGTGAAAACAATACAGGCTGTTTTTTCTGATATCTGAATAAGCTTTGATAAAATTTAAAAAGACTCATTGTATCCCTTTCAATAACAGGTAATTCTATCCAGGCCGATGCGGTTATCTTGAGTATATATCAAAAAAAGAAGCAGTTAGATTACTGATTTATGGGCATAAGCCTGATTGGGTTGTTCTGGCTGACTCGGATCGAATTGAGAGTCAGCCTGAAGATTTCTAAAGTCAGGTACTTCACTGCCACTTGGAATAATGACAAAGTCTGCTGTTCTGACTTACACCACAGCCATCGTTATTAACTGAATGTCTATAACCTGAGTTACCATTCGCACCCAGCCAAAAGCCAATTATATGCGATAAATTAACCCCCGGTACTTTGGGAGCTAAAATGGCACTGTCCATCCAAATAGCGTTTTTAAAATTGGTGTAGACACCAAAACCAATCGCTGTATGAGTAGTCACATTGCTTCCCACTTTATAAACGGCGTAGCCATTAATATTTCCATCCATCCACTCTTGCTGGCTGGGAACATCATAGGCAGGCTCCGATTGAAACTCATACATTATTCCGCCATTTCCATTCCATACTACGTTGTATTTTTCAAAATGCTCGGACATAAGGTTGTAGGTTTTGACATTATTGCCATTAATGATAATGCCATAATCACCGGCGTTTTGAGTCCAGCCCACATTCGAGCCATGATCTGCACGCCATAGCCAGGTGTTATCAATAACGACATCATTGCTGTTAATAACCATACAGCTTCCAGCGGTGCTCTTGTAGTTATTGGGTCCACCTACACGACAATACACATCATCAATGAAAACAGGATCAACATGGGTTGTATTGTTCGCTGAGGCACCTACCTGTAGTAAAACAGGGGCCGAAACAGGACCACCATCGATCATAAAGCCAGCTAGCTGAACGCCTTCAACATCACTAACATTCATGATTGGTTTGCCTGTATCGGAAACGAAGGTCGGATATCCCATCCCATATATAATTGTATTTTTTCTCGTGACATTAATGGTTTCTGTTAAATGATAGACGCCTGGGGTGATGAAAAGATTGCTTCCCTGTCGTAAAGCTGCATTGATTGAAGCTGCACTATCCCCTGGTTTTACCATATAAAATGACGATATCGGCAGGTTTTTGCCTGCAATATGCCAGTCAGTACCGGAAACATTTTTCCTGCGCGTTCTTACATTTAGTGCGAATTGATTGGTAAGTTTATCAAATACCAAATAAGGTTTTTCTTTAATCAAAGGCACTTTATCAATGATACTGTAAGGTGGATTGGGCCAATTACCCGCAGGTATCTGACTTCCCGGTGTAATACCCACAAACACCATGTTCCAGTTACTGCCATTCCAGGCTTTAAACTGCGTATTTCTTGTCAGATATTGTTGTTGTGTACCTGAATAAATGGTTCCATCCACCCGTGAGTCTGCAAGTAAGCCGCCGCTTGACCAGCTTACATCATTTAAACGCAAATCGCCCATTACGTGAATGCGTCTTGCTGGTGATGCCTGAGAGACCGCCCAGACATTCTGGTTTTTAGGAATAGAGCCATCAGTAAGAGAGCCCAGGGTAGGAATAATTGCAAGATTTTCCATTGAGCGCCAGAATACGGTGGTGACTCCACCCAGATTGGGTCTATCCTGAGTACGCACGGCACCGGTTATGACGACATCATCGGGCTTTTGTCCCGCACCGACAACGGAGGTATACACTCCAACACGCACATCAACTGGTGATGAAGCAGTGCCGTATTTTCCCGGCATGAATATAAACGCATAGCGATTATCAGAGAAATCAACAGAGTAGCTGTTCGCAGGATTATTTTGCTGATTGTAGATTTGAAGAATCCTGTTATTGATTTCACTGGCGGGCATAGAGGGATCGAAGATGATTACGTTTGAACCAAATGGATTATCTACACCAACTTGATTATCAGTATCTGCAAAAACGATATTACACACAGGTAACAAAGACAAGCCAAGTGATAAGATAAGTTTCTTCATAAGTGATTTTCCTTAATCGATTATTAATGGGGAACCTAAAAGCCTAGCATAGAAATTTCATGATGTCAGATCGCAAGACAGCCATTTCGATATTTGATGAGAGGCCCCAGAGGTAGGGTATATCAGCAACTTTATGATGAACTGGATTCTACGCGTCCTGTTATTTTAAATTTAAATATAGGTACGACGTTTAAGGGGGCGATTGATGATATCAATCAGATTTCAGCATGCTTCGAAGAAAAAGGAATCAAAGAGTACTACATTCACTGTGACGCCGGTGCTTTTCTCTGCATCCATTCAAGAATATGCAAATGACCAGACTTAGCTGCAAAATCAAAGGCGTCATAGGATTGGGATCGAATCATTGATGACAAGTCATTCGGCGCTTCACTGGCTAGCCAATCGATAATTTTTTGATGACCATTTGCTGCCGCCCAGCAAAAAGCCTCATACTCTTTGTTTTGTATCAGAATTAGAAATTCATCAGGCGATTGGTCTTTAATTTTTTGCAAGACATCCAGGTATCCCATAATGGCGCTGATGGTAAAGATTTTCTGCTGAGATAAACCCAGTGTGTCCTGTGCGAAACGCATATAGTCGGACAGTTGTAAATCGGGATAAAATATTCTTAGTTATATGAGAGCTTGAACATCATCTTCTGGAAAATCAAGACGAGTTGTTTCTTGAAAGGGTTTTCCAATAAGCTGGTCATCATTCCAGGTTATTTTGAGCTGAAACTTATTAAACCAGAATTGCTCGGGTATTTTCTTAGCGATAGGGTGATTTTCTCTTTGCATTTATTTGACACGCTGATAATAAAATGGACATTGTTTCATATTCTAATCTTTTTGTAAAACCTGCAAGAATATGAATTCAGAACATATGAATCAAATTGTTTGTTAGCTGCTCGACTGCTTTATAAGCCTCTGCTAGTATCCCATACCGAGTAAACAATTACAGAAAAACTTATGAAACAGGGAATGTTGAATTTAATATTTAAAATAATATCTATCGGTGTATTACTTCTCGCTAGTATGAATGGATACGCAGCCGAACAAATCTCTCTTTCAAAAAATATTTATGTTAATAGCAGTCTTCCCTTTGAATCGCATCGGGGATCAGGTCCTTTCGATACTGCGATCGCGATGAATATTCAATACCAGCCAGTTAAATCAATACGAGAGGAACTCTCAAGCTATCTGCAATACCCCTTGCGATTTTTCACAGGGTGGAATGAAGATGGTGAAGCACATATCACGGTGGTAACACCGCCAGAATACTCCGAAGTCATTAAGAAGTTTGTCAGCATAGAACGAATTGAAGAGATTGCCATAGAGAATAGCATTCAAAACTCGGATGTGAAGATTTTGGGGTTGGGAAGAGGTGTCGCAAGCATTAATGATAAAACAGAAGAAACGTATTTTCTTATCGTAAAATCTATAAATTTATTGAAAATTCGGCAATTAATTTATGAAGAATTCGTCAAAAATGGAGGTAATAAAGATGCCTGGAATCCGAGACATTTTCATCCTCATATTACGGTCGGGTATTCTTTAAGAGATCTTCACGAAGCGGATGGCGTGATTAAAGATGTAATGCATTCTCTGGATGATCGATTTGAACTGGTATCCCTGCCGGAGCTATTCTGACTATCGTTTCAAAGAGGTACCCTGGTAATATCAGGGAGTTTGATCGGACTAATTTTGAGTTGGATTGCCAGGTCCCGCAAGAGTTTTGCGGGAGCTCGTTAGGCAAAATGTTTACGAAGGCCCTTATTTCAATTCCAAGGTATGGCTGTTTTTTTCCTCTTCGTCAGGAACTACTGCGGTGTATACACTTCCCATTTTGGCGAGGATGGCTACGTTTTGTTTCATATCGCCAAATGACGCACTTCGCCTTAGGGGAGTGGCTTCAGTGGTCTCGCATTGAGTAGTCGCTTCATTTCTTGCTTTCGCCTGAAGTTCCATACCATATTGATGGGCGAGGTAGCTGGTACAAACAGCATTCCCTAATTGATTGTCGCGCAGCATATAAAGCGGACTTATTTCGCGAAGCATTTTATATATTTTCATTACTTCGCTGGTAATATCGGCAACATTCTCACTGGCAAACACCGTGTCATAATTCATTAAAAGCATAAGACTCATGAGAAAATACCCTGTTCGCCCTCTGCCTGCGCTACAGTGAATTACGGTGTTGTTAATTAAACTATCTTCATAGATCTCCCAAATCGCCTTTTTAAGCACTTCACCATCAAGAACAGGATGGCTATGCCAGCAGTTTGCCAGGTTAAGTGAGCCGCCATCCGATATAGGAATTAAAACGACATCAACATCTTTTGCTTCGCTATTATCGGTTTGGGGGAAGCTTAAAGTGGAATATGCGATAGTGCTGGGACAAACCCGATTCGTTTTAAACTCAGCCTCGCCGCTTTTTCGAGTGACTGTAAAGCGATAATTTTTTCCTGCCAAAGCAAATGACCTATCCCCGTCAGTAAAACAATAATCAGCAAAATCAGGAAAATGATGTTTATCACTAGAAAATGTTACCCCTAGGGCAATAATTTTTTTTACTGGATTTTCAGAAGGGTAGATATTGTTTGCAATGAAATTATCTAATGTATCCCTTTGAGGACCCGCGGAGGTAAATAATTTTGTCCCTGGAATAGCTATTCTTTCAGAGGATACCGGCGTGCTTTTTTGAAATCGATTGGGCTCTCGAAAAGACTCCTTAACTCTTAAAACAACCTCTTTAATTAAAGAAGGGAGAGGGCTATCTGTGAATTCATCGCGAGTTTCTTTTGTGAAAAAAGGTTGATAACCAAAATCGCTATCATCATAATCTTCCATCAGCTTTCCTAATTAAGTGGTTAGACGAGCGCCGCATTGTAACAGATTTTAATTAAGTATCGGAGATATTTTCCTGAAAAAGTTGGCATATTACTCACTGAAAAGATGTGTATCTGATTTGAGTTCCATGTTAGTTATGTGCTAAATTTCAGCTCTTGTATCAAGGGCCTCACCTCTATGTTAGCATCAAACATCATTATATGCGTATCGATATGATGCCATCTCTTATCAAATGTCTTGCACTTGTGTTGCTGCTCCCTTCAATAGGGATCGCGAGCATGCTAAATAATTCGCAAGTTGAGAAACTGCTTTCACGACATATAGAGGCTAGTGGTGGCGAAAATGCCTTGATGGAAATGCAATCTATCTCACGATACGGGCAGATTTCTTTTTATCAGCAAGGTACTAAAGAAAACTTTTGCTATCACACCGATATTATTTACCCCAATAAATTACGTGAGCAAATAAAAGGCAGACGGATCGAATACGACAGGGGGACTGATGGGGTATCTTTTTGGCTATGGACTGGCAATCAATATGAATTTACTGACGACAAAGCCCTGATTCAATATATGCATCTCACAGCAGAGCGCGCTAATCGTGACTTGCTTTGGATAAGAAACGAGTGCACAAAGTTTAAGATGATGGATTTCCCACCGGCATGGGCACCCGAGAACAGTCAATGTATTCAAGCTAACGAAGGAAATCCGAAGCGTGCATATTGTTTTGATTTATCAACCGGGTTAGTGAATGCTATCGGCAGTTCTGAAGAGTACCGCTTGGAATCAGATTGGCGGGAAGTTGGCAATATCAAGCTTCCATTCCACCTGGCTCATTATCAAAAAGGGGTTATGATTTACGAAATCCAGCTCGACTATGCAAAACTGGATGATTTTATTTTGGACATTCAGTTTCAAAAACCATTCAATCCTCAAATGGATTGTTGATCTTTTTGAAGACTCCTTTTTTGGAAGTATATGATTCGGTATCAATGAAACGATGAAGTGCACTTAATAGAGAGATGAATGCGCAGGTGAAATGGGGGGATACTCCAATTAGAAGCGGAGTAGCGATTACCAACGAACCTCTGTTTGTAAATAGGGCAGGGAATAGAATCAATACTCGTAACATATACCGAATCTGTCAGCGGGTTTTAAAGCAAGTTTGGCATTTTTGCCAGAACATGAACAGTTTGAGTTTACGCCGTATAAGCTTAGGCATACGTTCTTGAAAAAGGTAACCTAATGCTCAACAACATCACAACCCTGCTGACACCCCCGACACACGGACCTTATCAAAGCTATCCTTCTTATCCGAAATCCTCCCCGCCAACTGTAACTTACCCGCCTCTTTAGCAAGCTTAATCCCCTCTATGCAAGCCGCATCAGCTTCTTCGCTTTGTTTCAATTTATTGTAACAGGACGCCAATGTTGAGTAGCAAATTGCACGCTCGTCTTTGGCCTGTCCAGGAAAATAGCTTATTAAATACAATAATTGATACACCGCGACGACATAAGCTTCCGCCTGATAATTTTTTACTGCCTTGTCATAAATAAATTTAAAATCAAATTTACCAAGATTCATAGAATCATTAAATTTATTCTGCGTACGCTTCAATAATTCAGTATGCTCTTTATTGTTGTTAAGTGGATAAAATAGCGAAAGCGCCTTTTCAAATGCATTAATACTTTCAGGAATCAGATTCTTCTTCGCATTACAAGACCCTAGCACCGAATAGCAATACCCTAATTCCAAATCGGATCCCTTGTTTTGCTCATAGCTTTCTTTTGCAGCAACACAATAGTTGAATGCCGTTTGGTAATCCTCCAGCTTATAATGAGCCACTGCTTTATCATATAACTCACGCGGTTTCAGCGAAAAAAATCCTGACTGAACTTTCTTCGGTGCCTCCTCCTGTGGAAGACTGGCTTGATACAATAGATGGCTAAGACCTGCAAAGGCGGATTCTTTATTCATTCTTGCCAGGTTCAGTTTGGCGAAATTCTCCTGAATCGTTTTTTGAGCCAGTTTAAGATCCATATCCCGGACAGTATGGTCCAGTGTGCTATAAAAAAGAGCCCATTCCTCGTTAATCGATTCAATGAAAAGCTGCTTATACTGTTCAATGAAGGAGGACCAATCGACCGCCTTGCCTTCTGAGTGATAACCAAGCAAAATCCTGGCCCTGTTGCAAAGCGAATGCCAGGCAGGGGAGTGCACTAAAGGATCTCCCTGTGAAGGCGCTGCATTAATCTGACAGGATTGCTGCCACTCTTCCGGGCTCAGGGTATCAAAATCCTCACGAATTTCCTGCAGTTTGCTGAAAAACTCCTTCAATACGCTGTAGAGCATTGTTTCCAGTTTTGAACTATAGCGGCGTTCTTTCGAATGCCTTTCGGTCTGCTCGTTTCTTAGCTGACGAAGAAAATTTATTTTTTCTTCATTTGTCCCCTTGAGCCAATTCTGCACTAAAGAATCCAGTGATTGGTTGCTTAATAAAGTTAATATATTGGGATCTTTGGCTTGTAAAATCATTTCCGAGCTGCCCGGTTCTCCCTGCCTTGCAGAGCGCCCATCCCCTTGTTCCTGTACTCTGGAATCCTCAGGATGAAAGGTGAAAATAAAATGCAATCCGCCGGCTGCCTTACTTCCGGGAGACAGGATAATATCAGTTCCTCTTCCTGCTATATTGGTGGCAATCGTCACCATCCTTTCCTGTCCGGCTCGCGCAATAATGTACTCGCCCGATTCCCGCTGGGTTTCATTTAACAACTGGCTGTTAATGCCTTTTTCAGCAAGATATGCATTAAATCGTTCGGTTTCAGCGATACTTTCAAAAAGCACCAGCACTGGCCTGTTAAGCGCCTGCATTTCCTGAATGCGTTGATATATAGCCAGGTACTGATTAGGAATATCATCGAGAATTCTGGGAGGCAATGTCTTTCGCTGGCAGGGAAAATGCGGCGGGACATCGAAGCTCTTTATTTTATAAATATCCTGAACTTCCTCCCGCTCAATTTTCTCTCCCATAGTTCCTGTTAAACCAAAGAGCAATTGATACTCATTAAACATGGAAGGATGGGAAATGGAAGCCACCATGAGGGACTGAGGCGTTATTTTCAGTTGATGCCTGGCTTGCAGCATTTGATGGATACCATGCTGCCACTGGCATCCTTCACTAATACTTCCGGTATTGGAATAATCAACAATGCGAATGTCATCCGCCTGAATAATATAATCTCTCCCTTCTTTCTTGTAGTAATAAGCAATTTGCGCGCTTTTAATCCATCGGCTGAGGGCAGTATCCGATAGCGAGCGTAACTCCTTCAGAAACGCGGGGCTGTTAAATTCCATACCCAGTTGATTTCTTAGTTTTGAAATATGTTCTGGAGTAATTCGGCCTGCTTTCACAGTTTCTATAGTGAATTTCAGGATTGGCGCGTAAATCCAGGTTAAATCGTCTTTTCCAGGATAGGAAATACGGGCAGCACCGGTTGTATTCAGCAGGAGATTATCCACCTCGTCAACCACCGCAGCGTCGAGGGTGCGAGGGACAAGCTCTCCATTTAGATTGTAAGAAAACCGTAACTTTTCCTTATTCAGACCGTCTCTTAATTGTGCAAATTCATAATCCCAATTTGTACCAAACAAAACCTGTGCATGGAAATGCGCTTGCTTCTGCTCGACACGGCTGATGTGGGAGCTGGATATTCCCAGAGCTTCAAAAAACTCTGCATACTTTCTGTAATCGCGGATTGCCAGCACCGAAGAAGACGTGATGACATCGACAAAATGCCCCTGTCCCGCCAGAAAGGCAACCAACATGGCAGAGATAGTCGACTTGCCCTCGCCCGTTCTGATTTGGGCAATCCAACCCTTGATATCCGTCTCTTCCTGACCTATTAAAGCCAATAGGGCCATGATTTGAGTATCGTAAGGGGATATTTTAAAAAAGCGGCGCAGGGTTTCGATAATTACAGCAATCATTATTTGCTTGGCTTCATTATCCTGTTGCTCACGAAATCGTTTTGCCGCTTCGAGAAATGAAGTTTTCAAAGCATCCTGGCTCAATTCCTGAAGTGTTTTTGCCTTTGCCCTGATGCCAAGATATTCCGGTTTAAAACGCTGTAGGACTGCCGCGGGCAAGGGGTTTGCCGTAAACTCATCAGCCGTTGCAAAGCGCTCCAAAACTGTATCGATATCGCGGTTGGGATAACGCTTTTCCAGATAAAGACCATATTCTGACTGCAGAGCCTTGCGCAGTGCCTGTAGATCAGGCAGGTGGCTCTTAAGCAGAGAAGAAATTCCTTTGACATCCTGCAGATTAATCAGTAATTGCATGACAGCAAGGTAATCGGCAATTCGGCGTTCGCTATCTGGCACTTCTGCCTCTAATAATCTTCGATACAGTTCAAGGCCATAAACTGATTTAAAATAGGAAGCCAGGGTGATAAGCTGCGCCAATTCCTTCACAGCCAAAGGCTGCTCAAAACATTGAAAAACAAGCTCCTGTAATAAAAATTTCTCGGCTGTCTTATCCTGGCTGGCATTTAAATGATTGCAAAACTGATTCCATTGCTGCCAGGAGGGCACTGTATGGAAATTCTTGAAAAAAATTTCTGCTTTCTTTTGATGCGAAAAATAATCCACTTCATCCAGGACTGCCTCTTTTTGACTTTGAAAAGTTGCCGATTGATACGATTCAGGGGTTCTCATTAGTATTTTCTCTTAAAACATTAGCTTGGGACGTTTGTTTTTGACTGTTCAGCTGATGGCTGCATCGGCTTATGAAAGCTTTTATAAAAACTGTGCATCATTAAACCTTCCTTCACTTTAGACACTGCATGGTATTGGCTAAACGCGCGATTTAACTCGTCATTACGCTCCTTAGGTAAATGAGCAAAACTTGCAGGGCTTATACTTTTATCCCCCGCTTGCACCAGTGCCCTGACAATTCTAAAATGCCCTTTACCCAGAGCCGTTTGTGCAGGCGTTAAACCATGAGCATTGATGGGGTTTAAATCAGCCCCATGCTTTATCAATGCCAGCACTGCAGGCATCTTTCCATTCTGGCAAGCGAGGTGTAATGCAGTGCCATTGCCGCTTGCTGGTTGATTCAGATTTGCCCCCGCTTTAGCCAGCAATTCAATCAAACCCACATGATTAAGTTGGGCAGCATAGTGAATTGGCGCATACCCAAGCCGATCAGTATCATTGAGAACAAGATCCCCACCTTTGAGCAACAGCGCAGCAGCGTCCCTGGCATCGTTAATACAGGCCAAGTGCAAAGCAGATCGCCCATTCTTATCCAGGACATTGAGATCCACATCGTCCAGAATCAGCTCTGCCAATGCATTTTTGTTATTTTTTGTTACAGCTGCATGCAAAAGCGATCGATTGCGTTCTTTGCTATGATAAAGCGGAATTAATTTAACAAAATCCAGCATTTCCTGATTCTTCGAATAAATGGCATACTCGCATACCCCAAAGCCATGCTTATCCTCTTTTTCAAGGTCAGCTTTTAACTCGAGCAGACAAAGTACGGCTTTAACATGTCCATTCAAAGCAGCCAGATGCAAAGCGGTTCGCCTCGCACTTTTTTCAAGTTTTTTAGTCTCCTCAGGTGTCTCGGGTTGATTTAAATCAAAGCCCTGCCTCGCCAGATACACAATACTTTTTACTTTTCCAAGCATCGCCGCATAATGAAGGGCGTTGTTTCCGGATTGATCAACAGAGGAAATGCTATGTCCCGACTCGCAAAGGTATCGCAAGACAGGCAGCGATTCCTTGGCAGCAGCTAACATCATTGGCGTTATGCCCAGACGGTTGCTCTGATTGGGTGTTTTCATCAGAGGAAGAAGCGTTAATGCGGCGGCCTCAGAGGGCTTCTCAAGGGCATAATGCAAGGCACTATTACCTTTTAAATCAACCTGATCAACTCTTGCCCCTTCTTTTAGCAGCAGGTTCATTAAGGCGACATTGCCGGTGGCTGCTGCAAACATCAGGGCAGTCTGCCCTTTATGATTGGGGCGGTTAACCGCATAATAGGGCAGCAACTGTTTCACCAGTTCATACTTATTGGCCTTTATGGCTTCATGCAAACCATTATGATCCGATGTTTCAGCACTACGGCAAACCGCATCCATTTTGGTAAAGAGCATGCTATGTGACTTTGCTGAAGCTAACTGCAGCATACTGAGGCCGCGGATTTTGTCGGAAATTAAATCGGCAATGCAGTCAGGAAAATACTTGACCAGGACATCAAAGCGGTAGCATGCCGTTGCGTCATCATTTGCATTGATAATCGCCCGTAATACATTTTTATCTCCTTTAAACAAACCAGGAGAGACTCCATCCTTTTTTAAGGCGGCCAACAATTTTTCCAAAGAGGAATCAAGATTACCCAGGGCCAAGCCTTCTTCACCTGCCTGAAGTGAAGCCAGATGATAGGTATTTGCGATAAGATGTTGCAGTAAAGAAGCCCCTTTTGTGGACTTGAAAGCCGTCAACAGAATTTTTTCTTTGTTAAATAATGACAATGCTTTATCAAATTGCAGTTTTTGTAGATGCAGTTTGAATTTTTTTATAACCTTCCTTCCCTTTTTATCAAGAACAGGGGTAGGAAGCGGCTTGCTGGGAGCTGAGGAGGGCTGAACTGGAACTCCTTTTGATTTAGCAGCCTCTCGAGAGGGGGATTGACGCTTTTCATATTTACTGAGCAGCTTACGAATATCAGCAGACACTTCTTCCAATACAAACAAGTCTTTCGGCCATTCACTCGGCAGGCTTAATTTAAACAAACGTTTAAGGAGCGCAGCATCGTCCTGTTTTACAGCCAAATGAAAAGCCGTTTGCTGCCTGCTGTTAACACTTGCAAATTGACAAGCCCTTTCCTTTAACAAGGGTAAAATACGATGGGCGCCAGTCTTTATCGCGATGTGGACTGGATAGTTTCTCTCAGTATCCAGCGGCTGATCGATATCTTTGCAGTATCTGAAAACCAAAGAAGCTATTTTTTCATCATTACTTTCAATTGCCGCAGCTATTAAAAGAGACGTCTGAATAGAGTTCTTTTGACCTTTTTTGAATAAATATTCCAGGCAGGAAAATGCTCTATTTTGAATTGCCTTCAAACTCAAAGCGGTCATATCATTGTCTTCTTGCAGATTATCCCGCAAATAACCAATTTCATCAGCCATTACTGCACAATCAAGCAGAGTCAGCGATGAAGATGTTTTATAGGCAACACCTTTTTCAAGCAAAGCATAAACAATGAGAAAATGGCCAAACTGCGCCGCTATCGCTGTTAAGCTATTGCCTTCATACATCTCCCTGAAATTTACATTCTTTCGAAGCAACTGCCTGACGCGTGCATAATCCCCATTGCGCACCAGAAAATACAGACTTGAAAAGCCATTTCTGTCTTTGGCGTGATAGTCTTCACCGCGCCTGAACAAGATATCGCTAACGGCAGGCAGCGCATACTGAATAGCTAATTGTGAAGCAGTCTGTTTTTTATGATTAGGCTGGTTAACAGCTGCCCGCTCAGCAAGCCATTGGGCTGTTTCAAGCTGTCCCGCCTTAATAGCGAGGATTAATGGGGTTTCTCCTTCCAGGTTTTGGGCATCGATTAAAGCGCCTTTTCCAATGAGAAACTGAACTGCAGCTAACTGTCCTGCCTGTGCCGCAAGATGCAAGGCTGTTTTTTTAGACTCCAAAGGCATATCCACGGCTAAATCCGGGTTAGCCGCTAACATGATTTGAAGCAGTTCAACTTCACCCTGAGACGCCGCACAATGAAACGCGGTGTAGCCATCGGATTTTCTGCGGATGTCCGGCCGGGCTTTTCGGCGAACCAACTCTTTGGCTGCTTCTATTTCACCGCCTTGAATGGCCAGGTGTAAACTGGTCATACGGCTGTCAATCATTTGATTGAGATCCAGTCCAGGGACATGCTCCATCATCCATAATGCAAGCGATCTGAAATTTTTCTGGAACGCCATGAACAAGGGAAATAGACCATTGGGAAGCGCATAGTTAAAATCGGCTCCTGCGAGCTGCAATGCTTCCATTACCTCTTGTTTACCATGCTGCACAGCCAGCATGAGCGGTGTCAGTCCACGTTTGTTTTTGGCGTTCACCAGATCAGGGGCAATGCCAAGCATTAACCGCAGCGCTTCTACATGACCCGATTGTGCTGCCATGTGCACCGGCAAATTACCTGCTTTATCCGCCAGTCGAAGCACTTCTATACCGTTTGCCTGGAATATAGTTTTTAAAATAGCGGGATTTAAGGACACTGCCGCATAGTGCATCAGGGTGGCGCCATTGCTGTCAACAATTGTTTTTAAGCTTTCCTGACTTAAATGCACAGCCTGGGCGGCATCATTATTTATGCGATTAATCGCCTCCACGGCCAGAGTATCCAGTGCCTCATTTTCCTCTGAATTAGCGAGCACCAGTTCAGAATCTTTGGCTCTTAATCGATAAGCAATATAGCTTTGCCCTTGGAACTGAAAGCTGACTTTGTCCTGTCTGCCCGCTTTAAAAGCGGCAGACAGTGACTCTGCAAATAATTCCCCATGCGGCAGCGGAGCAGCTTTTATATTGGGAAGCTCGGGAGCACAGCCGCCGACATATTTTCGTGTTAAATCCGAGCTGGTGAAAGAGACGAAGCTGTGGGTGTATTGCTTACTGACAGGATTTTCTGCGATTTCCTTGTGAGAAAGCAGGCAATCAATGAGATGCTGTATATTCTGCAGATAACTGGTAAGTCGTTTTATTTCATGGGCGAAATAATACCCCAACTGCCCTAATGCCTCCTGATAACAAGCAGTTATAACGTCTTCGGCTACCGCCGCTTCGATATTTTTAGCCTGTTTCTGGTTAAGGTTTGTATAATGCTGTTTACATTTTATTATTTCCTCATCATACTTTTCTTTTAATTTTTCGCTGTCTTCTTTAATGAATTTTTCAACTTGTGGGTTAATTAGTGCTGCCAGCTCGGTTTTTCTGGTGCGCAATAATTGTATAGCCTCTTCAGGATTTGGGCTTGTCCCCGGAACTGTTTCGCTCGCTTCAAGTTTAACCTGCTCAATCGACTGTCGAATCCCTTCAATCCGGTCGTTCTCCCCTTTAATGAACGCCGTAATTTGAACCTCATTAGCTGCACGGAGATGCACCGGTACAGCGTCGACCTGAGCCTTTTTGTTGGCTTCGATTTTTTTTATTGCTTCCTCAAGCTGCTTGATAATAAGATCTTTAAGCGCTGTAATTTGTTGGGAAAAAGCTTCTGCAGCCTGTTTCTCATGACGCTCTTTATTTGCCTGCAATCCAGCCTCATAGGCTTTTGACAGCTCTGCGAGATCATCGGCTAAATTCGACTCGCTTTTCTGTTTAATTTCAGAAATAGCAGCTTGTTTCGTAGTGTCCATATTTTGTTGGATAGCCTTGAAATTATCGCGTATGCTCGCCCGCAATGAGATTAATTTTTCCTCTTTGTCTTTTACCAGAGCGTCTTCCGGAATTACCGCAAGAATTCCGTCCTGTGCTTTCCGAGGATCTTTTTTCCATTCAGCCTCTAATATTGCCTGCTTTTGAGTAATGGCGCCTATGATATATTCAATCCGCGAGGCCAATGCTTTTTCTTTGGCCATCGCTTGCTGTTCCCTGGTCAAGCCGGCGGCCATTTTGTTAGCGGCTTTTTCAATGATGCTGTGCAATTGGCGAATATTATTCAGTAAGTAATCATTCGCGGCTTTTGTGATGCGCTCACTCTCATCTTCATTAATCTCAACTGCTTCACCCTGCGGAAGCTTAGGGCTTAGTTTTTCCTTAATCAGCGAAATAACACTTGCCTGCATTTTCTCGGCAATGCCCTTGGGAAGCGCCCCTGCTTTTTTAAATTTAAAAAGCTCGGAAAATAATTGATCGCTTTGCTCACGCCCCTCTGTCTGCCTGAAGCGCTCAAGTATCTCATTAAACTGAATGCTCAAAGGATAGGTCTGAAAATGACGAACTGGAATTGGCGGTAAAGATTTTGGGAAATGGGGATGAATAGCTGCCTCTTTTAAAGGCGGAAGCTGAGGAAGCTTGCCCATCTTCTCGAAGGTTACATAAAGATATGACAGTACAGTGATTATCCCTAAACGCTTGAATAGCTCTTTACAGAACTGCAGTTGCGGCATTTTTTCAGCCACTTCCTGGGCAAACAATTCATAGCAGCGTAAATTGCTCTCATATTCCGGGGGATATTTTCCATGTTCCAATAAATAGGAATCGACATATTGCTTATAGTCCGGCATTAAATCAACACTGTACTCAATCCTTATATCGGGATGGGGAAGCAGCATATTGTCAATCGTTTCGATTTTTGGAAGTATGGAAATAATGCGAAATGAGGTCATGAAAGGCTGCTGATAAGCAGAATCGCTTGATTTATATTGTACTCCATAACGGCTTTCCAACTCGCGCAATGAAATATAAGCAAGGCCCGGCATCTTCTCTTTGCAGTATTTCTTAAGGTCAATCATGTTGGCTCTTAAAAAAGCATCATCACAATTTTCCTGCTCATGCCATCGCTCTAAAAACGCCTCATCAAAAATGCCGCCATTTAAATAGCCTTTCAGCCAGAAATCCAGGAATCCAATGAGCCTGCCGACCGATGTGTCTTGTAATGCCTTAGGCAAAACGGGATAGTTAAAACCCTTTTGGTTAATATGCAAACTAAAAATCGGCAGGGTCTTTTCTTTGTGATAGGCATTGTAAAGTTCATGCTGAACCTGATTAAACCACTCATCAGAAACAGACATTTTGTCCTCGGGAAAGCACAGATAGAAATGATCGGTAACTGCATGCGCCTCACTGTTGAGGAGGTTCTCAATGAGGGATACCTCAGAAGCGACACCGCCAATTTCCCCGGATGCCTCCATTTGAGAATAGACTCTGTTGACTATATTATACGCGTTAAAGCTACTGACCAGATTGGTTGCCATAAGCACATGCGAAAAATCTGCCAAGCCCGATGTTTGGAAATAAGCGCTATTCCAGGAAGACGTTGATAAAGAAACTTCACGGTAAATCGCCGACTCAATCGATGGCGACATGAACCCGTAGCGCAACTGAAATTCCCTGACCGCCTGTTGTTGCGCACTCCAGGTCATCATTGAAAGATTATTAAATGCGAAATAACGCGGCTGATAAGATAAATTAAACTGGTTACTTGTGCAGATGAATTGCTGGAAAGAGGTATTTTTAGAATGTAGATTAGTCGCCTGATAACGGGCGGTGTTCGTTGACGCCTGTTGCTGTGCTGCCTGCTTTTGCTCTGCTTTTGGCGATGCAGGCATATTTCGGCCGTTTAACCAGCCAAATGTGGCATGGCAAACATTCCGGGTAACTTCGCCAAGCGGCTTAACGATTGGAGCAACCGCGTCAGACGCTAATTTTGCCCCGGTTAATCCCCCAATTATGGCGCCGGCTCCTTTAACATAGGGATTGGGTACAGGCCCCCCAGCGGCAAGACCACCAACAGCTGCTCCGCGCACTAACCCCCATGTCACGACCCCCGCACCAGCCCCCACTTCGACAACATTCTTGAGTCCATTGCACACCAGGCTTTCACCAAAACCGTATTCGGTATCTTTGGCAGCGTCCGATACAACCGTTGCCGCTCTTGAAATTTTTCCTACATAAGGAATACTTTCTCCAACAGCTTTGGCACTTCGGTTAACCTGCCTTGCAGAATCTGCAATGACATCAGCGGCTTTTCCAAGATTTTCACGTAAAGGGGTTTGGTTATCGTTTTTTTCTTTCTTTTCATTCATGGTGGGCTGACTCTTTTAAAGTGCTGAGGTGTGAATTTACTTTGCAACGGATCTTTAGGGAAGGATTATTTTAAACCAGGGTGCGATAAAAAAATACCGTAGAACTACGGGGTTGACTATCCTTCTAATTTACTCAGCATAAAGGAAACCAGAATCCCATCACAGTGACCATACGTGCAAAATTATGGGCTACTGCGAAAGCTTCCGGTGGGATTTCAACTCCAAATCAATCCATCCAGTTATCAAAGCATTCAGGGCAACCCAGATAATGACGGGCGAGGGGAAGACAATACTATACTTGGTGCTTTCCCCAGTGTGCATGCGCGAAACGGCATTTGGAAAATTTGGTAAAGACCTATCAACTGTGTCCTAAGTTTTGCGGATTAGAAAAAAGCCAGGGTTGTTTCTGGTCTCAATAAATTATGAGTAGCGCACTCGAGATAGTTTCTGATTTTAAAGAAGTTCTTGCGGCAGGTGATGCGTTACGAAGTCATTTACTATCCATCAGTCTGGATTAATGTGCCCGA
Source organism: Legionella sp. 16cNR16C (assembly GCF_021297775.1). Taxonomy (NCBI): domain Bacteria; kingdom Pseudomonadati; phylum Pseudomonadota; class Gammaproteobacteria; order Legionellales; family Legionellaceae; genus Legionella; species Legionella sp. 16cNR16C. The sequence goes on from NZ_JAJTMX010000001.1 coordinate 456,559, forward strand.
TGCATCGTATTTCGCAAATGATTTGTTGCATTTCGCCGAGGCATTATTGGATTTTTATCCTTCTAATCATAATAACCCTCAAGCAACGAGCGCCTATCAAGGCGCCTTAGGCGGGCCACCCATTACACTGCAATTGGCCGAAGCGTTTAATGCCGCTAAAGACAGGTTTCATGCGAATTGCAAATCCTATATGAATGAGCAAAAACAACGAGAAACGCTTATTATTCATATGATTTTGCGTAATGCCGGATTCCCTCCAGTAAAATTAAAGCAAGTGTATCGCCACATTCCAATCCTTAATTTTCATCCCAGGCTAATAAGCTATTGTCGGCTGTGTCATAATCCTAAAAATGATGGCTCCCAGAGAATATATCAGGAGCTTATTAGCGGTGAGTTAGGTGGTTCAGTTTTATAGGGGCAACTCCAGGAGCTATATACTGTTATTTCGCAACTAAATATATAACTGAACCAGAAAAACAACCAATGGATGAAGTAAATGAAATTAGTAGGGTATATACCTAACTGAATGATTTTATTTTGGATGTTCAATTTCAAAAACTGTTTACTCCTCAAATGGATTGTTGATCTTTTTGAAGACTACTTTTTAGGAAGTTTGTGATTCGGTATCAATGAAACGATGAAGTGCACTTAATATAGAGATGAATGCGCAGGTGAAATGGGGTGATACTCCAATTAGAAGCGGAGTAGCGATTACCAGAAGTAGGGAAGGAGGTTCATATTGTTGTTCAATTTAGCAAACTAAGCAGCAAGAGAGAACACTTAAGTATCGCAATTAACTTCCTTTTCCTGAAGAGCAGAATAATACTGTAATCCAGAGGACCCAACATTATCTACTTTAGAGCAAATGGGAATAGAATTCTTGGAAATTGCGCTCATGTGTTGGATTCATACGAATAATAGAAAAGCGGGATTTCCAAATCTGTTTGATTACAATAGTAACTCTACTTCGTGTGGCTTTTAACCCAATGGCCCAGAGATGCGTAACATATGCATTACCACGCGTCTTGCAGTCTATGTCCAATAACGATAATGCATCTTTAAATAAACGCAATTGGTCTTTTTTTAATATAAAAGCCAGACGACTATTGTCTTTTAGCAATTTTTTTTTCGCCAATATTTTGTTTATCCACCTATGAAATTGACCTGAGTCCCTGCGGTGCTTGCCGTATCCTTTATTTATGGACTTATAATACACCTCTAATCCATCGGATTTAGAGCATGTTTCTAACTCCTCTAAAATAGATTTAAGATTGGATTTTAAATCAGATACTACAAATTCTTTGGGATAAATTATATATTCCAAATCCTTATCCAAAAGCATGTATTGAATCACTGGAGGTTTTTGTGTGCCTCTCGTGACCCATCTAATAGCCGCTCGACAGGTCATGATAATAAAGCAATGAAACAAGCTCTTTAAATAATATAGCATAGGAATGTATTGCTCGAGCACTATGTGCCGAATCAAAATGGAAAATTGAATCATAGCTTTAAAGTTGAGGTTATTTGTGTGGAAACATTTACAGGAAAAGATGATTTCGCCCCGAGAATTCGTACGATTAGCCAAGCGATAATTTGGCTTCAAATTCTATTAAAGTACTTCGAATTTTTTTAAAATATATTCGCCTGTTTAAATAGACAGTCCATCCTTGAGTTTACTTCAATTTTACCATTATGTTAAAATCAAGATCTTCCGATTACCTTGAGAGTTTAAAAATAGATTTCCAACGAAGATACAATATTTTCAGCCTCTTGTAACACCAGAAATGGAACAGAAGGAATCAATCAAATAAAAAATGAACTCATTGAAATTGGTAAACACTATATTTAGAGGTAATTTACATGAATTTTTACGAACAACTTGAACAAGCCAAACAAGCGCTATTAAAAGCAGCGCAAGACGGTAATGTAATTATTTGTCAAGCCTTACTTAATTCTCTAGCTCAGCATTGCTCTATCGCTGAAATCACTGATGAAAAATATGGAGGTAATATTTTACATTGGTCAGCCAGCCATGGTCATCTAGAGCTGGTGCAAGTCATTGTTGAAAATTACCCTGAATTATTAGATAAAACGAGTGAAAATGGTTCCACCGCCTTATTAAATGCCATCGTCAATAATCATGAGCAGGTAGTGCGATTTTTGTTGAAAACAAATGCAAATGCTGCCATTAGAAATGCAGCACAAAAAAATGCTTTTTCAGGGGCGGAACAAAGCACTTTAGCAATAAAAACCTTACTTAAAGAACATCAAAAAAAGCTAAATCAGCAATTTATTTTTGCCAGCCAAAACCTGACTATAAAAGAGGTTGAAACAAGCTTAATAAATGGCGCTTGTATTGAAACACCCTTGCATTCGAATAATGAACAATATCATTATACTGTTTTGTTTTGGGCTTGCTCAACAGGTCAAAAAGCGCTTGTCAGTTTACTGCTTCAATACAAAGCTGATGTTAATGTTGTCGCTGGTAAAAATGGTTTTACTCCTTTACATGCTGCTGTATTCTTTGGACATGAAGAGATTGTAAAAATTTTACTACAAGCCAATGCAAGCGAAACATGTCAAGATGCAGATGGCAAAACTCCGCTAGAGTTAGCGAAAATCAGAAAACTGCCTGAAATTTGCCGTTTATTTAAAACATCTGATTTAAAGGTTTCTTCTGCAATAAAGCCAAATATCATACCAGCCATTCAAGAGCTTAATTTGAAAGTAAACCAGGATGATCTTTTGGCACGTTTTAATCAGTTAAAAACAAGTTCTACCAGTCCAACTTTTTTTGTCGCGACACCACCTAATCCTAACCAAAAAGCGATTAGCGTACAAACCATAAACACTGCATTATCAGAGCTTGAAGCTCATTTTGTCGCGATCGAAAAAACAACCCTGGAATGTGTTAATAAAACACAGGTATTTAATGATGAAGAAATACAAGAGGATATAAATCAAATAAAGAAAAATATTCTTGATTTACAAAATTTTTTTTCTGACAAGGATTGTCCAATTCAAATTAAAATTTGTCAAGTTAATCGAAAAATAAGTAGCTTGCTGTCTTCTTTAACCTCATTCGCAATAAATTTAGAGAATGAATTTGAATTAAAAAAAGCATTGATAATTGGTGCAAATGTAATTAACCATGGTGAGTGGACAAAAAACATGCGAGCATTTTGTTCTATAGCTAAAAGCGTGCTGGAAGCAGTCAATAATATTTATAATAAACAACTTGAGTTGGCTATTGATGGACCTGAAGTTTATCAACCTCTAAGTTTAAATTTACAAAGTACATAAAATTATTTCGTTTATTATTTGTAGTAGTGTCATTGCCGAGGGAAACTGTCGGGCTAATCACCCATAGCCGTCAGGCTAAGAAGTAATGTTATCTCCTCCACCGCGCGCAGCGTGGGGGGGAGGGTAGGGTGCACTGCCATTAAGTTAGGGAATTCTGCAATTACATGTAGATTGTACCCTTGGCGCAACATTGAGTTATGGAGTGGTTCAACCCCTTTGTTGGGCCAAGGGCCCAACCTACAATGATTCCCTAACTTAACGGCAGTGAGGCTATGGGCTAATCACCAAGCGACTTTGTCCTTATAGCATGTTTGTTGAAGGACATTCAATCCTCACTTAAGCCACTTCAAGTGAGGATCGCCTATCGGATTCTAAGAGCACAGTTATTTATGTTTTCAGGAAGCCAGATACCTCTTACCCAGCAGGACTAATCTCAACCAAAATAATTAACTAACATCGTTGGTCTTACATACAAACTTGCGAGTCACGTCCGAATATGGTCTGTTGAAAAAAATTGGCCAGTATAGTTTTGTTATAATTTATTGGTGGTTAATTCATCCGATAAATAGTTGTAAAAGCTGGCAAGAGGGTTTGTGATGTAACACCGGGGTATTCTAAGACTCTCCCCGGATGTTTTCAATGAAACGCTCCAGGTTTTCTATAATTGATAACAGGTTCTCATTTAACTTGCTAACTTCTTTGTCGGGTAAATTACCAGTAGACAAATTCTGCATCAACATTCCCTGTGTTTCTAATTTACGGCAAGCGTATTTGGCTTTTTCAGTAAGAAAAAAATGGTAGCAGCGCTTGTCAGATTCACTTCGTACACGTGTAATAAGCTGGTCTCTTTCCATCTTATCAAGTATACCTACTACGGTAGGTTGTTTCAGTCCGGCGCTTTTTGTAAGCTCCATTTGCGTTTGGCCGTCCCGCTCCCACAAGCGAACCAGAAAAATAGTCTGACTGTAGGTCACACCCAGCTCTTCAAGGTTGAGATTGGAAACACGTTCAAATAAGCGGGCTGCTTTTTTAATCAAGACACCAGTATGTTCATTTAAGTTAAATGTCATGGATTGTTCCTTTCTTCATTATTATATAGGCCCCTATATATATTGACAAATATTATATTCTGTCACTATCATGGCGACACTTTTTTAGTTATAAAGGGATTTAATGATGTTCAAAAAAAGCTACAGCCTATTCCTTGCTTTATCGATTTTCAATAGCTTCACTTATTCCTCTTCTATCAATTCCACGTTAGCTGTTGTGGAGGAAAATGCCGATCGTATCAGTTTTTATAATCCTGAGACTGGTGCAAGAAAAGGGAGTCTGAAACTTGCCTTACTTCCTCATGAGATTGCTGTTACAAAAGATGGAAAAACGGCTTATGTCAGCAATTTTGGTATTAGGGACTACGACAGCGGCTCTGGCATACCCGGTGTGTCCATTTCTGTTATCGATTTATTAAATCAAGTCGAGAAATATCGTTTATTTACTTTTCAGTCACTAGAAAATAAGGACTATTCAGACATCGATAGCGCGCCTCATGGTGTGAAGTTAAGACCTCCTTTTGAAAAACAGCTTTATGTTAATGTGGAAAAGGGTGGGAAGATCCTTGTCTTTGACATCGATACCAAAACGATTGTGAAAAAAATTGCGGTTAGTCCAAATACGCATAATATTTTCTTTTCCAATGATGGAAAAACATTGTGGTTAATGGCGGGTAAGGACGGTGTCATCCGAATCGATCCTGATTCAGGAGTGATTACGGGGAGCCTCACATTGCCCTCTGCTGTAAGGGGCCTGAAATACACGCCAGATAATCGCTCCTTAATGGTATCCGCTGTCAATCAGATTGTATTTATTGATCCAGAGACCCTTGCCATTCAAAAACAATTCACTAATTTGAATTTAGGACCGATTCTTTACTCGGATATTACGCCGGATCAAAATTATGTATTAGCACCAGCTCCCTTTGATCACCAGGTTGCTGTAATTGATGTTCATTCAGGCCAGGTTATAAAACGTTTAGTCACCGGATTAAATCCGATTAATGTTTTAATTGATCCGGAGGGTCAATATGCTTATGTGTCTAATGCAACCGACAAGCATTTATCTAAAATAGATTTACATAGTTTTGAGCTCAGCTCTATTGCAACCCATGCTGGACCCAATGGTTTGGCATTCATCCCTGAATTTAACCCAGGTTCACACAAACAACTGCGTATGGGGGTTGCTTTACCATTGACAGGAGAGGATGGTGCTAAAGGGCGTGAAATGCTAAGAGGATATGAATATTGGAAAAGTACAGTTATCCAAAGCGGCGGACTGTTAATTAATAATCAAGTTTATGATCCCGATATTGTTTATCTGGACACTGAATCCAGGAAAGATAAACTCATAAGCCTGACTCAGGAACTGCTCAATCAATATCGAATACAAATTTTGTTATCTACCTATGGTATTGATAACTACAATCTCGAAAAAGAAATAGCAGAAGCAAACCAAATTATTCTAACCCCAGCAGCCGAAGAATCAATTTGGAGAGCTGATAATATAGCTCGAGGTTATGATTATTTTGTAACAACAAACCTTTATGAGAAAGGCTATATTACTCAATACAATTTTAAACCTACTTCCTGGTCAGCAATGGCATCAGTCATCGGTTTGAAATTCCAAAATGCATCTCAAACAGCCAATACTCTGGATTATCAACAAATAACCACTTTGTTAAATGAGGGTGAGTTTCATCTCTTTTACCCCTAAAACCTCATACAAATGGATAAGCTCAGCTAAAATTAAGGATTTAAATTATGTTTCTCCACCCCAGGTTGCTGTTTATAATATTTATTTTATTGCTGTGTACTGAAGTACTAGCACATAATGAAGAATATGTCTTTGATCCCAAGGATCCCCATCACAGTCTTTATATTTCTGATGCAACGATGCGCTCACCTGCTATTTTATTGTTGCACGCGAGTACCGGTATTGAAAAAGTGAATTATGATTGGGCCACCCGATTAAAAGAGCATGGGTACGTAGTTTATATGATAGACAGTTTTAAACCCAGAGGTTGGGAAGACCGTCGCTCAGTAGGCTGGGAAAGAGCAACGCAAGCCCAGCTTGATGATATCGTTCCTGCCTACGAATATCTTAAGCAGCTTCCTTCAGTTGATCCTGCCCGGATAGGGCTTTTAGGATTCTCCATGGGAGGCTTTGATGTATTGAAAATCATGGCATTATCACAACAAGATCCGAAACCTTATCAAAAGCTTCCTTTTAAAGCAGCGGCTTCGTTTTATGGCGTATGTCATCGTCTTGAAGACGGAGCAAAACTAAGGGCAATCACCAAAGTATTTATTGGAGAAAATGATGATCGCGCAACCACCAAAGATTGCATTCAGCTAGTCGAGCAAAGCTCTGATAGTCATCAAAATGTTTCCATAAAAATTTATAAAAATGCATTGCATGGGTTTGATAACTTTGAGTTTCCAGTATCAAAAGAGATTATTGACGAAAAAGGAGAACCTTATCACATTGGTTTTAATGAAACAGCAAGAGCACAGGCATTGAAAGATTTACCCGAGTTTTTTGATGACAATTTAAAATAACCCATGAGAATCAATAACCAATGGTGTTTTATGATTATAGATAGATCAAAAATAGTTGCGATAAGTTTGCTTCTGCTATCAATTATTGACAATAGCTATGCATCTATTGAAGAGCAACAAAAAATAAATAAACAAATTGTCACTGAGTTTTATAATAAAGCAATTAATCAAAAAAACTTCAAAGCAGCATCAAAATATCTGGGCACACATTACAAACAACATAATCCTGCTGCCGCTGATGGAGCTGAAGGTTTAAGAGCATATATTCAATATTTACTTGAATTCTATCCTAATTCTCATAGTGAAATTAAACAAATTTTTGCGGATGGGGACTATGTAATTCTTCATGTACACTCTATTCGTGAGCCTGGCACTCGAGGTAGAGCTATTTTTGATTTATTCAAGTTAGAAGACGGGAAAATCATGGAGCATTGGGACACGATCCAAGATATCCCAGTAAAATCAGCCAACTCTAATAGCATGTTTTAAAATTATCACCACAAATTAGTGGCAGTTTACAGTAATCGAGATGACATTCTCTAGTAGTCCTCATCTGGTCAAGAAGTTGGAGTTATAGAAATAAAAGAACTCCGTGAAGTCTAGTTAATATATTTTTGCTAAAGAAGACGCTTCCACATGCTCGTGGTATCGTTTCACAGAGCGTGATTCGCCAAATAACCCGACTCGATAATAAGCGAATGCTTGTAGAATTGATTTAGCCTCTTTTTCTTTGTGATTTAAAAACTCTTCTAACGTTCCTGTGCTCTTGCTTTTTGCGTTATTTAGAGACTGTCGTAGTTCACTTACCTTGCGCACATTTTGTATTCCCACACAAAATAAACTAGCGCGTTCAATGGCGTTGATTGTATCTTGCATGATTATTGATAACTCTTCGATGGCTTTTGGATCATCCAGAGGTTCTTGAAGCTCAGGTGGAGTAGGGTGAGGCTGTTGTGGAATAGTTGCGCTCGTTTTTTCTTTGGAGAGAACAAGCAATTCTTCAATTGAGATTGGGATGCCTGATATTGCTGTGGAAGTCATGTTATTCTGAATGGGCTCTGCGGTCATACTATAGAAAAAGCGATAAATAGACGGCCCTTCGTCTTCTCTCCTTCCTATAACCCGAATGGTCTGTATTGGATTGAAACAACCACTATAGAATCTATCAGGGTTGGGCTTGTCGGCGGCGCTAAGGAGAAAATGGCAATTCCAGAGATCAAAGCGATAACGCTCTCCGCTTAGGACATTGAATAAATTATGTTTGTCAAAAAATTGCTCCAGCTCATCAATAACCCATATTATCGGAAGTTTTTGCAAAAGATAGGCATGAGGATTTAAACCATATAAAGAGAGTGTCTCAATCTTTAGATTGGTGGGAGAAGTCAATCGTGAAAGGGGGCAATAGATAACTAGAAATCGTCCTTCACGATAGTTATTCAAGGTGTCTAGTGCAAACTTTTGGAGGAAGTAACTTCGTTGCTGGGCTGGTAAATCGTTTAGTAAAGCAATAACGGTTGTCACCGATTTTTGTTTATATGTTTGGTGGATTAAGTTAGATAAAGGAACATGACCTTCATTTTCGCTAAAGTGTAAATCTTTCGAATTGTTGCTGCTCATTTCCAAAGCGTTTGCTAAATACTCCCGCATTCGTCGAAATCCAGGAATCCAGGGGTGTTTTTGTATATTTTCTTCAGTAAAAAAATCAGACAAGGGGGGTGGTGATAAAACTAGTTTTAAACATAATTCTTCCTCAGAGTTCAAATACATCGAACCTAAAAAAGACTCCGTCCTCAACAATTTCTTAAATTCTTTAATAGTTAAATAATCAATCCCTTCCCAGAGTATATGTTGAAATTTAAAAGTGCGATCTTCTTTTTTTAGTCGGGCTGTAACTGTTGCAAAAAAGTCACCACTCTCATGGATAAGTTTTAAGCAGTCTCCTTGCGTGAAAAAATCGCGCTTCCAGTAAACGGTGAGCATAGTGTTTCTACATTATAACTAGTTGTAATTAAGCATATCGGGTTTGAGTTATAATGTCTAAACACGGTTTTATAGCTTTGAATCAGCAAGGATACTAAGTAGTGGCATTTTAGCTAAATCGATGAATTGTTCCCTTTTGTCTACAAAAGGTTGTAAGATCAGAAAGTGGGCACTAGACTTAACCAGGAACGCGCATCAGCGATGCGCCTGGAATTAATTCAAGGAGGAAGACATGAGCATTTTTGGTAGCATCGTTTCCGCAATTTTTGGAACTGCAAAAGCAGCTACAGCAGTGGTCACCGGCGGCAATACGGCGGCAGCCCCCTCTACCCGAAAGCCGATGACAAGAGCCGAAGTCGAAGCGATGATCCAAAAGGTCGCCGATACTACTGGTCGTAAGGACTACAATTGGGAACAATCAATTGTCGATTTGATGAAGCTGCTGAATCTCGATTCAAGCCTTAGCGCTCGCAAGCAGCTTGCCCAGGAACTTGGCTACACTGGAGCCCTCAACGGTTCGGCTGAGATGAATGTCTGGCTTCACGAGCAGGTTATGATTAAGCTTGCCGAAAGCGGCGGTGTCGTGCCTGACAGCCTTAAATAAAAATACGGAAAAGAAACAATGCGGTCAGAGTGGCCGCATTTTGTATAAATTAAAGGGTAAATGATGTTATTGAATTAAATGCTTCTTTACATCCTTTCCTCACAACAGAGCCAGCTACTGCAAAAAGATTGTTTGTAAAATGATAGGAAATACTTCCCCATAAACTCCCATTATTTTTTCTTACCAGTTCTTCAGCATTAAAAGCCAAGTAGGTCGTCTGTAGTCTTGCTAATTAGAATGGGCTGAACCGAAGATAATACTTGTGAGACCAACAGTGCTGTGCTCTGCTAATTCTTTCTCAATGCCAATTTTTTCGAAAAAATAGCGAAAAAAAGGAGTGAGGAAGCCTCGAAAAACAATCTCCTCCATAATAGGGGCAAAAACGAGGGCCATTAGAACTACTAAGTGCTAGCCACAGAGCGTCAAAAATTGAAATCCATTGGTAAACTTATATTTTGTTTTTCGGAATGGGGCATTACCGTATAATTTGCATCAGTGATGAATCAAGAAATACTAAGTCTGATTATTTTGATAATCAGACTTAGTATTGCAAAGGGGACGGATAGCATTCGCCATTGATATTGAGTCAAAGAAATACCAAACCTTGGGGCTAGTTCTATCGACAACCAGGGCTTAATGTATTTGATTGCTCCCTATTCTCTCTCAGGCATGCTGGCACAAAAGTAATTCTATTGGAAAAAAAAGAGGGGCTGTAAGTAAGCATGTCGCTATCAAGGCCACCTTTCAAACTAAAGTTTTCAGGATGACGATCTATTTCAGGGTGACTATCTGTTAGTATCTCTTTTTTATGGTTAGTCAAAAGAAACTGGGTTTGCCATTTCAGGACTTCAGGTAACTTTTTGGGGTATTTCAGAGCATCCTGTAAACTTAGATGGGAGGGATAAGGATTCTCTATTGGCTCATTGCGTAAATGCTTTTCCAAGAGGAATTCTACTATCTGTTCATCCTGAAGTTTGCATAATTTTTTTAGACATTCTAGCTTTTCAATTTCTTCTTTTACCTGGAGAATGGCTGTATCACTCAGTAATTCTTCATTAAAAAATTCAGGGTTTTCAGCCAGCACACGCGCAGCCTGCCTGGTTAACGATTCAACTTCTTTCATAATGCTGTTTGTTTGTTTCATTTGAATTACTAATTCGGTAGGAAACACGAACCGTAAGCTCCCGCCATAATGCCACGTCAACACTCTTTAAAAGGTGGCCTTACGAAGGACCACTCCCAATCCCAACTTGTTGATCAGCTTCGTCAGAATCTTGTATCTCAACAAGCGGTACAGAAAGATCTGATTGCTTCAGTATATTTCCTGGTATTTGAGCAGCTTCTTGAAAGAAATTGCTTTTTCCTTGAAAAGTCTTAGAAATTGGCACTCCAACAACAACTAAAACACTTGAAATCATTGCAAGGAAACTATAAAAAGTAGATTTAATTTTTGCATCACTTTCAATAGCTCCTTTATGTTCAGAGCAAACAAGCGTTGTTTTTCGTTCAAAATTCGCGCTTTCTTTAATTTGCATAGCAGGAGAAAGTGCAAAATGCTGGTCAACCAAAGCTTTTAATTTCACATAAGCAGATTTTAATTCATCAGTATATGGATTTAAACCTGCTGTTAATTGTTGGATGCTTGCTTCAATCTCTGCTAATTTATTCCTAGCAATTTTTTCTGGATTAATGAAATTCTTTCGTAAAAACATCTCTAGAGCCATATTTAAAGCATGAAACGCTTGACTCTCATCACGATTATCCGACCAGCTCAATTCGCGTTTAAATGCGCCTAAAACTTCTCCAAGATGCGGATGGATTTTAATTCCGCTAACCGCGGGCTTTATAATGTTCTCCATGTGCGCCAGATATTTATCAGGCTCTAAACCATATTTTTCTGCTGCATCTTCATAGATTGCAAAAGACACCGATGTTAGAGCCCTTTGATTTGTTGTATGCGTGTATTTAATATAAACCATATCAAATATATATTAAGTAAACGTTAACTAATGCATAAAAAACATAAAGACTTAAGACCAACTACGATATGTGACGGGTATTGATGTCAATTCAGAATGATAAAATTATATCCTCAACCATTTGCGGAATCTGTGGACGCAAAGCCGTAAGAATAAAATTTACCAGGCATTTCGTGAGTTAGGGCGAGTACGAACAATATTCTTGCTCAATTACATCAACGATATACCGTTAAGACGAGTTATTCTTGCTGCCACCTGTAAGACGAGCCTTCATTCTTATTGACATTAATACTACAATTATTCCCAGAGACAGCAAGCATTGGAACACCTATTATGGATAAAAAGATTGCAGTAATTACCGGATGTTCAAAACTATCTGGTGTGGGTTATAACCTGGCTTGTGCACTGCTTGAGCGAGGATTCAAAGTAATTGCCACTGTAAGAAACATAGAAAGATCGGAATTGAACAAGTTAAACGTTCCCAATCCTGAAAACTTGGACATTCAGGTTTTAGATCTTTGCCAAAAGGACTCAATTGATGCGTTTATCAAACGGATATTATCTCAGTATTCCTATATTGACATTCTGGTAAACAATGCAGCCAATGTGGCAATCGGGCCTGTGGAATCAGCCGCAGACGAGGATGTTTTAACGACCTATCAGACCAAAGTATTTGGTCCTTTGGCCTTAATTCGAGGATTTGTGCCCGTTATGCGCCAACGCCGAAGAGGATTATTGACTACGACCTCCTCCATCTTTACTTCGTCGCCCATCAGCATGCCTGGCGTAGGAGTCTATTTTTCAGCCCTGGCGGCTTTTGAACGGCTGCAGGAATCACTGGCCATCGAGCTGGCACCATGGAATATTAAGGTAATTAACTTCCAGGCAGGCCCTATCGCAACGGAGCTGACCCGATTTGAAGGGTCAAGAACCGATGTTACTAATGAGCATTATAAAAATTTTACACAACAGGCTTATCAGTGGTACGACCCCTCTTCTTTTCAGACAGGAACAGAGGTTGCAAAAGTTTTTGCAGAGGCTATCGAAGCGAAGGAGCCGGATTTATGTTATCAAAGCAGCTCATTTGGGAAGAAATTTGTAGAAACCTATAGAAATGATGCCACTGGAAATCAGTCTTTTAATGCATTAGTTAAGCATTTTGAAAATCTATATCACGAGGATGAAAGCGATTGGAAAATCCAAAGACCGACAAATAGCTAAGCCCCCTTCTGCTAGTATTGCCCGGTTCTTGATCTATACTAATAAAAGCCCGTATTGATGGTTATTATGTATGAATCTAACCGAAGAAGATGCACTAAAACTGCAACGTCAGCTAGCGCAATTACTGGAAGATTTTATTGAACAGATGCGCAAAGCCAATAAAGATCTTAATAAAAATATGATGGGGTCATCTCCTTTCGAAGCAATAGCCCGAACTGAAAGCGCAAACGATGCAGCTTATCAGGGTTATCTTGCTGTACAAAAGCAGAATAATGCTAAAAGTGACGAGGCCTTCGACGCTTATAGAGAGACCTGTGAGCGCAATAATGCTAATTCGGCTGCTGCTTTTAATAGTTACAGAGCTGGAGAAATGACCTACGAAGAAGCGGTGGCTATTAAAGAAAAAAATGATTTGGCTAATGACAAGGCCTATGATTTTGCCTGTTCTATTAAACACCAGAATGACAAAGCAAGTGATAAGGCGTACGAGGCCTATTTGAACGCTTTTGATGCAAACACCAAAACATGCGATCAAGTTTTACAAAATCAGAATAATTGCTCGCTCTCTGATACAGTAAGCAGTAATTTAGCAAACAATCTCGAACTATCTCCAGAGAACACAGCCGATGCAGAAGAGCAGGAAGCTGCGGAATTAAATGAAGAAGAGGCTCCTGAAGAGAATGCTTCTTCCTCATTACGCTAGATATTTAACATTCAATCTGATCTAACAAGTCAATTTGCTCGTTCAGATTTCTCATCATATTTTCCCAATATACTGGTGTATTGAACCAGGGAAAACTTAATGGAAATGCGGGATCATCCCATCGCTTTGCCAGCCATCCTGAATAATGCAGCATGCGTAATGTGCGTAGAACTTCGATTAAATGACGTTCGCGCAGATTAAAATCGTGAAATTCATAATAGCCATTTAGAATTTTTTCAAGCTGTAACTCCATGTGTTTCGGCTCGCCTGAAAGTAACATCCAGATATCCTGTATGGCAGGTCCCATCAGGCAATCATCCAGATCTACGATATGCGGGCCGGAGTCTCTCCATAGTATATTAGCGGCATGACAATCGCCATGCAGTCTTATTTGATCGAGGTCGCCTACCCATTCAAATATTTGTGCTACTTTCTCTAATGCTGTTTCAACGGTTTTACAAAAATTAGAAGTTAAATAGTCAGGGATAAAGCCTTGCTCAATGAGAAGACGATAAGGTTCAAAACCATAAGTTTGTATATTCAGGGAGATACGGTGTTGGAAGGATCGGCTGGCGCTGACTCTATGCATACGACCTATAAACCGCCCCATCCACTCTAATTGTTCATTATTATCCAATTCCAAGGCATGGCCGCCGCGCCTTGGAAAAAGTGCGAATCTAAAGTCCTGATGATGGTGTAAGGTCTGCTCGTTAATAATTAATGGAGCGATAACGGGAATTTCATGCTCTGCCAACTCCAGTGAAAATTGATGTTCCTCTAAAATTGCCTCTGAGCTCCAGCGCTGGGGTCTGTAAAATTTAGCAATTAGAGGTTCTGCGTTTTCAATTCCTATTTGGTAAACACGATTTTCATAGCTATTAAGGGCGTGGAGGCTCCCTGTGCAGAGGAAACCTGTGTTTTCAATCGCATCCAGAATGGTATTTGGATTAAGTGTCGCATAGGGTGTTTGATTATTGTGAGTCAAATGTAAAACCTCTGATATGGGAAATCTGATTAACTACCAAAATCAGGCAGTTGGGAAAAGACTCTCAATATTATACAGCCATTTAAAAGTCATCAGGCAGGATTGTAGGATACTTCGATAGTAAAAAAAATGTCTTGAAGAAATATAGCGGGCTCTGCACACTATATTTCTTTCAAAAAAGTTATTTGGTCAATGTATGTGCTCACTCAAAGCTTTAATCAAAAGCACAGTTCTGAAATACTCTTTCGACCAATTTCGATTTATTATTAGTAATCTGACCGCTTAAGTTACCCGATTGTCCTTGAGCTTGGGTTAACATCCAAATAAAAAGAGATTCCAAATTATTTCCAGATCGTTTTGTGATTTCAAAATCATCAAAATATATTTTTGCAGTGTAAGTAAACATTTTAATTCTCGATATAAAGAAGATAAAGGCGCAAATAAATGCGAACTAGAAAGTATAATTTGTTTGAGAGAAGGATCGAAAATGGAAATGTTTATACAATCTATACTTAATTATAGCACAAACATTCTTAATTGTTCATGAACTCAGATCAGTGCCATACCAATGTCATACAAGAGCTAAAACGACTGAAAAATCATATTGATTTATCCTTGATAAAATATTTATATATTAAAAAAACAGACATCCCTGCCAAAGCACAAAAAATACTGGCCAATAGTATCCCTAAACGAGCAGCATTGATAACTTCTTGATTGAACGCTAAATTAGCGATAAAAATAGCCATTGTAAATCCAATCCCAGCTAATATACTGCCACCAGCTAGCAAAATCCAATTAAGGCTTTTAGGCCGAATCGCTAATCCAAAAAAATCAGCAATAAAACTAAAACCCAAAACACCTATGGGTTTTCCCAAAACGAAACCTAAAAAAACAGCCACTGTAACTCCCTGGGTAAAATCTGAAGAAGTTAGGGCTACTCCCGCGTTAGCTAACGCAAATAAAGGCAAAATGAGATAACCTATCCAAGGGTGTAAAAGAATTTCTAATCGTTCAACCGGGGAAAGAACTTCACGAGCTGCTACTTCAGTCACGTGAAGTGCTTTGCGATCTTCCGTATCGCCACTCCAGTGCTCTCCAGGTGGATATGAAACCATGTGTTCTAAAATCATATGTAGTCGTTTATCACTTACCCAAGTTTTAGTAGGAGTCATTAATCCTAAAATAACTCCGGTTACCGTGGGATGAATTCCTGATGCATCTATTGCCATCCAAATGAAAGAACCAACAAAAAAATAGGCGCTAATATTTCGAATCCCCAGGTTTTTCATTATTTGTATAAAAAACAACCCTAATACCGATATAAAAAGAGCTGTCCAAGAAAGGCCGTGACTATATCCGATGGCAACAACCAAAATCGCGCCAATATCATCAATAATCGCCAGGGACAACATGAACATACGGAGGCTTTGAGGAATATGTTTACCCAGAAGTGCCAAGCAGCCAATCACAAAAGCAGTATCAGTGGCCATAACCGTGCCCCATCCTTTCTGCCCTGGTCCGCCGGATTGGAGCATGAGATACATTAGAGCAGGCAGGAGCATTCCGCCCAAGGCGGCCATAATAGGAAATGCGGCCTTCCTGGGCTCTCGTAGCTCACCAAATACTATTTCTCTTTTCAATTCTAAAGAGACAAAAAAGAAAAACAACGTCATTAAGCCATCATTAATCCATGCGTGCACTGAGCGAGAAAATTCGAAAGTACCCACGTGGATTCCTAATGATATTTCCCAAATAGATAAAAAAGAGCTTGACCAAGGAGAATTTGCAATAATTAGTGAAACAACGGTAAATAACAATAATAAGCATGCTGTACTTGTCTCAACACGAATATAGTACACAAAAGGTTTTGATATCAGATGAATGGGTTCTTTAGGTAATTGTGGATTTATAGGCACTAATTATAACTCCATTTATATGTACTATCAATCGTTCACTGCCTCAAGATGGCCAAACAAATTGTTGGCTTTTTGACTTAAGCGCGGCATCGAGTCTTTAAAATTAAATTGACCTTAAATATGAGCCGCGCCAGACAATCTTAATTAATCATCTTGTTTAGGATTGAGGTCCTTAAAAACGCAATGCTTATCTTTGCAAAATACAGACACTTGCAAGCTAAAGGTTCCATCACGAAACCGGTGAGAAACGTAACCTAGCAAATGTTGTTTTTTAGTATCGCTCGCCTCATACAGAGAGTAGCCTATGCCTGCCTGATCACAGCCTTGCTTTTTTGCAATGACAAGCTCTGTATTGTCACCAGGTTGAAGTACTTCAGGACCGCTCTCCATGATACATCCGGAATCGGGCCATAATCTTGTTTTAACCAGAGTGTACTGTTGAGAACCTTTATTGCTTTGATTAATAAATTTTGAACTATAAGTTTCATCAGCATGGCTTATAGCAGGTAAGACCAAAAAGCATAAAAGCGAAGTGAACACGCTGGCTATTCTCAGCATAGTAAGTCCTTTTATGAATACTTAGCTTAATTGTAGATTAAAAATTAAAATACAGACTCGTCTCAAATAGAGCTTTTTAAGGTATTTAACTGACAATCCTCTACGTACCAGGGCTTAGGGTGCGTTTCTCATTGCCGGATTAATCGAAAATTCAGTTCTTTTGATTTCAACTTTTCAGTAGAACGGTAAGGGTTAATATCCAGCCCCCCGCGTCTTGTGTATCTTCCATATACAGTCAATTTTTCCGGCTGGCAGCGATTCATGATGTCAATAAAGATGCGTTCAATACATTGTTCATGAAACTCATTATGATTACGGAATGAGATCAAATATTTTAATAGCCCTTCATGATCAATTTTCTTACCCGTATAGGTAATTTGTACCGTAGCCCAGTCAGGTTGATTGGTTACCAGGCAATTTGATTTTAATAAGTCCGAGTAAAGTATTTCTTCTACTCGCTTATCTTCTGTACAAAGAAAACTGGGTTCAACGAGATAAACAGAACAAGCCACATCAAGATCATCAAGGCATTCGCCAGCAGCGCTTGGTTTAATGTGATTGTAGCCGGATTCTGTTAAGCCAAGTATACGAACCTGCACATCCCCGCCAACACGTTGCGCCAAATCCTGTTTAATGATTTGTTTTACTGCTTCATTATCTTTAAACCGTGTATTGTTGAATGAATTGAAATACAGTTTTAATGATTTTGATTCAATGATATTTGGTGTTGCACAATCATAGATAATTTCAGCGATTGCAACGACAGGCTTCCCCTTCTCATTGAGCCATGACACTTCATAATGATTCCAGCAATCAAAACCGTAAAAAGGCAGAGCCATTGGATCAATGCCAATTTCCTTGCGTTTGGGTGCACGAGCTATGGCGAATAATCGCTCCGGATTATAGTGATCATCATATTCAGATGACTGCCCTAGCTCCGATTGCTGGGGGTTTTTATAGTTTTCCACTGATAATTCGTTCATGCGATTAATCTCTGAAAGGCAGAGGCAAGTTGAGTCATCTTCTGCGTTTATGAATTAGTGTTGTAAGCTGCTTATTGTATCAGGAAACAAAATACCGGACCACATTCATAATGGGTTCTCTAGTAATGGGAGCTCTGGATTATACGTTAATATTTCCTTAATCAAGTGCGGTTAATATAAAACCTGAATTTCGCATTATGAGCCAGGTCCAATGTCGAAAATTGTCTTATTTATCCCTTTTTCTGCCACTGAAAATAACTTCTCACTTTATTTGCGAGCAATAAGCTGGCGCTATAATTATCAGCAAACTAAAAACAATGATAAAGACATCAGTATTGTTACTTACCGCCATTTCGATGAGACAGACAATGATTACGAAGAGTATGTTGATGAATTTAAATTTAGCGAAAAAAACTGTCCCAAAGGTTCAACTGTTTATCTTTTTGCGGACGGCATTGGGCAGTCTCAATGGGTAAGCAATATTAATTCATTTTTTAAAAGATCTGGCGAAGATACGTTTGTCTTATCAGTTAATGCAGTGGCTGGGCGTCTAAAGGCATGTGGACTAACTGATCAGATGGCCAACGATCTTAAGGCACTGAAGTTATACATTTGTGAAACAAATAACAGTAACCGAAATCTTGCAGCTCATTTTGCTCAATCATTAGGTAAGCGTTACGAAAATTTAAATTTGTTTTATTACACAGCGACACTTGCGGTGGCATTTCCCTACACGCATGAATACAATAACTTAAATAATCGTGCGGAATCTGGCTCAGGTGAGACCATAGAGGCAGGAAACCCCAAAAAGTTTCGCCATAAACTAGACCTGAATAGTATAAATTTTGAAAACCAGCCCGAGTTTAGTGAATGTTCCAAGGCAATTTACTGTGCACCTAAACAACAGCCAAGAGTCGTCGATTTAGAGGATGACTGTGAAGTAGACGGTTTAGCGCTTGATAAATTAAATCTTTCAGAAGATGCCTCAGTGGTTGTATCCGGTATCGTTGAAGAGCCAGATTCTCCGAAAGAAATGGCTCTTACTACAATAAAAGCAAGCGTCAACCGCTGGCAAGAAAATCTAGGTTTTTTCTCAGTTGAGGATCTTGAGCCCGAAACTGAGGAAGTTTTCCTTAGGTCGCCAGTCGTTTGCGATTAATAATATCCATATTACTGGGGTATGCAGTTCTCAACAATCAATTGTTGCCGTACGACATCCCTATCCCTTCCATGATTTTCCTGGGCAGGAAATAGAGAAGTATAGTAAAGATAGGGATGGGCTCCTGAATATTGAAAATTTCTATCTCCATTCACATTTGGGCTGCCGGGGTCCAGCATGCTTGGATAAGCTTGCCCGAATACGTTGCCTGCATTTTGCCATTGGTCAAGCCAGGTAATTTGACGCAGAAAATATTCTTTAAACAAAGAACCGGTATTGGTTGCTGATGTCAGAATTCCCGTATCGGGATCAAGATTTGCGAGGGTATAGACAAATGCCTCGATGGATTGACCTGACTGAGAGTAATTGGTGTCCAGGCCGATAATGATAAATTTTTGGAGCACTGAATTATAAGTCCAGGAAAAGCGATAATAATTCGGTAATACGCTGTGGCACAAGTATTGTTCCGGGTTTGTCGGATGATATTCCGGAACAAGAGGAACCGTATAAGCTTTGCCGTCAAAACCAAGCCATCCTCGTGGATTGGCAAGATTGTCATTACGATAAATACAAACTCCCGCGGCAGGTGCGGAACTGTTAAAAGGCTGCAGATTCTGCTCAACTAAAATATAGAAATAGTCTCCCCATTGAATAATATTACTCTGCGCGAACATTCCCCCTTTACCACTGCTGTTAAAAGGATATGGGGCGACAATAAGCGGTATATTATATCCTGGCTGCTGTGCATTGGTGTAAAATTGAAAACTGTTTCCACCGTCTGTGGAAGAGGCGCCAATCAGATTTCCATACACATCATCCACGTTGGATGGAATAATATGATATTCATTATGAACAAATGTGAAAATATTTTGTCCATCCAGGGTAAAAGGCGTAACCATCCAGATTTCATTGTTATAGCTCGCGATTGGATATTCATTCGGTGTGGTATTAAATTGACTTTCCAGCCAGGCAACGCATTGATTGTTTTCCTGATAACGTACCAGACTGGAAATAATATCTTTGGCACCATCAGCCACCGGCACCCCTACTGATTTAAAATAGCCCTTTGAATTACTTGCAAACCACCAGACCGTCTGATCCGCTGCAATAAAAGGCCGCGCCGGGTTATCCGAATAGTCGCCATTAGGAATTGGACATCCGCTGCTATGATCAAATACGGTTTCCTCAGCGGGATTTTGTATTCGCATCGGCCCTGATATGGGATCGCAGGTTGTGACGGAAAATGCAAGAGTCGTTTTGGTAAACAGAAGTGCCAGCAGAAGCAGTGGTTTCCTTTTCAAAGTAATGAACCCCAAAGCCACCATTCTAGCTGAATCCAGTGCACAGAAAAAGAGAATATTACATAATTTCAGGCACTGGGAGCCGCTGTTGCTTCGACTTCTTCAGATAAATCAGGCGGCGGTTTTGCGGCCATGATCTGGGATTTAAAATTGTTTTTAAATGAAGAAAAATTTTTAATTCCCTCTGACGAGCTTTGCTGCTCCGGGGTTACTGCCACGGGCTGGGCTGGTTCAGCCTTTTTTTCCTGGCTGCTTTCCAATGCGGCGGAAGTTTTATCGAATGCGCTAATCGCTGTCTCTAAGGCTTTTTTTGTTGTACTGAAAAACATCGCAAGCTGACCTTCTGCCTTCATGTCCTTCAGAACATTAGATACCTGCGCCTTTGATTGCTCCACAGAATGTTTATCGGTGAGATTGGGCGATTCAATAGCCTTAATAGCTAATTCAATATTATCAATTTTTTTAGTGAGCATTGCCTCTTTTTCTGGGTTATTTTCCAGATTACGTATATTCGCTCTTTGGCCGAGTAAATCCATTCGTCGGTTAACAAGCGTCTGATAAGCGATAGCGATATCAATTTCTGCAGACGTTTTAATTATTGGAGGAGGCCTTCCTTCGGAAGTTCGGCTGTAACTTTTTAAATCACTTTTGTCTGGATCGGGATTTTTAGTCCAGGTATCAAATGCGCGCTTCGATATAGCGATTGCACCTTTGTCATTTTGCTCTGCAGGGATCCAGTTATTCTTTTGACCATTAGGATTTGGCTTAACCAGGATCATATCATTGATAACGACCATTCTTAGTTTATCTTTGCTGTTTGATTCAAACCATTTTTCAGCCATACGTGAACCCATGTCACCAAATTTGAAACCACTGGCTCCATAGGCCTTGGATTCTGGTATGCCCTGAGTTGAGTTCATATCAAATTTTTGCTCTGCATCAAATTGATCAGTTTTCCAGGCTCGACGAGAACCCAGAAAAGAAACGACTTTCTGGAACAAGCCAGGCTCCTCGCCCTCGACTCTGCAAAATACGTGCTTGGTATTGGGCAAGGCTTCAATACGAGGCATCAATTTTTTGATGGCGTTCAAAGGCTTAATCCACATTGAAAAGGTTTCAGGTATTACTACCCCTACTCCAGTATCCGTTTTAAACAAAGCTTCCTGAACACGATCTTTTGCTTTTCCAAGAATAGCACTTTGTTCATGTAAGTCTTTTATTCCCGTATAACCTTTAGCAATCGAGGCCTGAATGGCCAGTTTTCTTATTTGGGATACTTCCCGGGCTACCCCGCCATCCACCGCCACTACATCATTTCCTGACATATCACCAGGCACCTTAGGCATGAACTGCGCAGTAGTTTTCACTGCCTGAACAGCCGAAACTGTTTTTCCAGAACTTGAAGGGCCTGCAACGATAACAACTGCCCGCTTGGACCATTTTTCACCTTCATAATGAGTTGTTGAAGCGCTGAATACCCCTTCGCGGTATTCCTTGCTATTCATCTCCTCCTCAAGTGCAAGCCGATAAAGCTCTGCACCATCCTTACCTAAAAAACTCTCCATTGTAACTGTTGCCTGCTCTGGATTTGTTCCCCGGGTATCTGGATCTCCAACCTTGTATTGATTGCTTGTCTGTGAATTTATTTTCTCGACATGCTGAATAAACATTTTTCTAAAAAACTCAGGATCACTCATCGAAACATTAGGAAGTACATTGTTTCTGTTAAGATAGCTATCTACCTTTTCCCGATGCTGCTCCTGGTAAGATCCGACACCGGCATATAGTTCCGTTTGAGCATCAGTTGATAGCAAGCGGTTAACTAATTGGTAATTCGATTCTTTATGCGGTTGTTGATAGACACCAATTTGCGCAAAAAGCTGGTCTGACAGTGCCATAAAAGTCACACTCGACAAGGTTACTTCTTTATCAATATATAGCACAATAATTAAACAGGCGCTTAAGGGGCATTATTCTGCCTGCTGAGATTTATCAAATTTTTGAAATAGTGATTGACTCACCCGTAGAGTCAACGTTAAATAGACGACATGGAATATGTTTTAAATAAATTTCTTATTAATTTAAGGACAAAAGATGAGGTTTTATAAGCCAATTTCTTTAGCGATTGGGATTTTATTTTCAGTAAACAGCTATGCAGACGGCATTCTTGAAGATGAACCCTATCTCATTGGATGGTCCAAAGTGATTACATTGAGTGCGGGGCCTGCCTGGGCCTGGCCGGGCGATGACCAGACCTTGGGTCGTCTTTATGTTTATCCCGTCAATTTCGATGAAGTGCATCGTTTCAGGGGAAGCAAGGATGCCAGCACTCTTGGAACTGGTGAAGTCTTTCTGGCATTGCAACATCAGACCGGACCGAATATGATTGGCCGGCTCGGACTTGCTTTTGCCGGGTCCAGTCAGGTAGAAGTTAATGGAACAATGGATTTAATTGGTGTTCCAAGCGTAGCAAACTATAGCTATCACATTAACCACACTCGCGTAGCAATAAAAGGTTTACTGGCTACAGATAATCCAGGCTATTATGTGCAACCTTACCTGAGCGGCAGTTTCGGTATCGGCTTTAACCATGCCTATAGTTTCCAGACACAGCCCCCTGTTTATCTGCTGAATCCTGGCGTCGCGTTATTACAACTTGGCTATCAAAGCAACACCACACAAGGTTTCTCATTTACGCTGGGTGCCGGGGTTCAAAAATCACTGAGCCGTCATTGGCAAGTAGGATTGGGATATGAGTTTGCTGATTGGGGTAAGAGCCGATTAAACAATGAGATGCCTGATCCCTGGGGTTACGGCTATCCCAAGCTATCCAATTTATATACTCATGAATTGCAGTTTAGCTTAAGTTTTATTTGCTAGCCTGGCAGATAATCGCCTGCTGCCGCGCTTTCCACCAAGGCGCGGCGATATAATTTAACTTAACGCTTCACTACTGCCGCAGTCATTCTTGATACACAGGTTTTTTTCCCGCGTTCATCAAAAATATTGATCTCCCAAACCTGAGTAGTTCGCCCCAGATGTATAGGTGAAGCGATTGCAGTTACAATTCCCTCCTTGACAGCGCGAAGATGATTCGCGTTGATTTCCAAACCCACGCAATAATACTTCTGTGGATCAATCACTCCATTGGCAGCCATACTGGCCACTGTTTCTGCCAGCGCGACATTCGCTCCGCCATGAAGAAGACCGAAAGGCTGCCTGGTTCGATCATCAACCGGCATGCTTGCCTTTAAAAAATCATCGCCTATTTCCAAAAACTGCATACCCAAAACTTCTGACATGGTATTTTTGATATATTGATTAAGCTGTTCAATCGTAATTTCCCTCGACCAGATAGCCATCAAGATCTCCTCAAAGACTATTATTAATGAGAGAGTCTTCATCAAACTGTTTCATGCCATGTCACCTCGAACGCAGTGAGAGATCTATCTGATTTTGGTTTGTGCCAGCATCGGGAGATCTCTCACTGCATTCGAGATGACGGCCTGCGTTCGAGATGACGGCGGGCCTTTGAGTAATGACACGGCTCAATGAACACTCTCATTAATGATCATAGTTGACCTCATTTACAAAGCAATCCGTCTCCGCAATAAATAAGCTAAAATATAAATATAAGCATAGACAGGGAAATCAAACATGACATTTGTACAGCACTGTGAGAATTGTGGTATCAAAGTAGAGATTGAGGATACAGACAATCTCGATTTGTCTGTTGAGAAAAAAGAAGAAATGGAGACCGAACCGCAGAAACCCATTTTATGTACAAACTGCATTCAACAAGCAAAGCCAATGAACATCTAATCTCAAGCACTTATCGCCGCTAGAGTAAAAGATAATCAATAACAAAGGGAAAAAAGATTAAAAAAAGTCCAAGCCCCAAATAAAGCATAAACTGATCCTGAATTCTTTTTTGCTCGTTTTCTCTGGGGCGCAGCATGTTAAAAGCCACGAAAAGCAGCACTATTCCAACAAGGGTACAGATTATTTGAACAAATAAAAATAGAGACATTTAATTTCCTGTCTACGCATTATTTCCCTTTTCAGGAAGAGGTAACATTGTTCTTCCCCGCATTGCGGGGATACATGTTGTTGATAATGTGCGATCATCATGCTAATCGGAAAAGACAAGGCCTAGTGTTTGTCTTTCTTATCAGCCGCTCTTTCTGAGCGTTTACCGGGCTTGTTCTGGCTCATAGAACCATTTCCCTCAGGCTTGGACACCTCTTTCTTATATTGCGGCATTCCAGCGGCCTCAGCAACTTCACGAACGATCTGAGTTGGATCGATACCCTCCATTGCAGCTGGATCCAGTACTTGTTTAGCCGTATTTTGCCAGGCTGTCATTGGATTAAATTGACTCATGTTTGACATGGCGGTATCAAAAGCACTTTTGCCTGCTTTTGTTTCTTCTCTTATTTGACCAAGCCCTTTCAATAATTGCAGCATGGCTCGTTCAGATATTTCATAGGATTTTTCGACATAATCAAGCCACTTGTGTCCAGAATCAATCAGGGCAAAAATTTGTCTTTCCCAAATCATTTCGGGCCGTTCAATTTTCTGTAAGTTTTCTGGCTTAAAAGCCTGGAATGACTGCAAGGTTTTGATATTCAATTGCATCATTTCTTCCATCGGCTTTTGTATCTGTCTTGCAAATTGATTTAGCTGATTTATATAATTTTCCATAATCATGACAATCCCCGTTTTGTTGCATTGCACAATAAAAGATAGTCCTTAAAACGGAAAAAATCAAGTCCCAGAGTTTGCATTTGGAAGTGAAAAAATAATCAAAAAGCCAAACGGAAGCCCGATATAGTTTATATAGTCAAGGCTCCAGAGAAAATTTATTTGCTTTTGACTTTTTTCATCAGGCGTCTTTTCTTTTTTATCTGGCGGTCAGTCAGTTTATTTTTTTTATCTTTAAAGGGATTGGCACTGCTCTTAAACTCTAGTTTCAGAGGGGTGCCAATCAAGCCCAAATGCTCTACAAAGGCATTGGTCAGATACCGTTTGTAGCTTCCTGGTAAAGATTCAAGCTGATTTCCATGAATGACGATGATAGGAGGATTATGCCCTCCTGCATGTGCGTAGCGCAGTTTGATACGTCTTCCCTGAACCAAAGGCGGCTCATGCTGGCTAACAATATCCTGTAACAGCCGGGTGAGCTTGGGCGTTGAAAACGCCTGTACTGCAGAAGCGAAGGCCTCCTTGATATCTTTAAATAATAATCCTACTCCACTCCCATGCAATGCAGAAATAAAACGGATTTTGGCAAAATTTGCAAAATGGAGACGTCGTCCGATTTCACTACGCACATGCTCCTTATGATCCTCTTCCAATCCATCCCATTTATTGACTGCGATAACCAGCGCCTTCCCGGCTTCGATAATAAAGCCCAGAATGTGCATATCCTGCTCGGTTAAACCTTCTTTTGCATCGATCAGCATTAAACAGACATGTGAGTTTTTGATAGCCTGTAGAGTTTTAATAACTGAAAATTTCTCAATTTTTTCATCAACCCGCGCTCGGCGGCGAACTCCAGCCGTATCAACTAATATATAGCGTTGCTCATCTCGCTCAAAAGGAATTGAGATGCTGTCTCGAGTCGTTCCAGGCATATCGTAAACAACAACTCGTTCTTCGCCCAGTATGCGATTGATTAAGGTAGATTTCCCAACATTGGGTTTACCGGCAAATGCAATTTTAATCTCGTTTGGATTCTCATTGTCCAGATCCGATTCGACAGAGTTAAAATCAGCCGTTAAATCATGCAATAGATCGGACATGTTTCGACCATGAGTTGCCGAAATGGGATAGATATCAGAAAAACCCAGCTGCTGAAATTCTGAAATGGCAATTTCTTCATCAAGGCCATCAATTTTATTTACAACAAGATAGACAGGCTTGCCCAGTTTGCGCAGTTGAACAGCGATTGTTTCGTCAATCCCTGTTCGTCCATCTCTGGCATCCACCAGAAAAAGAATGACATTGGCTTCTTCAAGAGCCATTGCCGATTGTTTAGACATTAAGGCATCCACAGCCAAATCTTCGACACCTACCCCGCCTGTGTCGACAATAATGAATGGTTTGTCTCCAAACTCTGCCTGACCATACTGCCGATCTCGTGTTAACCCGGGGTAATCCGCCACTAAAGCGTCCTGAGTCTTCGTTAACCGATTAAACAGAGTGGACTTGCCTACATTAGGCCTGCCCACTAATACAACCACTGGAATCATGCTTACCCTACTGAAAATCGGCTTAATTTGCCGTTATTGGTCATTACATACACATCTTTACCTGAAACACTTGGTGTTGAGATAATTGCACTTCCTACCTGAGCTCTCGAAATAAATTCCCCTGACTGAGCTGAAAGAACATGCAGCATTCCAGTTTTATCACCAATCAGCAAGCGGTCGCCCGAGATCACCGGCTCCGTTAAGCCACGTGCTTTCAATGCGACCTGTTTCCAGTTCACCTGCCCGTTTTGCTTATTAATAGCCCAAACAACATCCTCACTATCAGTCAGATAAAGCGTGTTGCCTTGTACAGTCATATTCTTATAAATGGAGGCTGGTTTTCTCCATATAAACTGGCCATCGGAGAGGGAAAATGCGCCGACATACCCCTGATAGCTGCCTAAAATAACTGTTTGCCCTTCAACGATAGGATCTGCGTCGATATCTACCAGACGCTCAACATCACTGGCACCGCTGGCAAATGCGATGCTACGTTGCCAGATGACATGCCCGGTTTGGATATCTACCGCATCCATTTTGCCATCGGAGTAGCCTACTAATGCGGTTTGATTGTTCACTACAACCGGAGATGAGCTTGCTTTCAATACCAAACCCGGTGCGCCATGATCAGATACCCATAATTGTTCGCCGGAAGCCAGGTTAAAAGCGTACAGGTTACCATCAATGGTTTTTGCCAGCACTTTACCTTGAGCAATCACAGGCTTTGACAATACTTCACCCGATACACTGGCCTGCCAACCATCACTGCCGTCAGCCTGTTTTAGAACAATCACCTTGGAATTTTCAGTACCCACCGCAATGTAGCCAGCGCCAACACTTGGGCCGCTAACTAACACATTGTCCAGTTTACGTGACCAAAGGATTTTTCCATTTTTTTTGTCGATTGCTTCAACTGAACCACTGGCATCCGCTGTATATATCGTATTTCCAACGATAACCGGTTGTAATTTAAGATAATTCCCTGAATGCTTGGCCCGGCTGACAGGAACAGACCATTTTTCAGTTAATGCCACTTTGGGCTTAATTGGCTCAAGTTCGTTTGGAACAGGGGTATTATCTTTACCTAAAAGATAATCATCTACCGTAGAGCAGGCAGTCAGAGCCGAAATTACAACTAATAATAAACTTTTTTTAAACATGTGACCTCTTATTACTATGCAGCCTGTAAATTGCTTTTTGATACGCTTGATTGAGATAACGCGGCTAACTCATTTGTTTTCATTTCCAAAAACAAGTTGCCAATGCCATGTGTCCTCACCTCTGTAATCGCCTCTTTATAAGAAGTGATTGCCTGCTGGTAGTGACCTGTTGCGGCAAAAATATCTCCCTTCAGTTCATTGATTACAGGCATATAAGCGGCATCATCAACCGATGTCAGCTCTTCCAGCGCCTTGTCATAATTTTTTTCAGCAACCAGAAGGCGCGCAATGCGAATCCGGGCAACCTGTTTCAAGGCTTTCATTTTAGAATGAGAGGCAACGTCCTCAAGCATGGTACGTGCTTTGCCGAAATGGTTATGAGAAGTCAGCAGTTTAGCCAGAATCATGCGTGCGGCATCTGCATAGACCGTTTCGCTATAATTGGTTATCAAATCGTTCGCATAGGATTTGATTGATTTATTATCCTTATTGGAATAAGCAACCATCATGTGCTCATAGGCGTTGGATGCCTGTATGTTGACCTTTTCAACATGCCAGTTCCAATACTTGTAAGCGGATACGGCCAGCAGAATAATAGAAAGCACTATGGTAATCCGAGTGCTGTACCGATTCCACCATTTCTTAATTGCTTCTAACTGTTCTTCTTCTGTCATGTACACTGACATTATCTTCTCCTGTCATCATCCAAGATGATCTGTTAAAAATTGGCCCAAGGCAGTTTGTGAAACTGTAATCTGCTCTTCCTGATTACGCAGGTTTTTAATACTGACCTCATTATTAAGTAACTCATTCTCACCAATAATGATGGCATAATCAGCACCGCTCTTATCCGCTTTTTTAAACTGGCTCTTAAAGCCGCCGCCTGCTGTATTAGTCAGCACTTGCCACTCCGGGTTTGTTGCTCTTAATTTTTCTGCAACAACCAGAGCCTGTAACAATTCTTGTTCACCTGTCGCTACAATAAAAAAACTGGGGTAAGCTGGAGCTGGCATGCTTATATCAAGAGTTTCCAATAATAACAGCATTCGTTCAACACCAATAGCAAAACCCACTGCAGGTGCAGGATTTCCTCCTAATTGTTCAACTAAGGCGTCATAACGTCCACCGGCACAAACAGTAGCCTGACTGCCAAGCTTGTCCGTCACCCATTCGAAAACAGTGTGACCATAATAATCGAGGCCCCTGACAAGCTGAGGATTAATGGTGTATGGAATTTCCAGACGCTCAAGACCAGAACAAAGCGTTGAAAAATGTTGACTGCTTTTTTCTCCAAGGGAATCGCCTAATTTTGGAGCATTAGATAGCAGTTCCTGCATATCTGGATTTTTGCTGTCCAGAATCCGCAATGGATTTTTATATAATCGGCGCTTGCTGTCCTCATCAAGTCGTTCAAAATGCTGACTTAAATAATTTGTGAGAATTTCTTTGTAACGCTGTCTTTCGCTGATTTCACCCAAGCTATTAATCTGTAACTTAACATGATCCTGTATTCCCAGTTCACGCCACAGACGAAAACAAAGAGCGATGAGTTCCAGTTCAATTGCAGGTCCAGACATACCCAGTGCTTCAACGCCGAACTGATGAAACTGTCTGTAACGTCCCTTCTGAGGTTTTTCATGGCGAAACATTGGGCCTGCATACCAGAGCTTTTGCTGCTGATTGTGTAATAATCCATGCTCAAGGCATGCTCTAAGACACCCTGCCGTGCCCTCCGGCCGTAAACTGATGCTCTCTCCATTTAAGTCGTTAAATGTATACATCTCTTTTTCAACGATATCAGTAATCTCGCCGATAGATCGTTTAAATAATTGAGTGGACTCTACGATTGGGAAACGGATTTCATGATAACCATAACGGGACATGCAATATTTGAATCGTTCCTCAAGTCTTTGCCAGGCAGCGCTTTGCTGGGGCAAGACATCATTCATGCCTCTGATGGCCTGGATTTTCTCAACCACCTTGGACCTCCGAAGCGCTGTCTGAATCATTGCTAAACATGGATTGCATTTGTGACAGTTCTGTTAACTTGGTATCGGCTTCAGTATTGGCAGCCACAGGCTTTTCTTCGGATACTTTTTCGGCAGAAATAACCGTTTGATTTGTTTTGTTTTTCTGCCACCAGAGACTTACGGAAATCACTGCTGCCAAGGCAACAATCATGGTTATCCAGCGGACCACTTTCTCTTTACGGTTTGATTCGCGTCTGCTTTGCCACAAGGCTTTTTCCAGTTTGCGTTCTGAGTTAAATAAACTGTTATAGGTTGACAGAAAAGGTTCCGGTGAAATCCCCAATAATTTTGCGTAAGCGCGCAGATAACCTTTGATAAATACCGGTTCAGGCATCTGTTCATAATTATCCGCCTCGAGTAACTCGATCACACGTACTCTGAGATGAAGTTTTCCGGCCACATATTCCTGACTAAAGCCCTTTTTTTCACGTATACGAGCTAATTGTGAACCAGGAAGTTCCTGATTGATTTGATTAACTTCATCCGTTAATGTTGTCGTATTCATTTTTTGCTCCGGTATAGTCCGCTGGTTGTTCCAACTTGCTAAGACGTTGTTTATAGCTTTCTTCCATGTCGAAGCGTCCTGCTTCATGAGCAGCGTCCATTGCTTTTGTTAAAAGGACTGTATCGCTGTTAACTAAATCCTTATATTGCTCTAAATAGGTAAGTGCTTTTTCGGTTTTATTGTGTTTAATTTCCAGATTAACTAATTCATAAAGCGACTGTTTGCGCTGAGAATCATGCTCCAGTGCCTTTATAAAATACTGCTCTGCTTTTGGAAAATCAGGGATTTGTTCTGCACAAAGCCCTGCATTTTCATAGGCTCCGGCAGTATGAACATATTGAACATCTTTCACGGCTTTAAGAAAATATTGCTCAGCTTGCTGATATTGCCCTTGACGACAGAGGAATGCGCCATAGTTATTTAGCTGGGAACCATTTTGCGGTGCTGCTGCAAGCGCTTTCAGATAATAGGTTTTCGCCTGAGCCTTATCACCGGTCTTCTCGAGATAATAACCCATAGCGGCGTTGACGTCTGGTGAGTTTGGAGTTAAATCCAGAGCCATTAACAATTTTCGTTTAGCCCGGGGAATATCACCCTGCTTCAGATAAGCCATTCCCAATTGCACATTATAGGAGGATGCATCATTACGTTTTTGTGTTTCAAGTTTTTTTTCAGCCTGAATTTCTGAGCTGTGTTGACAAGATATGAGCAACGAAAGAAGAGTCAGTAATAAAAGCCGTGAACAGATTAACACAATTTTTTTCACCACTATGATAAAGAGCGCCCATTATAACCGCGAATAAAGCAATTTAAAAAGACTTAGCTTTGATTTTCGTTTTGACTGACTGCTTTCTCTTTGGATTGAAAATGCAGTTTTTGCCATCGTTGCGAACGCGTGGTGCGATCTTTCACCTCTCCGGCGAGTTGTCCACAGGCGGCATCAATATCATCGCCTCGTGTTTTTCTTGTAATGGTATTAATTCCCTTGGACACTAATATGTCTCGAAACGCATCAATTGCCTCTTTGGAAGACCGTTCATACTGGGTTAAGGGAAAGGGATTAAAAGGAATCAGATTCACCTTTGATGGAATATCCTTGAGTAGTTTAACCAGCTGTCTCGCGTGTTCAGGCTGATCATTCACCCCTTTTAACATGACATATTCAAATGTCACTTTGCGCTTAGGTTCATCTTTAAAATAAGACTTGCAAAGCTTCATTAACTGTTCAAGGGGATATTTTTTATTGATTGGAACAAGCACATTTCTCAATTCGTCATTAGGTGCATGTAATGAGACAGCAAGGGCTACCGGGCTGACTTCGCGCAGTCTTTCCAGATCAGGTAATACGCCGGATGTGCTTAAGGTTACTCGTTTCTTGGAGAGTCCATAAGCCAGGTCATCCATCATGATGTCCATTGCCGCAACTACATTATCAAAGTTTAGCAAGGGCTCGCCCATTCCCATCATAACAACATTGGTTATATGTTTATCATGATGCCCATCTTCTTTAGACAGGGTTCTTACAGCCAACCATACCTGAGCAATAATTTCAGCAGTGCTTAAATTCCTGTTAAATCCCTGTTTTGCTGTGGAACAGAAACTGCAATTCAAGGCACATCCAACCTGTGATGAAACACAGAGAGTTCCTCGATTGGCTTCAGGTATGAAAACGGTTTCAATGCAATTACCGCAGTCCAGCTTTAAAAGCCATTTGCAGGTACCATCTTTTGATTGCTGACAGGCTACTATTTCTGGAAGTCTGATTTCTGCAATTTGAGAAAGACGTTCGCGCAATGCCTTTCCAAGATTCGTCATTTGAGAAAAATCATGATAACCCGCCTGATGAATCCATTGCATGACTTGTTGCGCGCGAAACTTTTTCTCGCCAAGTTCTAAAAAAAAGTTTTGCATTTGCTGATAATTAAAGTTCAACAAGTTGATCTTACTAGTCATGACAACCTCAGGGGATAATACACGCTTCGCAGCATTTATATAGTTTATCAGAAATTAACTGGCCGTGTTCACGAGCTCTTAATCAAGAGCTCGTGCGGATTGAAACAGAATTATCTGTCGCAAATTTCATGAGGTTCAAAGAAAAAAGCAATTTCAGTAGCAGCGTTCTCAGCACTGTCAGAACCATGTACTGCATTAGCGTCAATGCTGTCAGCAAAGTCAGCACGAATAGTGCCTGGAGCTGCTTCTTTAGGGTTTGTTGCACCCATCAGATCACGATTTTTCATGACTGCGTTGTCGCCTTTTAAAACCTGAATCATAACAGGACCGGAAATCATGAAGCTCACCAAATCGTTGAAAAATGGACGTGCTTTATGAACAGCATAAAACCCCTCAGCTTGTTCTCTGGTCAAATGTGCCATTTTTGCAGCAACTACTTTAAGGCCTGCTTCTTCAAATCGTGAGTAGATTTTACCGATAACCGATTTGGCAACCGCATCGGGCTTGATAATGGAAAGGGTTAATTCAGTTGACATCGTCACTCCATTCAGTTCTCATTAAAGCGCGCTATTATACACGAAATTCTTTCGGAATTCTTCTTATTTCTCATCTTCACCTAAACTGGCATCAAATAATAAAGATTCCTGATTTTCCTGAACCTGTGCTACGTCCGGTTTGTAGTCGGGAAGTAGTTTGATCAATTCATTAATGCGTATAATGAGATCATGAAAAACACTTCGGTAGTCTCTCATTTTAACTCCCATCCCAATGACTCGATCGAAGTATTCCTCCAAATCCTGTTCCGCAGCAATTACTACCGGCTTTAATTCGCTGATTCGGCTTAAAATTTGCCGGTGGCGCTCTGCATCCAGATTTATGCCGAGACTTGTTTCGGCTCTGGCCCAAACATCCTTGCTAATAGAGTTGTCTCCTTTGGTAAAATCGTAATGGACCAGGAGGCTGGTGAGGAATTGTGCAATTGAGTGATCAGATTCATGAATGCCTTGGGTAGCTAATTCCTGATTAATCTCCTTCGCCATTGCTTGTACTTTCTTTTGCCATTCCTCAGCGCAGTATCTAAGTTTTTTCTGGCTTTCTGATATTAACTGTTCTTGAGCCAGTTCATCGATATGAAATGTATCATTAATCTTTAAAAGGGTTTGACGTTCCGCCTCCAGATCTTCTCTGGTGGCACCGCCTGGAGCTTCCTCAACTTTTCCTGTCTCACCGGAGAGAAGATAATCAATGAACAATTTCTGCGCATAAAGCTGATAGTCTCTCGCCTGTTGCATGATGATGCCATTGAAAACATTTTTTAAAGGCATACGCATCAGCGTATGATAGAAATTGTTTGGTGTTTTCAGTGCATAGAGTAAATCTTCATCAGCCAGCTTTATCTTATAATTTTCCAATATCCGCTTGGCGGTAATTATTCCATAGCTTGAAAACCATTTGGATAAATCATTTTCTGTTTTTTCTTCGCTCATGATGCGTCCAATTAAAATTGCAACAAGTGAATCTCAATTAGAAAACTCAGGAGGATCGCTAATTGAGGACATAATACATCTATGTTATAAGGCATATTTTGAATTATAGAATACCCTCATGCTAAGCCCTATTTCCAATGATTTGCAAATTTTAATTGATTTTTTACAAATACCTACCCCTGAAGAGTGGCTGACCGCAGCGTTAAAAAATATTCCTTTACTGCTCTTGGATCATGCACATTGCGAACGTAAAGCTGCAGCTACTGCGATCAATTTTATCAGCAAGTATCCTGAACTGGCTGAGCTGGTTAAAACCATGTCTCCACTGGCTCGTGAGGAGTTATTGCATTTTGAAAAAGTGCTTGATTTAATGAGGGAACGAAACTATACCTTTGGACCTTTACAGTCATGTAATTATGCCCAGAAAATACATGCTCATGTGACAAAGGGTGGAGGCTTTGATCGCCTGAGAGACCAGTTGATAGTAGGAGCAATCATCGAGGCACGTTCCTGTGAGCGGTTTTATGCGCTGGTTCCCTTATTGGATGACCCGGTTTTAAGCCGCTTTTATTCCTCACTGGTTAAATCTGAAGCGCGTCATTTTCAGGACTATCTGAAACTGGCTCATTTATATGGGCAGAATGTTGAAGAGCGGTTGCAATTTTTTCTTGAGATAGAGAATCAGATCATAAGAGATAAGGATGAGCTATTTCGCTTTCATAGCGGCATTCCGGTTTGAATTTGCTGTGTATTTATAAGAAATACCCTCTCCCAAATTGGAGATGGTTGATTTTAAACCCCTCTCTCTAACTCTCTCCCCTGAGGGGAGAGAGGATCTCAAGGAAGATTCCCTAGGAAAATTCCCCTCTCCCAAGTTGGGAGAGGGCCAGGGTGAGGGTTGATTCTGAGGGAAGAAAGGATTTCTATGCCTGTCACATAGACGGACTGTTTGTATTCTCTTCAGTATTCTCATTAACATTATTGAAAGCCATTTGGAAATAGTTTTCAAAGTGTGCTCTTAATCCATTCTTACTATCCGCATTCATCTTTATATAGTCATCCTGTGTCATGGGTTTGCCTGTCGCTACATTTTTAATGGTGTTATCAGGTTCTCTTTTAAATCCATTCTTTTTTAACCAGATCAATAATCCTGCATCCACTAGATCTTTCTGACCTTCAGTAAACTCTTCATCTTTATATCGCAGATGAGTAGTTAATTTGCCATCAGCATCAAAATTAACGGCATAATCAACAGCTTCTTTGGGTTGAGGTGTATAGATTCCGGCTTTCTCGGCAACTGCTTTACCTATGTCGATTGCTTTCCCACCAAGCCATATAATGGCATTTTCAACCGGGTTGCTGTTGGCAAAAGTGACTCTCAGTGCAATATTTAATTTCATAAAGGCATTTACCAGTTCTGATGCACCTGTCGACCATTCGGTGAACCCTTCCATACTCCGGTCCATCAAATCATTCGCTTTTTGCTCTACCTTATCCCAGTAAGGTTGAGCATTGGCCCAGTCTGTTTCCGCGGCAATACGCTGTTTTGCATCGCGGGTAGCCTGAATGTTGGCATTCTCTTTTGCAATAATCTCTTCGCGTAGGCGTTTTTCTATCTCTTCTTTGTTCGTACTCATAATCTATCCTCTAAGCAAGGCTTGGCTGTCCAAATATTACTCTATTAATAAATAATAACACATCTATCATGACATTATATGATTGATTTTTGCACTAGAATACCCTGTAACATAATGGGGAATTATATCATTTAAACTTTTTTTCGATTTCTTTACATTAGGCATTTACGTTCTCATTCCAAACTAACAAAACTCAAACCCTTCACATTATCGAAACTTAAAATCTTCGGAGTATTGTCCCAGTCGCTTAGTACAAATCTTCGCAGTATTGACTGGTCAGGCATTGGGTATTCGCTGATACCTGGTTTATGAGTATGACCATGTATCAGAATGGGTGTATTCTTTGACTGCATCTCCTGAATACAGTCACGGGCAACCACATCCATTGATTCGTAACTTAGAGAACGATTCGACTGGCTTTGCTGGCGAACGCGTTCAACCATTCGATTTCTGGTACTTAAAGGCAGACTTAGAAACAGAAAACGGAAGAATTTGTTTCGAGTTAAACGACGAAAACGTTGATGAGCCTTATCCAGCGTGCAATAGCGATCGCCGTGGGATAATAAGATGGCTTGTCCGTTCAGCTGTATGATACAAGGATCAGCAAGTAACTGGAGAGAGGCTTTTTCAATAAATTGATGACCAATCAGAAAATCCCTGTTGCCATGCATGAAATAGGTATGAATGCCAGAAGCGCTTAACTCTCTTAGCGACTCGGCAATCCTCTCGCTCCAGGGACTGATACCATCATCACCAGCCCAGGCATGGAAAAAATCACCAAGAATATATAACTGACGACAGGGATTACTCTTTATCCAGCTAAGAAATGCTTCAAAACGTCTGGCAATCTCATTATCACCAG
This sequence comes from Legionella sp. 16cNR16C, assembly GCF_021297775.1. Classification (NCBI taxonomy): domain Bacteria; kingdom Pseudomonadati; phylum Pseudomonadota; class Gammaproteobacteria; order Legionellales; family Legionellaceae; genus Legionella; species Legionella sp. 16cNR16C. The sequence continues at coordinate 492,753 of NZ_JAJTMX010000001.1, forward strand.
GATGCAGATGTAAATCCGAAATAAAAACAGCTTCTAGCATATGGGTTCAATGTGAATGTGCTCATCCTGAAGATAAATCTGACAAGGTGTTGTACTAGGCTCAATCGCATCGCTCAGACGATAAAAGCCCGCGATAGACACCAGATCGGCCTCAAGAGCCTGGCAGAAAATACGGGCCGTTTTATCGCCTGAAATACCTGCAAGAGCTCGTCCCCTGAGTGTGCCATACACGTGGATATTTCCATCAGCAAGCAACTCAGCGCCATGACTGACCGATGCGGTAATAATCAAATCACCGCCCTTACTAACTACCTGCTGGCCTGAGCGAACAGGAGTCGTCAATAATTTGGTTTTAGGATTGTCATGATGAGGTACTTCTTCAGGCTGCTCATCAAGAAGCGGTTTATCATGATTCGTAGAGGCATGCAAAACAGCCATACCTTTACATTGGGCAACTGTAGACACCAGTGGATCAGCTCCCTGGACTCCTACAGGAAAAAGATTATGTTCCCTTAATTCCTGGTAAAAAATATCCAGATCAATTGACTGGTTATTCAACTGACTAAAATCCAATACAACAGGCGTATTATCAAACAGCCTGGGCGCTTTGGCTATCATTTCATTTAATTGGTGAACAAAAAGAGTCTTGTCCGTAGATAATAATTGTATCACTGTAAAAGTGTATAACCGCCCTTTTAGTTTAAAAGCCTGAGATTTCAATAAATTATCTACCATTGTTCTGATATCCACCGTCGCATTTTTTGTTTATACTAACACGAGAGGACAGATAACAGAAGGACACTATTGTGGAGAAAGTGTGGCTTAAAAATTATCAGAAAGGTGTGCCCGCTGAAATTGATATTAATGAATATCGTTCTTTGGCACAGTTATTCGACGAAGCCTGCAACAAGCATGCTGATAAAATTGCCTATGAAAATCTGGGGCATGGTATAACCTATGAAGAATTAAACAGGAAATGCAACGAGTTTACGGTTTATCTACAACAACTAGGTTTAAAAAAAGGCGCACGAGTCGCTATTATGATGCCTAACGTGCTTCAGTATCCGGTTGCATTATTTGGCGCCTTACGCGGCGGTTATATGGTAGTTAACACCAATCCGCTTTATACAGCCGATGAACTGATTCATCAGATGAATGATTCTGGAGCTGAAGTCATTGTTGTTTTGGCTAATTTTGCGAAAACGGTGGAAAAAGCCTTGCCGCATACAATGCTTAAACATATTGTCGTCACGCAAATTGGTGATTTGCTTCCATTTGTTAAACGGATTATTGTGAATGCCGTTGTTAAGTACATTAAAAAAATGGTTCCAGCATACCACCTGCCTCAAGCCATCAGTTTTAACGAAGCCCTGAGTCAGGGCAGCGGCAAACCAGTGCAGCCTGTTGATCTTAATCACGATGATATTGCATTTCTGCAATACACTGGTGGAACAACAGGGGTGGCCAAAGGCGCCATGCTGACTCATGGAAATATGGTTGCCAATGTGCTGCAGGCCTATGCCTGGATTAGCCCAATGGATGTGGGTGAGCAGGATATTATTGTTACTGCCCTGCCGCTCTACCACATTTTTTCACTGACAGCCAATTGCCTGACCTTTTTAAAGGCCGGCGCGAAGAATGTTCTGATTACTAATCCGCGAGATATTCCCCACTTTATCAAGGAAATTAAAAATATCCAGTTTACAGCGATTACAGGTGTTAACACTCTGTTTAATGCGATGATGCACAACCCCGCTTTTCATGAAATTGATTTCAGCAAGTCAAAACTGGCGCTCTCCGGCGGAATGTCTTTACAAAAAGCCGTTGCTTTGAAATGGGTCGAACTGACCAAAAGCCGTATTCTCGAAGCCTACGGATTAACCGAGACATGTCCCGCGGTAACCATTAATCCAATGTATATGGAAGATTACAATGGAAGTATCGGTTTACCCATTTCCTCGACTGAAGTATCAATACGCAATGACGACGGTGTGGAGCTTGGATTCAATCAAACAGGCGAGCTCTGCGTCAGAGGCCCTCAGGTTATGGCTGGATATTGGCAGCGTCCGGATGAAACCGCTCTGGTGATGACTGAAGACGGATTTTTACGTACAGGGGATATGGCGCAAATCGATGAAAATGGTTTCGTTTATCTTATTGACCGTAAAAAGGATATGATTGTTGTTTCCGGTTTCAATGTCTATCCCAATGAAGTAGAGCAGGTTATCGGGATGATGCCAGGCGTACATGAAGTAGGTGTTATCGGCGTTCAGCATGAAGAAAGCGGTGAGCGGGTGAAGGCTATTATCGTCAAGCGCGATCCTGCCCTGACAGCAGAACAGGTTATTGAGCACTGCAGAGAACATCTGACAGGTTACAAGATCCCTAAAATTGTGGAATTTGTTGACGAACTTCCTAAAACAAATGTCGGGAAAATACTGAGACGGGCTTTAAAAGAGTCGTCTAGAGCTGGGTAGCCTTTGTCCAAACTTGTCATATCTGCATAGGCATTAAGAGCCCCCCCTCTCTCTAACTCTCTCCCTCAGGGAGAGAGGATTTTTAGCCCTTCGCAGAATTGGCTAACTCACTAAACAGCTGTCTATGCTCTTCTTTAATCGGTCGCCCCATTAATTCAAACAACCACACCAGATAATTAGCAGCCAGATTGATATCGTTGTTATTAGCCTGGGTATCTTTATCCTTCACCGCGCTATATAGAAGCTGCTGTTGATAGGACTCAGAGAGTATTTCAACGTTTAATACCTGCTTCAAATAACGATCCACCCAGTCTTTATTTTCTTTTCCCAATTCAGTAATAGCACGACGCGCCTGACGTAAATTTGTAGTGACATCCTGTTGCCATGAAAAAACCGTCTGACAGGCTTTGTTAAATTCTTCCTGAGATAATCTTTCTACATGAAAGGCTAACCAACAGCAGTATAATAATAAGTTGACGTTGGCACCCTCATTATCCTGCAGGGAGTGCGTAATTTCCTGAACGCGGGAATTGCCGTAAGTCGAAATTGAAAAATCCCAAAAGGGATTTTGCAAATAAGTCAGTGCCTCGGAGTTACTGATTGTCATTAAAATCTCCCTGATATCCTTATAATGAGGAAAGGTTTTGTTTTTGTATCCTTAACTCTTCCAACAACTGTTGAGCATCGCTTAAATTGACCCGCTTATTTAATGCCAGATAGGCCTGTAATCGTTCTTTCAGGGCGTCCATTTCCTCGTTGCTGGCACCTGCGGCCATCAGTAGATTATTGATATGCAGACGCATATGCCCTTTAACAATCCCATCTGTACATAATGCGGTAAGCGCCCCCAGGTTTTGCACCAGTCCAACTGCGGCAATCACACGAGATAATTCATTGGCAGATTGTACTTTCATCATACCAAGACATAACCTGGCAGTGGGATGCAGGGTGGTTACGCCGCCAACTATCCCCACAATGATCGGTGCAGTAATCTCTCCTGTTAGTACCCCATCCTTATATCGCCAAATGGTAATAGCCTGATAACGTCCGTTTCTGGAGGCATAGGCATGAACCGCAGACTCCACAGCTCGCCAGTCATTGCCAGTGGCAATCAGCACTGGATCAATCCCATTCATCACCCCTTTATTATGGGTGGCTGCTCGATATTGATCCTTCTCTGCAAAAAATGAAGCCTCTTGTATGCGATTCCCCAGATGCGGGTCAACGCCCTCGACTGACACTTTTGCAGTGGTCAGCTTCTGATCGTTTAAATTTGACAAGATGCACATGGTTACTTTTTCATTTGTCAGCTGCTCTATGGGTTCTTTTAAAAACTCCAATACCTGATTAATTAAATTAGCACCCATTGCATCACAGCTATTTAGAGTAAGATGAATAACTGCCATATCGCGCTGCTCATCCAGAGGAACTCGTCTCAGAGTTAAATCGGTCACACCTCCGCCCCTCCTGACCATATTTGCAGCAACTTCTGAGTTGGCAAGATCGATCAATCGCTGCCGATTTTCAGAAAAGAGCTCAGCAAATTGCTCAAAGTTACTCACATTAGCCAATTGAATCTGCCCAATAATTCCCTCTCCATTAATTCTGGTTGCAATCTGCCCCTGTCGTCTTATCCAGCGAGCTGTTTTTGATAGAGCCGCGATAATGGATGTCTCCTCCACTGCTAAAGGGATAGTATAGTCCTTTTGATCAATGCGAAAATTGGTAGCCACACCTAAAGGGAGCTGAAAATAACCAATAGAGTTTTCAATTAGTTTTTCCGATAAATCAAGATGCTGTACCCCTCCCCTGGAAAGGTAGCTGATATCCTCCTGGCTGAGAACTCCAAAGGCCATCAATCGCTCGAATCGCTCCTGTGAATTTAATTTGGAGAACCCATGAAATAATTCCGCATTATCATCATCTAGGCACATAGTTTCCCCTTTAAGTCACTGAGTACACGACTCCCAGTACAAAACATGGCTACTTTTAATTCGTATTCAATGGTGGACATGCGCAACATGACTTGCTCAACCGATTCCAAAGCCACTTCAAGCATTGGCTTGGCATAACCTACGGTGCTCGCACCCAATGCGAAAAGTTTTGCGGCATTTAAACCATTCAGAACGCCACCGGATCCCCAAACTTCAAAAACAGGTTGTAATTCAACAGCGGTTTTCACCGACTCCACCGTATCCACACCCCAATCCCTAAATGTAATACCGGCCTGATAACGTACAGGATCATGAATAGCCCGATGTCCTTCAATACGTCCCCAATGGGTTCCACCCAATCCACTTACATCAAGGGCAGCAATACCAATATCTTTCAGTCTTTTAATTGTGGAAGCTGAGAAACCACAGCCAGTTTCCTTAACAATGATCGGTAAGCCAAGTTTTTTAACAATATTTTCCAATGCGGCCCAACAGCCTTTATAGGTAGTATCTCCTTCCGGCTGTATACACTCTTGCAGGGGATTACAGTGGACTATTAACGCATCGGCCTGAAGTGATTCTGTAATACGTTGAATGTCAGTAACTGAAGAAATGATTAATTGGGCAATGCCAATATTGCTAAACAGGCTGACATGAGGATAATCCTGGCGTAAAGAGCGCCACTCAAAAGCCGCTTGTGGATCGGTTAATTCGCGCCGTTGAGATCCGACACCCATAGCCCACCCGCTTTGCGCACAGGCTTCAATCAGGTTTCGATTAATTGAGGCAGCATGGAGATGCCCCGCTGTCATCGAACTGATTAAAAAAGGAGATTTGACCTTGACCCCAAAGCGATTGCTTTCGATTGAAATTTCATCAAAATCCAAATCGGGTAAAGCCTCGTGTTCAAAATGTAAATGATCAAAGCTGCTTAGATTATCGGTTTGATTCTCAGGCATCAATGCCAGTTTAATATGATCCTGTTTCCGTTTTTCAAACTGCTCAAACTCATTAGCCATAAAGGTACTCACTACTGATTGTCACTTATTGAAGGCTGTTTGATAAGTGGAGCTCATTAAAAAGAGCTATGCGACTTTCGCAATGGACTTTGTGAACTCCACAAAACAGTTTTCAACGTCTTTTAATCGTGAAAATTAACCCAGATTGGTTAAGAGTTCATGCATTGCCACGGCACAATCAGCTACTTCTCTGCCTTTATGGCCGTACTTGCCTCCAAGACGATCCCAGGCCTGCTCGTTATTTTCAGTGGTAAGCACCCCAAAAAGTACTGGAATGCTGTGATCCAGAGATACTCTCATACAGCCATCACTCACCACATCGCAGACCAAATCATAGTGACTGGTATCACCACGAATCACTGAACCTAAAGTTATAATCGCTTTTGCCATTTTCTTGCTGGCAATACGTTGGGCCACTAGCGGGATTTCAATAGCTCCAGGAACATCGAAGAGCAGTATGTCTTTATCTTCAATTCCTCTTTTGCGCAGTTGATCCACTGCACCTTCTTTTAATGCCGCTGTAATATCAGAATTAAATTGACTTGTAATTATTGCAACAGGAAACGATTTAACAGGCTTGAGATCTTCAGCCGGCTTTGAATATTGCATTATATTCTCCCTACTTTTAATCGGTCATGACTTATTTAACTTGCAGCGAGCTGCCGTCGCACATTGGTTATGTCAATCGCATAATCTACACAATTCACGCCTTTATGTCCGTAGCGTCCACCAAGAGCTTCCATCGCTTGCGAGGCATGCTCGGTCGTCAGGATGCCAAATATAACAGGAATATTAAAATCTCTTGATATATCCTGGCAATCTTTACAAACCTGTGGGCCAACCCAGGTATAGTGGTAGGTTTCACCATGAATAATTGAACCAAGCACAATGAGTGCCTCAAAGCGATTCTGAGCTGCCAGCATACGCGCAAAATAGGGAATATCAAGCGCTCCGGGCGTCTCTACAACCGTTATGTGCTCTTCTTTGAATCCTCTTGCCCGCAAGTGCTCAAGAGCCCCTTCTAAAAGGGGCTTTGACACTGACGGATTAAACAGGCTGAAAACAATCCCAACCGGAAAAGACTCAACGATACCTTCTTCTTCAGTGTTTTTATAATGTATCATGACACATCCTCACCTAAATTAAGAAAATGCCCTAATCTGTCTTTTTTGGTTTTCAGATAGAAATGATTTTCCATAGTGGGCGGCATTTGTGCTGAAATACGCTCGACCACCTTGATACCATACTTTTCCAGGTCTTCGATTTTTGAAGGATTATTAGTTAAAAGTCTGATAGAGTCCACTTTTAAATGGCGAAGTATTTGATAAGCCATCGCATAATCGCGTTTATCAACCGGCAATCCCAGTTTCAGATTAGCATCCACTGTATCCAGGCCTTTTTCCTGAAGCTCATAGGCTTTCAGTTTATTAGCAAGACCGATACCTCGTCCTTCCTGACGCAGGTATATTAAAACTCCCCCTTCCTGAGCGATACGGTCAATTGAGTTTTGCAATTGCATGCCACAGTCACATCGGAATGAACCGAAAACATCCCCAGTTATACATTCCGAATGGATACGGACTAAAGGAGGAACATCTTTATTAACGGAATCTTTAATCAGCACAAAATGCTCTGAATTATCAAGTTGATTCGAAAACACAGTCATACGAAAATCTTTGTAGTTTTTCATTGGTAAATTAACGGTGGCCTGTGGTTGAATCAGTGTTTCATTGCGGATACGATATTCTAAAAGCGCTTTAATGGTTACCATGAGCAATCCATGTTTCTTGGCAAAAAATGTTAAGGTATCACGTCGACTCATTGTTCCATCAGTATTCATAATTTCGCAGATCACTGAAGCCGGAGTTAAACCTCCCAATCTGGCCAGGTCAACACTTCCCTCGGTTTGACCGCCACGCTCCAGCACACCTCGATCCCTGGCTCGTAATGGGAATATGTGTCCTGGGGAAATAAGATCACCACATTTGCTGTTTGGATCTGCTGCTACCTGAATTGTTCGAGCCCGATCATAAGCAGAAATACCAGTTGAAACTCCTGTTGAAGCCTCAATTGAAACTGTAAACGCTGTGCCAAAAGGCGAACCATTTTTAGCAACCATCATTGGTAAGTTAAATTTATCAATGATTGCTCCTTCCATAGCAAGGCAAATGAGTCCCCGGCCGTGTGTAGCCATAAAATTAATTGCTTCCGGTGTTGCAAATTGCGCAGCGATACATAAATCGCCTTCATTTTCCCGGTCTTCATCATCCATCAAAATGATCATTTTACCGGCTTTATACGCTGCAACAGCTTCTTCTATTGATGCAAAGGCACTATTTGACATATTTTTCACCCCTAAATATCTGTAAAAAATTAACCAGCTAGAGACAAATTGTATGCAACAATTTGTGCGATATAATCAAATTCCACATTGATTTTTTTCCCTTCTCCTATAAACTTCAGCGTGGTATTTTCGAGAGTATATGGCACAATCATTAATGAAATTTCTCGCCCTCTAACATCATTAATTGTCAAACTCACTCCATCCAAGGTAATAGACCCTTTTGGTATAAGGTATTTCCTTTGATCTTCTGAAAAACCACCGACCACAAGTTCTGTGAAATCTTTAATTTTCCTCCTCTCTTTTACAAATGCTGTTGTATTGACATGGCCACATACATAGTGGCCCCCCAGACGCGTGGATGCCATCATGGCACGCTCAAGATTAACTGGCTCTCCCTCCTGCAGACTCCCCAGAGTCGTTACATCGAGTGTTTCTGGTGAAACATCGAATTGTAGTTTTGTTGGCGATTCAGGCAACCAGGTTAAACATGTTCCATTGACGGCAATACTTTCACCTTCCTGTAAATCGGGTATGAATGCTTCGACTACCAGCCTTTTTCCAGACGATACAGTTGTATTGGTCAGAACTTTCCCCACTTTCTCTACTAAACCAGTAAACACTAGCGTTTCCTCCAATCACAGCAAAGTATGGATTCCTCATTCATAATTTGCCAGGTTAAGACAGCTTTTTTTTGATGATTCAGACTATTTTTCAATAATTCTTCGTCACTTATCTTCTTCTGATTTTCATCAGAATAGATATAAGTTCTATCGACGAGATCTGCTTGATGTAAAGCTGCCAGAAGCTCAGCACTTCCTTCCACCCATACATCATGAAATCCAAGCTCGCCAAGATGAGTGATTATCTCGTCCAAACTTGACTCATAATCTTTCGACTTTTTAGTGTAATAGGTTGCTGATTTGTTTTGGGATATTGGCTCTATTCCCTCATCAAAATAAATTAATACATTTTTTGACGAATTAAAGATTTCAGAGGAATTATCTAATTGAAGATTATCATCCATAATGGCGATATTTTTCTGATATTTATTGCCATTTATATCGACATTAATCATTTGAATGTTTGGGTAACGACCTTCAGCAACTGTTAGAATAATATCTGCATTTTTTCTTTGCATTTGAAAAAATTCATCCTGTGGTGGATTAATGAATCTGGAATCCGACTCGCCTGAAAAATTTTGTTTTAACGCAGTGCTGACGAAGGGCTTTTTAGTAAGCCGCCAGTGTCGATAGCTGATATAAAAATCATCGATTTCTTTCAGAGGAAGATAACGGCTTTCGATACCATGTTCTTTCAGAATTGAAGGGGTATTATTGGAGATGACTACAGGATTGGGATCTCGATACCCGTACACCACTCTATCGACTCCCTGCGCAATAATCGCATTCACACAAGGCGGCGTGCGTCCCCAATGATTACAAGGCTCCAGGGTGACATAAAGAGTGACTCCTTCCAAATGCTTTGGAAACTGCTCAAAAACCAGGACCTCCGCATGTGGAGTACCGGCACCTTTATGAAATGCCTGAGCTATAATGTTCCCTTCACGGACAGCGACAGCTCCAACACTAGGGTTGGGAGCACAAGTTCCTCGTCCCAGAAAGGCCTGTTCTAAGGCGGCTAAAAGATAATTTTCATCCATGCTGGCAACTAACTATTTATTCTTTTATCTAACTATAGTTTTATATTTTGATTTTTGTGGAAAAAAAGATGATTTTTTTAGTTTACTAAACAAAAAGATGCGGCATAGGATTTATTATGTGCAATTCAAAGTTATGTAATCCAGGCACAGAAAAAGCAAGTGTGCCTAAATAGCGGTTTGGAACCCTGGGTATTTTGCTGCCAGATTAATTTTTGTACCTCCTGCTGTGCTTGAAGGAAGCTTGACCAATTCAATAAGGGTAAGCTATACCTTATAGAGTTACCCAAAGAACGAATCCATTTCCTAGATTGAAACCAAAAAAAATTAAATTAAACACAGCAGGTTAAAACTATGAGCAATCTTACCACAAATAAAAAAATCAATGATCCGATTCAGAGAGCATCAAAAATAAAATGTCTCATCTGTGATCTGGATGGTGTAATGACTGATGGTTCAATTTACATGTCTCAGACTGGGTTTGATTTAAAAGTGCTTAATGCCTTGGATGGTGTCGGTATTAATATGCTCATAAAAAATGACATTAAATTTGCAATTTTGACTACTTCCGAAATTTCTACAATTACTCATCATTTAGAGCGGTTTGGAGTGATTTGTTACACGGGGCTAAGTGATAAATTACCGTCATATTATCATCTTAAAGAAGAACTTCAGTTAGATGATGAGGCTATCGCTTATTGTGGTGATGATCTTCCCGATCTGGCTGTTATGAGCCGTGTCGGTCTTAGTATAGCAGTTGCTAATGCAGTAGTGCAGGTAAAGGACATTTCTCACTGGCAGACAAAAAATGAAGGCGGGCATGGTGCTGTACGTGAAGTCTGTGAGTTTATTCTATCGGCACAGAATAAGCTTGAATCAACTATTGAGGATTATTATCGAAGGACTGTTTAAATAAAGGACCGTATAGAACAAGCATCCTCAAGCTCGTTAACTGATTATCAATTAAATGGCCGTTTTGAAATGATATATGACATTCGTGATGCTTAGGTTCGAAAAAGGAGTTTGTAAAAAAATGATTTTTGCTGATGCATTTGACTTTGAAAAAGCAAATTAAGTTAATTTTCATCAATGTTTAAGTAGCAGGAGTCGAAAAACAATGAGCATCTATAAAAATAGCTTTGGTTTACCGTCTGACACCCAGGGAAAAGATATTGGTGTGTTCCTCCCTATGGGTAACGGCGGTTGGATTTTATCCAAGAATAAACCTGAACTTGATGGCAGTTATGAGCTTAATAAACAAATTGCGTTAATGACCGAGAAGTTAGACTTTGATTTTGTTATGTCAATGGCTAAGTATCGAGGATACGGTGGAGAGACTCGTCATTGGAACGATACGCTTGATGCTACATTACTGGCAGCGGCAATTGCAGCCATCACATCTCGTGTTAAAATCTGGACAACCATTCATACTCTATTACAAAACCCCGCGGTTGCGGCAAAAATAATCACCACTCTGGATAAGATAAGCAATGGCCGAGCTGGATTAAATATAGTAACGGGTTCCTATAAGGATGAATTTTCTCAAATGGGAGCATGGCTGGATGATGTTAATCATGATCAACGTTATGATTTGGCAACAGAGTGGATTCAGGCAATAAAAGCACTTTGGCGCGAAGAATCCGTAACAATGAAAGGTAAGTATTTTTCCCTCATTGACTGTCAATCTGGCCCTAAACCTGAGAAGCAGCCTTTCCTTATTTGCGCGGGTATTTCTCCGCAAGGCATGAATTTTACCATCAATGAAACAGACGCTATTTTCCTAAGTGGTAAAACAGATGAAGATTTGGCTAAGATCAGCTTGTCTGTCAAAGAACATGCTGAACAAAAAAGTCGTTATATGCGCACCTACATTCAGATGACTTTAGTCATGGATGAAACCGATGCTAAAGCTCAGGCTCGTGCTAACTATTATAGCGAGGGCCTGGATGAAGGCGCCCTAAACGGGATGCTAAAAGCTTATGGCCTGTTGGACAAAGAAATTGGTAAAGAAAATGATTATGTTAAAGCTGCACGCACTGGTTTTTTATCGATGCGCCTAGCCGGTTCAACAGAAACGATTATGGAGCGAATTCTGGAAATATTTGATCGCACTCATATAGATGGCATGATGATCATTTTTCCTGATTATTTGCACGACATTCCTATTTTTGCCAAGGAAATATTGCCAGGAATACGTAAAAAGTATAGACATGAAATATGAAGCCAGGCGGGTGTTCTTTGTGTGAAAGTTGAATTAGGGAATCGGTGTCGCAAGTTGACGGTACAAAGCCCTTCAATGCTGGGATTGATGACTTCATAATAGGTTTCATTATGAGATTTGATCCCATTCTCCATCGATAAGTAAAAGTTTAAGGTACCCCTCTAGTGCGAACTTATCTGTTTTTCCATAAATGGATTCCTTTTCTTATAGTATTCTATTTGTAGTAGCCTAATTTTTAAGCGTTTTTTTGATTAATAATAATCAATTCATAGCCATGCAGGAAAAAAACACTGCTATACTTATCTTTGACTTGCGTCTGCAAAAAAAATTATTAATTGAAGGAGTCACAGGATGAAGAATAATCCTCGCCTTATTGTTGGTATAAGTGGTGCATCCGGTATTATTTACGGAATCCGTTTGTTACAGCTTTTACATTCTCTCCCGATTGAAACTCATCTGGTTGTCAGTAAATCAGCTCAGTTGACTCGCGAATACGAAACAGAACTCTCTGTCTCAGAATTAAAAAGTATGGCGGATGTCTATCATCCTATTAATGACATTGGTGCCAATATCGCCAGCGGTTCCTTTAAAGCCCTGGGGATGATCGTGGCCCCCTGCTCAATGAAAACATTGGCTGAAATTGCACATGGTATCAGCACTAATCTTATTGGACGTGCTGCCGATGTCATGCTCAAGGATAGACGAAAACTGGTTCTAATGACCAGAGAGTCTCCTTTGCATCTTGGCCATCTGGAAAATATGGTTAAAGTAACCATGCAAGGCGGCATTATTTGCCCAGTGATGCCTGCTTTCTACAACAATCCACAAACTTTAGCGGATGTCGTTGACCACAGCGTAGGCCGAGCTCTCGATCTTTTTGATATTGATTCTGGAGTCGTCAAACGATGGGATCCTGACCAGGATGCTTAATAGTTACCAGGGTGGCCAGGACTTTAGTAAAAAAGGTGTCAGATATGAAGATTTTTATAAAAAATGTTTCATCTGACAAAATACAACTACTTGCTCAGTCGAATTCGGCTGAGTTCAATTTTTATCGTGAGAGATTTGGGTGTTGAACGGTAAGATCGTCAACAATATCAAGTTATTCATTACTGTTATTGCGAGATTGGCTTAGCAGTTTTGCATGAAAGAGGCCCTGTCATGAAATATTATCAAGATAAAGCGTCCGCTCCAAACGAAATCAAACAGTCCACGCATTCAAAATTTTCTTACCAGCCCTTGGCCGACCCTCCCAAAGTTTTACTAATCTCTGAAAATTCTATCCATAACGAAAAATTCCCTGTGCATTTTGAACAATTTGAGAAGCTTTGCGATTGCAATCATTTCGTACATGATCTTGAAGACGACTTTCGCTATATCGGACGAGTTCAAAAGGGAAAGCAGTTGGGTCGTCAATGGGGTATTCCTACAGCAAATATCGATGCTGAACATATGTACCCTTGCCTGTCAGGAATTTTTTACGTCAAGGTAAGACGGAAAAATGGCCAGAGCTACCAGGGAATTGCCAGTGTTGGTAAAAGACCTACAGTAAGAGGCTCGACCCAGGTGCTGGAAGTTTTCATTTTCAATTTCTCTGGCGATCTGTATGGTGAGGCGCTGGAAATTTTATTTGTTCATAAGTTGCGTGACGAAATAAAGTTTTCATCTATAGATGCCCTTATTGGACAAATTTATGATGACATTCATAAAGCCCAAATTCTTTTTCCTGATTGAAATGATTGTGTATTGATTTGTACCTATACTGAAAGAACATAACCAAAACTTATAAAACTCTTTTCGGAAAATAAAAATGAATCAATTAAATAAAGGCGATTTGTTTGAGCGTGCGAAAAAAGTAAAATGTCTTATTTGCGACATTGATGGAGTAATGACGGACGGCAAAGTATACATAGGTAGTAGCGGCGAGGACACGAGAGCATTTAATGCCCATGATGGAATTGGTATGCAAATGCTGATTGCGGCAGGTATTCATCTTGCAGTTATCACCACCTCCAATAGCAATGTCATCTATGAGCGAATGCAGAAAGTGGGCATCATGTGTTTTTGCGGTCAAGTTGACAAGCGAAAAGCATATACGCAGATCAAGGAAGAATTGCAATTACACGATGGTGATTTTGCTTATATCGGAGATGATTTGTCTGACTTGATGATTATCAAACAAGTCGGATTAGGCGTCACTGTTCCCAATGCAGTGCAACAGGTGAAAGAGTGGTCGCACTGGATGACCGAGCGCAGCGGCGGTGAAGGAGCAGTAAGGGAAATCTGTGAAATCATTCTTATGAGCCAGGATAAATTTGAGATGGCACTTGAAGGCTACCTCGCAGGTACTGCCTGCCTGTAGATGGATAAAATTAGGATTTGAGCTAAAATTACAATAGTATCAATACTTGAAGCAAAATAATGAGGCTGGGCATCCAGCTGTATTAATAAGGCAGCAGACAAATGCTAAGATCTTCTAATCTAAAGTTGTTTCCGGTATTTCTAGTCGCATACGAATTAATCAGCTATTTATCCATCGACGCTTACCTTCCCGCAATGCCGATCATCGCCCAGCAATTTAAGGTTAGCGATTCTCTTGTCCAGCTCACTCTTACCGTCATATTTTTAGGTAATGTATTTGCTCAGCTTTTGCTAGGCTGGATTTCTGAGCAATATAGCCGGAGAAAAATTCTGTTGTGGGGAGGAGCTGTGTTTGTCATTTCATCCTTCATGGCCGCTTTTTCTCCTGGAATTGAAGTATTGATTTTTGCTCGTTTTCTGCAGGGAATGGCCATCACCTCCCTTATAATTGCAGGCTATAGCACCATACATGTTCTCTACGACCAGGAACAGGCTGTAAAAATTATTGCATGGATGGGAAGTATTACCGTATTTGCTCCTGCCGTAGGGCCTATATTGGGAGCATTTATTATGAAGCTGGCCAGCTGGCGCTGGATATTTCTTATTCTTTCCCTGGCGGCTTCTTTCTGTCTTATTTACTTGTACAAAATTATGCCAGAAACGGCCAGTCAGGATGGTCACAAGAGTAACTTTATCCTCTTGATCAAAAAATATTTGAAAACAACATTTAACCCCCGCTTTCTCCGTCCTGCATCCGTATGGTGTTTACTTTTTGCCGGTATGACCGCATGGAGTATCTGCGGGCCATTTTTCGTAATCAGCTACCTGAAGTACAATCCGATAGCATTTGGTGTGGTACAAGGCTTGATTTTTGCTTTTTTCATTCTGGGAACACGATGTATAGGCTGGTTATTAAAACGGTATTCCCTCAAGGGTATTGCTACACTATGCAGTATAATTGTTCTAATCTCAGGCTTCCTGGCTATACTATTCAGTCTCCTGAAAATCTTTACGCTCGTATCGCTTATAGCTACCTTATTACCGCTGATTTTTACTTTGGGGATAGGATTTCCTGTGTTTAGTCGGCTTGCTGTTGAGAGTAATGATGAGTCAGTTATGATTAAAGTTTCACTTTACTCTCTCCTCCTTAATATAAGTTCTTTCTTTATGGGAGTTATCGCTTTAAGTCTTTTAGAGAATAAGTTTTCTTTCTTACTGGTCATTGCAATACTGGCGTTCTCATCGTTTGCACTGAGCTTTTATAAATTACCATTTGAAAAAGCAGATGGCGCTGAGAAATAGCGTGAAAAAACTAACCTTTTTATGATGGCTTGAGGTTTATTTTTTTGTCAAACTAACTATAAAAGATAATTATTATGACAATATTTCAAAAACAATCCTGGTCGTCTATTGATAAAGAATCGCTTCCTCCTAATGATTCTTTATTATCCTGTCTCGTTTTGTTAAGCAGGTATTATCAAAACCCTTACTCTGCTCAATCGCTTTCAGCACGACTGCCATTAAAACGTAACAGGCTAAGTCCCGCACTATTTTCCCGCGCTGCCGCAAGAGCATCGTTAAATGCCGAGCTTAAAGAAACACCCATTAATAAAATTTCGGATGAAAGCCTGCCTGTAGTATTACTCTTAAAAGAAGATGAAGCCTGTTTACTGATTCATGACGCTCATGGACAGAGAAAAGTCTTCAAACCAGAGGATTCCAGCCAACTGTTTAATGTGGACGACATTTTACCCCAATATACTGGAAAAGCATTTCTGGTACATCCTGAATATAAATTTACAACCAGAGCTGAAGAAACTACAGGCAAACGATCAAGGAACTGGTTTTGGAAGGTTTTGGTAAAATCCTGGCCCCTCTATTCCGAAGTACTGGTTGCCTCCCTGTTAATTAATATTTTTGCCCTGGTGTTGCCTCTGTTCACCATGAACGTGTACGACCGGGTAGTGCCCAATCATGCTATTGAAACCATGTGGGTACTTGCCGGTGGTGTCGGCCTGGTGTTTCTATTCGACTTATTGTTCAAGACTTTACGCGCGCATTTTATCGATCAGGCGAGTAAGCGCAGTGATGTTGAACTCTCTGCTTCTATATTTCAACAGATTCTGGGTGTTAACATGAAAGACAGGCCCAAATCAGTGGGCGCTTTAAGCAATACAGTTCAATCCTTTGAAGTTTTCCGTGATTTTATAACCTCAGGCACAATGACCGTGCTGGTTGACTTACCTTTCGTTGCTATTTTTATACTCGTTATCTATTTTATCGGGGGTAATCTTTTTCTTATCCCATTAATTATTGTTCCTATAATTTTTCTTGTCGGTTTCATTTTGCAACTTCCCTTAGTCAGATTAACGAAGCAGTCTTATCAATTAGCCGCTGAAAAACAGGCGACCTTATTTGAGTCTCTGGCTAATATTGAAACTGTGAAGACAGTGGGGGCTGAATCGGCTTTGCAATCAAGATGGGAGCAGCTTATCCGGCTTTCCGCCCAAACCGGGATGAAACTGCGTAGTGTCTCTAATATCAGTATGAATTTAACGGCATTCGCTCAGCAATCGGCAACGATAATTATGGTTATTGCGGGTGTGTATATGATTAGCGAAGGGAATTTAACAATGGGTGCCTTGATCGCCTGCACTATTCTCACCGGTCGTGCACTAGCCCCCATGTCGCAGGTTGCTTCCTTACTGACTCGCTATTATCAGTCCGTCAATGCACTGAAATCATTGAACCGCGTGATGCAAATGCCTCTCGATGTTTCCGAGGATTCGCATTTTCTGCATCGTCCTGCCTTAACGGGTAATGTCGAGTTTAAACAAGTCTCCTTTGATTATGGGGATAAAAAACTTCCTATCCTGAAAAATCTGACTTTCTCGATAAAAGCGGGTGAGAAAGTAGCGGTGATCGGACGTGTCGGTTCAGGTAAATCGACCCTGGCGAAATTAATTCTTAAACTGTATCTCCCTACCGAGGGTGCAATATTGTTGGATGATACCGATTATCGCCAGATTAATCCTGACGATCTTAGGCAGCAGATTGGCTACGTACCGCAGGATGTCAGCCTTTTTTATGGCAGCGTCAGAGAGAATATTACCATTGGCGCACCCTTTATTGACGACAAATCAATCATACGAGCTGCCAATGCGGGAGGAGTCGGGAGTTTTACTAATAAACATCCGGATGGTTTTGACCGACAAGTTGGCGAAAAAGGAAGCGAGCTGTCAGGAGGACAACGCCAATCCGTTGCAATTGCCCGCGCGCTGCTTCGTAATCCGCATTTACTCATTATGGATGAACCGACATCCGCAATGGATGATAACAGTGAGCGTTATGTGAAAGAGCAGCTTACTCAATTTTTGACTCCCAAGCATACTCTGATTCTTATTACTCATAAATTGTCCATGCTGGAATTAGTCGATCGAATTATTGTCCTTGACGAAGGCCGCTTAGTCGCCAATGGCAGCAAAGAAACCGTCCTGGCAACCCTTCGTACAGGAATGACTGTTCAAAAGGAAAAAAATAATGTCTGAAAAATCACGCATATTTTCACATTTAATCCTATGGGGAACGATCATCTTTGTCTGCGTTGCATTGTTATGGGCCCATTTTGCCATTCTGGACGAAGTCACCAAAGGAGAAGGCAAGGTAATTCCCTCCAGTCAGATTCAGATTATTCAAAACCTTGAGGGAGGAATCGTTCACAAACTCTACGTACGAGAAGGACAGATTGTCCAGCAGAATCAGATCCTGATGCAAATCGATAATACTCGTTTTATGGCTACTTTTAATGAAGCACAAAAAAAGATGGCAGCCTTACAGATCCAGATAATGCGCCTGAATGCGGAAATGAGCGGATCGAAAATGTCTGTGCCTTCTGATTTTTCCAAGCAAAATCCAGGTTTGGTCGAAGCTGAAAAAGCACTGTTCAACTCCAGAAAAGAAGAATTGGAACAGATGAAAGAGGCGCTCGACAACGCCATTAAGGAATTAAATCTTTCCAGGCCCCTGGTTGACAAAGGAGCTGTGTCCGAAGTGGAAATTTTACGTCTGCAACGCAGTGTTAATGAGTTAAAGGGTAAAATATTTCAGTTTAAATCGCAAGCTTTAGAACAACTGAATAAAGCCAAGGGCGAGTTTGCAGCCTTAAACGAAGCGCATATGGCAGACAAAGACCGACTGGTCAGAACTACCGTACGCTCGCCGGTGAAAGGAATAGTCAAACAAATCAAGGTAAATACCATTGGGGGAGTAATTCAACCAGGAATGGATATCATTGAAATCGTTCCTCTCGACGATACTTTATTAATTGAAGCCAAAATTAAACCTTCCGATATTGGATTTATAAAGATTGGGCAGGAAGCAATGGTAAAAATTACTGCCTATGATTTTTCCATCTACGGAGGTCTTCCCGGGAAAGTAGAGCAGATTAGTGCCGATACGATAACCGATGAAAAAAAACAGAAAGAAGAAACCTATTATATTATCCGGGTGAGAACAGAGAAGAATTACCTGGGTACTGAGCAAAAACCGCTATATATTATCCCCGGAATGATGGCGACAGTGGATATATTGACCGGACATAAGTCCGTCTTGAATTACTTGCTTAAACCTATATTGAAAGCCAAGGAAAACGCGCTGACCGAGAGATAAGCAGTGTTTAAGGGCAGGATCTCGTCGAGATTCTGCCACAACCGCCTGTTTTGACTCGCTGTTTATTACCAATGAACTTAATGGTTAACCAGATATCAGATGATACTGGCAGATGTGTCTTTAATATCATCGTGTTTCGCTAGTTCATTCTCTGCTCTGATGGCAGATTTAGCGTGATAAAAACCCAGGTTACCCAAAATAGTCACTGGAAGTAATCGTTGCATATTTAGTGCTGTATAAAGTTCAGACTGCTTATCGTTTAATATCGATGCAAAATCAGCCCCCTTCTCAGCGTTTAAGACTGCATTAATTATTAATTCCATTTTTGCGTTGCTGTTACGCCAGTATGGGTTCCAGCTATTTTGATTCTCAGCCAGGCGGGTAATCAGGTTTATAATCGTATTACCTATCTTTCCCTGATTATTTAAGATCGCAATTGCTTTATCATAATTACTCAGCTCCGCTTCCTTTGGAGTAAACACTAATTCTGAAGTGTTTAACCGTTCGGAGAGTTGCTCTTTGATATGTACATAGAATTCATTGATTTTGGCATCCATAAATGGAAAGTTATCAGCTAATTCCTCAGATAGTTCCGGGGACAGTTTAAGCATATCAGGAAGCGGCATGGAGGACGCCTTTTCAAATAATTGATTAATTTCCTCGATTATTTCTGAGCTATACGCTAGACATGCCTCATTTTTGTCTTGCAGCTCTCGTAATTTATTAGCAAATTGAATAATAATCCCTACATGGCCAAAAAAATTGGAAACAGTGTCGAATGCTTTCTTTGCATTGATAGTTCGATTCCCCAACTGAATTGTTAATGGTATCTTTTTTTGCTCATTCACAGCCTGATCATACGTGTTTATCTGTATACACAATTCGTTGAATAAAGGCATTAGCTGCTTCACATATAAATCCTGCTGATTAATTGCAGCTGCTATATATTCATAAATTTTTGAAAATTCAAGAACACGTTCCAACGACATTTTACTAATGTAGGACTCGTAGCCTGATACTATTTCATGCCTTTGTAACTGCGTTAAATCCGCATCAAAATGATTTAAAAACGCTTCCAGGTTTGATGGGGTTGCCAGGGCAGGCAATATAAAATGAAAATGCTCATGCTGGCTCTTTTTGATTAGCCAGCCAAGATGCTTATTGCGGGAGTTATGGGCATAATCATGCATTACGCCTTCACCGATGGCCAGTGTTTCATACTTATGCCCCAAGCGATCATAACGCTCCCTGAACGCTTCCAGTTTATCTAATGGCACATAAACACTTATAAACCGGCCATTAATTTTTATTTTTTGAATAAGGGGATTTTCAGGAAATCTTTTTAAAAACATATCGGCTCTCCAAAACAATTGAGCCATTATAACATTAATTGACCTATATTTGAACACCAATTTTTGTTAGTTGCTTATCAGGTCAAAATGACTTTGAATAATGTCGTTTCCGCGTAGGCGGAAATCCATCTTGCAAACAACGTCAGGAATTATCTTGAGAAATAGATTCCCGCCTTTGCGGGAACGACACGATAATAGATCTGTTTGAGTAATTGGTAAGTCATCCGCTGACTATATAAATAATGAAGGGGACTCCTCAGAGACAAGCCGAGCTACACATAAGTCTATAATCGACTTATTCGTGTTCGGGATCGACTACAAATATTCCAGGTGCATTACGCAGATACTCATTGTAGTCCATTCCATAACCAAAAATATAATGATCCTCTACCTCAAGCCCGACAAAATCTGCTTTTTGCAGGCCATTAGGAACTCTCTTGCGGTATTTATCTACCAGAACAGCACTATACACTGCCTCAGCCCCCATCGCGCCCACTGTGTCGATAATAGCTGCCAGAGTAACCCCCCCGTCAAGAATGTCATCTACTACCAATACCGTACGCCCTTCAAGATTTACGCTGGGCTTTACTTTCCAGATAAGCTCGCCGCCACGAATCTCGCCGTTATAGCGTGTCGCATGGACATAATCAACTTCCAGAGGAAAGTTAAGCCGGGGAAGCAAGTTGCCCATAGGAACCAGGCCGCCAATCATAACGCATAAGATGACCGGATTTTTATCCTGCAGCACTTCATTGATACTGGCCGCCATCTTGTCCAAGGCAGCTTCCACTTCCTGGGTGCTGAAAAGAAGCGATGATTTTTCATAAACTTCTTTGATATTAACTGGTATTGACATCAGAATTCCTAAAATTGAATTAATTAATCTGCAAGCATCGTCTTCATTAAATATTATTCTCTTTTACCAGGCACTGGGAACATACTCACCTTGGCCTCCGACTTGCCATGCTCTTTAATTTTAGCAACTCCCTGCTTGTTTACTTCATCGATTCTATGAATGGAATGAAGCGGGATGAATGTTTTTTTAATGTTGCTAAACTCCAGTTTAAGACGCTCCTCGGAAGGGTCGACTACCAGCGAAGAGTTTTCACCAAATACAAAGTCCTCTACCTCAAGAAAGCCAAACATTTCACTTTCGCTAATTTTACGAGCATAAATTTCATACACCGTCTCCTGATGATTAAACATAATGCGGTAAATAGTTTTTTTTGACATAATTTGACCTGAAGTAAGTGACTTGGGTGCAGTCTATAAAACGATAGACAATCTTAGGCTCTGTGAAGCAATTTTAATTGTGGCTGCAAATGCAGCTAACTGGTGCCAATATGTTTTTGAATTCGTTAAATAGAACTCGCTATTCGCCTCATTCAAAAACATATTAGCACTCAATTATCCGCATTTTCGCTCACAATAAAATTGCTTCACAGAACCTGGCGCGATTATACCGAATTTATTCAGAGTTTACACGTTCCTGTTCATCTTGAGTCAACGAGTCTGCTCTGAGTTACAACCCTGCTGGGCTGGTCGGATACGCATTTCAGCCAATTGCTCTTTGAAAGTTATCGCCTGAGGATGAATGGGATCTTCCTGATATTTTTTCATAACCAGACAATAAAATCCTGAAGGAAGAATCGATATCATCTTGCTTAATTGATTCAACACCTTAAATCGCTGTATCCACAAAGGATTACTGCAAGGCGGGATATAATGAAAATAGGATAAATGGCATTGAATAAAGCCTCGGTGAATCATCGCTCTTTTGACCGAAAAAGCAGAGCGTGTTGTACTTCGAGTATGACCGAAACACAAATCCTCTGACCAGCGCAGGCGCGCTCCCCATAAACTGATTGGATTAATGCCAAGAAATACCGCATAGCCCATGGGTTTTAATATCCGGTCAATTTCATCAACGACCGCCATGCGAGAAGTACCCTCCAGGGTCAATGGCGCTAAAACACAATCGACACTATTTCTGTCGAGAGGCAGCAGATCCAGTTCTGAAATAAACGTACTGAGATTAAGATTGGAATGCGGTGTGGCAATCCATTTGTGCTGATAACGTAAAAGAGGGAGCCATTGGTTTTGCCCACAGCAACCTAATTGCAGCAGGCATTCACCATGAAGCAACTCTTTTAACGGCTGGAGCTCCTCGCAGAACGCTTTTGATACTGACAGACCTGGCTCGCTTAAAAACCATTCATCCAGCATCCTGAATCGGCTCTTTTGTTTTTCTAGGGACAAGCTTTGTTCCAGTTATATACCCAGCTTCTTTTGTATCACAGGCATAACAGAAACAGCAAGATTCCTGTATTTCCTTACCAGCACAGACTCGTCTATTTCGTGCATTGAGCCGATTTTTTGTCTATAGTAATCATAGTATTAACTTCTTAATAAACTGATGGCAATCACAACGGAAGAACAAAGACTACAAGGGATTGCGCAGCTAATGGTCCATGAAAATCTTCTTGACAAGACCAAAGCCCTTGAATGTCAAACCCAGGCTCACCAGAATAAGCAAACTTTATTGCAATATCTGGTGCAGAATCATATTTTAAGCGCACAGCAGGTGGCTTTGATTGTCGCACAGAATTTCGGCCTGCCTTTTATTGATTTGGATAGCGTGGATCCTGAAGTGCTTCCGGTATCACTCGTTAACGAAAAGCTTATTCGACGTCATACCATTCTCCCCCTTTTTACCCGTGGAAACCATCTTTTCCTGGCCACGGATGATCCCAGCAAGCAAGCGTCTTTTAAAGAAATCCAGTTTCATACCGGTCTTCACACCAACACGATTGTTGTTGAAAGCAATAAATTAGCAAAACTGGTTGATCGATTACTCAATGAAAAAGAAAATCAGGGACTAAATGACTACGTTAAGGATGCCAATGACCTTGATGATCTTGAGATAAGCGCGGACGAGGAAGAAGCAGATCGCAGTGCGGCCGGCGAAGATGCTCCCGTTGTTAAATTCGTCAACAAAATTCTTTATGAGGCAATTAAAAAAGGCGTTTCGGACATTCATTTCGAGCCCTATGAGCGTGATTATCGTATCCGCTATCGGCTCGATGGTCTTTTAAACGAAGTGGCTGCCCCTCCTGTCAGTCTGGCAAGTCGAATTACAGCTCGAATAAAAATCATGTCCAATCTGGATATTTCAGAAAAACGAATCCCTCAGGATGGACGTTTTAAAATGAAACTTTCCCGTGCACGCTCTATTGATTTCAGGGTAAGTACCTGTCCGACAATTGCCGGCGAAAAAGTTGTCATGCGGATCCTGGATCCCGGATCAACGAGACTTGGAATTGAGGCCCTTGGATTTAGCCCTCTGCAACGCGCTCATTTTTTAAAAGCAATTGAAAAACCGCAGGGTATGATACTGGTAACCGGCCCGACAGGAAGCGGTAAAACCGTAACCCTCTATACCGCCTTGAATATTCTGAATACTAAAGAAAGTAACATCTCGACAGCGGAAGATCCAGTGGAAATCAAGGTGCCTGGAATTAATCAGGTTAACATTAATCCCAAAGCGGGATTAACGTTTTCAAACACCTTGAGAGCATTTTTACGTCAGGATCCGGATATTATTATGGTGGGGGAAATACGCGATCTCGAAACGGCAGAAATTGCGGTCAAAGCCGCACAAACAGGACATCTTGTCTTATCGACTCTACACACCAATAGTGCAGCGGAAACCCTCACCCGTCTGGTTAATATGGGAATCCCCTCTTTTAATATAGCCAGCTCTGTCAGCCTGTTGATTGCTCAGAGACTTGCGCGTAAATTATGCGATGCCTGTAAAGTAGTTCGTGATGATACCACGCCCAAAAGTCTTGTTGAATTGGGATTCTCAGAGGAAGATAGCCAGAGAATGAAAATCTATAAGGCAGCCGGCTGTCCCAATTGCAATCAAAACGGCTATCGAGGACGTATTGGGCTTTTTGAAGTGATGCCAATGTCCAAGGCACTGGGTGAAATTATCATGTCAGGCGGCACATCCCTTGACATTCTAAAGCAGGCACAGAAAGAAGGAATGTGGACCATTTATCATGCCGGACTTGAAAAAATAAAGGAAGGAATTACGACCATCGAAGAGGTCAACCGAGTCACAATGGATTAACTCAATGGAAAAAACTGAAAATAATTTAAAAAGCTTTCGCTGGGAAGGCGTTAATCGGGCCGGAGAAAAGGTTAAGGGCATAATTGAAGCCAAAACTTTAGTTCTGGCTAAAGCTGATTTAAACAAGCAAGGCTATATCGTTAAAAAAGTAGTCAAAAAGAGAAAGCCCTTTTTTGATAGAAAAAATAAAAAAATCAAGCAGGCAGATATCACAATTTTTAGCCGTCAACTCGCGACTATGATTGCCGCGGGGATCCCCCTCATTCAATCTTTTGATATTGTCACAAAAGGCCAAACGAATGCGAGGATGATCAAACTGCTTGAAAGCGTAAAAAAGGATATTGAGTCCGGTACGGGCATGGCAGAAGCATTATCAAAGCATCCGGTGTATTTCAATGAATTGTTTACAAATCTCGTGGATGCTGGGGAAAAATCGGGTTCACTCGATATCATGCTAGACAAGGTTGCCACTTATAAAGAAAAAATCGAAACCATTAAAAAGAAAATCAAAAAAGCATTAACCTACCCTATCGCCGTCCTTATCG
The DNA here is from genome assembly GCF_021297775.1 of Legionella sp. 16cNR16C. Lineage (NCBI taxonomy): Bacteria > Pseudomonadati > Pseudomonadota > Gammaproteobacteria > Legionellales > Legionellaceae > Legionella > Legionella sp. 16cNR16C. The sequence continues at coordinate 517,466 of NZ_JAJTMX010000001.1, forward strand.
TTGCGATTCTGGTAACCGCTGCATTACTCATCTTTGTAGTGCCGCAATTTCAATCCCTTTTTGAAGGCTTTGGCGCGGACTTGCCCGCTCTGACTCGAGGCGTTATTGATTTATCAAAGTTTTTCCAATCCTATTGGTATATTATCTTTGGATTGCTGGGTGGTGCTATTTATGCCTTTATCCATGCAAAAAATCATTCACCTCAATTTGCGCATACAATTGATCGCAGCCTGCTTAAAATTCCGATTATTGGTACTATTCTCGTCAATGCGTCTATCGCTCGATTCGCTCGAACTCTCTCAATAACCTTTGCAGCTGGATTACCGCTGGTGGATGCACTGAAATCAGTTGCCGGTGCGACAGGAAACATCCTCTATGCAGAGGCTACCGACAAGATTCGCCAGGATGTCTCAACAGGCCAGCAAATGCAGCTTGCCATGCACAATACACATATGTTTCCCAATATGGTGATACAAATGGTTGCCATTGGAGAAGAATCAGGTACTCTTGAAAAGATGTTGGGCAAGGTAGCTGATTTTTATGAGGAAGAGGTTGACAACGCCGTGGATGCCCTAAGCAGTTTGTTAGAACCGATAATTATGTCGATTCTGGGTATTTTGGTGGGCGGATTGGTTGTTGCTATGTATCTGCCTATTTTCAAACTTGGTTCTGTGGTGTAATTTCATGCTTGATCAACTCTCACAACTAAATCCCGCTGTATTATATTCTTTCATAGCTCTATTTACATTGTCAGTAGGCAGTGTACTCAATATGATTATTTATCGTTTGCCAATTATGTTAAAACGACAATGGACAGAGGAGTGCGAGTGTCTTTTAAACCTTGAAACAAAAACACCGGCAGCCAATATTAATCTTTTTTTCCCCCGTTCATTCTGCCCTTCCTGCAAAAAAACGATTCCGGCAATTGCTAATATTCCACTGTTCAGTTATCTCTTTTTGCGTGGAAAGTGCAAATCCTGCAAGCAAAGTATTCCACTTAAATACCCATTTATTGAGTTGCTGACCTGCATCCTTAGTCTTTATGCGACCTGGGTATTCGGCTTTACCTGGTTTTTACCGCTTATTTTTTTGTTTTTATGGATATTAATTATCATGGTCTATATAGACCTTGAACATCAGATCCTTCCTGATAATCTGACCCTAAGTCTATTATGGCTTGGGCTTTTGGCTAATACACAGCATCTGTTTGCAGATTTACCCAATGCAGTCATTTCAGCCGCAGCGGCCTACCTGTTTCTCTGGTCGATTATGAAAATCTTTTATCTCATAACCGGTAAGATAGGAATGGGAAATGGAGACTTTAAGTTATTTGCCGCTTTTGGTGCCTGGTTCGGCTGGATAATGCTTCCTCTGATTTTGCTTTTAGCGTCATTTTGCGGAGCAATTATCGGATTAATATATCTTCGTTTACAGGACAAAGACCGCAATACCCCGATTCCATTTGGCCCATTTTTATGCTTCGCTGGACTAGTCGCTTTATTTTGGGGCAAATCAATAATCCATTGGTATCTTGGATTTTGGCTGTGATTCACTAAAAAAGTGAATTATTCTGCTTATTAACAGCAACAGGCATCAAATTAAGCCCTTAATTGATTATTTATTTTAATAACCAATTCAATAATGTTCCGAGCTTGATATTTGTTTTTTAATATAGCGATATGGTCTTCTACTGTGCGGTAAGACAAATGCAGGCTCTGGGCAATTTCTTTTGCACGTTTACCTTGCATGAGGAAGAGTGCAATATCCAATTGTCTTGGAGTCAGTTTTTTTTCGGCATCGGCGTCTAATAGAAAGTTGATATCGACTTTCTTACAGATCTCAATCGGGGTGCTGTTATATTCATGGATTAATTTGTTTTTTTCAGCACGGTCGATCAGACTTTTACCTTGATCTTGGAAATAGTCACAAAATTTCTGCAAAAAATCCAAATTGTTTAAGTAAAAGTTGACCATGTCTTGCGAATCTGATGAGGTGGCAAAACAGAAAAACTCTGTGTAAGTTTCAGATTTTCGTACTATATAAATGCCATTATGGATCTGAAAATTAACGCGCACCCATTCCACTATCACTTGATTTTTTAAGGAGGAAAAAAGCATTGCCTGATTCAGGTAAAGTTCAGGGCTGGCATCGATGTTGCCAGTTTTATAAAACTCATTCTCCAGAAAAGCCTTTAAATGAGGAGCATTTGTGGTGAGACGAATACGGGAGCCATCCAAATAATTTTTGTTATAAGTAAAGTAATTAATATCGTATTTTTCTAAAGGTTTGATCAGCTCTTGCATTTCGCTGCTGGCTGTAAAGAACAAATGCTTATCCGAAAGATGCATGTTGGAGTAAATACCCATCTAAATGTACATTAATTATACCAATTCTGGCGATTTGAATCAAATCTTCAATATCCAAATCGCTGAGCAATAAAATATTCTATCTGCTACCAAGCTTTAAAATGTTTCTGTATCACTTTGAAAAGGATATATGCACTTAAACAAGAGGGAATTAATGCCAAAAATGCAAAACCAAAGAGATAGGAAACAAACAATTCAATAAATGGCGCAAAAAATATTAATAAAAATTCAGGGAATTTCCAAATCACATAGTTGTTCAACAAAGCATCTAATAGGAACATTAATAATAAAGATAAATTCCCAATATAAAAACCTAATATAAAATAGGGATAAGGCTGGAGTGATAAACGTTTTCTCATTAATTTAATAATCCAGACACTGGCTAAGAGTGACGAAAATAAAATAGTTGTTCCATTTATGTCTTTGCTCAGGGGTGAAGTTGTTAAAATTTTAAAGCTATCAGCAAAGCCAAAGGTTAAAAGAAAAACTATAATACCAAAGAAGAAATAGGAAAGGATGTAAATACTTATTACTTTATATGTTCTCACTAAAAATCACCCTGTGTAAGTGATATAATCCAATTAACACTTCTCCTGGAAATATATAACAATTCTGACAATAATCAATAAGAACGGGATTAATGTCATGGAGACGAAATTTGACTGTGAACAACCTCCTTAAATTACTAATCTGGATCCTTATATTTCAGCTGATAGGGTTTTCATTAGGGTTATTAACACAAAGCAACCTACACCCCTGGTACGAAAATCTTGATAAATCAGCTCTCACCCCTCCAGGTTTCATTTTCTCGATTGTCTGGACAATTTTATATGGGATACTTGCCTTCATAGCCTGGACTTTATGGAATAAAGAAAAACATATTTATCCTAACTCATTCCGTTGTTTATTCGCATTCCAGATGATTATAAATTGGCTCTGGACGCCATTTTTCTTTCAATTTCATTACTTGATTTTCAGTGCTTTTCTATTGATGATTCTTACTATACTTAATTTAATATTAATGGTAAAAATACGAACCAGGAATAGATTGGTTTTTTCATTATTAGTACCTTATATTACTTGGCTTGTCTTCGCTTTTTATCTCAATGCAGTTATCGCATTACATAACTAAATAGCAAGCAAACTAGGTGGGTCTGGTATCATATACTGGATGTGAATAAGTATAACATTCCTCTGTAGGCTGTTCGCCGCCCAGGATATTTCGTTTAAAAAATTGCGGCCAGGTTTCAGTACAAGGTTTATTAATTTTCTTATCAATCGAAGTCCAGTTAACATATCGATTGTCCGCAACACTTAGCGTCCTTCTAAAATCAGCTCCATCTTCCTCTTCACCATATTTCTGATAAAAACCGTACTTGATGAATGTATTATATAGCTTACGCAGCTTATATTCCTGGGTATTCTTATTAAAGAACAGTGAATTGGTCTTCATTCATGAAGGCGATTCCTGTTTGTAATACGAGTTTGACTATTTTATTTGACTTCAGCTTCTACGGTACTGTTTATACCAAAAGCTGTAAGCGTTGCTTTTTTAGAAACTATAAACAAGCCTCTGGATGATAAAGACATTTTACCCCCCACAGGTGCCTGCCAAACCACTTCATGTTTTTTTGATTTTGAATAGGCTTTTGTTTCTTTCCCATCCGAAACAAAAACCAGGTTTTTAGTGACCAGGAGATCCTCAACTTTATGGTATTCAGAGCTATCAATGCTCCATACCACATCCCCTGTACCAGCATTGATTGCCGTAAGATGAGAGTCTTTAATAACATAGACGTTTTTATCATCCACTGATGGATTGCTGGACACATTAGAAATTGCAAATTCAATTTTATCTTCTGCGATATTAAATTTAGTTAAGGAATGATTACTGGTCACAAAAGCAGAATCACCCAAGAGGACGGGCGTTGGATCATAGTCATTACTCCATTCCCAATTATCATCGTGAATTTTAGCGAGAACCTTGCCTTTGTTTTTATCAAGCTTATACAGGTATCCGGCATTATAATAAAGGGCATACTGTTTATTTACAGCAGGAGAAGCTCCGTTAGACAAACGAGGAAAAGGAGTATGCCAAAGTTTATTGTCTTTATGTGCATCAAAAGCAGTAATTCCAGAGTAATAACCAGAGCTAATGAACACCACGCCTTCATCAATCACAGGCGCCTTGTAATCCTGGTATTGTGCAGGAAAATGCGATGAAAAAATGTATTCGCCTGTATTTTCATCAAATGCCCTAAGCCTGGTTTTATACGAATCGCTATACACCGTTTGTACATAAACCACACCATCATGATAGGCACTTGGCTGAACGGCAACGTGGTTTAAATCTGCGGTCCAGACAACCTGCCCGTCTGTAAACGAAAATGCTTCTAATGAATTTGCCTGGCCATAGTTATATCTTGAGACAAATACATACTTCTGACCAATGGAGGCCTGATGAACTTCAGTTCTCCAACCTGGAAAGCCATCCCGTCCCACGGATACTGCCCAAAGCTGTCTGATCAGTTCAGGATCAATGGCGATGGGAACATATCCTGTATGGGCAGCATTGCCCTGGTAGGTTTCCCAAATGGAGGTATCGACTGATTGACCCGTGTTTGAGTAAGATACAGAGAATGATAATAGACCAACTGAAAGAGCTCCCAGCTTCCATAACTTGCCAGATAACATCATGTATTCCTTTAATTAAACCACTTCATATCCACGCTGTTATATCATAAAGGTTAGGGCTTTTAAAGCTCAGGCCTATTCACTTGTTGGTTGAGCTGGCATACAGCTCCACTGCGCCCTGTGGCTAAGCCCACTGCCATTAAGTTAGGGAAATTCTGTAATTGCATGTAGGTTGTGCCCTTGGCACAACATTGAGTTCCGAAGTGGTTCAACCCTTTTGTTGGGCCTAATAGCACTTACATAAGGCTTTAACTCTTACTCCTACGTCCCTCGCTTTATGCGGGGAATCCAGTTGATCTATCAGACCTCTGGATCCCTCGGACAAGCCGAGGGACGTAGAAGTTAGGAGCATAGGCAGTATAGAAGAAGCAAATAGGAGTACTAACTTTTGCCTCTGAGTTTAGTTAGGGCAGAAAAGAACTCAGGTTTATTTAAACCGAGAGAGGCAAAGATTTGCGGTACCTTATCCCAGCTATTTTCCTGATTGATACTGGCAACAATCATCTCAAAACCTTTCTCACGATCGGGCTCAACACCCCAGCCATTGATATAGGCAAGTCCTTGCAAGCGTTTGGCCTGGATGTGATTTAGTTTCTGTGCAGCAATAAAATAGGCATGCGCTTCGTCATACAATTGAGTCATATGTTTTTCATTGATTGTGCTGGAAAAGATTTTATCTTTTTCCAATTGCTCTCTGAATTTAGCTTCCTCCAGGAGATCTTTCCCCAGCAGATACTGGGCTTCTGCATCATCAATTGCTGCGGCTGCGCGTTGGCACTCCCGAATCATCTGATCAGCAAATGGATACTTTTTCTTTCCCCTCAGGGATTTATAAATATCAATCAGTGATTTATAAATTGCGCGCTCCTTAATCAGAGCCTCTTCGCTCGGCTGAGTACTTAAACGACTTTGCTGCAAAGCCTTTAATTTTTTATTGAGCGATTTGATTTTATAACGTTTAAAAAATGTCATGATTACCCCCAAATTCCTTGTATTTATGAGATATAACTCATATCGAAAACATTAACCAATCTACAAAAAGCACAAGCATTACTATTCCTATGATTAAAAGTAGCAATTGCGATCCGAATGTCACGCTCTCAAGTCTGTTCTTACTCTGTTCTTCTTTCTCATCTGAAGGTTTGTCAAGGCCGTGAATTTTATTATCGATGGCATTGGAAGTACTATAAGAAATTAACCCTGTAATCAATGCCGGGATTAAAAACATCAGAAAAACACTCCAGCCAGCTGCTATTTCACTTATGCCGTACTTTTCAACCAACCACTGACGAAAAGTAATCGCAAACTCTGGCACATCATAAACCCAATTAAAAATGAGATAGGGAAACAGATAAAGCGCAAGGCAAATCAGCACCAGACACATGGCAAGACTAATCATACCCGTTATGAACAACTTATTGTTGTACTCAAATCGACTGGGTTCCATTGCATATCCTCTTAATCATATACAGTGCATAAAGTTCCATCCCTTTGTAAATCAACCAGTTTTTCTATTTGAGAAACTGTTATTCGATAGCGCGATAACGGCGGTAAATCATCTAAAGGGAAAAATTTAACATCACTGATTTCATGGCTCACAGAAAACTCCCCACCAACGATACTGCAATCAAATATACATTTATAAATATAGGGCCAATGTGGCGGATGATCATGTTTTGCTGTATCCCAGAGCGCAAGCAATCTGTTTACCTGACAGATCAGCCCGGTTTCCTCCAATACCTCTTTAGCCACACATTCCGAAGGCGATAGATTTACATCCGCCCATCCACCAGGCAAAGACCATTTATTATCCTGAGCCTCTCTGACTAATAATAATTGATCATCTTTACGAATAAAGGCCCTGACATCTATTTTAGGACAGGAATAACCAATTTCTGTAAGAAACTCTACAGAAAGATGTTCGGAATTTAAGTCGCAAAGAGGTGAAAACAATTCTGCGGCAATTCGCATTAATTGCTGGTAGCGCTCGAGATCAAAGGGATCTTTGCTGTATGCCAGTCCAATTTGAGCTATTGCCTGGATTTCAGTGGCAATTGCGTGTAAATCTCTTGTTTTCTCTTTTAATTCAGTCATTCAAATTGTTTCTATAACTTTATGATTAAATTCAACATAGCAGAAGAATGCACTCTTGCCAAGTTTGCCGAAACTGGATAAATTTTGTAATATAGTGTCAATCTGCTAAACCAAAAGGCAAAAGAATGAAACGGTATGTTTTTATGATTTCAGATGGCACCGGGATTACTGCTGAAACCTTAGGCAATAGCCTGATGACCCAGTTTGAAAATATCGTATTTGAAAAGCAAACCATCCCTTATGTGGATACTCATGATAAAGCGGAAAAAGTCGTTGAGCGCATAAACAATTGCTATAAAGAAACCGGCGTTAAACCCTTGCTGTTTATGACATTGGTCAATATGGAAATCGCCAGGACGATTCGACTGGCAGAGGCCTGTGTTTTTGATTTATTTAATACTTTTATCGGTCCGCTCGAGACTGAACTGCACTCAAAATCATCCTACACTGTAGGCCGTACTCATGGGGTTGCCAATTCTCAATCCTACAGTAATCGCATTGAGGCAGTCGATTATGCCCTGATGCATGATGATGGCATCAAAATCAGGGATTATGATAAAGCCGATATTATTCTTGTGGGCGTCTCACGCTCTGGCAAAACGCCCAGTTGTCTTTATATGGCTTTGCATTTTGGTGTTTTGGCCGCCAATTATCCTTTTACTGAGGAAGACACACTCCATTATCATTTACCCGAGATATTACGGCCTTACAAGCGTAAATTATTTGGCTTAACCATTGATCCTGAACGCCTGCAGCACATAAGAACCGAAAGACGTCCCAATAGTCAGTATGCCTCAGCTGAACAATGCCGGCTTGAAATTGCGGAAGTTGAAGCGATGTATAAACACGAGAACATTCCCTATCTGAATTCAACCCGCTTTTCTATTGAAGAAATCGCTACCAAGATCCTCGCCGCTGCAAATATAAAGCGAAAGTTTTAGAAGAATTCAACTCGCTTGTTGGGACAAGGGCCCATAGTGGTCAGGCTAAGAGTCCCCTCTCCACCACGCGCAGCGGGGGAGAGGGGATAACATTACTTCTTAGCCTGACCGCTATGGGCCAAGGGCCCAACCTGTAAGAATTCCCCTAAGGTTATGGCAATGTAGTTATTTAACCTGCCATATCGCCATAAATTGATCCACAGACATCGCAGCCAGTGAATTGGTATCATACATGGCAGAGGCTATTTTTTCAGTTTGCGGCGTTGAGAAGCGGGTTTTCAGGTTACGCATAAATTTATCATTTAACACCGGGATCCCTTCAGCACGACGTCTCTTATGTCCAATTGGATACTCAATGCTTATCAATTCAGATTGGCTTCCATCTTTAAACACCAGTTGCATACTGTTGGCAATCGAACGTTTGTCCGGATCATGATAATCTTTGGAAAAAGATTCATTTTCAGTAACATGCATCAGTTCCCGCAGCTGGTCGATACGTGGATCGGAAGCATAATCATCTTCATAATGCTCAGCTCTTAAATCACCATGCAATAAGGCAACAGCAGCCATGTACTGCAGGCAATGATCTCTATCCGCCGGATTATGAAGCTTCCCCTGCTTACTAATGATACGAATAGCCGATTCGTGGGTAATCATCTTAATTTGACTAATCTCATCAAACCTTGCAATAACCTCCGGATGAAGTTTCACTGCGCATTCCACGGCAGTTTGTGCATGAAACTCCGCCGGAAAGGATAATTTAAAGAGGACATTTTCCATAACGTAACTGCCATAGGGTCTTTGAAAAGCGAATGGCTTGCCTTTGAAAAGCACATCATAGAAGCCCCATTTGGGTGCTGACAAGGCGCTTGGATAACCCATTTCACCCGCCTTGGCAATCAATGCCAGACGAACTGCACGCGAAGTAGCATCGCCGGCAGCCCAGGATTTTCGTGAACCGGCATTAGGCGCATGGCGATAGGTGCGAAGGCTTTGGCCATCAACAAAAACCTGCGATAAGGTTCTTAACAGCATATCGCGATCACCACCCAACAATTGGGCTGCAACCGCTGTACTGGCCACTTTGACCAGAAAAACATGATCCAGTCCGACACGATTAAAGCTGTTTTCCAGTGCCAGACAACCCTGTATTTCATGCGCCTTGATCATAGCAGTCAAGACATCCTGCATATACAAAGGCGACTTGCCCTGCTTTAAATTGAGTCTGCTTATGTAGTCGGCAACTGCAAGAATTGCCCCTAAATTATCAGATGGATGTCCCCATTCTGCCGCAAGCCAGGTATCGTTAAAATCGAGCCAGCGAATCATCGCGCCAATATTAAAAGCCGCCTGAACCGGATCCAGTTCATAGGATGTTCCTGGCACTCTTGCCCCACCCTGCAGTTCAGCTCCCGGTACAACAGGCCCCAGGAGCTTGGTGCATTCTGAAAAATTAAGCGCCAGCATTCCACAGCCCAGAGTATCCATCAGGCACAGCCTGGCAGTCTCATAAGCTTCAGGGCTATTTATTTCATAGTTCAGAACATAGTCTGCAATATCCTGAATCACCAAGTCATAATCTGGTTTTACATTATCTTCAACATAGGAATGCATATTAACCTCGTTTTTCAATGGGCAGGTAAGATTTTGGCTCTGGTCCGGTATATTCTGAAGTAGGCCTGATCAGCTTGTTATCCGCTCGCTGTTCAAAGACATGGGCAGCCCATCCGGTGATACGGGACATCACAAAAATCGGGGTAAACAGAGGAGTTGGAATACCTGCATAGTGGTATGCCGAGGCACTGTAGAAATCCAGATTGGGAAAGAGCTTCTTTTCTCTGCGCATTACAGCTTCAACCCGCTCAGAAATATGATATAACTGAGTGTCATTACGAACTTCTGCTAATTTCTTCGACCATTCCTTGATAATATCCGAACGCGGATCACTCACGGTATAGACCCGATGGCCGAATCCCATAATTTTTTCTTTATTAGCCAGCATTGACATCAACCGTGATTCTGCCTCATCGGGGTTTTTAAACTGTTCCAGCATTTCCATCGCCGCTTCGTTGGCACCGCCATGCAAGGGTCCACGCAAAGTACCAATAGCTGAAGTAATTGCAGAATAAAAGTCAGACAATGTGGCAGCAGTAACTCTGGCAGCAAAAGTAGACGCGTTAAATTCATGCTCTGCATAAAGAATCAATGAAACATTCATCATATCTCGTTCGAGTTTTTCGGGCTTTCTGCCATGAAGCATTGCCAGAAAATGGCCGCCGATGGACGTTTCATCGGTTTCCAGACTAATTTCCTTACCTTCAAAATGATAGGCATGCCAATAGCAAATCATTCCCGGAAATGAGGCTAGCAGACGATCAGCAATATCATATTGCTGCTTGAAATCAGTTTCCGGCTCAATGTTTCCAAGAAACGAGCACGCTGTTCTTAATACATCCATCGGATGTGAATTCCTGGGAATCATTTTAAGGACTTGTTTTAATGGCTCAGGTAATTTGCGCAGGCTCATCAATCTGTCTTTATAAGCATCCAGCTCTTTTTGAGTGGGTAAATGACCGTAGTGAAGAAGATAGGCCACTTCCTCAAAGCTGGCATACAGGGCCAAGTCATCAATCGAATATCCTCGGTAGTTTAAGCCCTTTCCAGCTTTACCTACTGTACAAATTGCTGACTGCCCAGCAACAACTCCAGCTAATCCGGCTGTATTATTGACCATCCTCTTTCTCCCTCAGTTGATCCAAAATTTGTTCATAGCGGTGATATCCCAAAACATCATATAATTCTTCTCTCGTTTGCATTGAGTCAAGCAATGAAGACTGGGTTCCCTGATTCAGAATTGTTTCATACATTTGTAAAGCAGCTTTTGACATAGCTCTGAAAGCACTCAGCGGGTAAAGAATAAGGCTGATACCTGCCTTCTTCAGCTCGTCGCGCGTGAATAGAGGGGTCTTGCCAAACTCGGTGATATTTGCCAGAACGGGTACAGGTAAACTGTCTGTGAATTGCTTATATTCATCAAGCGAAGCCATTGCCTCTGGGAAAATCATATCAGCACCCAGTTCTACACAAAGCTGGGCACGCTCAATAGCAGCAGTCATGCCTTCTACCGAGTAAGCGTCTGTTCTTGCCATAATGACAAACTGTTCATCAGTACGCGCATCCACCGCGGCTTTTATCCGATCGCCCATTTCGCTCATACTGACTATTGCTTTATTGGGGCGATGGCCGCAACGCTTGGCAATAACCTGATCTTCTATATGAATGGCGGCAACCTTCGCATCTTCCATTGTCCTGATTGTTCTGGCAATGTTGAATGCATGCCCCCAACCGGTATCGACATCCACTAAAAGTGGAAGCTCGCTAACAGAGGTGATCCGTCGCGCATCTTCAGCAACTTCCTGCAAACTGGTCATACCCAAATCCGGTAAACCATGAGATGCGTTGGCGACACCTGCTCCAGATAAATAAATTGCCTGGCAACCTGCACGCTCTGCCAGCATAGCGCAATATGCATTAATTGTTCCCATCACCTGAAGTGGTGCCTGGGTTTTTACTAATAACCTAAATCGTTTCCCTGCAGATTCAGTCATAACATGATTCCATCCTGAGTGTGTTGGCATTTTTACATGATGGATGATGTATGGCAAGACGAAAAGAAAGAAGTTTTAAAAAGCAATTTATGTGAAATAGCAAGAGCTTAAATGAACACAACCGATATGGACTATAGTGAGGCTTGCGTGAGCAATCCAAATTAAATCATCAATGCTTAGTCTGGATTGCGCACCAAATCTTTAACACTCGATAAACAATTTCAGCTTATCGTTTATCGATTTGCTTCCACCAATTGGTTTTGGTTTGAGTAGCCCAATGGCCTTCACGCATGCGATTAACAAACTCTTCAGTTTTCTCAGGGCTTGAAGATTTGCTATCCAGCTTGATGCACCAATCCCAATCGCCAGTGGTTGACCACATATTTTCTATGCCGTCCCATTTGGACATCATGTTCATCATGTCAGAAGATGATTTTTCAGTTTTTAAGAAAATAACGCTGTTCCAATTGTTCATCATTTTAACTATCCTTAGTCAATTTATAAAAATCGTCTTTACCGACGACTTATTCAGCATAAACCATAATATTAAAACTTGCCACGGACATTCAGACGATGCTTTAAAAATTCTCTCTCCCCTTAAAGCAATCCTCACCCTAGCCCTCACTGCTATTAAGTTAAGGAATTATTGTAGGTTGGGCCCTTGGCCCAACAAAGGGGTTGAACCACTCCAGAACTCAATGTTGGGCCCTTGGCCCAACCTACATACTGAGGAATGGATTCCCGCCTTTCGCGGGAATGACATAACCCCTTAACTTAATGGCAGTGAGAGTTAGAGAGAGAACATTCTTTTAAGTTTAACACCCATTCTGTAACTCAAGGACAGTGAGACTGTGAGAAACAAATACTAAATCACCAGCTGGCCTTTAAGAAACCACTTGCAGCTGCCAGTTATATATACTCTGTCAGAGGAAACCTCACACCAAAGCTCGCCTTTTCTTAAAGAACCCTGAACTGCTTTTAAAGTATTCTTTTGCAAGCGTTCAGCCCAAAATGGTGCCAGTACACAATGCGCTGATCCAGTTACCGGATCCTCAGTGATATTATGCTTGGGATAAAAACAGCGCGAGTAAAAATCATGATCTGCTGCAGCTGACGTAATAATTAAACCGCGTTTGGGTAATAAGCTTAAACTTCGATAATCTATTTGTGCCGAAGCGACCGAAGTTTCATCAGAAAGCAGAAACAGATAATCCAGTTCACTTTCATAAAACTCCACTACTTTCTGATCGATCAGCGTCTCATATTGTTCCGGTGCATGGATTTGAGAATATCCGAGTCTGGGGAAATCAAGCATGTAACGCTCTGATTTCTTTTTGACGCTTAACTGTCCACCGATACTGGAAAAATGAATCACATCGCCGCTGCACTTGCCCAGTTCAAACAGAACGAATCCAGCTGCCAGAGTGGCATGACCGCAAAGACTGATTTCGCCTTTAGGAGTAAACCAGCGGATATGAAAGCCATTACTCGTTTCAATGACAAATGCAGTCTCGGACAAATTGTTCTCTACCGCGATTGCCTGCATCAACTCATCATTTAACCAGTCGCTTAAGAGACAGACTGCCGCTGGATTACCATGAAAAATCTTGTCAGTGAACGCATCTATTTGAAAAATTTCAATACTTAACACAACAAACCCCTCATGGCAGTCGGTCTTAACAAATGCTGCCAAGATTAACTATCTCTGCAATCAGAATCAAGGAAAAGTTATTTGAACGCAGAATCTATTTTTTGTGCATAATTACTATTTTTTCCCAAACACAATACGTTTGATTAAAAAACGACCCGCTGATAGTGCTCGGATAGTGTCTCTGGGCAGAAATCCAGGTTCATTATTTATAAGCCCGGCAAGCCATTCCGCACAGACAGGCACGCTGGTCAAACCACGCGATCCAAATCCTGAACACAGATACAATCCGGGAAGATAGCTCCCACTCGCGGCAATCCAGCGTTTGGAGTCATCGGCCAATTCTGCAAAGCGCTGCAAAAACGTATGCTCATCAGGTACAGGTCCTACCACTGGAAGATAATCCGGAGCTGCAGCCCGGACACCGGCCCATTGTTCACGAACCTCTTTTTGCCAGTTTACATTAGCAGCCAAGGTGGAAAGCCTGTTCAAGTTCAGCTGGCTCCCCTGGTTATCCGCTTGATCATGCGTAAAACCTAATTCAAATGTAGCACCCAAGGCATGAAGACCATTTCGCGCAGGCAGCACATGACCATCGCCGCACAGAGGCCGCGTTAAAGCTCGACTTTCCAATGATTCATCAATCCAGGTCATCTGCCCTTTGATAGGTTTCAATGGCAGCCAGCTGGTTTGCTCAAACTGATTTGCCTGATATCCATTTGCAATAACCAGGACTTCCGCTCTCTGGCTATTAACCAGCCAGTATCCATTCTCGTAGTGAATTTGAGAAATAGATGTATCAGTCTGAGTATTAATTCCTGGATGCTCAAGTAAAAAACGACATAACTCAGGCAGATCGATCCATCCGGTCTCAGGTATAAACAAACCTCCATTTTCCAAAACAATACCAGCCTTTTGAGAAGCCTCTTTTGCATCGATTGGAACAGCCATTTCAGGATATCGTTCGAGCCATTTTTTTAAACTGGACTGTAATTTACGTTCCTTATCACTATAAGCAAGTTGAATAATACCCTTTAAATCTGCAAACTTTTCAATGGCTGGTAATTGCTTATAAAAACGCAGCGCATAAAGATAGGCCATCAGCATGAAATCGGTCAGTGGAGATTTAAAAGCAGATAGCTGAGGATATAATATCGCCTGCGAGTTTCCTGAGGCGCCCTGAGCTGGATTGGCTGCCCGTTCAAGCACTGTGACTTTCCATCCCCGCCGAGCCAGCGCATTGGCAGTCATTGCTCCTGCAAGACCTGCCCCTATAATAGCTGCCTTGCGGGCTGCTACTTCTTTTTTTGTTGAAAAATGCCAGGGAGTACTTCGTCTGCCGCCATTATACCGTGCGGTAAGAAGTTCCCCGCTTAGCATATCAGTCTTCGCATCCAGTTTCTTTTGTTTATTGATTATAAAACCACAGGTTAATAAATTGTCTTTAACCCTGCTTCCCGTAGACCGTGTCGCGAATGTGCAGGCCGGCCTGGACAGCAAGGCAATCACCTTAAAGAGATCTTCACTCCACATGGATTCATTTTTTTCAGGATCAAAGCCATCAAAGTACCAGGCATCAAATCCTGCACATTTCAGCTGGGTATCCAGTTTTAAATCACCTGAGACTGATAGCTGCTTAAAACAGGAGTCTGCCTCGCCCAGCATTAGAATTAATTTGACTTTTCCTTCGGAAAGAGAAAGATAATGAAATCCTGGCGTCAATAGAGGATACTGGCTAATCAACTCGGCCGATAAGCATTCAAACTCAGGCCATTGAGCAAGACATTTTTTCAAATCAGCAATAGATAATGGATGCTTTTCACAACTGTAATAATACAATATTGCCTCTTCAGGCGCATGTTGAAGCCAGTAATGCCAGGTTATAAGAAAGTTTAAGGCAGTTCCGAATCCTGTTTCTCCAATACAAAATTGCTTGCGTGCAAGAGGCTGTAATTTTAGCCAGCGATTGATTAAATCATTACCTTCTATGAAAACATCTCTCGCCTCTGACAAAGCATTTTCTCCGGAAAAATAGGAGTCTTGGTACAAAAGTGAATAAGGAATGTTTTCCTGCCAGACAATTTGGGCAGTTTCTATAGGGATAAAGGGATTACTCACATGAAGAGCTCTTCAAAAATACAACTGACAACAGTGTATCCCGATTAGCTCTTCATGAACAGGCAGTGATCCTTTGAATTCTTATCCAATTGCAGCTAGTGTGCTGACATTTGTTTTTGAACTAAGCGTGGATTTATACATCCACCGCTTCAATAAGGGAGTCAATGTAAATAGCAAACAACCGGCAGCGATAGCCGTTATACCCAGAACAAGAAACACGCGGCCATATCCTGGGTTCGTAATAAGCGGTTCAACGCTATTCATCCCGGCGGTCATCCAGTTAGAGCTATAGCTGGAAAGCGTTGCTCCCACACCTGTGGTCAGCATCCACATTCCCATCATTACCCCCTGCAACGAGGCCGGAGCCAGGCTCCCCACCATTGCATAGCCTATGGGTGAAATTAATAATTCGCCTGCGCTCTGTAAAATAAAGCTGCTAACAACCCAAAACGGGGAAGTCAGTCCCCTGGCATCTGCATGACTGATACCTATAGGTAATATTGCAAAGGCAACGCCAATAAATACCAGGGCAATCGCGAATTGAGTGGGAATATTTACACCAATATTACGGGCTCTTAATTTATTTAGTATCACACTTAATAACGGTCCGCCGAAAACAATACAAATTGTATTAATATTCTGGAACCACTGCGGTGGAATGGTCACAAATAGCCAGTGGCGCTGTACATTATGGTCAATAAAATGGGTAAGACCCATTGGTCCTATCTGATACAAGGTCCAGAATACAATGCTTACCGCCATCAACGTAATAAAGGCATAAATCTTGTCTCGAGCCACAGGGGTGTCCTGTGATCTTGCAATGTACAATATCACCAGCAGCATTATTCCCCCGGTTGTCAGAACCAGCTTGTTAGCAAACGCGGCGAAATGAAGCAAAGGCTGCAGTAGAAGGAATAGCAGGAAGACCATTATGGCGCCTAATACAAGAAACTTTTTCTGCTTTCGTCTTGGCAGCCTGGCATAAATCGTATCCTTATCAGCGAGAGATGGCCAATTATAAAGACAAATAACCAGCGCTATTAAATTTCCCAGGCTGCTTAATAAAAATAATCGTTCATATCCCTGAGATAATTGGAAATACCCGCTTAAAGTAAATCCCACGAAAAAACCAATATTCATACCGGCATAGTTATATAAAAAAGCCGTTTCCCTGCGAGTGTCTTCAGGAGAAAACAATTGCGTCAGTATGCAGTTGATACAAGTGACGTTCAAACCACAACCTGTCAAAAATGCAGCAAGTCCATAATAAAGGTAAGTCAGACTCTCCGTTGAAAGCAAAATACAACCAATAACCTGAGCAAGCATTCCAATGCTGAACAACATTCGGTTGGAAAGATAGCGGCCACCCCAGCAACCACCCAGCAGATGGAGAGCAAAATTGAAGGCGACAAATACACCCATTATACTGTTGGCATTCTGTGCCGATAGATTTAAGGGGCCAGTCATATACAGAACAAGAGTGGAATAGAGAACGCTAAAACTTAAAGTCGAAAAAATTTGAATACAAAACAGAGCAAATACACCTTGCGGCCAATTAGTTGAGGCTGATTGGATTCTATCTTCTGTCGACACAATACGTCCTTCTGTTAGATTGCCTGTTTTGACTATGCCATGCAATTATTAAGCTGTCTATGCCTTTACCCCACCCTTTTAATGAGTGACTAAATAAAAAACTGTATTAAAGTTCTTAACTTGGATATCCGGATAGTCTAAAATCAACTAAGACTGACCCAGAGAGAATCAATATGCACAAAAAAATATATCTATCAGGTATAGAGAAACGAGCGGGCAAATCCTTTATCTCCCTGGGTATCGTTTCTACCTTGTTAGCAGAGCATATTGCGTTTCGCTGCTTCAAGCTTTTCAGTGAAAAAGACGACGCCCAGAAGTGCCTGTTAGAAAAAACCACCGGCACTGTGGTTCCTGCAATTATGGACGTAAACCAGGCTATATCCATGATGCGAACCCAACCTGATGATCTGTTCGGGATGGTCCTTGAAAAAACCCAGCTCGATAACACCTCGTCTCTCGATTATTTTGAAGGTACTGATTTTGAAAGCGACAATGATGTGTATGAGTTTCAGTTTAACATTAACATGGCTTACCAGTTAAACTGCTCATTATTTCTGGTCGTTTCCTCAAAAGACAGAACACTGGAACATACTCTGGCAGTACTCAATACGGCAATTGAAATGTGCAGGCGTTCCCATGTGGCCGTTGCCGGGATCATTATCAGCCGTGTGCAGGATGAAACAGAGGCGGAATTATTATTTAAAAAACAGTTTGCATCTATCCCGTTTCTTGTAATTATCCCTGAATTTGAGCAATTATCCAGCCCTTCGGTCAAAGCGATCGCAGAATTATTGGAGGCTGAAGTCCTTTGCGGTAAAGAGGAACTGGACAGACCAGTTCGGCAATTTACCATCGCAGCAAAAACCATAGGTAACTTTCTCGAGTCACGTCTGGACCGGGGCGGCATGCTGATTATTACCCCGGATGATCGAATCGACATTCTGCTGGGTTCATTACTGGCCGAACAATCCGCCAACTATCCCAAAATCGCTGGAATTGTTCTGACCGGTGGGGAAAAACCAGGAATTATTATCCGGAATATCATTACCGGTCTTGAGCATTGCTTCCCTGTATTATTGGTCGAACACAAAACCTATGAAACGGCGACCAGATTATTTTCAGCAAAATTCAGCCTTAGTTCCCATGACGAGGAACGGGTTAAAACAGCGATGCAGGCACTGGTGCCTTATCTGTCACAGCCCTTGTTGAGTGTATTAAGCAGCAAAACGTATATTCGCTCAATGAGTCCGGCTATGTTTCTCTATGAATTAATCCGCAAAGCCAGAGAAAAAAAATGCCACATCGTTCTTCCTGAAGGCGAAGACAGCAGAATCCTCATTGCTGCGGATTATTTACTCAAACGCAATGTAGTCAGAATTACGCTCATTGGTGATCCGCAAAAAATCAAAATGCATTCCAAACGCCTGGAACTGGAACTTCCCAATGTCCGTATTATTGACATTGACAAGTCCACTGACAAGGTAATTTTTGCTAATGAGTATTTCAAACTAAGGCAGCATAAAAATATCAATTTCCCCATCGCGCTTGAGCGTATGACGGATGTGAATTATTTTGCCGCAATGATGGTTTACAGTGGTGAAGCCGATGGGATGGTATCGGGTGCGGCCCATACTACCGCAGATACGGTACGTCCTGCTCTGGAAATTATTAAAACAAAACCGGGAATTTCCAAGGTATCTTCTGTGTTCATCATGTGTATGCCTACCCGAGTGCTGATTTATGGCGATTGCGCTATTAATCCAGAACCAGACAGTGAAACGCTCGCAGAAATTGCTGAACAGGCAGTCGATATGGCAAGAAGGCTGGGAATAAGTCCCAAAGTGGCCTTGCTGTCCTATTCTTCAGGAGAATCCGGAAAAGGCCAAAGTGTAGCGAAAGTGGCGGGCGCCATGGAAATTTTACGTCGGAAACATCCTAAGTTAGCGGCTGAGGGTCCCTTGCAATATGACGCAGCGGTTGACGCAGAAGTCGCCGCGAAGAAAATGCCTGATTCCAAAGTGGCCGGCAAAGCCAATGTGTTAATTTTTCCAGATTTGAACACAGGCAATAACACTTATAAGGCAGTACAGAGGGAAAGTGGTGCATTGGCTATTGGCCCTGTATTACTGGGGTTAAATAAACCTATTAATGATTTAAGCAGAGGTTGCACACCCCAGGATGTAATCAATACGATTCTGGTTACGGCACTTCAGGTCAACCGGGAAAAACTATGAATATTCTTTCAATTAATGCGGGCAGCTCTTCTATTAAATACAAGGCCTATACGTTTTCCAGCAAAGGTCACAAGCTTTTGCTAAGCGGTCTGATTGAAGGAATTGCCGAGTCGAGTGCCAGCTGGCATCACCACTTTAAAAACAGCTCCGTTTCACAGGAGCAATTAGCCAATCATGCCGAGGCGTTTTCACTATTGTCTACCCGCTTGAAATCAGATCTCGCCCATCATCCACTGACACGTATTGGTCATCGGGTTGTACATGGAGGTACAGACTTGTTTGAACCTACTATCATTACTCCGGAAACGCTCCAGCAAATTAAAGAATTAAGTTTTCTTGCGCCGATACATAATCCCGTTAATGTAATTGGGATTGAGCTGGCGCAGCAGAATTTTTCGGAAGCAGTGCATGTCGCTGTTTTTGATACCGGGTTTCATCATCAAATGCCTGATCATGTCTACAATTACCCAATTGACATGGAAGTCAGTAAGCAATTTAAAATCAGGCGTTACGGTTTTCATGGCATTAATCATGAATATGTTGCCAGACGCGCTGCTCAGTTCCTCGATAAGCCTTTGAACGCCTGTAATTTCATCAGCCTGCATCTGGGAAATGGAGCCAGTGCATGCCTGATTAAACGAGGAATGTCCGCAGATACTACAATGGGGTTAACCCCACTGGCTGGCCTGGTTATGGGAACGCGTTGCGGCGATATTGACCCGGCAATTCCACTCTACCTGATAGATAAAGGCTTAAGCCCCAAAGAGGTAGATCATCTGTTAAACAAAAAAAGCGGACTTTATGGTATTGGCGGCGATAATGACATGCGCAATTTATCCTCTCGATTCACAAAAGGCGATCCAAAGGCAAAGCTGGCCATTCATATGTATGTTTATACCATTCAAAAAGTAATAGGATCTTATCTCAGCCAAATAGAGCAACTCGACGCGCTTATTTTTACTGGCGGGGTTGGTGAAAATGCCGTTCAAATCCGTAAAATGATTTTAAGTCCGCTTAAGCATTTTAATTTTTTTATCGATGAGGAAAAAAACTCCGAGAAGATAGAAAGCTGCGATAATATTTCGGATGTAGGTCATAATATTCTGGTAATACGGGGCGATGAAGAAGCAATGATTGCAGAGAAAGTGTTTGGGTTTAAATAATCAGTTTTCGAGGAACCTTCCTTAAAAGTCCTCTCTCCCCTCAGGGGAGAGAGTTAGAGAGAGGGGTTTAAAATCCTCTGCAGGAAAAACAAATCTCAAGACAAAATAAAATCAGGCCCCGATTTTAAAACACGCTTCCAGCACCTCTGCCGCTGCCTCCTGTGTCATCTTAATTTCTTCTTTCTGATGTGCAGAAGATACGAACCCAGCTTCGTAGAGAGACGGCGCAAAGTAAATGCCCTTGTTGAGCATGCCGTGATAAAAGCGTTTAAATAGTGCTTCATCAGATGCCGCAATGTCTTCATAGCCAAAGACCTGTGATGCTTCGCTAAAGCAGAAACCGAACATTCCGCCCAGTGATGCTGAGCAAAATGGTACATTTAATGAGTCTGCCGCTTCGGCCAGGGCCTGAACCAGGTTTTGTGTTGTTTGCCCAAGATTTTCAAAAAAACCAGGCTTTTCTATTTCAGTTAATGTGGCTAATCCCGCGGCCATTGCCAAAGGGTTGCCCGATAAAGTTCCCGCCTGATAAACCTTTCCTTCTGGAGCAAGATGGCTCATAATCGCGGCCTTGCCGCCTACCGCACCTACTGGCATGCCGCCGCCAATCACCTTCCCTAATGTCGTAATATCCGGTTCAATGCTGAAAACCGCCTGTGCACCACCCAGTGCAACACGAAAACCAGTCATCACTTCATCAAAAATCAGTAGCGAATTGTAATGATCGCAAAGTTCGCGCAAACCCTTTAAAAATTCAGGCCGAGGTAAAACAAATCCCATATTGCCGGCCACTGGTTCAAGAATTACCGCTGCAATATCATCGGCATAGGCCTCAAATAATTGCGCGGTAAACGCAAGATCATTGAAATCTGCAGTCAGTGTGTGTTCAGTAATACTGGCTGGAATACCTGGAGTAGACGGAATTCCCAAAGTTAAAAGACCTGAACCGGCTTTGACAAGTAAACTATCGCTGTGACCATGATAGCATCCATTAAATTTAATGATTTTATTTTTTCCGGTAAATCCTCTGGCCAGGCGAATCGCAGTCATTGTCGCCTCAGTGCCGGAATTAACCATACGTATTTTTTCAATACAGGGCATTAACTGGATTATTTTTTCGGCAAGGCGAATTTCCAGCTCGGTAGGCGCACCAAAACTCATTCCATTATGGAGAGCAGTAGAAACCGCTTCGATTACCTTTGGATGACAATGCCCAAGAATCAATGGCCCCCACGATCCCACATAATCGATATAATGCCGATTGTCTGCATCGATGAGATAAGCTCCCTTCCCCTGTTTAAAGAATATGGGCTCACCGCCGACCCCTCTAAATGCACGAACAGGAGAATTAACTCCGCCTGGGATAATGACCTGAGCTTCATTAAAAAGTTGTTGAGACTGACTCACGACGACTCCTTTGCCTAAGAAAGCGGTCATTCTACCTTTTTTTAACCATTTGATCAAAAATAACCACTTTCTATACTTAACTGTAATTTACTTTACAAGACAAAATACAATCGTTAAATTACAGCTTTTTTAAGGTAGAGACTTTCATTTATGCAGGATTTCAAAAAATACATTTGTGTGATTTGTGGTTTTATTTACGATGAACAGGAAGGCTGGCCCGAGGATGGCATTGAGCCAGGGACTCGCTGGGAAGACGTTCCCGAGAATTGGTTTTGTCCGGATTGCGGAGCAGGAAAAGAAGATTTTGAAATGGTTGAAATAGAGGAATAATCTGGTTTCAGCACCTTCCTCAAATTATTGCTATTCTTGTATAAGCAGGAATAGCAATATAGCCCAATTCATGGCAATGATGGAGAGGTGGTATGATGAACCAGCTAGAACAACTTAAACAGTACTCTGAAGTGGTTGCAGATACTGGGGATATCAAACTGTTAAATGAATTTCAAACACGCGATGCAACAACCAACCCCAAACTGATTCTGGATGCCGCACTTAATCCGGATTACCAACGGACATTGAAAGAAGCCCTGACCGAAGCTGAAAAAGATGATAATTCCGGTTACCCGCAGGCCATTCGCTTTGCAGCACGCTTCATTACCAAAATTGGAACAGAACTTTTACAGGTAATTCCTGGCAGAATTTCCAGTGAACTGGATCCTCGTTTAAGTTTCGATACAATCGAAACAATCAAGCGGGCCCAATACTTAATTTCCCTTTACGAAAAAAATGGAATCGCGCCTGACCGTATTCTGATAAAAGTAGCAGCAACCTGGGAAGGTATAAAGGCAGCAGAAGAATTGGAAAAACAAGGGATCCATTGTAATTTAACTCTGGTGTTTTCCCTGGTTCAGGCGGCAGCCTGTGCACAGTCGAAAGTTACACTTATTTCTCCTTTTGTGGGGCGTCTGAATGAATATTATTCCAATAATCATATCGAATCGAAACAATCCCCGGGGGTAGAGCTGATACAAACCATTGTTGACTATTACAGTGCCCATGCGATTTCTACTGAAATTATGGCAGCGAGCTTCAGGAATAAAGAGCAAGTGCTTTCAGTTGCCGGCACAAAATTATTAACCATTCCCCCAGATATTTTAAAAGACTTGAGGCAAAGCGAAGAGACTGTGATTCGGAAAATCAACTCCCCCGCATCAGGATTTCAAACGCCATCGCTTTTATTCTCCTCACGAGAGGAGTTTTTGCACGAGCTGGCCCGTAATAAGCCGGCTTACCATCTTTTGAAAGATGGTAATTTTAAATTTACAAAAGCATTTCTCAAACTGAGACAGGTTGCTTTCAACCAACTCAAACCTATGCTCCTTTTTTCAGTATTAGCTGAAAAGCTGTCGCAGTCGATGAAAATGTAGAGCTAAGCTCTACAATATGTTACTTATGAATTCTTTTTCGCTTATGACGTGAGCGTCTTAGCATATTAAGCAATTCTACACTAATGGAAAAACCCATCGCAAAATATACATAAGCCCGAGGAACGTGGAATGAGAAGCTGTCTGCGATAAGAACCGTACCTATTAAAATAAGAAAAGACAAGGCCAGCATTTTTATCGTCGGATGTTTATCGATGAAACGGCTGACTGGTTCGCTGGCATAAATCATTACCAGAATAGCGCAGGTAATTGCAGCCGCCATAACCCAGAAGCGGTTAGTCAGGCCAATCGCAGTTAGAACGCTGTCCAGTGAAAATACCACATCCATAATTGCAACTTGTGTCACCACCGATTTCATAGTGGTTTTCCTGGAGGGCTTATCAATCATAAGCGGGGGATGTTCTCCCACTTCATCATGAATTTCCTGTGTCGCCTTGACGATGAGAAACGCACCGCCCGCGAAAAGAAAAAGATCCCGTGCCGAGAAGGAAAATTTAGCAATTGAAAATAAGGGATGCTTAAGTTCTGCCAGCCAGACCGCTGAGGCTAACAGGCATAAACGGGTCACCCAGGCAAATGTAAGCCCCCATCGTCTGGCGGCCTTACGTTGCTCCAAAGGCAATTTTTCTGTAAGGATTGATAAAAAGATTAAATTGTCTATTCCTAGTACAATCTCCAATATAACCAATGCTATCAGACTAAATATGATATCCAACATATCCATTTGTAATTCTCATGACTTGATCGAAATCAATTATTTATTGAGCTAAAAAAAATGTATTTTCTCTTGAGAATAAGACTATGATTTTAATTAAACATAACCATTTCACTTTACTACATATCTTAGCTATAATAGACAGCGTTATACAATCTTTATTTAGGTGACCACAATAATTAAGTTAATAAAAAAGCTGTTGCGAAAGTCCAGGGGAAAACATACTCCTATAGAAGCCAGCTTCATCATACCCCGCACACAGCATAATGTTTCAAAAACGGATATCAGTCCTAATGCCCTGAAGGTTTTAAACCGCCTCAATGGCGCTGGCTTTCAAGCTTATCTTGTTGGAGGAAGCGTGCGTGATCTTCTTTTAGGCCAGGCTCCCAAAGATTTTGACGTGGCAACTAACGCTACTCCCAGCCAGATTAAAAGCTTATTTAGAAATGCCCGTATTATTGGTCGCCGCTTCAAATTAGTTCATATTATATTCCATCGCGATATTATCGAAGTAGCCACATTTCGCGGTAATCAGTCAATTGATGAAAGCCAGCAGGTTAATGAGCGCGGCATGCTTGTGCGCGATAATGTTTACGGTAGTCTGGATGAAGATGCCTGGCGGCGTGATTTTACCGTTAACTCACTTTACTATAATATCGAAGATTCTTCCATTGTCGACTTCACAGGCGGAGTGGAAGACATACATCGCAGACAATTGCGTATGATAGGAGATCCACTCATTCGCTATCAGGAAGATCCGGTGAGGATGCTTCGTGCCATTCGTTTCAGCGCCAAACTTAATTTTGCTCTGGAAGAAGAAACTGCGAAACCCTTGACGAAGATGAGTTCGTTAATACGTCATGTGTCAAGCTCCAGATTATTCGATGAGATTACCAAGCTCTATCAATGCGGACAAGGTGAGGCCGTTCAGCGCTTGCTGATTGAGCATGGCTTATTTGCAGAACTCTTTAGCCAAACCTCGCAATTGCTTCATTCCGAATATCCGGTGAGTGCGCTATTAGGAATTGCTCTGGAAAGTACAGATACCCGAATACAAGGTAATAAACCGGTAACTCCTGCCTTTCTTTTTGCCGTATTGCTCTGGTTTCCTCTGAAACAGCAGGCAGCGATTTATCAGCAAGCAGAAAATTTACCGCCCTTATCGGCACTGGAAAAAGCAATGAATCATGTGATTTTTGAACAGAATAAGGTCATTGCTATTCCCAAACGGTTTACTCAGGTTATTCGTGAAATCTGGCTTTTGCAATTTCGCTTTACCAAACGGCATGGCGGAAGAGCGGTTAATTTGTTGCAACATCCCCGATTCAGGGCAGCGTTCGATTTTCTGGCACTAAGGGCGCTAGCTGGTGATGAATCCATGGAACTTGCCCAATGGTGGACAAATTTTCAGGATGCAGACGAAAGCAGGCAGCATGAAATGATCAATGAAATATCCCCCCCTCCGTCAAGAAAACCCAGACGCAGACAACGGAGCAAATCGGTTTCAGAATGATTTGCTATCTTGCGCTTGGAAGTAACTTGAAAAGTCCTGAAAGACAGATACGAACGGCAATTCAGGCCATAGCTTCGTTACCTAAGACCCAGGTACTCAAAACAGCCAGTCTGTATGAGAGTGTCGCCTGGGGCAGAAAAATTCAGCCTTGTTTTTGTAATACAGTCATTAAGGTTAAAACAGGACTCCGGGCTTTGGATTTGTTGAAACAATGCCAGCAGATTGAGAAAACTCATGGCAGGATCAGAAGATTACGCTGGGGTTCTCGTACCCTGGATATTGATATTTTAATTATTGGAAAGTGTTTCTCACAACATCCGCGGCTTCAAATCCCGCATCCACGTTTACTGGAGCGGGATTTTATGTTTCTCCCCTTATTGGAAATCTCACCGAAAATTCAACTACCCGATGGAAGTAAGGTATCAGATTCTATTGTAAAAAACCCGACCCAAACCTGTTTTACAATCTCTAAATAATTAAATCAAAATGATCTATTTATTGACAGTTTATCGTCAATATACCTAAAATAGCCGATTTTGAAGCACTATTCTGGTATCAATTACTATGCCCCGTTTTTTAAATAACTCTCAGCAAATAATCAATCTCCTTAGCAAAGAATATAATGTCGATTGCACAGCTTATGAAAATATTAACTTTAAAGTAATGAAGAACTATAAGTACTTTTCACAAAAAAAACTTATAAACGCATCTCCTTCGGATTTCATTCCTACTGAAAAAGAAGTGAAAGATAATCCTCAACTACTCAAACTGATTACTTCTATTTTATTCAGTGATCGCTTCGACTTTCTTAATTTCGAAGCAAATATCTTAATCAGTGCAGATTATTTTAAGAGCAAATTGATTGAAGTGCAGAATTATATCCAGATCTGCCACTCGTCTTTAAGCCCCGATGAAAGGGCGCTTAAAGTTGACACCATTGAATTCCTGATATGCCAAATGATTGGTTTACGATTGCTCAAAGAAATCAGGGAAAAGAAACTGGAACTCCCATTTGAACAGATAAGCAGAAAAGACGCGGAAAAAGATTTGCAAGCTTTAAAAAATATTATGCCAAAGCTTGGTACAACAAAAAAACTGACCCTGTCTTTTAACGACAGTTTTCCACAAACTCTAGTTGGAGCGTCTGTCTCAGCCCGCTATATGGATCCTTTCCGTTATGCCGTTAGCAATGGACAAAGGGCCAAAACAAATGCCTATACTCCTTTAAGTGCCTGGAGTGAAGATAATCTGGCTTCATTTTTTTGTGGGCAACTTCGCCAGACAGCGATGAATGCCAGAAAAAATGCCCAGAAAGCACAAACTGCGGTGGCTGCTCCCAATCTATCTGGAAATACACCGTCAGATATGTATAATTTTCACAGGCTTGACATGCATCTTTCATGTTCAAAAATAAGATATGCACTTATAAGAAAATATGGTGTAAACCAGTATCATCCCTTATACGTAGGTTCTCTTGTTGAATTCCTGAAAAGAGAATATGGCTACTCAGTGGAAAGCTATCTCGATTTATGTATGGGATGGGCCGATCGGATGGCAGGTGCCTTTGGTGCTTCCCCTTTGGGCGTTAATCGTTATGTTGGAACCGATCCGAACACTAAGCTGGTACCAGCCTATAAAGAGATCATTGCAAACCATCAACCTAAAAACTTCCAAACCTTTACTTATGCACTTCCAATGGAAGCCCTCACACAAGCTCAGTTATGCCCAGACGGCAAGCCCAACCACATGATGTTAACCTCTCCTCCTTATTTTGATAAAGAAAACTATCCAGGCAAACTACAATCACATAAATTGTATCCAAAATATGAGGACTGGTTCAAAAACTTTATGATGCCACTCATTAGCCAGGCGCAGATGGGTTTGGAAGTGGGCGGGTTTATTGCTATTGAAATGGGAAGCGCCCTGGATAGATCAATCGATATCCCAGGCGATATTGACACTTATCTCGGCAAATGTCCCCAATTAGAAAAGCTCGGCAAGTTTGTTAATACCAGGTTTCACAGTACCCCGACATTCTTGGTGAGATATGTTGGTTCATTTCCATTTGAAAAGCCGATTCAGCTGCAAATATCAGAAAATTTAGAATTTATAGGCAGTGGAAACTTCAATGAAACCTGCGTTGATGAGTTTGAGCAGAAGAAATTAATGGCAGCATCTGCTTTGGCATTAATGTCTTCGGATTATTCTAATGAACCCCCTCTATTACCTGAAGATCCCTTGCAAGAAGATGAGGTACTGGCAGGTGGTGCGGTTTTCAAAAGAGCTAATGACAACGAAGATACTGATACCCTAAAAAAACGGAAAGGAAATCAAAATCCGTCACGAGCAAAAAATGCAGGGCCTCTTTCGAAATTTGGCATACATGCTCACAGAGAGGATTCATTTACCTCTCCCTTTGTGAAGTCTGCAGAACAGGCCATGAATTCACTCGAACAGGATAATGATCGACCAGGGTTTAAATTTTAGGATTGGGCTGCTACGTCACAGCATGGTTCAATGAGCTGCCCTACTCCTCATGTCGCTCGGCTTGCCCGAGGGACGTAGAAGCTAATATAAGGTTGTTGTTTTTACTGAAAGAAACTACAATTAAGTTGATACCTGTTTTATGGATGAGGCAATCTTGTATAAAATAATTCTGCACGCGACGGACTTAAAAGAAAATCATAGGATTTACTGTCAACAGGCAGTGAAGTTAGCAAAAGCGTTTAATGCCGAGCTTCATTTTCTTCATGTCATCGAGCCCCCCAAGTCGCTTCAATTCGCACAAAGCCTGGGATTTGCTGAAATTGCCAAGCCATCCAAGGAAGATGCCCAAACAGTTATGGACTTACTCTGCGAAAGTCTGGGTATCCCGCCCGAACAGCAATACATTGAAATTGGCACAGCTTCTCAGCATATTTTACAGAAAATTAAAGACTTAGGCTGCGATCTGGTTATCCTTGGCAGTCATAGCTCAAGCATACCCGCATTTTTAGGAAGTACAGCCAATGCGGTCATGCATCATGCAAGCTGCGACGTGCTGACTCTTAGAAATACTGAAACTGGTTAGAGAACGTTATCTGACTGTTACTTGAAAAGGGCCTTTTCTATCATTGGGATAATTTTAAGGTTAGCTTCTGGAAACTCAAAATTGCTAAGGTTATTAAGGCTTACCCATCTTAGGTCAAGTTGGGATTCCTTACAAACGGCAGTGCCTGAGAAATGAGAGACCAGAAAAACCTGGAGTTGAACGAGCTTTGCCCCATAAGAATGGACAACTTCGCCTAAGAAATCATACTTCTCAACAGTTAAACCCACTTCTTCATGCACTTCTCGAATCAGCGCACCCGCTGCATTTTCAGAGGCTTCGACTTTACCCCCAGGGAATTCCCAGGCCCCTGGATGCGGAACATGCAAGGGCCTTTGAGTAATGAGAATTTTCTGTAAGTGGTCAACAATGACTGCAACGGCTACTTTCACACCAGACTACCATGACAGCTTTTATATTTTTTGCCAGAACCACAAGGACAAGGCTCATTACGCCCTACTTTTTGCTCTGTCCGGCGAAAAGTAGTTTGCCCTTCTTGCTGCTGGTCTTGTTCAGCTAGCGACTCATCTTCATGAATGAATTGCATTTTCTGAACCTGTTCAGAGCGGCGCTGCTCCTCGACAGCATTCACATCTTCTTCAGTCTGCACTTGAACCGAGGTGAGCAGACGAATAATATCGTATTTCAAATTGTCTAACATCATTGTAAATAATGTAAACGCTTCTCGTTTATACTCCTGCTTCGGATCTTTTTGAGCATAACCTCTTAAGTGGATTCCCTGACGCAGGTGGTCCATTGCTGCAAGGTGCTCACGCCATTGAGTATCCATCGTCTGAAGAATCACTGACTTCTCGAATTGTGAAAGCACTTCGCGTCCAGCCAGCTGTTCTTTTTCCTCATAGCGTTTCAAGCATAAATCAAAAATTCGATCCCTGATTTGTTCAGGTTGCAGGGAGTGATCGTTTTCAACCCAGCTTTCTACATCCGCTTTAATTTGAAAATCTTCCTGCAGGGTAGTGGCTAAGCCCTTTAAATCCCATTGATCTTCAAGGCTCTGCGGAGGAATGTAACTATCAACCAGACCGAATATTACATCTTCGCGCATTGAATCGACAGTTTCCTTAGGATCACTCATTGCCATAATTTCAGCCCGCTGGCTATAAATCACTTTACGCTGGTTGTTGGCAACATTATCGTAGTCCAGTAATTGCTTACGCACATCAAAATGATGACCTTCCAATTTACGCTGTGCATTTTCAATTGCTTTTGTAACCAGGTTGTGTTCGATAGGCTCTCCAGGTTTCATTCCCAGACGGCGCATCATATTCGCCACACGCTCTGAAGCAAAGATACGCATTAAATTGTCTTCCAGCGACAGATAAAAGCGGCTGCTGCCAGGATCCCCCTGACGGCCTGCTCTACCTCGCAACTGATTATCAATACGGCGAGATTCATGGCGCTCGGAACCAATAATTCGCAAGCCCCCTGCCTTTAATACTTCTTCATGACGCTTTTGCCATTCTTCTTTTACTTTCTGACGATCAGCTTCTGAAGCATCGGCAGGCAACTCAGCCAGAGCGGCAGACAAGCTGCCTCCCAATACGATGTCAGTTCCCCGGCCCGCCATATTGGTAGCAATTGTGACTACACCCGGCCGACCCGCTTCAGCAATGATATGCGCTTCTTTTTCATGGAATTTTGCATTGAGCACCTGATGCTTGATCTTGACTTTATCCAGGAGGCGGCTAACCAGCTCAGAGGCTTCAATGGAAGCCGTACCGACCAGTACTGGCTGACGTCTGGAAATACAATCACGGATATCTTCAATAATCGCTTCGTATTTATCTTTCTGAGTCAGATAAACCAGATCCGCTTGATCCTGGCGCTGCATGGAACGATTGGTTGGAATAACAACCACTTCAAGGTTATAAATCTGCTGAAACTCATAGGCCTCAGTATCCGCAGTACCAGTCATTCCAGCCAGCTTATTATAAATGCGGAAGAAGTTCTGGAAAGTAATAGAGGCAAGCGTCTGATTTTCATGCTGGATAGCCACTCGTTCCTTGGCTTCAACAGCCTGATGCAACCCTTCGGACCATCGACGACCGGGCATGGTTCGTCCAGTGTGCTCGTCAACAATAACAACCTGATTGTCTTTGACGATATAATCTACATCACGATGGAACATGACATGGGCGCGCAAGGACGCATTGACATGATGCATTAATATGATATTACTTGCATGATAGAGGCTTTCACCTGGATCGAGCAAACCTTCATTGGTCAATAACTCTTCAATAAGCTGATGACCAGACTCAGTCAGATGCGCCTGTTTCTGCTTCTCATCTACGGTGTAATGGCCGCCATCACCTTCTTCCTCCTGTTTCTTAAGCTGGGGGATCAGTTTATTTACTTTCACATAGAAATCAGAGCTGCCCTCTGCAGCACCAGAAATAATTAAAGGCGTTCGCGCTTCGTCAATGAGAATGGAATCGACTTCGTCGACGATAGCAAAGTTTAGCTCTCTCTGAACCTTATCTGCCAGGCTGAATGCCATATTATCGCGCAGATAATCAAAGCCAAATTCATTATTGGTTCCATAGACGATATCGGCTTTATACGCTTCCTGTTTTGCTGGATGCGCCATGTCGGGGGTAATGACTCCAACCGTTAAGCCCAGAAATTCATAGATTGGCTTCATCCACTGGCTATCCCGCTTAGCGAGATAATCGTTTACAGTCACCACGTGGACACCTAAACCGCTAATAGCGTTTAAGTAAGCGGGCAATGTGGCTACGAGGGTTTTACCTTCACCAGTTCGCATCTCGGCAATATTCCCTTCATGCAGAACCATTCCCCCAATCAATTGCACATCAAAATGCCGCAATCCCATTGTCCGTACAGAGACTTCCCTGACAACCGCAAATGCTTCAGCCAGCATTTCATCAAGCGATTCACCCTGCTCCAGGCGCGTTTTAAATTCTTGGGTTTTTGCTGCCAATTGCTCATCAGAGAGGCTTTGCATCATTGGCTCAAAACCATTGATAGCCAGCACAACCTTCTCCATGCGTCTCAAGGTCCGCTCATTCCGACTACCAAACATTTTTTTCATCAATGTATTTAGCATGGCCTAATAATCCCCTGTGATTTTTGCACGTCAAAAGCGCTTAATTTACTAGAATTAAAGAAAAATTGCCATGAATAAGACCATTTCTATGTAAATTAAGCTCTCAAAACAAAGTGCAGACTCCCAGATCGGCTCGAATTATGAAAATTCTGTGTTATGACTTGGCAGTGCAACACAATTTCAAAATACGCGCAGGTTGAATTTTGGGCTAAAATCTTAAGAGAAACCTTGCACTGAATAAGGATTTTTAGGAAAGAATTAAAAACCTGCCAATGAACTATTTCAAAAAAAGAGGTTATTCAATATGCAAGTCACAACCGCAAGAGGACTCATTTACCTTGTCAGATTTATTAAAATGCTATGCACTCTGGTTATAATACTCATTGCCATTTCATTTTTAAGCCATTATATATCCGATCCAAAGGCCTACCCTGTTCTGATGAAACTCAATCAGTTTACAAACTCGCATACAGCCGAAGCAATCGGATTAATTAAAAGAACGGTTCCCTACCAGTTTTCCGGAACGGATTTCAGTCAGATTATCCTGATAGGTTTAATCTCAATCGTCCTGCACTTTTTAAACCTGATACAGGACAAGCTTGGTTTATTGATATACAAAAGACGAGAAAGTATTCAATATCAGCAATGGCGAAAAAAACTTGAGGAACGCCTGTCCAGGGAGCAGATGCAGGAAATTGACAGTAAATTTTCGCAACTCGATTCCTCCCTCTCATCCAGCGAACGGCGAAAAATGTTGAAAGAGTTTGCCCGTCTTAAAAGTAAACTGGATGCGATGGGACAGCAATTAGCATTTCTATCCATTGATGTTGTGGATTCCACAGGAATGAAACGTAATGAAGACAAGTACCTCGCGGCCTATGATTTCGATCGCTATAATGAATTGGTAATACAGTGCCTGAAAGAAAACCATGTCATTAAATATGCAATGACCCCTGATGGTATGATGAGCTGCTTTCAAAAAATAGATGAAGCGGTCAGCGCTGCCAAAATGCTTCTTAAACGCCTCGTTGACTTCAATCAACACTCAAAACAGATTAAGCGAAATTTTCATGTCCGCTGCGGCATCAATGGCGGCTTTGTTTATATCGATGATGATACTCCCCTGGAACAAGTCAGTGATCGGGCAATTGATATTGCGGGGCATATGCAAAAACATGCGAAACCTGACTGCATTAATATTGCCGCCTCAGCAATTGAACCCCTGAAAAACAGAGAGGGTTTTGCTGAAACACGCAATATTGTTGATGAGCAGAAAGTCTATGAATGGGGAAATCAGCTCACTTAGTGCTGACAGGCTTCTCATCCAGTTGGCAATAGTAATAAAAAATTAATCCTTTATAACAACTTGTATTGTAAGTTTTCCCTCTCATTAAATCCTGCAGACGGTAGTAATCGCAGCTTGCCTGAAAGCTATAATTTTCACTGTAATGATAGCCCGATAGACAAAAATAGGCATTGGCAGTAAAGGAAACCAAACTAATCAGCAAGGTTAACACGGTTTTTGCAAACATAATTACTCCTGAAAATCCATTGAATTTCAAAGCGCTGCAGATTCGGGAATGACTGAGTTAAGTAATGACTCCCGATTTTCAAGCCATTCTGTCGCAAAGTCCAGTTGGGCGGCATTTTTAGCTTGCAAAATAGACTGCAATAATGCTTTCCACTCTTTATTTCCCGACTGTCCATGATAAAAATTAAAAACAGGCTTTAACAGAACTGAAAGCGGAACCGATTGCTCCAACTGGATTTTCACATAATACATATAGTTCTGAAAGATACTCAGACGACTTAAAACGGGAACATCAGGATAAACGTGACGATGTAAACCAGCCAGTGCATAGGGATTATCGCAGGCTAACCGGCCCAGCATAACTCCATCAACTTGCTCAAGATGTGTTTTAATGGCCTCAAGGTTTGATATATTTCCGTTTACAATTATGGGAATCGCTGGAAACTCTTTTTTTAATCGATACACATAGTCATAATTTATGGGTGGAATGCTGCGGTTTTGCTTGGGATTTAAACCATGCAGCCAGGCTTTTCGCGCATGAACAATTAACTTGTCAGCGCCCGCGTTAATAATTTTCTCTGCAAATCCTGCAAAAAAATCATAACTGTCCTGATGATCTATGCCTATTCTCGTCTTGGCTGTAACCGGAATTCGGACAGCCTCCTTCATCGCAGCGATACATTCACCAACTAGCGACGGCTCTCGCATCATACAGGCGCCAAAGCGCCCTGCCAGGACTCGATCACTGGGGCAGCCTAAATTCAGATTCACTTCCGCAAAGCCCCTTTCCTCTGCAATCTTTGCACATTCTGCGAGTGCCTCAGGCTCTGAGCCCCCTAACTGTAAAGCCAGCGGATGTTCGCAGGCATCATAACCTAATGCCCGCTCCGGCTTATTGCGTATGGCTCCTGCTGTCTGCATTTCCGTATAAAGCAATGCCCTCGGGGCTATCAGACGCATGAATACGCGAAAATGAGTATTCGTCCAGTCTATCATTGGGGCAATAGCCAATGGGGAAAAAATCGCGTCACTTGACATAATGGAAAATAAACTTCAAAAAATTAGACATAGTATACAGTAGCTTTTATTTTGTACAAATTAATTATAAGTGAGCATTTAAGTCAAAGGCACTAACATTTCAGCTATTAATTGTAGCCTTGCCCGCCTCTGGAACACATTAATATCCAGTTTATATGCCATATGCAACTTACGCAGACGATGATTCGGCCATTGATTGAGATCCACATTAAATGCTATCGCGTCAATTGTATCGCCCCCGCTTTCATGAATAAGACTCAGCTTAAGATGATTTTTACCAACCAGGCGCTGTTCAATAATTTCAAATATGTCATCAAAGCAAGGTTCAGGAAATTGCTGTCCCCAGGGACCTGCCTGTTGCAACATTAAAGCAGTTTCCAGGGATAGTTCTGATGATGTCAGCGAACCATCGCTTAATAACACCCCTTCCAAATCCAGTTCATGGCGATGCTTTGCGACTTCTTCAACAAATACTTTTTGAAAATCTGAAAAGGCGCCGGGATGCAAACTTAATCCCGCAGCCATCGCATGGCCACCAAAGCGATTGATAAGACCTGGGTAATGGGTATCGATTTCTGCAAGAACGTCTCGAATATTGAGGCCTGAAACAGAGCGTGCAGAACCTTTCATTTCACTGTCACTGACTACCGCGAAAGCGATAACCGGCCGGTGAAAGCGATCTTTCAGGCGCCCCGCCAGGATCCCTATCACTCCCTGATGCCAGTTTTCATCCATTAAGCATAATGCCGGAGGAAGATGAACACTATTTTCCATTTTTTTAGCCATCTGGTTTACGACCGCTAAAGCCTGCTCTTTCATCTCCGCCTCAATTTGACGGCGCTCCTGATTCAACTCATCCAATTGACGGGCATAAAGCCTTGCCCGATTCATGTCCTCACATAAAAGGCATTCAATACCTAGAGACATATCATCAAGACGCCCGGCAGCATTCAAACGCGGAGCCACAGAAAATCCCATATCCGATTCGCGAATCGTTTCAGCACTCTTGCCTGCAACTTCCAGTATGGCCAGAATGCCAGGCCGGCAATGCCCTTGCCGAATGCGGGCAATCCCCTGATTAATCATGATGCGATTGTTCTGATCCAGAGTAACCACGTCGGCGACAGTTCCCAAGGCGACCAAATCCAGAAACTGGGCCATATTCGGTGCTTCAATACCTTGTTCGGCGAACCAGTTGGAATTCACCAGGTGCCTGCGCAAGGCCAGCATAACGTAGAAAATAACCCCAACTCCAGCCATTGATTTACTGGCGAATCCATCGCCATACTGATTGGGATTCACAATAGCACAGGCTTTGGGCAATTGATCTCCGGGTAAATGATGATCCGTAATTAATACATCTATTCCCGCCTGGTTGGCAGCATCCACACCCTCAATGCTGGCGATGCCGTTATCGACAGTAATTAATAAATCAGGAGCTCGTTGTCTGGCCACCTCAACAATTGCGGGAGTCAGTCCATAGCCAAATTCAAAGCGGTTAGGAACCAGATAATCTACATTTGCTGCCCCCATGCTCCTCAATGCCGAAATAGCTACCGCGGTTGAGGTGGCGCCATCGGCATCAAAATCACCAATAACCAGGATTCTTTGTTTCTGTCGTAAGGCCTGCTCGAGACGCTGACTGGCCTTGTCAATGTCGATCAACTCATTATAAGGAAGCAGAGATTGCAAACGTTTGTCCAGTTGACTCTCATGCTCAATACCTCTGGCCGTATAAATACGTTGTAACAGCGGGGATAATGAGCTCAGGGTCGAGGAAACTTCAGCAATCGTTCTTCTTTTTATTTGCATGAATCAGGGATCTCCACAATCGTATCAATACATTTGGTTTTGTTATCTGGCAGGCCATATTATTCCAGTAACAGCGAACTGCCAAACCTTTCTTTTTTGCTTTATCGAGGAGAGCATCCAGCGCTTGTTCATCATGCAAACAAATGACGGTGTTTTTATCCAGCTTACACTGCAGATTAAGATTCTGAATAATTTGAGGAAATGCTGAGATTAATTGTGCATCATCGCTTAAAATTCTTTTTTTAGCAGGAAAATGAAATTCCCCTTCGCCATAAAACCACAGCCCGTTTACATTAGCCCCATTATTCTGATTACTTACGGTGCTTGCGGAAAACAACATCTGCATTTCGGTAAACAGACGTTGCCAATATAGAGATTGGCCCATATTTTTTAAGATAGGTAATAAGGAGTGATGCAGAATGCGAGGAAGGAATTGGCTTTGTAATTTGGGCTTATCACCTGGATTCAACAGCCATAAGTGTGCATCATGGTAATAGGCTGAACAATTGTCCTGCTCTAAAAATTGTTTAACTTGCTGAAATAAGTTTCGGGCATCTGCCTCGCTTAATTCAAGTTCATGGCCCATTGCCACAATCATTGCATCATTATGAGTTGCTTCCCAGTGAATGGGAGAGGCGACAATCCACTGGCCTTCCAATTGATGAAGGCGTCGTAAAAAATCTCCAATCGCAGGATTTTCATTATGACTATCCAGAACATGAAGAATGTTCAGCCAGTAATTACCCTGAGTTGGTAAGAGACTGGCCTCAGATGGGCAATCATCAGATAAGCCATTGATGATAATATCCATTTATACCGCCTCAGCGTAACCATCCTTTTTAAATAATGCCTTTAAATTACGAAGTGCCTGGCGAGTTCGCTGCCTGTTTTCAATCAGTCCAAAACGGACATACTGATCACCCTGCGGACCAAAGCCAATACCAGGGGATACCGCGACATGCGCTTCCTGTAACAAATATTTTGAGAACTCAAGCGAACCCATATGGCGGTAAAACGGGGGAATTTTTGCCCAGACAAACATAGTGGCTTTGGGCTTTTCTACAAACCAGCCCAATTCACACAAACCTTCACAGAGCACATCGCGGCGCTTTTCGTACAAGGATCTAATCTCATGGACGCAATCATCCGGTCCCTCAAGTGCTGCAATTGCTGCCACCTGAATTGGGGTAAAAGTGCCATAATCGAGATAGGATTTTATGCGGGTTAAGGCGGCGACCAGTTCTTCGTTTCCACAGGCGAAACCAACCCGCCAGCCAGGCATGTTATAGGACTTTGACATTGAATAGGTTTCAATGGCGATATCGATAGCACCGGGAACCTGTAAAATGGAAGGTGCCTTATATCCATCAAAGACGATATCAGCATAGGCCAAATCATGAATAACCCAGATGTGATGACGTTTTGCCAATTCAACTATTTTTACAAAAAAATCATATTCCACACAGTGTGTACTGGGATTAGCAGGAAAGTTAATAACCAGCGCTTTGGGCCGTGGCCAGGTTTGCTCTATGGCTATTTCAATATCCTGCAGGAACTGATTTTCATCAACCAGCGGAATTTGCTTGACATTGGCTCCAGCGATAATAAATCCGTAGGTGTGAATTGGATAAGCTGGGTCAGGTACAATCACTGTATCTCCCGGGCCGCTGATAGCCAGGGCCAGATGAGCAAGGCCTTCTTTAGATCCAATAGTGGTCAGCACCTGCTTTTCGCTATCCAGCTCAACATTGTAATTGCGCTTATACCAGCTGGCCATTGCCCGCCTCAGGCGAGGAATACCCTTGGACATCGAGTACCGATGCGTATCGGGACGTTGTGCCGTTTCAACAAGCTTGTCAACGATATGCTGCGGCGTAGGCTGATCGGGATTTCCCATGCCAAAATCAATTACGTCCTCTCCACGCGCCCGCGCTTCTGACTTTAATTGGGTCATTGTATTAAAGACATAAGGGGGTAAACGTTTTATGCGTGGAAACTGACTCATGATTCACCTCTATGATATAATGCTCGATATTATAAATTATTGTGTGACTAAAAACCATGCACCTACATTTGGAATCCGCAGATAAATTTGCCGTGCAGGCATACAGTGATTCAGAAGTTAAAATTGACGGCGAAATTTATCAGCACAATCTTATTGCCTCAGCTCAAGGAGTACTCACCGATTGGCCTGTCACCAGGATCTCTGAAATGATTATTCAATCGTTAAACAGTTTTTTAGCTGTTCAACCAGAGATTATCATCATTGGCCATACAGAGTCTGGTAAATTACCCTCTCCGGCTATTTTTGAGTTATTGTCACAAAAACGCATCGGTTTGGAATCCATGTCCATTGGTGCCGCCTGCCGAACTTACAATGTATTACTTAGCGAACAACGACGAGTCGCTTTGGGTATCATTTTGAACCCGGGGCTCTCGTAAAATTGATTCATGCCGTTGAGATAGATAAGTTTTTTGTAAACAGGACTCCTCGAGATATCAAAAATCACATCTAAATGAATTAGTGTTACACTTTACGCAGTGGTTCGCGATTGATTTTATTAGTTACCTTACTAATTGAAAACCTTCATATTCGTTTTCGGAACTATTGATAGTTGATGCTGAATTTTCGACATCATTTCGTAGGAATTTATATTGCCACCGATGTCCTGAATAATTCGTTCAAAGATAGTAGCAAATGACATCCTGATTTATCTTTATGGAAGCCCTTGTTTATCTGCTTGAAATATCTTCTGACTGAAGTCCAACCGATAACGAATCGATCATTTTTCAACTTGTATCAACCTGGTTGATGATTTGATTATGAGGCATTTTAACTTGAACAGCTTAATGCTTCTATGCATTAATTGAAGATATTGCTAGCAGTTAATCCTACAGGGGGTAATGAATATTAACAAGTATGCGCGGATAATTTGTTTTTTAATGGGGTGCTTAACTGAGATGAAGACTTTGCTATAGGAACGGACATAAACATCCAAGAAAAAAAAGTCATTAAGAATGTTAAGGAAGCCAAGACCTTCATTCAGAGAAATGGAAAGAGTAAGGCAATTGCTGAGTTTAAGAAAAATTCCAGCGCTATTTTTGCAATTGAGTTAAACGGTACAGTTCTCGCCTCCCCTATTCATCCTGATCAGATAAGGGTGTAAAATTTTCATTACCTGACGCCATCTAGTCAACTATTAGACATTAACCTGACAAATTTAATCAGAGGTTTCAATTTGCTTCATCAGGAAAATTTATTAGCTATATTCGGGTCAATCCTTCGATCAAACCTCAGATATCCAACTAGAGGGAATCATTCCACTACTTATCAGTGTATCATCAGTTTCAGTGCCCAACGGTTTTACAAACTTCCATTGTATTTACTCAGATTCACGACCGAAAGAAGCCGTCGATTTTGCAAGAGGACTCAGTGAGAAAGCGCATGTAGAGCTTATCGTTCATGGAAAAACGGTGAAATTAAACGGTGTGATAGCCATGGGAATGATCCTTTTCAACCCAAAGGTTAAACCTCACTTTACCCGAGAATGAATGAGCACGAATTATAATAGATGCCAATGACGAAAACATATAGAACGCCCTTTTCATTTGTTTATTTTGTAGTCAACTAGCCTATGATATAATCGTTTTTATTTTCCTTTGGTTATTCATATGCGGCAGGAATTAATCACTTTATCTCAACAAGGCAGCATTCAAGCACTTTTTATTTTCATACAAAAGTATCATCAATCAGATGAATTTCAGCAATTATTAAACCAAGAAGAGTTGTTTCTGGAGATTTACTTTGAATATTATGCGCCAAATTTAGAGCAACCACATCATGCTAATATTTTCATGTGTCTTCAACTTTTAGTGGCTTATGGATTAAAAAAACCTCAGCGCCTAGATAATAATAAGTTGTTATGTTTTGAAACTCAAAGAAATCGATTGCTTAATAATTATAGACGTCAGCTCGATAGAGAATATTGTGTTCAATTACAAGGTTTTAGATGCAATAGTAGTCAAGAATTGAATTGTTTTCTGGCCTATCTGAGAAGGCAGCCGAATTTACAAGCTGATTTAGCTAATAGCACTATTATTCAAGAGTTAGAAGAATACCAAGCCTATTTATTATTGTTGGAACAGCATCGGCAAAATAAAACACTTCTATCTTTTTTTGAGCGAACAATTTCAGATGATAAAGCACTAGCCCCACGAACAGATATACATGCAACAGTAAGTCAACTTTATCCCGCTTTGTCAGAGTGTGCTTGCCATGGGCATGAGCGAGAAGTGAGGCAGCAGTTAGAAGCTGAGCTACTTAGTCAAGCGCTTAAGCGCTATCCGCCCCAGTCAACAGTATCTTTAAATTATCTAAGCATAGGCAGCGGTAAGTTATTACAAGATTTTATTATTGTGCTTAAGTTACTTAAAGTGGGTTACAAAAATATTCAAATTTCATTGATTGAGCCTAATTTATCCTTGCTTGCGCAAAATCAATTCAATTGGCTTGCTCTTATAGCCCAAGAGTTAAAGGCTAAAATAACCATTAATTACTTTAACTCAGTGGCCCAATACCAAGTAAACGCACAACCTCAAAAAGCTCACCTTATTGTTGGCATTGATTTTGAAAATATTTTTAAAGCAAACGTGTTTAATGATGTGATGCAAACGCAGGATTTGCTAGCAGGAGATGGTTTTTTCCTATTTTCTTATGATCAATATAAAATGGCTGTTACTACCGATTCGGTAAAACCATTCCTTATGACAAAAGAGCAAACTCTTTTTCAAGACATTTTTAAGGATTTACCCGATCGACTACCACCCGATAAATCAACGATTACTATGGCTATAGTTGGTCAGGGACAGTTAATGGATCAATGGTTATATGCTTTACCATTACTCCAGAAAACAGCGGCGAGAGAATTCACGCTTTATTTAGCGCCACCTGCAAATCATAGTTACTTTTCAAAGCCATTAGTTAATACTAGAAACGAGGGGTTTACTGAAGAAAATATAGCCAAGTTTTTATCGCTTTGTTTGAATAAGGACGTCGTAGTTAAATTTGCAGAAGAAAAAAAAATAATATCCGAACTCAGTCAGACAATTGATATCGTAACCACTTTCGATAGGGTGGCAAAAAATTTAGAAGAGCTGTATCAAGACATTGAAGTATTAAAAACAAAATTTAATCGTAGCTTATGTTATATAAATGCGACTTTTGTTGATGAAAACAATATCTCGCTTGTTATAGCAAACGGTAATGAAACAACCTGGTTACCTAAAGAACAAGCGATAGCTCGTTCTAAACAAATGAAAGAGGCATTTGATGATATTAAAACTTTATTAATTCATTGCAGTGAGTTAATAAAGGCCTTACCAAGCACTGGTCAACCAAATTTTTTTACTGAAGACTCTGAACAGGTGCGGCGAATAAAAAAAGCTATTTCTCGGGCTAAGAATACATTCATGTATTCTTTATCTTCACTAAATCACAGTGATTCAAAAAGCTATGTAACTGAATTTTTAATGAAAAGTTTTGATGACGACGAATCAGTCTATGAGGCATTTAGTCAGAAAGATTTACAGACGAATGCTCAGCAATCGTTGCTTGACTTTATTAAAAATTCTTTTGCTATTGAACTTAATATGGCAGGATCTCTTGTTTCAAATTGCCAGTGATATTAGGGGCATCTTGGCGAGAGCGCGTGCTTCATTCTCTACGGCGAAGATTGGTTTTGTCTACATGTCAAGCAACCACTGTTTCACTTAACAGAATTGATGACCGATAAGCCTCCTGTCCAAACTTATGAACTAGTTCTACAGACTCTCTGTAAGAAAAGGTATCTAATAAGAGTTTAGAAATTGATGTTAGAGAATAAGGGCATTTCAGGTAATGCTTTGTGTTGGAAACCTACAGGTCGGTTTGCTGA
The DNA here is from genome assembly GCF_021297775.1 of Legionella sp. 16cNR16C. NCBI lineage: Bacteria > Pseudomonadati > Pseudomonadota > Gammaproteobacteria > Legionellales > Legionellaceae > Legionella > Legionella sp. 16cNR16C. Next base: position 559,495 of record NZ_JAJTMX010000001.1, read on the forward strand.
ATGCGTTTCCAGCGATTTGCCACAAAATCGATAAAGGGTTGGCACTCTTCTAGTACTAGGCATTACCCCTTGCTAGTATAGGTTTGACTTAGGATTTAAATTTTAACTTATGGTCAACTGTTCTGCCAACTCATCAGGTACAATTGATTTCTGTGTTTCATTGAATAAATTATATTTGGTCAGAGTACGTATACAAAGTGTCATTAAGCTAGGAAATCGGCAACAGGAACCAAGGTATTCCAATTTACCCCGAATACCGCTATCCCTCGTAACTATTAATGCTTGCTCTATTTTGTCTTCTAATAACGAAATTGAATCACGACTTAGTTTAGAGAATGCCTCTGTTCTGTTTATTTGAGATTGTTTTATCTCATCATAAATAAATATTAAAAAACTGATTAAATCAATTGCACATAAATCATTAATTGGATGCGGCTGATGGGCGTGTGCTGGACTAACCTCTGAGCCGTTAAGAAATAATAAAGCCATTTTGTTTAATAATTTTAATTTCTCTTTTTCTGTTGTCTTAGTTTGGAGATGTAAAAAAAGAAAACACAAAGGGCTTGCCTCGTTTAACTTATTATTTTCTCTATCTTGGCCTGCAACAAATTGTCTAGGAAAACTAGCATTAATATTGCAACCCATTGATATTAACAGTCTTAATAAATCGATACTCTTTGTGCAGCCATCAAAAATTAATGGCCGTTCCAAACCTGATGAAGTAATTTCTTTTTCGATTTTAGCCAAAGAAATATGATGTTTTGCAAAGACGTTTAATATATTCAAGTAGTTTGTAGTTGATTGAATCGCTTTTATGTCGCCTGCTTCTATCAAGTCAGAGGGGTTGCTTACGCAACTGAGTAAATAATCAATAATTTCAATGCGGTTTTTACCGCAAGCGCCAATAATACCTCTCCTAGGCCATGCTCCTTTCGCAAGAAGAAGGGTTAGTGTTTCTTTTGTGCCATGAAATAGAACTGCTTCTTCCAAGGGGGTTAAATAAGACTCAGAATTATGTTGATTGACATCAGCACCTAACTCAAGTAGCAAGGATATAACCTGATTTTGTGCTCGGCGTGCGGCCCATGCTAATGCTGAGGCGCCATCAGGTCCGGGGATAAAAAGCAAATCAGGATTACCCGCCAAATGTTTTTTCACACTATCCAGATAACCTAATGCACAGGCACTGTAGAAATCTATAGTAGCCCCCTGCGATATTAACATTGTTGAAATATCAATCATAATTGCATGGGCTGTTCCAATAAATCCATCTAGCTCTCGTGAACCATCTATGCCTATGGAGGTAATATGATTTTCACGAGACTCATAATTTCGAGGCCATCCCCAGCAAAAACCATTTGGATACATCATACCGGTTATCCACTGCAAAGCGCTTGCAGGCATATTTTGTTCTGAAAGAATATTAACGTTAACTCCTGACTCAATTAAGGCATAAAGGTGCTTAGGGCCCGCACTGCGTACCACAAAATGCAATAATGGAATGCCTTCATATTTTGCATTGGGATCACTAATATTCAAAAGCTTTTTGAATTTTATCTCATCATCCTCGCGTAAGGCTTCAAATAGGCTATTTGTGGGTGTTTCGGTGAACATGTAAACCCTTGTGTCTAAATTTTGAATTTGATTATACTATAAAACATAACCAACATGCTACTTGATGCATCGAACTGATTGATAAACATCCAAAGATAGCAGGTTACATGTGGATCTAGACGATTTAATGAACAAGCTAGACTCGCTGTAATTTCCAAAGACATTAAAAATATGATCCATTAAAGAATGGCGGGTTGGCTTCATAAACTTAAACTAGATATTCACAGTACTTACGATAAAGCTTTAAAAGGTGACGTCAATTAATAATTCATAAAGCTAAAAAGAATTTGCTATTTTTTACTGAATGAATAAAAATCCTGCACGCTGTATTTAGCCATTACATTACATAAGAGGTGTGTTGTGACACGACAAGCATTGATGCAGAAAATAGAGCAGACTGACAACGAAATCAAAGCAGTAACTGCTGAGTTGAAACGAGTTCATAAAATTACCCAGGACTATGCAAACAAAGTCTGGGAGGAAAGTCCTGTAGCATTCACCGCTGAACAAATAAAGGTTCGTGCCAAAGAATTGGCAGCCGAGATTAAAGAAAAACATCCGCAAGGCACTAATCCGGTACTCATTACCCTTCTCGATGGAGGCATACCATTTGCCCGCGATGTAGAAGATGCACTCAATGAGCTTGGATATATTTACACGCCAGCCACCATGCAGGTGTCAAGCTATGGCAATAAAACAACAGGCGGTAAGGTTAATATAATTGCTGAATCCAAAGTTCCTTTGGGCGGGCGGCATGTTATTTTTCTGGATGATGTCTGTGAAACTGCACACACCTACCTTGAAGTCAGGAAGCACTTGAAAAAAGCAGGGCCTGAAAGTATCTCATTAATGGTTATGGTGGATAAAGAGCAGAAAGAACCAAGAGATGAGAATTATTCTCCAGAATATGCCGGCTTTAAAGCCAGGCTTCTTTTCTTAATTGGTAAAGGACTTGACCTATTCAAACGCCTGAGACAGACCAAAGAAATCAGAATGGTTGATCCCAGTAAGCTTGATCAGGAAATAATGGCAACTATTGAGACTGAAGGACCACTGAATAAGCAACTGCAAGAACTGATCGCTCAGAAAGGCGCGCTGGAATTAGAATTGAGTTCTTTCAAGGAAGAACAGCCATCCAGCCCGGGAACAAACCGACATGGAATGTACGGCGCTACAGTACCTCAGCCAGTAGCTAAGAAAGAAGAGTCCAAAGATAGTCAAGAAGAAGCAAGAAACATATCATACTTCAGTTGATAAGCCACCCTCAAGTCGGCTGGCATAAGTCCGGCCGATAAATTACACCTCTAATTTTGTTTGAATTTTGTACTTTAAGGTGATATAATGCCCGCATTGTTCACCAGTAGAAATTAAAATATGATTAAAATAATTCTTGTTCCAACCAAATGGCTGTCAACAGTCACTCCTTTATCGTTTGCAGATGAAGATACGCTTAACGCGTCAAGACATAATAAAGTATATGGAAGCTTCATAGCCTCACTTCAAGCGCCAAGTGAAACAATCCTCATGCCCTTCCAATACAACAGCATATCAGAAACTCCCTCGTCTCCTGCCAGAATTGGCCTGGTTCCAGAACTCAAGCTCTATCTTACTACTAAAAATGAACTATTCAATCTAAGTGAATTACCCGCGGTGGATCCCTCAATAAATAGAGATTGCCAACGGCTTATATTTTTAGCTGATAGCGATGATGCAACCTCCGGTTTGTTGTTTGATAATGAAAAGGCAGTGGAAATGTTCACCGACAAGTATACTGTTAAATCGTTCATGGATACCCATATCCTTAATTCAAGACGCATTAAATTCGAGCATCAGAGTGTCCATCAGTATTTATTCATTACGGGAGACGATGTAACCAAAGTTCACGAAGAACGCCGCCAACATTTAGGATATGATATCGAGATCATCCCATTGTCAAAAATCGTAAATGATGAAATGCTTTCGTTAACCGCCAATGTACCTGGTGAGTACAACTATTGGAATGTTGTCAGATTTCCAATAGAGCTTGATATGGAAACCATTAAAAGACAATTCACGCACACTTATGCAGCGCATATAGAACATACGCAGGGAACCAAACGTTCAGTCACAATCGCAGAATTGAACCTTGTTAAAAAAGCGGAAGCAGACGCCGCAGTTCTTGAAGAAAGACTGCAGGCAGCAAGAGAATCCCGAAGAGCTGCTCCCGAAAGACAAGGAAGCTGGAGCCCGGCTTTCCTCTCAACCTGGATTTCAAGGATTACAGCCAGCAATCCAACGCCGGAACAGTCTCCTCTTGTAGGTCCTAAGTAGTTAAAATCAGCCCTCACCCTAGGCCTCACTGCCATTAAATTAAGGAATCCTCGTAGGTTGGGCCCTTGGCCCAACAAAGGGTTGAACCACTCCAGAACTCAATGTTGTGCCAAGGGCACAACCTACATGCAATTGAGGAATGGATTCCCACCTTCGTGGGAATGACAAAATTTCCTTAACTTAATGGCAGTGACCCTAGCCCTCGCCCAACTTGGGAGAGGGGATTTTTTATCACTCTGCTCTCCTCAGAATAAACCGGTTTAAACCTGCCTGCGAGCTTCTAAAACATTGGGTATTTGTTCCAGTTTGTTCAGTAACCTCGAAAGGCTGTTCAAGCCATCAATCTCCACGGTTAATTTAATAGTCGCCATGTTTTCCTGCTTGTCGCTTTGCGTTTGCAAGGCATAGACATGCGCTTTTTCATTGGATAACAGGGAGGTGACATCGCGTAAAAGTCCTGAGCGGTCGAAGGCTTTAATAATGACGTCAACCACGTAATGATCGCGGGTCGCCGAGCCCCAGGAGACTTCCAGAAAACGCTGCTTTTGCTTGTCACTGGCATGCAGAATATTAGCGCAATCTTTGCGGTGAACAGACACACCGCGCCCAACGGTAATATAGCCAACGACATCATCACCGGGTAATGGCTGACAGCATCTCGCCATATTAGTCAATAAATTACCCACTCCTTCGATACGTAAATCACTTCCCCTGACCTCCGGGATAGCCTGGGATTTGACAATCGTATGGATGTCCGGCTCTGATTCCACGGAAGGCGTGATTCGATGCAATATTTGCCCCAGTTTAATATCACCGCGCCCTAATGCTGCCAGCATATCGTCGAGACGTTTGAAATTGAACGAAGAGACCACGTCGCCAAGGCGATCCATTTTGATGCCGAGATTCTTCAACTCTTTATCGAGAATCTCATGGCCTTCCGCCTTGTTTTTGTCATAATCCTGCATTTTAAACCAATGCAATACTTTTGCCCTGGCGCGGGAAGTTCTCAGATAGTTTAAATGAGGATTAATCCAGTCGCGTGAAGGCCTTGATTCTTTGCCAGTTAACACTTCGACCCGATCGCCCGTTTGCAGTTGATAAGTCAGGTTGACAATAGAACCATTCACTTTCGCACCGCGGCATCGATGGCCGAGCTGGCTATGAACGTGATAGGCGAAATCAAGAGGAGTTACTCCGCTCGGCAGATCGAGCACATCGCCATCTGGTGTAAATACATAGACACGATCTTCAAGAAATTCGGTTTCCATTGCTTCAGAAACACCACTTGAGGCGGCCATTTCCTTATGCCAGGCCAAAACATCCCGCAGCCATTCAATTTTGCGTTCATGGCTCTCTTTTTGCTGAAGCCCACCTTCTTTGTATTTCCAATGAGCGGCAACTCCCATTTCAGCCAAATCATGCATATGAAAAGTTCTGATTTGAACTTCAAACACGCGATCCTCGGGACCTTCAACTGCTGTATGCAGCGATTGATACCCATTGGGTTTGGGATTGACTATGTAGTCGTCAAACTCAGCGGGAATTTGCTTCCAAAGTGCATGCACCATGCTTAACACATCATAGCATTGCTCTTTCGTTTCAAGGAGAACACGAACTGCCGTGGCGTCATAAATTTCTTCCAGCGGCACATTCTTACGCTGCATTTTTTTGTAAATACTGTGAATATGTTTAGAGCGTCCGTAAACCGCAAAATGAGTAGCGCCGGTGGCCTTGATCCGTTTATTCAACTCCTGAACAATCAGATTTACATAACGATCGCGGTCCAGGCGTTTGGCCTTTAACCCTTTGGCGATGGACTTGTATTCTTCTGGATGGAGATAGCGAAAGGCGAGATCCTCCATTTCCCATTTGATGGCACCAATACCAAGACGATTCGCCAGCGGCGCATAAATCTCCATGACCTCTGTGGCAATCTGGCGGCGTATGGCTTCGGGTAATTGTGAGCAGGTACGCAAAACACATAAACGCTCTGCGAGCTTAATCAGCACTACCCGTGCATCATCAACCATAGCCAGCAACATCTTGCGAACATTATCAATCTGATGCTTATTTTGCGGATATTTATTAAGTGCCTGCAGATTATGGATAGCGCTCATCTTTTCAATGCCTTTAACCAGCTTGGCTATCGATGGCCCCAGCTGCTCTTCGACATCATCCAGTGAGAGCTCGGCATAATGAACATTTTCAAAAATAATAGCGGCGCTAAGAGTTTCCTGATCCACTTCCAGATCAGCCAGCAGATCTGCCATTTGCAAACCCTGCTGCAAGCAGGAAATCCCGGTTTCAGTTGCATGATCAAAGCCAGCAAGCTGGCTTAAGGTGCAGGCATTGCGGATTAAATCCAAATCCTGAAAATACCCCTTGCTCCCTAACTGGTGCAGCCATTGCTCCAGATCAATACCATTGTCGCTTAACCAGGGAGTATCTTCTTTAACCTTAACCATGACTACTTTTCCTTTTGAAACACCGCAATCGATTCAACATGAGACGTATGAGGGAACATATCCATAACCCCTGCAGCGATAAAACGATAACCCTGATGATTAACCAGAATATCACTATCGCGAGCCAGAGTGGCTGGATTACAGGAAACATAAACAATACGCTCTGGTTTAAGTTTATCGATTTGCCGCATAATTTCCAGTGCTCCTGAACGCGGAGGATCAATTAGCATTTTACTGATGGCTGGAAGATTAAATTTAGCCAGAATATCTGGCTCATCAAGATTGGCGGCATAAAATTGCAGATTATCCAGCTGATTGATTCTGGCATTCATCGCAGCGCGCTCAACCATGGTTTCACTTCCTTCAAAACCAATCACCTGGCGGCATCGTTTGGCAATGGGTAAAGAGAAATTTCCCAGTCCACAAAACAGATCAAGAGCTGTATCTTCTTGATTTAATTCCAATAATTTTAAAGCTTTTGGAATCATAAGTCGATTTAATCGCGGATTTATCTGAGTGAAATCAGTGGGGTGAAATTGATAGCGAATGCCCTCTTCAGGTAATTCATAGTGCAGAAACTCATCATCCGATTCCGGATAGAAACGTTTTACAGTTTCGCTGTTACCCGGCTGAAGATATAAGATAAAGCCGCTGGCATCAGCAAAGGCTTTCAATTGCTGTTCTTCCTGACTGGATAGCGCATCCAGATTTCGTAAAATTAGAGCCACCTCATCATCGCCCGCCGCTACCTCAATCTGTGCTATCTTTTCAGGAGACTCTAAAGAGTCCATCAATTGGCGCAAGGCCTGAATATTATCATCCACTTTTTTATGCAGGACCGGGCAATGGCTGATCTCTGTGATATAGCGAGGATTATTTTTTTCTCGAAACCCAACCAGAGTGGCTTGCTTCTTATGTACATAACGAACACTTAAGCGGGCTTTGTTTCTATAATTCCAGCTGCCAGCACTTAAAGGCTCAAGAATCGTTTCAGGTTGACAATGGCCTATTCTCTGGAACATATCAAACAGCAGGGTTTGCTTCTCCTGAATTTGCGTCTCTTCATCCAAATGCTGTAAAGAGCAGCCGCCACAGAGTTGATAATGCTGACAGCGAGGGTTTGCCCGATGAACGGAAGGGCTAATCACCTCAACCAGTCTTCCCTCGTCATAATCTTTTTTGGTTCGCAGATACTCAAATGAAACGGTTTCCTCAGGTAAAGCACCATCAATAAACGTCGTTTTGCCGTTGATACGGGCGATTCCACGCCCATCATGACTGAATTTTTCGATAATAGCAGTGCTTAAAACAGGTGGAGTTTTGCGTTTTCTTGTCATGTTACATCTATCTTCTATATTAATTAGGAAATTTACCTATCATCTTGTCATACGTCGCTCATGCCTACGGATGATAGAAAGGAATGCACTTCCTTATCGGACAACTCCTGAGAATCTCCTCTTGCCAGCGATCTTGGCATGGTAATTCGACCATAACGGATACGGATTAAACGGCTCACTTCAACACCTTGCGATTGCCAAAGGCGCCTGACTTCACGATTTCGTCCCTCAGTCAGTGTGACATGATACCAGGCATTCGCCCCTTCACCGCCCCGGTATTCCACTTTTTTGAATTTGGCGAAACCATCATCCAGGGTAACCCCCTTTAAAAGGTTACTTACTATTTCATCACTGACCTGACCATGCACACGGACAGCATATTCTCTTTCAAGCTGTTGTTTGGGGTGCATCAAATGGTTTGCCAATTCCCCATTATTGGTAAATATAAGCAAACCCGAGGTATTAATATCCAAACGACCGACCTGCACCCAGCGCCCTTCCTTTAAATGAGGCAGCTGATCAAAAACGGTCTTGCTATGTTTGGGATCGCGGCGGCTGGAAATTTCACCGACCGGCTTATGATAGATAAGCACCCGAGTTTTAGTTTTATGTTTAAGCGGGTTGGCAATGAGTTTGCCTTTTACCGCAATTTTGTCTTCAGGACCCGCCGATTCTCCAATTTTGGCAACTTGCCCATTCACGGAAACCAAGCCCTGCTCAATCCACTTCTCCATTTCTCTGCGCGAGCCAAGGCCTGACTGGCTTAATATCTTCTGTAAACGTTCTTTCATAATTCAACACACTCTTCTTCTACATCGACAGACTGCTCGGCTTTGCCTGAAGGCATATCCTCAAAATGAGGTAGCGGCGGCAGCTGATGGATTGATGATAAATTAAAATAATCCAAAAAAAATTTGGTCGTAATATAAACAGCCGGTCTTCCAGGCACATCCCGATAACCCGCAGCCCGTACCCAGTTTCGCTCCAACAGGGTTTTAATGATGGCGGTACTCACTGCAACACCGCGGATCTCTTCAATATCAGCGCGTGTCACCGGCTGGCGATAGGCAATAATGGCCAGGGTTTCCAGCAAGGCACGCGAATATTTTACCGGTTTCTCGGCATTCAGCCGATTAACCCAGTAGCTGTATTTACTCCTTGTTTGTATGCAAAAACCACTGGCTAGCTGCTTTAACTCAATACCACTGTTATCATACTGCCGGGCAAGGTTCTCAAGCTCCTGTTTAATTGCTTCTTTCTCTGGAGGGCATTCATCGAAGACCGATTGCAATTGTTCAATAGTCAATGGACTTTCCGAACTCATTAATAAAGCTTCCAGAATTCCTCTTAAGTTAATCTCATCCATTATCAAACTCCCGAATATGAATGGGCTCAAACGCGGCCGTTTGAATAATAATGACAATTGATTGCCGGGCTAACTCGAGAACAGCCAGTAATGTAACAGCAATTCCCATTCGCCCTTCTTCCTTGTTTAACAGCGCGACAAAGGACATGTTTTCGCCCTGCTGCAGGCGTTCGAGAACGATGGCCATTCGCTCCCTAACTGATAGCGGTTCACGCATAATCTGATGATGCACCTGATGACCCTGGCGGGTAATCAGCTCAGCCATTGCTTCTATTAGCGATTGAAGCGAAACATCCGGATGTAATCTTAATTTTTCCGCGCCATCAACCGGCAGATTTACACTGAAAAAATCCCGTTCTTCACGGGGTAACTCATCTAATTGTAGTGCGGCCTGTTTAAATTGCTCATAGAGTTGTAATTTTCGAACCAGCGCCGCACGCGGGTCTTCTTCAATTTCTTCTTCAGAACTGGTTTGCGGCAAAAGCATTCTTGATTTGATTTCAGCAAGCATGGCAGCCATCACCAGATAATCAGCGGCCAGCTCCATTCTATCCGTCATCAATTGAATGTATTGCATATATTGACGGGTAATCAGGGCAATAGGAATGTCCAGAATATCCAGGTTCTGTTTTCTAATCAGATACAGCAAGAGATCTAAGGGTCCGGTAAATGAATCGAGCAATACTTCCAGCGCATCAGGAGGGATGAACAGATCCGGTGGCAAATCAGTGAATGGTTTGCCTCCGATCGTTGCGAGTATTATTTGTTCCGGCTCTGTTTCAGCAGTGTGCATTAATAATCAAGGCCTATGACTTCACGCACATCTTTCAGCGTTTTATTCGCTTCATCGCGGGCAGCTTCACTACCCTCCGCTACCAGACGTTTAACAGAACTTAAATCCGCTTCATATGTTTTAATAGCTTCCTGAATGGGAATCAGTTCCTGCTTAATCGCATCCACCACGGGCCGTTTGCAATCAATGCAGCCAATTCCAGCAGAGCGGCAGCCAGTTTGAACCCAGTCTTTCACATCTTCAGAGGAGTAAATTTTATGCAATTGCCAGACCGGACATTTTTCAGGCTCGCCAGGATCTGTCCTTTTCACTCGAGCAGGATCAGTCGGCATAGTGAAAATTTTCTTTTCTACCTGCGTCAAATCTTCTCTCAGACTAATAGTATTACCATAGGACTTCGACATTTTCTGCCCGTCTGTACCTGGCATTTTCGGTGTTTCCGTCAGAAGAGGTTGCGGCTCGGGAAGAATAATTTTGCCTGAACCATCCAGATAGCCCATTAAGCGCTCTTTATCCCCAATCGAAAGATTGTGTTGATTAGCAATCAATGCTTTGGCTGTGTTAAGTGATTCATGGCAACCATCCTGTTGGAATTTTTTTCGCAACTCGCTGTAAAGGGAACCATTTTTTTTGCCCATTTTCTTGATTGCTTCAGCGGCCTGCACTTCAAAATTTGGCTCTTTGCCATAAATGAAATTGAAACGTCGTGCAATTTCACGGGTTAATTCAATATGCGCAACCTGATCTTCACCCACAGGAACCCAATCAGCTTTATACAGTAAAACATCAGCGCTTTGTAAAAGCGGATAACCAAGAAATCCATAGGTTGATAAATCTTTCTCTCGAAGTTTCTCTTGCTGATCTTTATAAGTAGGCACCCTTTCCAGCCAGCCAAGCGGCGTTATCATCGATAAAAGCAGGTGTAATTCGGCATGCTCAGGCACCCAGGACTGAATGAAAACCTTGGATAAACTGGGATTAATCCCGCAAGCCAGCCAATCAACAACCATATCCCATAAAATATTTTCTATAAATCCTGGTTCTTCATAGGAAGTGGTTAAGCCATGCCAGTCAGCAACAAAAAAATAGCAATCATACTGGTGTTGGAGCTTCAACCAATTTTTTAGAACACCATGATAATGACCCAAATGTAAACGGCCACTGGCACGCATACCTGAAACGACACGTTTGTTAGCACTAAATAAAGACATCTAAAACCTCAGGTTTATATAAATCAGCGAAACGGTTCCGGATCACCCTTACCTTCCCGGATTATTACAGGGTAATCACCAGTTAAATCGACGACCGTAGTGGGTTCGTGACCGCAGTCGCCTCCATCAATAATTAAATCAATCTGGTTGCCCAGCAAGTCTCTGATGGCTTCAGGCTGACTTAAGGGAACCTCGGCGCCAGGAAGAATCAGGGTTGTACTCATTAAGGGCGCCTCAAGGCATTCAAGCAATGACAAGGTGATATTATTGTCCGGCACACGCAAACCCAATGTTTTCCGCTTGGGATGCAGCATAAGCCTGGGTACTTCATGAGTGGCGTTTAAAATAAATGTATAGGATCCGGGAGTGAATGCTTTTAACAGGCGAAATATCGGATTAGATACTCTGGCATAAGTTCCTAGCTGCGAAAGATCGCGGCAGACCAGCGTCATATTGTGATTTTTATCAAGCTGACGCAGGCGTCTGATACGTTCAAGCGCCGCTTTGTTGCCCAAACGGCATCCTAACGCGTAGCCTGAATCAGTTGGATAAACAATCAAACCACCCTCTTCAATAATGGACGCTGCTTTTCTTAGCAATCTTGCCTGTGGATTGTCCGGGTGAATTGCAAAAAACTGACTCATTAAAAGGTCCCCTGTTAAATGTCCATTGATTCCAGATACAGTTTAGGGGACTGATTGTATCACTTAATTTTGTTTCTGTGCAGCTTTCAAAAACTCTGATCAATCCTTTGAACAGACAACTCCTGTATAGCTTGTCAGCACAGAATACTTTATTAAGCAGGTCTGCGATTTCGCTTCGCCTGCTGCTTGTCAGCACCAAGGGGTTTTCTCCTCTTGAATGCCACAGCTTTTCCGGGAGGAGTCTTGTTAGGAACTGAAGCAGGTAAATTGTGATTAGGTTCAAAATCTTCAATTTCAACCCGGTTTAATTTGCGTTTGATTAATTTTTCGATGGCATTTAACTGACCCACTTCATCGGCGCTTACCAGGGACACAGCCAAGCCGTCAGCACCCGCACGACCGGTGCGGCCAATGCGATGGACATAATCTTCAGCCACTTGCGGTAAATCAAAATTAACCACACAGGGCAGTTGATCAATGTCAATTCCTCGCGCTGCAATATCAGTAGCAACCAGGATATGCAGTGTACCCGCTTTGAACTCGGCTAAAACCTTGGTGCGCTGTGACTGTGATTTATTGCCATGAATTGCCGCGGCATAGATCTGCTGTTCAGCCAATTGTTTGACCAGCTTGTTTGCCCCATGTTTGGTACGCGAGAATACTATCGTCTGTCCCCATTTATTTTTATGAATCAGATGGCCGAGCAATGCCGCTTTCCGACCTTTATCGACCGGATGAACGGTTTGTTTAATTGTAGCCACAGTGGTATTGCGGGGGGCCACATCAATTTCCACAGGATTGTTGAGTATATTTTTCACAAGTGAACGAATCTGATCGGAAAAAGTAGCTGAAAACAAAAGATTCTGCCGGTTCTTTGGTAACAAGCTGATAATTCGTTTAATGTCGTGGATAAAACCCATATCGAGCATTCGATCGGCCTCATCGAGCACCAGAGTATTAATCTGATCAAAGGAAATTGCTCGCTGCTGATGTAAATCCAGCAAACGTCCTGGAGTTGCAACTAATAATTCAACACCGCTGCGTAACTTCATCATCTGAGGATTAATTTTTACCCCGCCAAAAACAACAGCGGAACGCAATGACAAATGGCGCCCGTATTCCAAAATACTTTCATGGACCTGCGCTGCCAGCTCTCTGGTTGGAGTTAATATCAGAATGAGAACCCGATTGGATCTGGCCCGTGGCTTATCGTGGATCTTTTGTAGAAGAGGCAGAACAAAACCTGCTGTTTTTCCCGTACCTGTCTGTGCGGAAGCCAGAACATCTCTTCCCCCCAAAACAGCAGGAATGGCCTGCGTCTGAATAGGAGATGGCTTAAGGTATCCCAGTTCGCTGGTTGCCAAAACCAAGGGCTCAATCAATCCCAGCTCTTTAAAACTCATAATTTATTCCTCGAATGCGATAGTTATTTACAATGAATTTTAATCCTATCCATTCAATGTGCTTTTTATAATGACGGATTATACCATAATTCGAGATAAAATGTTTTATTCCAATTGTTTCCTAATTAGTCAATAGCAGCAAAGAAAAGCTGGATTACAAACCCAACTCTTAGTACAATGCCAGACCACATAGGTTTTATTAGAGACACAATGGATAACGAAATTCGCGAATTTATAGGCAAAACTCTGGCATCACTTTCAGATATGGCAAAGGAAATTGAATCAGCAGACCCTTTGCAGACGATGCATGAAAAAGCAATTCGAGCCTATACCCTCCATTGCCATCAGGTATTTTTGGAATTATCCGAGTCAGAAAACATTTCAGAAGCGCTGGAACAAGCCCTTAAAGACAATTGGGAATTAATAAAAAAAAGCCTTCTTTCATATACTGCCCTACCGTTTCACCCGGTGACGGCGTTCTGGTGCGATGCTGCAAAATGGGTTGCCTTATCCAAACCCAAATCTCAGGAACCTGCCAATCCCCTTGTATTTTTAATTCCTGATCTACAATGCGTCGTCTCGGTGCACGAGGACTACCCTGATTTGCTGCCCGTCTCTAATCAGACGACAGGGAAATGCGAAATGGACCTGCTGAAAATTATATCCTCTCACATACTGAATGACGCGGGCACCCATTTGATTCCGCTGCGCTGCCTGCTCAGGCAAGACGAGGCCGTGGGTCTTCCAACTATTTATAATCCTTATATTGATGACGATACAGACCCCTCTGTGGTTCAATTGAATGAAAAAGAAATTTTCCGTATCTTCCATTTCTCATTGGATACCCAGACTATCTATGAGTCAAAGCAGCAGTTTGACGCTCTGGCGGCAAATAATGATGATTTATTAGGCCAGCTGACTTTGCTTCGCAAAAAAATGAAAGAAAACAGTGTTCATGGGCGTGGAAGCGAATTGGCGGCAGGTCAGTTTTTTGATAAAAGTCTTATGGATTTTATCACCTGGTATAATGCCATCGAAGATCATTCCAATGAACCGGAGGAAATTCACCAGTATATTCAGAGACTCCGCGGTTTCAGCGGGCCTGTAGTAAATCCATTCAACAAAGGGCTTATTGTCGAAACTCTTGAAATTGTCGAACAGCTGCCGCCAGAGGACAATGAATTTTTTCAGAACTATTTTGCCCCTCTCAAAACCCTTGTTGCAATAGATAAGCCTGATGAGCAGCAATTGGAAGAGGCTCGCCAAATTATTTATAACTTGTTGGTACAACTAGGTATTATTGCCTCTTCAACCAATATACCTCCCTTGCAAAGGGTGCTTCCGGAAACCCTTGCTGATAAGGTATCCAGCCTGAAACGCTATGCTTTTAAGAAAGATAATCGCGAAAATCCCAGCACCTGTCTTTCTATTTTAGGGACAAGACTGGATGAACTATTAATTAAACATCATGAGGCTTTGGCCAAAATAAAAACTAGCTCAAACAGGCAGCAGTCGCTGGCAGAAGAAGCCTTAAAAATTCTCAAAGCGGCGAAAGAAGCATTTCAGAGAAAACTCGATAATTCCGAACCTTTAAATGGTCATGATAAACTCCCTCTAAATCCCCAGGTTCTTGATAAATTACAAATCTCTTATTCTTTTCAGGAACCTGAAGATTTAGACATTCTGCAAAGCCTTAGCCCCGATGAAATTACCAGCATTTGTAACGATGCAAGGCTCGCTGCCTCTTTACTTGATCCACACGTTAGAGACCAGTTAATTCTGTTCTCCCTGACCACCTCAACTGACAAATTGCATGCGCTGCTGAAGGGGTTAAGCCTGTCACTGCTTCCATTCCATCAGAAAACACTGGATAGGTTGATTCCATTGTTGCGCCATCTTTCAGAAGCTCTGGATATAGAGCAATGCCGGGCTGTTTACGAAACCACGAAAGATTATCTGGTTCGATTATGCATAAACAGACCATCCCAGTTCTCCTGGGACCTGATTGCTGAGCTTGATCAGCAAAAAAATAATCTTCTCTTGGGTTCAATTATCGACGAGCTTTCAAAACGGATTACAACAGCAGACTCTTTTTGCAAAGTCTATAGAGTAATCTCCACACATAACACCGAAAAAAAGACGGTTTTTTTCAATCAAATGCGAGGAAAGCTGCCGTCCTTGATGAACACAGTGAATAATCGCACACTGGTATACAAGAAATTGTCGCCTGAGCATCGGATGATAATATTTCCAAATGGCTTAGCCGATCAGTCTGTTCCGGTAAAAACGTTTAATGAGTTTAAATCGCTTTACTCTAATTTACATCACTATGAACAGACAGATTTGTTTCAAACTTATAAAAGCCAGCTAGCGGCATGGGTTCAATCATCAGCCCAATTATTACAGTTACTCAGGATTTTAATACCGGCACAGTTTGATGAACTGCTTTCAGAAATTCAACTGGATAAACTGGAAAAAACAAGTCCCACTGAGGTTCGTTCTGCACTTGAAAGCAAGTATGTTGGACGCTATATACCCAGACGGTATCTCCATTTGCTTGTCACATTAACTGATTTTTCCAACATCGGTTCTTTTCATAGTCTAAGTCATGCTATCCAACTCATTCATCAGGAGCGGCAGCGGGTCTTCGAAAGAGCCAGTGTGCATACAGTGGACAGCTCTTCATCGGTGACTAGCTGCGCTCTGGAATCACTTGATGCCGAAGATCGCCAGTTTCTACTAAGCTCAGAACAGCATATTAATACTCTTTTTGAAAGCGTCGAATTTCGTCTGGAGGGGTTTTCACGCATTGGTACTTATGCAGTTGCCAATGTACTTCAAGGCCTCAGTATCCAGCAACGCGATAGTGTTTTTGACAAGTATATAATACCCCACTTAAGGGATTTGCTGAAAACAACGACTGATTGGAAGAATTTATTGATTTATCTATCTCCTCAGCAAAGGAAAATAATCAATCGTTTTGTATTGGATAATCTTGAGAATCTCAAACTATTCTCTGATATGAACTCTTTTAACAGGGCTCCCTTCCAGTATCTTGACGAAGAACAGTGTCACATTATTTTCTCAACTCAAAAAGAGGTCTTACTTGAAAGTATTAAATCATTTAAATCATTCTCTGAATTTTTGATAAAAACAGGTCGACCCAACAAAGAAAACAAGGAAATCTTTGATTTGTTTAAATACAGGTTCTGCCGCTGGCAGGGCAAGAGTGTATTCACTCTCGGCACTCTTTTTTCATGTCTGGGGCCTTCCGAACTCGAGGAGGCATTCGACCTGTTGAAAGGATTTATTCCTAAGCTTATTAAATCAGCGAAAGATCTTGTTTCAATTGGCCGTTTTCTAACAAAAGCCCAGCTTCAGCAAATAAGCCCTCGAATTAAATTTGCAACAAACGGACATACGATTGAACAGACGATAGGTGAACTTCGCTTAATGACACCAGGCGAATCGGCAGCAACCATAGAAACAATTTTTGATTTCCTTCCACATCAAATTCAGTGGCCCGGTGGATTTTCGAGGCTCAGCAGCTTCTTAAATAACACGCAGTGCCGAGATTTATTTTTACTATGCGTTGATAAATTTGTCACTCTTTCAGAGGTCAACACGAGCATTGAATTTCTCAAATCATTGCGATTGACACAAGCCTGTATGATTTATCGAGAGGCTGGAAAGAAATGTCCGGAACTTCCAGGGACAGGTATTTTCGAATCTCTGATTGATGCTTTTAATTCGGCTCCGCTGAGCAGCCTCTCACAAAAAGATTTCATCAATCTGGGCAAGTACTTACCCATTTCTGAATACCAGCTATTGTTCTCTAAATGTATGCACAAAATTACACCGGCTTTAACAACGGCAAGCGATTACCTGAACCTGCTTCAATCATTAGAGTTTGAACAGGCCTATGTAATTTATTTAGAAATAGCCAGGAAACTCTCTGAGGATTTACATTTATCCAGAACCATTTTCTGTTTGCTGCTTGAAAGTTTAAGTGCTGACCCGGATAAGTTTCAGAGAATTTGCAATAACCCTTATTTTCCTCTGTCCTATTGGATTCGCAACCTGGATGATTTCATTTACTTCATGGAGAAAAATTTATTTCTAAATACCGACTTACTCTTCAAAGCAGCCACACCCATCCTGCAAACATTTAATCCATCAGCCAGTGAAATAGACAGGCTAAGACAACGTTTATCACCAGCCGAATGCGCGGCAACAATTAAATGTTTTCCAGCCCCGGAACAAGAAGGTCAACCCGGAATCGACTCTCCAGGTACCAACTCTTATGCTTTTTTTGGCTCAACGAAACGTAAAGCCGTCAATGAATGCAGAGACAGCAAACGACTACGCCGGGAAATGATTGATTGTGGTCATACCTACATTCTTCCGGATGAAGAGGAGCCTTCTTTAGCACGTTCGATTGAATCATTATTCACTGGATGGAATGAAACTTGTGACGACTGGTTGAGGGAAGAACCCGAGAGTGAATCTATGGATTTCGAGGCTGGATTTATAAGATAAATTTGAGTTCACTCTGGTCTTTCACCCAAGTTGTAAAAGGTCAGTAAAGTGGATAAATATACACCGCCATTTAGACAAATAAGAGGCCCAATGAGCAACGATATTCGATTATTTTTAGACAACAGCCTGGAAACACTTGCCAATGTGATTGCAGAATTTGATTCAATGGGTCCTTTGCAGAATATGCATGAAAAATCCATCCAGGCATATACTATACGTTGTGCAAAGCTACTTCGTGAATTAATTGATTCGCAAAATCCATTAGAAGCATTGGAGCAAGCCCTTCGGAATAATTGGAAGTTGATAAGAAACAGCTTACTTTCATATACAGCCTTACCATTTCATCCATTGACCGCTATCTGGTGTGAAGCGGCGAAGCTGATAGCTTCCTCCAGATCCAGAG
Source organism: Legionella sp. 16cNR16C (assembly GCF_021297775.1). Taxonomy (NCBI): domain Bacteria; kingdom Pseudomonadati; phylum Pseudomonadota; class Gammaproteobacteria; order Legionellales; family Legionellaceae; genus Legionella; species Legionella sp. 16cNR16C. The sequence continues at coordinate 577,580 of NZ_JAJTMX010000001.1, forward strand.
CCGAAGAACCTGTAAATCCACTTTTATTATTAATTCCTGAATTGCAGTGTGTAATCTCTCAGCATTTTGATTATCCTGATCTAACACCGGTTTATAATCAGACAACTGGCCAATGGGAAATGGATCTCCTGAAAATTCTGTCCACACATATTTTGAATGATGCAGGCACTCATCTTATTCCCTTAAGCACCTTGCTTAAACTGGATGAAACGGTGGGCTTGCCGGTAATTTATAACCCCTATTTCGATGATAATACTGATCCGGCATTAGTTGAACTAAAGGAAAAGGAAACTTTCCGTTTACACCATTATTCTTTTGATACACAGATCATCTATGAAGCAAAGCAACGTTTTGATGTGCTTGCTGAAAATAATGAGGGTTTATTAGGTCAGCTAAGACTCCTGCGCAAGAAGATGAAAGAAAACAGCAGGCAGGGAGGCCAGGGCACTGAATTGGAGGCGGGTGCGTATTTTGATAATAGCATGCTGGATTTCATCAGTTGGTATAATGAAATTGAAGATCATAGTGAAGAACCCAATGAAGTCAGGCTGTTCATTCAAACACTTCGTGATTTCAGCGGTCCTCTGGTCAGGCCTTTTAAAAGATCGCTCATTGTCAAGACCCTTCAAATCGTTGAACAATTATCTCCGGATGATAAAAATGTGTTTCAGCATTATTTTGCTCCTTTGAAAACCATTGTGGCAATGAATAACCCCGGTCCGGAGCAACTGGAAGAGGCAAGGCAAATCATTTATCAATTGCTTGTACAATTAGGTATTATCACAACCGCCACACACAATAACCCTCTTCCTCATGCCATTCCCGAACCGCTCGCTCATAAACTAGGCAAGCTCAAACGATACGCGTTTAAAAAAAATAATCAGGAAGATCCCAACACCTGCCTCTCTATTTTGGGAACCAAACTGGATAATCTGTTAATCAGGCATTCTGAAGCATTATCTCGAATCAAAACGAGTGATGACCGGCAACAAGTGTTAATGGAAAAAGCACTCAAAGATTTCCGATCAGTTAAAGAATCATTTAAGGAAAAACTGGATAAGGGTGAACCACTGAATGGTCATGACAAATTAATGTTAAATCGTAACATTCTTAATGAGTTGAATCTTAGACTGTCATTTGAGCATTCTCAGGACCTGGAAATTTTAGAAACGCTAAGTGCAGATGAGATTAATTCCCTGTGTAGTGATGAAAGGCTGGTATTGTCTTTACTTCACAGAAGGAATACCGACCAGCTAATTCTCTTTGCCCTGACTGCATCAACCGATAAACTGTATGCGCTTCTGGACGGGCTAAGTCAGTCCTTACTTAATGGGGACCAAAAAAATCTGGAAAAATTAATTCCCTTGTTGCTCCATCTTTCCGATGCCTTTGAGATTGAGCAGTGCAAGTTGATATACGAAAGAATTAAGGACTATATCCTTCGTTTATGTACCGATAAAACGAGTATTTTTTCCGGTGATCTTCTTGCGCCGCTTAGACAGGCCAAAAAACAACTTTTGCTTGATACCATAATCAATGAACTTCCAGATTCGATTAAAACAGCAGCCTCTTTTTGTAAAGTTTATTCGCTGCTTCATACGAACAGCATAGAGAAAAATGAACTATTTTTCAATCAAATGCGACCCAGACTTCCTGGTATGATGAGAACAATAAATGGCAGCACTCAGGTGTATAACAGACTGAGATCTGAGCATCGTGATCTCATTTTTCCTGATGGTCTGCTGAATCAATCAGATAAGGTAAAAACGCTCAATCAGTTTATTGCACTTTTCAATAGCTTAAATTTTCAGGAACGAGAGCATTTGTTCGCCTCATACAAGCCTATGCTTCTAACGTGGATTAAATCATCAACTCATTTATTGCAACTATTTAAAATCCTGATATCGTATCAATTTGATGAGCTGCTTTCAGAAATACAGCTCGATAAACTGGAAATAAAAACGAGCTCTCGAGAGGTACGCTCTGCACTTTCAAGTAAATATTCCAATCAGATTCCTCATAATTATCTTTCTTTGATTGTTCCTTTGACTAGAATTGAAAACGTTCATTCCTTTCAGTGTTTATGGGATGCCATCGAACCTATCAACCAAGAGCAACAGGAGGTAATGCGAAAGGCCCAGCGTTTTGACATGAGCGGCCCTCTTCCGGAAACAAGCGCTGAGTATGAATTGCTTCTCAGTGGAGCAGATCGTCATTTTTTAAATATCTCCAGAGCCCATATTACTTATCTTTTTGAACGTATTGAATTTCGCATCGGAGGATTATTACACAATTCCACTTATGTTATCTCACAAGTGCTGAAAGGACTGAGTGAAGCGCAGCGTGATAGAGTATTTGACAAATATATTCAACCCAAATTAGCTATTTTAATTCGCAAGCCTCAGGATTGGACAAATCTGTTATTTTATCTGAATCCTATTCAACGTCGAATTATTAATAAGTTCGTCTTTGACAATCTTCAGCTCTCGCAGTTATTTACTAAACAAAGTGATTTCATAGATGGCCCCTTCAGATTTCTTGAACCCGAACAAATCCATATTATATTTTCAAGTCAGAGACACTCCCTGCAAAAATGTATTAATTCGTTTGGAGCCTTCACTCAGTTATTAACCAATTTAGCCCGTCCCAAAAAAGAAAATAAGGAGCTGTTTGATTTATTTAAAAACAATTTAAGCCGTTGGAAAGGCAAAGATGCGGACACTATCAGTCAACTCTTTTCTTGTTTAGAGGATACACAAATTCAGGAAGCCTTCGATCTTTTGAAAAGATTTATACCTGAACATATTAGCTCAGCAAGAGACCTGATTTTAATTTGTCGGTCTCTGAACAAGAGCCAATTTGAACAGATACGCTCTAAAATAAAGTTTAAAGCAGACCAGTATTCGATTACAGAAACATTGCATGTGCTTCGCCATATGTCTTCCGGTGAACGAGCGGCAGCAGTGGATACTATTTTTGATTTTTTGCCTGATCAGATTAATTCACTCAGAGACTTTTCTGAACTCAGCAAACTCCTGGGTTCAACTCAGTGCGGTGCTGTATTTATAAGCTGTTTGGATAAATTATCGCCCCTTCTGTCTGGAGTAAATGAATACCTTCAATTTATCAAATCACTAGATTGCGTACAGGGCTTTTTAATCTATCATGAAGCTTGCAAAAAACGCCCGGAATTGATATCCGAAGCCGTCTTTAATACTCTGATTGGAGCATTTGCGGATGCTTCGCAGGGCGGTCTCACACTGAGCATACTAATCGAGTTGGGCAGATATCTGCCGCCAGCACCCTATCAGCTATTGATCTCAAAAACGCATCACCTAATCACTCCTCGCTTAACGACGGTAGGTGATTATCTTAATTTCCTTGAATTATTGGAGTTTGAAAAGGCTTGTCTGATTTATCCAGAAATAACCAGGAGTCTTTCTAAGCAATTATCCCGCACTATTTTCTGCCTTATGCTGGAAACTCTTAATGATTCGCCGGACAAATTTTTAGGTTTTTGCAACAACCCTTATTTTCCTCTGTCGAATTGGCTTCATACCATCGAGGATTTCCTTTATTTCATGCAAAGAGGTTTATTTCTGAATACCGATTTGTTTCTTGAGGCTGCCAAACCTTTTTTACAAACGCTCAATCCATCGGCCAGCGAGAAAATCAGGTTGAGCCATTGTTTACTCCCTGCTGAATACCAGAAGACAGTTCAATGTTTTCCAGCGCTCAGCGAGGATATTGAGCAAATCGATTACCCTGGCCGTAATCCACAGGCTTTTTTTGGGTTCAAGCGGAAAAATGCCGATGTTCGCATGAAAGATTGCAAACGGCAACACCGCGCGGAGCCTGGCCATGAACAACCACAGAGTACTTATTCCCTGGAGAAGACTGACGCCCTTTCAAACTCATTCAGTTCTATATTCGATGGAGAAATTGATGACTGGTTGAAGGAGGAACTTGAGAGTGAAGGTATGGAGCTTGAAACTGGATTTCTAAGATAGCAAGAGAAAATCCCCTCTCTCTAACTCTCTCCCCTGAGGGGAGAGAGGACTTTAGGAAAGATTCATTTAAAAAGTCCCCTCTCCCAAGCTGGGAGAGGGCGTAGGGTGAGGGTTGATTTAAATCGCTGAGAATCAGCTACCATTCCTGCCAAATTGGCTTGCAATACTCTGGTAGTCTGGCCTGTCGCCCCAGGGATATTCTGGACATACCCTCACCATGAAAATCAGAGCCGCTTGAGGCAAGTAACTGATAGCGAAGACAAAGCCCCGCGAGTTCCTGGGTTTCATTTGCCATTCCTTCACCCGAAACCACTTCCATACCCTTCCCGCCTGCCTCCTTAAATACAGTGATCAACTCATGCAGTTTGGTACGGGTTAATTTATATTTTGCTGGATGCGCCAAAACCGCCTGTCCGCCAGCCTGGATAATTGTTTGCACCGCCTCTTCAATTGAAACCCAGGGGGTCGGTACATAGGCAATTTTTCCATGACCAAGAAAACGGCTAAATGCCGCCTGTTTCTCTACTACTCTACCCTCATCAATCAACAACTGTGCAAAATGCGGACGTCCAATTCGGCGATGGCCGGCTATTGCACTTACCTTGGTAATGACGTCTTCAATCCCAAGCTGAGTCAGTTTTTCCGCTATTTCCAAAGCGCGTTGATGACGATTGGCTTCCTGGTTCTGAATGAGTGCACTTAGGTGTTCGCTCTGCAAATCCAGTTGATAACCCAGAATATGAATATCGTACTTCTTCCACCGTGTACTGATTTCTATCCCAGGAATTATACGAATTGCTTGGTGTTGCGCCAATTCGATGAGACGAATACTGCCTTCTATCGTGTCATGATCGGTCAATGCCATTATTTCAAGCTTTGCCTGGAGCGCTTTAAGCAGTAATTCTTCGGGAGAGTGCAGACCATCAGAAAATGTGCTGTGGCAATGTAAATCAATCATTTGGGTATCGCTTTGGATTTGAAGAATGCAAACTCTTCTGGCTGTATAACAGATGATTATATCAGCTTATCTGTTTTTCCACACCCCTGATTAACTTAAATTTTATACAACATGGATAAATAATTAAATATCCAGTAAAACACGCTTCAAAAGATTATCAACACTTATAAAGAAGCATTACAGCCACTGAGTGTCCATGAAAAGGTACTCTTTGCTTACGCATAACGCTGCTTGCCAGAGAGCCTGTAGAGGCCATAGAGAAGGCATTGTAGAGCTCTCGTAATTACCAGGTTGTGGGCCGTCTCAACGTCATCCTGAACGCAGTGAAGGATCTCCTGATTCTGGCTCAGTTCCAAGCAGTCTGAGATCCTTCGCTACGCTCAGGATGACGTACCTGGGGAGTTATGAATTCTCTTAACTTAATGGCAGGGGATTTGGTCTTAATTCACGCTTAATCGCTTCGCAGGAATGACATAGGGCGACCGAGACAGCTTGCGAAATACCCATCACTTAGACTATCCTTAAAGTACGTTATTTAATCCCCATATTGCATTGAGCAGTACACTACATAACAAACATATTCGTTTGCCTGAACTAACAGTTGAAAGGCTGGCGAATCTATGTGGTATTTTCCACGAAAACGTCTCCCTTATTGAAGAAAAATTTTCTGTGTCGATTAAATCGAGCCAGAGCGGTTTTTCATTGTCCGGTCGTTCCCGAGACTCCATCAGCCAGGCTGGAAGCATTATTGTCGATTTATATGAAATGGCTGATGCGCCAATAAGTCGGGACGATGTTCAATCCCTGTTGTTAATTAAGGAATCTAAAAAACCTATGCATCATCCAGTCAGATTAAGCAGAAAAACGATCCTGGCTCGAAATCCCAGGCAGGCAGAATATCTTTCAAGTATTGATTCACATGATATAATTTTTGCTGTGGGCCCTGCCGGTACAGGTAAAACTTATCTGGCAGTTTCCAAAGCCATTGAATGTTTTGAAAAAGGCGAAGTTCAACGGCTTGTTTTTGTAAGACCTGCCGTTGAAGCAGGAGAAAAACTGGGTTTTTTACCCGGTGATTTGGTCGAAAAAGTATTACCTTATCTTCGTCCTGTTTACGATGCCTTATATGAGATGATCGGCTTCAAGGAAGCGCAGAAACTCATTCAAAGTGACGTTATTGAAATTCTGCCCCTGGCGTTTATGCGAGGCAGAACCCTCAATGAGGCATTTATTATTCTTGATGAGGCGCAAAACACAACGATTATGCAGATGAAAATGTTCCTGACCAGGATGGGATTTGGTTCTAAAACAGTAATTACTGGCGATATGACGCAGATTGACTTGCCTAAAAATATAGACTCCGGTTTAATTCATGCCGTAAAATTATTTGAAAAGCTGGACGATATTGCCATACATACTTTTTCAAGCCGGGAAGTCGTCAGACATCCTCTGGTATCAAAAATTGTGGATTGCTACGAGCAGCAGCAATCCGAGGATGATAAACAATGACTTATCACGTTGACGTACAGGTAGCCTGCGAGAAACCCCTGCCCTTTGCAGAAGAAACAGTAATCAGTTGGGCACAATCCGCATTACTCACTCATAAGCCCTCCGCAGAAATCACTTTACGATTTGTAGATGCCGGGGAAATTCAGGAATTAAATAACAGTTATCGCAAAAAAAACAAACCAACTAATGTGCTTGCCTTTCCAAGCGCTATTCCTGAGCATATAGAACTCGATTTCCCCTTTCTTGGCGATGTCATCGTTTGTCCTCAGGTGTTGGACGAAGAAAGCCGTGAACAGGAAAAATCGCTTGAATCCCATTGGGCTCACATCATCATTCACGGCGTACTTCACCTGCTGGGTTATGATCACATCGAAGCCAAAGATGAGCAACAAATGCAGCAACAGGAAATCCAATTGCTTGAACAATTCGGCTTTCCTAATCCCTATAACGAAGAGGATGAGCATCTTGAATAAAGAGGACGAAGGCGGTTCGTGGTTTGTGCGACTGAAGCAGTTTCTTCAGGTTGAACCGCAAAACAAAGACGAATTAATCAGCCTTTTAAGAGATGCACAAATTCGCTCTCTTATTGACTCTGAAACCCTGGGGATGATTGAAGGCGTTATACAATTCAGTCAGATGCGTGTCAGAGACATTATGCTCCCCAAAAAGCAAATTACCTTCATATCACTTCATGATGATTTTAATAAAATAGTTGAGACAGTCACAAGCTCAGGCCATTCGCGTTTTCCGGTAATGGATGACGATGAGGATGATATTATCGGTATTTTACATGCCAAGGATTTATTGAGATTTAATGGGCACACTGAGGACGAATTTGATTTAAGTGATATTATCCGTCTCGCCACGTTTGTACCCGAAAGCAAACGTCTTGATGTGTTGCTGAGCGAATTTCGAAATAACCGTAATCATATGGCCCTGGTGGTAGACGAGTATGGTGCTGTCAGCGGCTTCGTGACTATTGAAGATGTAATCGAACAGATTATTGGCGATATTGAAGACGAATTTGATATCGATGAAGAGGCCTATTTAAAAGCACACGGCGATTCACAATACATTATTAAAGCACATATGCCAATTGAGGAATTCAATGAGCAGTTGAACTGCCATTTCAGTGATGAAGTTTATGATACGATCGGCGGTATCGTGATGGCGGGTTTTGGATATTTGCCCAAGCGCGGCGAGATAATTACCCTAGATCAGTTTGAGTTTAAAGTAATTAATGCAGATGCCCGACGGATTAAGCTTTTATCCTGTCTGGACAAACGACCACGCGATAAACATCTGGATCAATCGTTTGCTTTGTGATTGGACTCAGATCAATGACTTCCAGGATAAAATAGCATGAACAGTAATATTTTAATTGTTGATGATGACACAGAATTAACCGATCTTTTAGAGCAATATCTCGAACCAGAGGGGTTTAATGTAGTCTGTGTTCATGATGGAGACAGCGCGGTCAAAAAGGCGCTAAACCAATCCTTTGATGCCATTATTCTTGATGTGATGTTACCCAAACTCAATGGCTTTGAAGTTTTAAAAGCGATTCGAGAGCATTTGGAAACCCCTGTTCTGATGCTTACCGCTCGTGGCGATGATATTGATCGTATTGTTGGCCTTGAAATTGGGGCCGATGATTACCTGCCAAAGCCTTGCAATCCCCGTGAATTAGTCGCGAGATTACGAGCTATATTAAGACGGACTCAGAAAATTCCAGTTCATCGTCCTGTTATTGAGCATCATGACATCCTGGTAGACTGTTCCAAACGAATCGCTACCCATCATGGCGAGGTGATGGAATTGACCAATGCAGAATTCAATATATTAGAAATGCTGATTAAATCCCCCGGCCAGGCGTTTTCCAAGGAAGAATTAACCGAGTATGCTCTGGGACGAAAATACACCGCCTATGACCGCAGTATCGATGTGCATATCAGCAATCTACGTACAAAGCTTGGAGATAATCAGGAAGGCGAACCTTTCATTAAGACCGTCCGTGGCTTTGGGTATATGTTTAATGCGTAGTCTGTACTGGAAAATCTTTCTTTCCTTTTGGCTGGCTACCATTCTGATTATTATAACTACCGCTTGGGTAACCAGTGAAATTGCTCAAAAATCGTCAATACCGGCACGCGAACACGTTTTTATGGATAGTTATGCCAATGCAGCCGTAGCGACCTTTGAATCAGGTAAACACACCGCTTTAAAAACCTGGCTGGCGCAGATTGGAATTGCCAGGCATATGGAATTGTTCTTAATTTGCAGCACCGGTGAAATTATTGGTAATCAGTCGCCGCCTCATGTCGTTAAGGATATTACTGAACATCTGGTTAAAGAAGAACTTGATGACGGCCTGATAAAATATGGAAATTTAATTATTGTCAGTCATGAGATCCTGTCAACATCAGGTAAAGCCTACCGTCTGGTGGCTGTCAGTGAAAAACCCCTGGCTCATTTTGTACAAATTCCCTGGGCAGGACTCACCATTCGTCTGACCATTGCCATTTTTATTAGCGGCCTTATATGCTACTTGCTCTCAATTTACCTGACGCAACCTCTTCGTTCATTAAGAATGGCCGCCAGATCCATTGCCACTGGTAAATTAAATACTCGGGTAGGCAGCTTCAAAGGACACAGTCGCGATGAAATTGCCGAGCTTAGTGGAGAATTTGACCGTATGGCTGAGAAGCTTGAAGCGATCATCAGTTCTAAAGAACGATTGCTGCAGGACATCTCCCACGAATTGCGCTCACCTCTCGCCAGATTGCAGATAGCGATAGAACTGGGACGCAAGAAAGCTCAAAGCGCTGCAGATACAGAATTTTGCCGTATGGAAGTGGAGTGCCTCCGTTTAAATACCTTAATCAGTGAAATCCTGCAGTTCGCACGTCTTGATAAATCCGCAGATGAACTGCAGCGTACACCCTGCAATATTAAAGAGTTACTTACCCGGATTATTGCTGATGCAAATTATGAGTTTGCCAATTCAAAACCACTGGTAAGCTTACAAAACAGTGTGGATTGCGTGCTCTATATTGACGAGCGCCTGATTCACAGAGCCATAGAAAACATCATTCGCAATGGCTTACGTTATTCGCCTCCCAACGAACTCGTTACCGTCCATTTAGATATAGTAGAGGACAATTTGCTGATAGATATCTGTGATTGCGGCCCGGGAGTTCCGGAAGACCAGCTCGAGAATATCTTCAACCCATTTTATCGGGTTGACACATCCAGAGAAAAGAAAACAGGTGGATATGGTCTAGGCCTGTCGATTGCACAAAAAGCAGTGAAGCTGCATCAGGGCCAGATTAAGGCGTATAATCGTCCTCACGGTGGTTTGCAGGTAAGAATCATTCTACCCATCTTAAGCAATCAGCCTGCGCCTCTCCTTCGAGAGGCTTCTGCCTGAATCAATTTAAATCAAATACGCCACTTGTCATTACTGCAATTACCCAGTATATTCCTTCCTCTTTTTAGTTTTAAATCGATTGTAAAATGAACGAAATCACTAAAAGCACCCCTTCTCTGGCTGTTTCAGAAATTCGCAAAATACTGCCTGATTTTAAACCTCTGATTGGTATTGTATTGGGATCAGGGCTGGGGAGTTTTGCAGAACAGATTGAAGACGCGGTGACTATCAGTTACGACAGCCTGCCCGGATTTCCCTGCACAACAGTCAAAGGGCATAGCGGTAATCTGGTATTGGGGAAACTGGCAGGTGTTAATATCGCATGTCTGCAAGGCAGAGCGCATAGCTATGAAGGTCAGAACCATGAGATTGTCAAAAATTATATACGTACTCTGAAGTTATTAGGATGTGAGTATTTTCTTGCCACTAATGCCTCAGGCTCGTTACGTGAAGAAGTAGGCCCCGGTGAATTAATGCTGATCACCGACCACATCAACTTTCAGCCAGGCAACCCCTTGGTAGGTCATAATGAAGAAGAATTCGGACCACGTTTCTTCCCGCTGGATAACGCCTATGATCTGGCAATGCGTCAGAAGTTTTTGCAAATTGCAGAAAAGACTCAAATCAAGCTGCATGAAGGCGTCTACATTTCAGTGATTGGCCCTAATTATGAAACAGCAGCTGAAATTCGCGCATTTCGCATTTTAGGTGCGGATGCCGTAGGCATGTCAACTGTGCCTGAAGTACTGGTCGCTAATCATTGTGGAATGAAAGTAGCAGTTATTGCCACCATTACCAACCACGCCACAGGGCTTGCAAGCTGCAGTCATAGTCATGATTCGGTAGTGGAAATGGCCAATCAGGCAGCCAAGCGTTTAAATATTCTGGTTAAAGAATTTATTGCTAGTCTGGCATGAATATAGAAACCGGATTTGCAGACTTTTGTCTGGAAAAGCAGGATATTAAGACAGCACAGTCCCGGCAGGCTATTGTATCCTGCATTGATTTAACATTGTTGGATGAGAAAGCCACTGAACAACAGATTAGCGAGCTGCAATTCAAAGCGAATCAGTATAAAGTGGCCGCTCTTTGCATCTATCCGCAACATTTAGCCTTTCTGGCACCCCAGGATATCTGCAAAAGAGCGACCGTGCTTAACTTTCCCAGTGGCGATTTGCCAGCAGCATTGGTAATGTCACAACTGGAAGATACTCTATCGGCTTATCCAGTTGATGAAATAGATTATGTGTTTCCCTACTCGCTGTACCTGAAAGGATACAAACAGCAAGCACTTGAGCGCTGTCGGCAAGCTCTATCCTTATGTCAGCATCGAAATGTTTTATTCAAAGTAATTGTGGAAACCGGTCAGTTTACAGAGTCAGACTCTTTGTATATCCTGGCTCGCGAGCTTATAGATTTGGGCTGTGATTTCCTAAAGACCTCGACTGGCAAAATTGCCATTGGCGCAACACCCTTATCTGCCTACACTCTTCTCAAAGCTATCCAGGATTCTGGCGCCTCAGTCGGGTTTAAAGCCTCGGGCGGTGTTCGTAAAACTGAGGACGCATTTCTCTACGCTGAAATGGCAACGCTATTACTCAAAAAAGAAATCGCCCCTTCCTGGTTCAGAATTGGAGCAAGCAGTCTGCTGGATGAGCTAATAACGGCATGAGTTTCAAAAACCGACAACCATTCCCAGCCATAAGAAAAGACCATACCAGGCATTACTAATAAACGCTCTGAAACAGGCAGCAGGCTCACGGTTGCTGATTAGATATTGCTGATAAAATAAATTGGCTCCTGCGGCTATCCAGCACAGTGCCAGCACGCCATTAAACAACTGGGCACTGAGCAGTAAATAGAACCAAAGGGCGTGAACGACTGCCTGCAATAAACCAATTATCAAACGATCATTATCTGCAAACAGGATAGCACTCGATTTAACTCCAATTTTCAAATCATCTTCACGATCAGCCATTGCATATTCTGTATCATAGGCGACAGTCCACAGAAAATTGATGAGAAGCAAACTGATTGCGATAGAATCCAGGGGAACATGGGAAGCAGCATAAGCCATTGGGATACCCATTGAAAAAGCCAATCCCAACACCGCCTGCGGGACCTGAATAAAGCGTTTGCAAAAAGGATACACAATGGTAATGAGTAATGCGAATAAGGCATAATATGTGCAGGCCAGCGGTAGTTGAACCAGGATCATCAGGGCAGCAAACAGCAGAAAGAACAGGTAGACCAAGGCATTTTTAAGCGGGATCTCCCCTGCGGTCAAAGGCCGATGTTGTGTGCGTCGAACATGACAATCAATTTTTCGATCAGCAATATCATTGATGACACAACCTGCAGCCCGCATTAAAATAGTGCCGGCTAAAAACTGCAGAAATAAAATCAGGGAAGGATGGCCCTTATTGGCAAACCATAATCCCCAGGCGGAAGGACTCCACAGTAAGATAATTCCAATAGGTTTATCAAAACGCCCTAATCGATAATAGGCATGCCAATTCATTTTTTAATCCTCGACAAATCAGGCAATAAAATTTCTATCAGATAAAATGGAAAATGACCGTTGATAATAAATCGTGAATAACGTACCCACAGTTTAGAAGCGTTTCGTATTAACTCTTCTTTAATCCAATAATATTCCTGAAAATTGTTATCGATAGAATAATGACTTAAAGACACTCGCTCCACATTTGGGCTGTTAAAAACGATCTGCCCCAGGGATTCCTTTTGTAATCGATTAAAAAAAGAGTTATTCTGCTCAAAAGTGGATTCTGGTATCACAGAACGTGCAAACCAGCAGCATTGATTCCCTGAAAACATCATTACATCCCGATGAATTACACTTTCTTCCGAGATGCCTAGGAAAAATCGATCCCACCAATTGCGTTTTGTCATGACCTGCTGAATTAATTCCAGACGCGCATCGCCCGTCTCCTGCCTTAATTTTTCAGTCAATGCCGCTTTATGAGTCAGCCATGTAGCCCACTCGGCTGGCGGTAATAGCGTTTGCATAGGAGAATCGTCTCATTCAAAATTTCGACTAGTATATCATAAGAAACACGAGTTACTGACAGGCAATTCGGCTGATGCTGAGACGCCCGCTGGCGGATATATTCAAAGAGCGGGCATTGTTGCCCTTACAACCCGTTGCGGTAACACTTAAATTCATGGCCCCGCTGGATGCAAAGCCCATACTATTGTAACTGACTATACTGGCATCGGCATTGACCCGAGTTCCTGAGGGTAAGGCTTCATTGACCTTCACTAAATCATTATTGCTATCGATGAGATTGTTGTTATTGGCATCCACAAATACAATCCAGCCCTGTGCCCACTGGCTGGCGGAACCGCAGGTGGTTAAAGCGGCATTTCCTGCAGAGCACACCGATACTCGCACTCCGCGCTTAATAGCTTCCATTCGAGCGAAATTCAAACTGGCTGACAATCGATTCACCATGGCAACTACTTTATTATTTTGGATTAAAGCATAATAACCCGGCACCGCCACGGTGATAAAAATGGCAGCAATGCAAAGAGTGACTATCAATTCGGTCAGAGTAAATCCTTTTTCAACTATCCTTTTCATGCTGGTTGTTCGTTGAATTGCCTCTGATAATTATATCATACAGTTGAGATATACGACTAAGACCGTGACAAGCTTCTGATTCGTCCCAATCGATTGATGATCACATCGGAATATCTGTTCCCGGCAAAAAGCTTGAATCGCCCGCTGGATGCTGCCTGGGTAGGATTGGCTGCAAAAACCAGAAACTTGTCTGAAAGAAATCCCTGCCATTTAATCAGGACATTCCGGCAATTCCAGTGCCATTGGTGTTGCAATAAGCTGGTTTCATATCGATGATCAGGGGTATCAGCAAGCAAAACCATTCCTTTTGTCCAGTCATCACTGGCGTGCTCAGCCTGTAGTACCATCGGTTTTCCTGAAAGAATGGCCTGATTTCTGGCAAAATGAAGCGCCTGAATCAGCTGATTCTGACAGACATTTAAGCGAATCTGCTGATCATTATTTTTTAGTAAGGGAGAGATTATAGAGAATGAAATAAGGATGAGTGCCAGGCAAATCAGGCTTTCAATGAGCGTAAAGCCGGCATAAAGTGGGCGACTGGACTTCCTTGAAGATTTTGAATGGATATTCACTTTAACAGCTTTTTTACATGGGCTATGCAGATAATAATTTCATTATAACTCCGATAAGAGAATCAATGGTAGCTTTCAGCTAATTTGTGTAGGTAGGGCTAATGAATAATCAGGTTAGTCTGTAAGTGCGTGATCTAGGTACGCATACAGTGTATAACGATATCGTACCCAAATACGTAATCTCACAATAGGGTTTTTAAATCTTTTTGACAACACTTATCTTATGACCTATAATTCGGTCATATTAAAGGTTTTAATTAAGGTCATACCATGCAAACATTATTTGCAACACAGGTAGCAAGTATTAGTGAATTAAAAAAGAATCCTACCAAACTTATTAATGATTCTCATGGCAAACCTATAGCTATTTTGAATCATAATACAGCAGCAGCCTATCTAATCCCGGTAGAAACATTTGAGCGATTAATGGATCTGATCGATGAAAATGAATTATACAAAGTAGTTGAGCAACGTTTATCTTCTCCCTTTGAGTCAATTAAGGTTGATATTGATGAGTTATGAGCTTCATTTTCACCCTATTGCACTGAAAGAATGGAAGAAATTAGCAAAAGGACTTCAAGAACAATTTAAGAAAATATTAAGACGACGTCTTGAAAATCCGCACGTTATTTCAGCTATGCTGAGTGGGACATTAAAAGATTGTTATAAAATGAAATTACGTCAATCAGGTTATCGATTAGTGTATCAAGTTAATGATAATAAATTGATTATAACTGTTATTGCAGTTGGCAAACGGAATAAAAATGAAGTTTATGATGAGGCAAATATTAGAAAAAAATAACGCAGTGTTACAAACAACAAGATTCTTATTTTGCTTAGCAATTGAGCATAGAATTGGTGCGATAAATAAAATTAGTTGGAAAACCTAAAACGTCTAACAATATTGCTTCTTATTTATAAATTGAAGAACAGCCTTATCTTCGTTTATTCATCTATCAATTTTCCTTCTTTGATGCGTCTCGTAACCGCATAATACAAAAAAGGAAAATTGATTTCATCTTACTTTGTATAAAGTATATCTTGTACACCTTAAGACAGCGCCATAAGACCAAGGACCAACCTACATGTAGTATGTGATAATTAGTTCAGAAGTGTTTTCAATTGCAAAAGATCCTTATAGGCCTTCTTTTTATCCATTGGTTTTCTTAATAAGTAGGCCGGATGATAGCTGACGATACAAGGAGTGCCTTCATAATGATGCACGCTTGAGCGCATTTGCGCCATTGAGAGGGCCTCTTTTAATAAAAACTGTCCTGCAAAGCGCCCCACGGCCAATAAGGCTACTGGTTTAATTATCGCAATCTGCCTTGTTAAATACTGACTGCAGCGGACAATCTCATCGCCATTCGGGTCACGATTATCAGGCGGGCGACATTTCAATACATTGGCGATGTAAACATCGTCTTCAGAAAAGCCTATACTCTTAAGCATTTGGTCGAGTAATCCCCCTGCTCTGCCCACAAAAGGCTTTCCCTGTTGATCTTCATGATAGCCAGGCGCCTCACCAATTACCATTAATCGGGCTTTTGAATTACCTCTTGCAAAAACGGTTTGTCTTCTGGTTTTATGCAAAGCACACTGCTGGCAGGATGCCACTTCCTGACAGAGAACATTCAAATCATCAGAATCCGGCGCTTTTGCCATCTCTTCTGAACGCTCCTGCCAAAGCTCAATACCCATCTGCTGTAAATAATATTGCTGTAATTCTTTATTCATCGATCAATTAATGCGGTGATTCATGTGAATTGTGCCAGATTAATGAGTAAATTTCGACATCTATTCGGAACTGCTCAAATTACTTTCGTAATAGATGGTCGGTAGCTTTCTGCATTAGCCAGATTAGTCAGACTAGGAAATTCATGCGATTTATAACGGTGTAAAATACTTTCTGCCTCTTTCAACATTGCAAAGCAATTAAATTGCCATTTACTTGCTTCCAAAAGTGTTTGCAAGTCGCTAACTATGTCAGAAAGTTTGCAGGATGCTTTATTTTGAAACCTTCTGAGTTCGTATGCAAAAAACGACCTATCAGACTGATCTGTAAATATTTGATTAAAACTTCTTTTATGAAATCCTGTATCACTGTTCTTGTCCGCAAGATATATCAATTCGGAAATCAAGTACTTAACAGGATTCAGTCGGGGGAGTACAGAGCTTAATACCCAATCATGATATATCATCATGCCAGGATTTTGCAGGAGGGCTTCAAAATAGCTGATAACGCTTTGTTGTGACATTGAAGGATTCATTGACAACTGGGTAATTTCCGATATTAAAGTCACATTGCTAGAATTATACATTGATCTATTCCGGCTTATAAAACTGAAGAACTTAGGTGTGAACATAGCTTTGTCGCGAAGTTCACAGTCCTTTATTTCCTCGAGTATCTCTTTCAGAATAGAATGGATATCAATGGGCTCATCCATTTTAGAAACAGCATGAAGAGTTTTCTCTAATTGAGTTGAAATTGTACTGGGCAAATCAGGGATTAAGGCTGATAAGCGAGCATATTTTTCTTCATTATCAATTAAATAACCTTTTTTTAAATTAACCAATAAATTGCTAAGTGATGAAACCCGTTCTGCAGGCTTTACCATTTCAAGACTTAGAATTAACCAGCTAAAGCAATTGATATGGCGCCCATGATAATCGAGCATTTCCTTTGCACCTTCAAACTCAGTTGCCATGCGAATAAACGAGTCTTGCTGATTTACCAAGCTCTCAGGAAGATGCCTGACCCAGGTTTTTACGGGCCGCGTTGCCAAGGGCATCTCTTGTAGAAAACCAGCTACTTCCTCAAAAGTCTCTGCATCACGAATTCGTGGCTCAAGCCAAAGATTGAAAAGATGATTTACTGCGTCAACTGTCAAGTCAATGTTTTGCAATTCTGTGGCGGTAATATCGAGTAATAGCTCCTTCATTGTCCAGAATCTAAATAATTTGGATACACTCTCCTGATCTGATAGAAGCTCGATACTCGCTAGTAAATCGTTTTTATCGCTTACAATATCATCAATTGAGCAATAATCCACCAGCCAGTCTCTGAGAGCACTTTGATTGGCAGTAAACTGCTTTAAAAACCCTGTGAGTGACTTAAACTGTAATATCCACTTTCTTAGAACATTAGAAGCACTTTGAGAGAATGGGAATATGGAGGAATAACTTGCTTTAATACTAATAGAATACAAAATAAAATCTAATTCCGATTGATTAAATTGATGGTTTGAAACCAGGGCTGCTAATTCATTTTCACCCAGTACAGTATTCAATTTATTAATAAACTGTGAAAACTCTTCTTCGTTCACAAACCAGTCTGCTGCATTTTTAATTACCAAATTCAAAAAATGCTTCAAAAATTGAATATTTTCCCGAACGATTAATTCATTGATGGCCTCAACTTTTGAAAACTGGTTGGGGAACTTTTTTATCAATAATAGAATGAAGGACGAGAGAAACGGTGTGGCACTATCATATTGATGAAAAATCGCTAACCCTTCACTCAATGTCTTGCAAGAACCCAGTAAGCTTTCAGCAAGAAGTTCACGAAATATATTAGCACTTGCAACTCTCAGATGCCTTTCTAATGTATTTATCGACTGTGAACTTTTGCAAACCTCTTTCCAACTTGGAGCAAGAAATTTCAAAATTTCTATCTGCTCGCTTTCCGTATAGTTATTCAATAGTTGGGCAATTGTTTCATAACTATATCTATCAACCGATATGGATTTTAGTTTTGCAGATACTGAACTCAAGAATTCTTTATACGGTTTTTCAGTAGTTTCTCCCTGTTTCCTTGTTTCCCGATAAGGGAAGACCAGATCGAACAGTGTTTCAAAATCAATCACTAATTCTGCTGCCATATTACTTTTTTCTTCCATGCTCAGTAATGGATTGGCGATCATTTCTCTTGAATATAAGCGCTTCATTGCCCCAGGGCAGTTAATCCCATTATCTACATATAATTTGCGGCTACTTAAGGAGGTTAAAGCGCTCTCCATTAGTGATTGTAAATTGTCAGTTTGCTGTTCCTCTCCCATTAAAATAAAAGTCTTTAATATCGGATAACGGTCCACAAATAAATTCAAAACCTGAGAAATGTCGAATGCGCAAGGCGTAATTCTTGGCCCTCCAAACCGGTTTAAAACATTAAACTGCTGACGCTCAGCTTCAGTAAACTGATCGGGGTCCACAAAACGCATCATCACTGCCAGCAGATAGTCTTTTAATGTGGCATCTTCTAAATAAACGGTCTTAATACTGAGCTTATCAATTTCGGGGTTGGGCGGCAGGGCTTTCCAATAGTGATAAAATTGTATTGCAGCTTTTTTAGCCATCTCCTGATCGGCTAAAGCTTCTGTGCCATTTCCAACCCATGAAGACGCATGCAGCCCGCGGGCTAGTTCCCTAAGTTTGGCAGCCAACGAATTATCCTGGTAAAAATAGATTTCTGCCTGCTTTAAATAATTATTTCCTTCATTACCGGCAATGCTATATAAAACCTTAATGTCCCACTCACTTACACCAGGAAATCGAACTGCTGGATCTTTGGAGAATAATTTTTCTGGATGCGATACACTTCGTTCATAAATCTCACGAACAGGTACTAATTGACCATTGGCATTTAAGAAAAAATGCCTTGGATTAAAGCGGCTCTCCCCATTAACTTCTTCTTCAGTTTCATCTTTGAGGGAATAAACGGGCCAACACAGCAAATCTTCACTTCTTCCAAGTAATACACCACAAACTGCTTCCTCTTTTTCAGCAATCAAGTGGGCAATTTCGACACATAACTCATTTAAAGGGTAACCAGGATAGCAAAAATAATTAAATGGCTCTCTCTGGGTGTAGTTGGATCTTCGAGCCAACAGCTCTCGCAGACAGGCTTTTATTTCCAGATCTGATTTTCCCGCTAGATTTTTTAGGCTTTGAATAATAATAGCTTCGTCCCACAGCATTCGCTCCACTGTGATTGTATCAATATGAGTAACTTCAATGTCTGATATTGGTTGGTAACTAATTAGAAGTGTATTAATTTGATTAAACAGTGACATAGTGAGTATGGTTGAAAAATATGTTTATATAATATCAAAATATACTTTTTTTTAGCAAATCATCATAGACAGGAAGATAATCTGTGATTACCTGGAAGTGGAGTTATAATCCTTCTTCTAATGCTATCTGGATTATGAGCAAAACAAAAAATCCAACTCAATTATTAGATGAAACTAAAAAGCATCTCCTTACAAATAAAGAAGGTACATTGGCAATTTAGTTACCATGACGCAGTGGATTGAGTCGTTCTTCATGCTCAGGGATGTGTTCATAACGCCAGAACATTGCAGCGGAATTGATTGAATAAGCGGGAGACGTCTTTCCTTTTAAAATTCCTGAGATAATCTGTTCTAATCGTCCCCTCGAAGAATTGTATCGATGTTCAAGCGCGTTTAAGGCTGTTTGCAACGCTTTAATTTTTTCGAGTGAAGTCAGCCGCTCAGACTCCATCGTTTTAATCAACTCTATTGCGGTTTTCCGTTTTTCTTCCGAAAGTTGGCTCCCGAACGACACAAAAAGAAAGGAACTGCCAAAACCTATCTGTTCGAGATAGCCCTTGAGTTCACCAATGGCATAGTTACAATCGAATTTATCAAGCAACGCCTTCTCTTCCGGAGTGTAATGGGGCAATAAAGCCGAAAACTCTTCTTCAGTACAACCTAATTGGGTCGCTGAAAACCGGGTTGGAATCAGTTTTTGAATTGTTTCCCAGCTAAAAATAGTCTTAAGATCTGTAAGCTCACTTACAGATCCTATAAAGCGTTCCCAGGGAATTAAATCCAGATAGCGTTCTTTGTCTTGCTCAGAGATTAATTTAGCAAATTGTGTAAATAGCTCTTTTGAGCTAATTAAGGATGTATACTTCGCGATTACTGTCAAGCGCTCAAGCCCGGAAGTCGCCTTCACCACACTTAGCAACGTGGCGCTATCGTTTACTTCCGTAAGGAACTGAGTGAACAGCTGCTCCCGTAAAATATCCTGTACTGGAAAGCAAGTTTGCCAGCGAATATATTCTTTTAACCATGTATTGAATGAATCGATGCGGGTTTTTATCTGGTTTGCGACTATAACTGAACATTTAACCCAAGTTTCAAAAGAATAGAAATTATCGGGCGTTATCCATTCATACAAATGGGGACCGACAAAATTAATAATCGTCTTTCGCTGCCTACCTTCCTCTGTAAGAAGTGGTAAAACTTTAAGCGTATTTTCGCAAGAGCCAAGCAATACGGTATATTTATTTTGTAGTTTTCCAAAGACCAGGTCCAGTATCGAGCTATCGACCTTCTTTGTTAAGGCACAAAAATCATCTACTGTGTGGACATCTGGCGCTAGAATTTCAGCATATTGTTGCTTCAGAAAATTAGATGGCGCGCTCTTTAAACGCGACTTTAACAGATTGTATTTTTCCAGGGTATTATATTCCTGAATCAGCTTCTTAACATGCGCTTCGATAATCACTTGTTGTTGCGCTTCAGGAACGAAAGAGAAAAGGCTATGTAAACTGGATTCATACGGGAAGGCCGCAAGACGATCATGAATGAGGGGAGTGACTGATGACACTAGCGCAGGGGTATTTTTCAGGCGCATCAAACAACTATAACTTTTTATTCGCTCCCCTATAAATACTAATCCTTCAGGACGTGCGGGAACACCGCAGTTGCTTTCTATGAGCAGCTGCATGAACTGTGAATCAAGATTGCCCTCACCATCGAATACAGGGGGGCGTTGGCGCAATACTTCAAGCACAGCAGGCAGTAAATCTGCCATGGCCGGCAACTTTTCCACGGACTCATTAGGGTTATTTTGAATTGGGATATGATAAAGCGCTGGGTATTGGTTTAGAAACTCGGACAAAATATTAGAAAGCTGATCGGCACAAGGGAAGACGTCCTCTGCCAGAACACGCCTACCCTCTTCCTCAGTGATAGCGAGCTGCATATGAAAAAAAAGCGTTAGAAAATAACTCTCCAATGGTAAATCGTACCCATAGGTCTCAAGTTTAATATCTTTCACAAAACATATTTCACCTGGTGCAGTACCTTGCTCCTGAGGCATACTTAGTTCAGACGGGAGCTGTTTCCAAAGAGTGTAAAATGACTGTACCGCATCGCCCAGGACCTTATTGTTGACCATTTCTTCTGAACCGGCATCCGATACCGAAGCTTTTTTAAGTTCAGTCGCCAACTTTTTTATCGCAAAGCCTAATGAATTATTATCATAGCGTTGAATATGATTTTGTTTTAAAGCCTGGATAAAGGCCCTGCTCGCATCCCCTGCAACATTCGACAGATTAAGAAAATCCTGCCCGCCAAATTCGTAGGACAGCGTCGTTCCTTCCGGCTGAAAGTCCAGTAATATATGATTACTGTCCAGTGAGGCCGTTTCAAATACTTCCTGAATGGGGATTAACTTGGTATAGTTTTGATTGACTATAAAGTTTTCAACCTCAAAATGACCATTGTGTTCAGTTTCAGATTTGAGAGAAAAACAGGCCCTGTTTAAACCAGTAAGTCCCGGCATTAATATTTGACACACGGCCTCTCCTGGGCCAGCAATTCCTTCTGCTACCTTGAGGCAAAATTGATTGATGGGTAAAAAAGGGAAACGAGTATAAGCAATCTGTTCTGTTTTAAGTGTTTTCCAGCGAAGGGCTAGATAATGTCTTATTTCTTGAACAACACTTGCGGACAAAACGGAACTTTCATCGCGAGCAATAAACCGGCTAAAGAAAGAAAAGCTGTACTGAGATTCGTCCTGTATCGTTTTAACTGTTGCTGCCTCAACCCCTGGAGGTAATTCTATTGGTGCATCTTTGAAGGTTGTCAGAAAATCTTTAAGCTGTTTTACTGTAATCATGAAATACACCACAAATTGCAATGCGCTATTTTAATACAATCTGACTACAATACTCAAATGGACGATTACAAAATTAGAACTTTGTTTAGTGCCATTCTTTAATTGAGATCTTAAGCAGTACAGGCGGCATAGCGTCCTTCGCAACGACACAGATTGAGAAATGTCTGGGCAGTCTCCTTTTTCCTATACTTATCGACGCTCTAACATTCTATACACATCGTTATCCACAGATTTTGTGGATAAGTAAGCCTGCCATTTGAAGCAAATACAAGTTAAGAAACCTTTGTAGTCACGGAGTTTGAAGGGAGAGTGTGTTTTAAAGCGGTGAAACAAGGGGAAAGACCAAAAAACTTATCCACAAAAGGCATGAATTAGATAGAATTTTTGGAAATGCATTGTATCTTCTTTTTTTTAGAAGAACCAGTCTTGACTTTTTTTCAGTGCTTTTTTAGAGGGCAAACACTTCGTTAACAACCTAATAATTAATAATAAATTACTTTTGAAACGTTGTTTGCAAGATGGATTTCCGCCTACGCGGAATGACACTATTTAAAGTCATTTTGACCTGATAAGCTACCTATTTCTTGAATGAAATAATTAGAGGCTTATAGATTATGCAGATCTAGGCACTGATAGTATAACTGCAAGCATGCTCGTACCAATGATCCGTTGGTGTGGGCTCTTTTGGGGAGTTAATCTGCCAATAATCCGTGGTGGAATCTATTTCCTGTAAATCACCCTCTCGAACGATATCCTGCAAGGGCTCTTCTCCATTTTTCAGGGACTCACAAAGTCTGGTCAAAGCCGCCCAGGCTTTATTTTCACAAATTTTAAGAATACGATTCACCTGATGAGGCAGCAAATCCCATTGCCCAAATAAGGCAACCTGATTCAATTCATTTTTATGTAGTAAAGACTGCTCAAGTATTTTAAACTGACGGCATAATTCATTTATATTTTTCTCAGTTTTATTTTTTAGTAATTCGACAAAGATACGGAATAAAATATGAGTTTCTCCCTTAATCAAACTCAAACTGTGCAAGGCCCGTAATGGGGAATGAGCAGAGTTCGCATGCCGTCCGTCTTTATATAAGCTTAAATCACTGCTTTTTTTTATCCATCCATAGGGAATGTCCAGAAATATAGGATAAATCGATTGAAAAATTCGCATATTGGTTTTCACTGCTTTCTTCTCGATGACTTTAGGGAGTTGGCTATCAAATAGCCCGCCTGAGTTTTTTGATGTCCTTACAGGGTCTTTTTTCTCGATTTCAACATCTGTGAAATACATATCCCTTAATTGTTCAATTTTTCTAGCACATATACCCTGGCTCAAGCCAAGTTTTGCCAACTCTTCAAACCAGTCACGATTACCTCTGAAACAGCTGTAATAAATCGCTTCCTCGATACCAGAAAATTTTACATGCAAGTATTCTGCATTTTCAGCTCCGTTTTCAGAAAATTGATACCGGGTATCGATATAGCGTTTAGCGGCTTTATAGCCTTTTTTGAATAATTTATCCTGATCCTCTGCAGAGATATCAAATTGGGTCGCGCTCACATTCCCAATAGGAATAAGCACAGTTTGTCCACTATAATGCAACAATTTTAAACGGTCCTGTTCCCATCCGCTGACAGGGTCCCGTACCCCGGTGAGCAGGCCATAAATCCAGTTCCATAAAAAATTTTCTCTATAAATACGATGGACAAACCGATTCAAAATCCTGCGCTCCGGTCCATTATCAAATTGAAAAGCAACCAGTTTCAGACAATTCTCATGCTCTGATTTTAAAAAAGTAGTTTTATCATCGCTAAAGGCTTCTGTAGGCAGATTACTCAAAATCCCGCCATCGTTATAGGTATTGCCATCCGGCAGCAAGGTCGGTTTAAAAACAATAGGAAAACTGGACGACATAGCCCCCGCTTTACTGACCTCTTTGTGCGGCGAATGCTCATAGGAAAAATAAACTGTTTTTCTTTTTTCTTTATTCGTTGCCGTTACGATAAGCTCTTCGCCCAAACAACAATCAGGATATCCTTCCTTTAGGCGCTTTAAGGATTCAAAACTTATCACCCCTCGTTCAAAAACCTGATTTCGTAAGGCTTTGGCTTCTGCTTTGCCTGCAATCAGCTCATAATCGTATAAAATCTGATCTACTTTTTTGATAATCATGAAATCCAGTGCTGCTTTTAAGGCATCTGTATCCGAAATCCCTGAGCTGTCAATATTATAATGGACAATGTTTTCTTCCTTAAACTGCTGAAAGAAAGTAAGGATTTCTGACCATGAATATCCGAGATAACACAGAATCGCCATAATGGCACCAGCAGAACTACCCGCGAATTTACTGGGCTGTATTCCACTGTCCTGGAACGCTTTATAAGCGCCGACATGCGCAAAAATCTTCGCTCCTCCCCCGCAAAAGACCATTGTGTCTATTTCAGGGCGTTTTTCAATTATTAATATTTCTCCTGTATCCGGATGCTGGAATACTTCTGCTTTATCTTTTTTTAAGACAGGGCGAAACGTATTGGGTTTGGACCGCTTTTTTTCAGGCTTTACAGACTCTTTTTTGTCCGTGTAGATGTTCACCAGTCGTTGCCATAAGCGCAGATACCAGGCAGGAGCAGTAATAAAGCGCTCCACCTTTCGGTATTCATACATGGCTTTCATGCGCTTTTTAGGGTCTCTGACATGGATTGAAAAAGGATGCGGTGAATTTAGGATAGAATCGTATTCCTGATTTTCAATATCCAGAGAGGAGAGGCTTTCCACCATATCATCCGTTAATCGGAGACGCTTGGTATTTAATAGGGGTTCTTCCTGCGGATCGCCTGGCTGATGGTATTTGTTGATTTGTTTTGTGGTGCAAAATTGATTTAATCCAACTAGCAAACCGTATTGCCCCTTGCAAATTTCCAAACCATTAAGCTGATAATCAAAAGTAAGTTCTACAGGGGATAAAGGCCATTGATATGATTTTTTTCGATAAAATATCCAATTAACAATTCTACCCCACCAACTTAAACCTACCTCCGCAGTATAGCCTCGGTAATCAGTAGTGGCGGCGTCGCTTAAAAAAGCTCGATGGGCATTGTTAGCGTGGGATTTCCAAAACCAATGGTTGAATTTTTTGCGTGATTTGTCGCTTAGGCCATTGTAATCAATTATTATTTTCTCTTCATCGAATAAGTAATCAGCTAAAGAAAACTGATCATCGGGTGGTTGCCCGTTAATACGTAGCCATCCATAGTATGCAATCAAAACAAACTTTTTTAATAATTGGCTATTGGGGTGAAAGACACTGTTTTGAGAAATCAATTCCTTCAATACCTGGTCTCTGTCCATAGAGTAATCCTTTACTTAAGATGAGCTTTGATATCTGTAAATTCCAGGTTCTATAGATCCTGCCCAGTTGCTAAGCTGCTTATCTAATTTATAACTAGCATACTTTTTGTCAGAAATGAATAGCTAAATGACCAGGATTACTGAACATTCGCACAAAAACGGAAAGATATACCTTGATACAGCAGGTGTATCAAGGTTAATTTTATGACAGACTAGCCGATTTCCTGCAGAATTGCTTCAACGACTCTCGCGGGATTCGCTGCTCTGGTGATAGGGCGCCCCACCACTAAAAAATCGCTCCCTAGCCTGCTTGCTTCGAGTGGAGTGACTACCCGGCTTTGATCATCACGAGAGTTCAAATCCAGCCGAACACCGGGCGTTACCGTAAGAAAAGATTTTCCACAAAGTCCCTTTATCTCAGGAACCTCGAAAGCCGAACAGACAACACCATCGACACCGGACTCACTGGCCATGCTGGCCAGACGCTGAACATGGCTATTTATCGATTCTGGAATGCCCAAAGCAGAAAAGCTATCATCATTCATACTGGTTAATACAGTCACGGCAATTAATAAAGGTCTGTTCCTGCCCTCTTCCAAAGCCTCTCTCGCCGCTTGCATCATCTGGCTTCCGCCACTGGCATGAACGTTGATCATCCATACTCCGAGCTGGGCAGCTGCACGGCAGGCCTGAGCCACCGTATTGGGAATATCATGAAACTTTAAATCAAGAAAAACCTTATATCCCTTATTAACCAGAGTATTCACGAATTCCGTGCCAAATAAGGTAAACATTTCACTGCCTACCTTAACTGCACATTGGCCTGGGTCGAGCTGCTCGACCAGATTCAAGGCATCCTGCCTGGTATCAAAATCCAGTGCGACAATTAGTTGAGCTGACATTTTAAGCCAACACCTCTGAAACCTGCTCCAATGCAAGTTTCACTGCCTCAGCGACTGTTTCCTGCTCTTTCGATGTCAGATAGGGATGCATGGGTAAGCTTACCACACGTCCACTTGCCCGCTCAGAAATAGGGAAATCCCCTGTTTTATAGTTTAAGAAGGACAATGCCGGCTGCTGATGCATTGCGATAGGATAATGAACTGCCGTGGGAATGCCTTGTTTTTGCATCGCCTGTTGAAACTCGTCACGATTATCTACTTCAATAGTGAACTGTGCATAAACACTGGTGTTTTCTGAAGATAACTGAGGTGTTTTAACATGGTCGGATAGCAGGGAAATATATCGGCTGGCTACCTGTTGTCTGAGCCGAATCTCATTGGGGAAAAGCTTCATTTTTTCTATTAAAATCGCTGCCTGGATCGTATCCATTCTGCCATTAATTCCAATACGGCGGTGGTTATAACGAGTATTTTGCCCATGATTGCGAATTTCAATCAGGCGCTCAGCCAGAATATCATCATCAGTGAAGCAGGCCCCGGAATCACCATAGCCGCCCAATGGCTTGGATGGGAAAAAGCTGGTGCATCCTATTGTCGACAAGGCACATGAATAGCGCCCGTGATGAGTCGCACCAAAACTTTGGGCGGCGTCTTCGATTACCGCCAAACCATAACGCTTGGCGATTGCATTAACCGCTGTTAAATCCGCACATTGGCCATACAGACTGACAGGCATAATCGCCTTGGTACGTGAGGTAATCGCTGCTTCGATTTTTTGCGGGTCGATATTGTAGGTCTGAGGATCAATATCAACAAATACTGGTTTGGCCTGACACAGGGTGATCACTTCCGCAGTGGCAAAAAAACTGAAGGGGCTGGTGATCACTTCATCACCCGGCTCAATTTCAATAGCCATTAATGCCATAAGCAAGGCGTCAGTACCACTGGCATTGACAATAACATGCTTGACGCCGGCGAACTCTGCTAATTTTTTTTCAAGCTGGGCTATCTCTGGCCCCATTATGTACTGTCCATGATTTAACACTGCGTGTATACCTTTTAAAATATCCGCTTCAATGAGTTGATATTGCTTTTTTAAATCAATAAATTGCATAATGTTCTCAGTAATTTTTGTTCGTATCAGGGTCTGACGGAATTCCAAAACTCGTCTTAATCACCCTCTAAACCATGCACAGGCTTCATTCTACCCCACTGTTTGCAACTTGGGCAATGCCAGTGAAGATGCTTGCCTCCAAAACCACAATGACCGCAACGATAAACTGGCTTATTGTCCAGAAACTTGCTTGTAATATCGTATAACATTTGTAATTTGTCGCGTACTTTACCATGCGCTGTTTCAAGATGCCAAAAAATTAATCGATTTATACCCCTGATTGAAGGGTAACTGCCCAGTTTGTCGGCTACAAAATCCACAGCAGAATCCATCTCCTTTGTGTTACGCAGGTACTCGGCAATGACGAAAATAGTTGAAGCCCGCGGATGATTCTCCAGTGTTTGCTGAAGGAACTCCACGCATTCGTCCATAATTCCCAATTCTTTGTGGCAGATTACCAGCGGCTCAATAATTTCAGTAATAAACTCAGGATCCTGCTGAGGAACCCGCTTCAATGAGCGAATCGCCTGCTTGTACCGCCCATGTTTCATATCGAGAGAAGCTTGTAATAAGCTGGCGCGCACAGACATTTTATCAATGGCCAGTGCCTGCCTGGCGGCATTCTGAGCTTTTTCAATGGCATTATCTTTAAGCGCTTGTGTTGCAATTTCACAATAATAATGGGCTGCCTGACTATGCAAGCTCTGTCCAGTGGATACTTCAAGCTTCTTGATAGTATCCAGGGCATTTTCCCAGGCTTTCTCTTGCTGATAAATAGCAAGTAAACCTTGTAAACTACAGATTTCCTTGCTGCCTCCCAGCTCCACGACTTCCAGAAAAATACGTTCCGCACGGTCAAACACGCCAGCGCTCATATAGTCCTGGCCAAGTGCGAGTAAGGCCTGTTTTCGATCAGCAAGACTTAATTGCGGTCTCGCAATCAGGTTCTGGTGAATTCTGATGGCCCGGTCAACTTCGCCGCGACGGCGGAAAAGACTGCCCAAAGCCAGATGGGTTTCAACCGTTTCACTATCAATTTCCAATAGCTTGATAAAAACATCGACTGCTTTATCAGGCTGTTCGTTGAGCAGATAATTTAATCCAACGACATATTCCCTTGATAGTTTATTGTTTTGTTCAGATTTCTTACCTGAATAATTACGGCTTGCAACCCACCAACCAGACCAGGCAGCAGCAGGTAATAACAATGGCCATAAGTTAATCATTAACACACTCCATTAATTCACTAGGTCCTGGATTTAAAGACAAGTGCTGCATTCAAAATACGTTGTTCAGAACAATGGCAATAGACTATCAAATTCAGCCCAATTAAAAAACCTTCTTAAAAGGCAAATTTAGCGCTCGAATTGGCGCTGCTCAATCAAACCTAAAAACGCTCACAATGCCTTAACATTTATCACCCATAAGGATATAGTTAGGAGCTAAATGGTAAATTTCCTCGAAGCAAAATAGAGCAGTTTATGCTGTATTCATTATGGAAGGTGGAAAAACCAGTTGTAAAACAACCAACCGCTATTGAGCCCACAGCCGAATCCACATCAGAAAAATAGCACCAGCTCCCAAATAGCCCCATCACTATATCCATATGATTGCCCTCCACAAGACCTGATTTACTTTGATTTGGAGGGCTCAGCTTTATGGTAATTTGCGGACGCTTGCATCACTTAGCAGACTCTAGTGTTGATCTTTTAGAGGGATATCTCGCAGGTTTTTTATTTCCTTTTCAGTGAGCCTGAGTTGATTGCGCATTTTTGAAAATTCAACTTTCAGGCGCCAATACTTGCCTAGTGCAAGGAAAAAACCAATGACAAGCCCCAAAGCTAGCATTATTGCCATTAACACGGCTATTGGCATGCTAAAGGTCTTTACGTATAAATTGATCGGCACGGAACTCGCGTTTAGAGCTGCAAATGTCACACCTACAATTATAAGAATTAAATAAACAAAAAACATAAGTAAACGCATTTTTATTTACCTTCCTATGCAAACAATGCATAAATTTACGAAGTATTATCATCCCTCGCAGGAGGACAATCAAGTCTTGGCATGGAACATATCAAAAGCTGATTAAGAATTGTATAAATAAAAAAAAAGCGTAGTTTAACTACGCTTTTTTACTGGCACAAAGAATTAATCTTTGGTTGCCATTTTTTCTTTAAGCAGATCACCAAGAGTTGTCGAAGCAACTTCTCCACTTCTGGAGTATTTCTTGATGGCTTCAGCTTGTTCCTGAGCATCTTTGGCTTTAACAGAAAGGGCAATGCTGCGATTTTTCTTATCAACATTGATAATTTTCGCTTCAATTTCATCGCCTTCCTTGCAGATATGGCTGGCATCATCTACACGATCTTCAGATAACTCATTCGCGCGAATAGTACCATAGATTTCTGGAGCCAATTCAACAGTCACATTTTTAGCGTCAACGGCAGTAACACGTCCTTTGACAACGCTTCCTTTGGTAAACTCATCAACAAAGCTTGAGAAGTTATCACTTTCAAGTTGTTTCAGGCCCAGAGAAATACGCTCTCTTTCTGCGTCAATGGCTAAAATAACTGCTTCCAGCTCTTGTCCTTTCTTGAATTGCTTGACAGCTTCTTCACCAGGAATAGTCCAGGAAATGTCAGACAGGTGAACCAATCCATCAATATCGCCATCCAGGCCAATGAAGATTCCGAAGTCAGTAATAGAACGGATTTTTCCGCTGACTTTCTGACCTTTGCTATGGCTTTGGGAGAACTGGTGCCAGGGATTGCCGACACATTGTTTCATACCCAGAGAAATACGACGTCTTTCCTCGTCGATCTCAAGTACCATCACGTCAACTAAATCGCCCATTGAAACGACTTTGCTTGGGTGAACGTTTTTGTTAGTCCAATCCATTTCAGACATGTGAACCAGACCTTCAACGCCCTCTTCGATTTCAACGAAACAACCGTAATCGGTAATGTTGGTGACTTTACCTTGCAGTTTTTTACCGACAGGATAACGATCAACCAGGTCGACCCAAGGATCATTACCTAACTGCTTCATACCTAAAGATACGCGATTACGTTCGCTGTCAAAGCTTAATACTTTAACTTTGACATCCTGACCTACAGTCAGTAATTCGGCTGGGTGCTTAACTCGCTTCCAGGAGATATCAGTGATATGCAGAAGACCATCAATACCGCCGAGATCAATGAACGCACCGTAGTCAGTAAGGTTTTTAACGATACCGTTAAGAATTTGACCATCATGCAGTGACTCAAGCAAGGCCTGACGATCAGCGCTGCTTTCTTCTTCTACAACAGCGCGACGTGAAACGACAATATTATTGCGCTTCAGGTCCATTTTAATCACTTTAAATTCTAATTCTTTGCCTTCCAGGTAAGAAGGATCGCGAACAGGTCTGACATCTACCAAAGATCCTGGTAAAAATGCGCGGATTGTACCAATCTCAACTGTGAAACCACCCTTGACTTTGCCCGAAATTAAACCAGTAACGGTTTCATTGTTTTCGTGACTTTTCGACAGCTTGCGCCAGGCTTCCTGACGTTTGGCCTTTTCTCTTGATAACAGAGTTTCGCCATAGCCGTCTTCCACTGAATCAAGAGCTACTTCGACCGTATCACCGATGTTAATTTCCAATTGACCATTTTTATCGTGGAACTCTTCAACAGCGACAATACCTTCGGATTTTAAGCCAGCATTTAATGTGACAAAATCGTCGTCGATACCGATAACTTTTGCAGTGATAATTGCGCCAGGGTAAAATTGCGCACCAGCGATACTTTGTTCAAATAATTCTTTGAAACTTTCAGACATGTTAATAAACTCTTTAGTAAAAAAATGAAAGTGTAATTCCGAATTACCCTTCCCCCCATACAAACTGTTTGTAACTATCTTACAAACACTGGACTAAGCATAAGCAGCTTTTTGCCAATATGCAAATAATCCTTTCTTATTCGATCAGGTTGTTGAAATAATGACCCAATCTAGCGGAAGAACGAATGCCCATTTATCAATTTTAAAACATTATTAAAGACTTGTACAATCGTTAATCCAGTGGTGTCGACTAAAATCGCATCCGATGCCGGTTTTAGTGGTGCATGAACTCGTTTTGCATCACGATCATCACGCTGAGCCAACTCATCGATCACCTGCGCGAGGCTAACATCAATTCCACCATCTTTCAACTGATTGTAGCGCCGCTTTGCTCTTTCCTCTGCTGAAGCAAAAAGAAATATTTTAAGTATAGCCTCTGGAAAGACTACTGTTCCCATATCACGACCATCGGTTACCAGACCAGGGATCGTGGCAAATGCACGCTGCCGTTCAAGTAATGCTGCGCGTATTTCCGGCACTGCAGCAATAACCGAAGCATCTTGCCCGCATTGCTCGCTGCGAATATTCTCGTAAACATTCACTCCATCGAGAATGACTTGCTGCTCTTCAGCATCCATTTCAAATTTGACGTTCAGCTGATTGGCTAAACTGACAATCGCGGCCGCGTCTGAAAAAGGAATGCCTCGTAATCGAACTGCGTAAGCCAGGACTCGATATATTGCCCCACTATCCAGCACATGCCAGTTCAAATGTTTTGCTACCATATGACATATGGTTCCCTTACCTGTTCCGCTAGGTCCATCAATGGTTATTACAGGAGCTTTTTTCTCACGCGTCATTATGTACCTCTTGGATATTTAACTGTAAGGCTTGCGCAGTCTTGACAAAATCAGGGAATGAAGTGGCTACGTTCTTGCAATCTTTGATTACAATCTGCTCTTTTGCCGCC
The DNA here is from genome assembly GCF_021297775.1 of Legionella sp. 16cNR16C. Classification (NCBI taxonomy): domain Bacteria; kingdom Pseudomonadati; phylum Pseudomonadota; class Gammaproteobacteria; order Legionellales; family Legionellaceae; genus Legionella; species Legionella sp. 16cNR16C. Next base: position 609,755 of record NZ_JAJTMX010000001.1, read on the forward strand.
GCACCCGCAATAGCAAAAGCCATTGCTATTCGATGATCCCCATAACTTCTTATCTCGCCTCCCTGCAGTTTACCACCCTTTATAAATACGCCGTCTTCAAATGCCTGAGCCGTAATTCCAAGCTTGATCAGCCCTTCAACCATCGCTCCAATGCGATCACTTTCTTTACTGCGTAACTCTTTAGCTCCGTGCAAACGGGTTTGGCCGGAAGCACAGGCAGCAGCAATAAAAATTACCGGGAATTCATCGATTGCCAAGGGAACTAACTCCACCGGAATATCAATACCCTCCAGAGGAGCATGACGGATATACAAATCAGCCACTAATTCCTCGCCAAAAAGACGTTTATTGCTTTGCTCAATAGAAGCTCCCATTTGACTAAGGATCTGAATAATTCCTGTACGCGTTGGATTAATGCCTACATTTCGGATGAGCACTTCAGAACCAGGAATTAAGGTAGCGGCCACAATGAAAAAAGCGGCTGAGGAAATGTCGCCGGGCACGATAATATCAGTTGCAATACATTCGCTCTCGGAATTAATTGTAATATGGTGGCCACATTTTTGGATGGGGTATGAAAACGTAGTCAGCATACGCTCTGTATGATCCCGGGTAAACCCAGGCTCGGTAACCGTTGTTTCGTCTTTTGCATACATTCCAGCTAAAAGCAGGCAGGATTTAACCTGGGCGCTGGCTTCTGGCATCACATAATGAATTCCTTTTAACTCCTGCTTACCGTTGATTGTAATTGGAGGTTTTCCATGCTCGGTGCTGATATCAGCGCCCATTTGCGTTAAAGGGCGGCTTACTCTCTCCATAGGGCGTCGAAGCAAACTTTCATCCCCTGTCAGGATGCTGCTAAATGACTGGGCAGCCAGCAAACCTGCTAATAAACGCATGCTGGTTCCCGAATTTCCACAGTCAATGACCTGCTTGGGAGCGTTCAGACCATATTTACCCTTGCCATGAATAATTACCTGCTGGTTAAAAGGGCCTTCGATTTCGATTCCCATGCTGCGAAAGGCCTGCAAAGTAGCCAGGCAGTCCTCCCCCTGCAGAAAGTTTTGAATACTGGTTGTGCCTTTTGCAATTGAACCAAGAATAATTGCGCGGTGAGAAATTGACTTGTCACCTGGAACAGAAATTTCCCCGGAAATTGTTTTAACCGGTGAACTTACAAAATCATAACTAGCATTCATTTTCATGTTCCTTGGCAAATACTGCCATAAAGTCAATCAGCTTCTCCACTGCAGCGAGCGGCATGGAGTTATACATGCTGGCTCTTAAGCCACCCACTGTACGATGTCCCGCCAGAGCAAGCAAGCTCCGGTCACGAGCCTTTGCGAGAAATTCATCTTCCAGCTGAGGCTTTTTCAGATTAAAACAAACATTAACCAGCGCTCGATCTTCTTTCCTTATCTTACAGTCATAAAAATCAGAAGAATCAATAAATTCGTACAACAATCTGGATTTAGTACAATTTAACTGATACAAAGCCTCAACTCCTCCCTGGCTTTTAATCCACTGGAACATTTTAAGCGCCAGATAACAGTTAAATGTGGGAGGCGTGGCATACATTGAGCGAGTTGTGGTGTATGTTCGATAGTCAAGCATTCGCGGAATTGCGTCATTGCTTATTTCTTTAATTAAATCGTCTCGCACAATAACCAGCGTCAAACCGGCATTGGCTATATTTTTCTGTGCACCTGCAAATATCAGTGCATAGTCATTAATATTAATCGGCTCACTAAGCAAGCAAGAAGTCATGTCAGCGATTAAAGGGATATCATTAATAATAGGCGGTTGAGGAAATCGAAGTCCATTGACTGTTTCATTAGGCGTATAATATAAAAAACGAGTATCCGGCAAAATCTCCCAGGTGGAGCGTTCTGGTATCCGGCTATAGTTTTTATCAGCAGAACATACGCTATAGGCATTGCTTAGGCGGCAAGCTTCTTCATAGGCCATTTCTGACCAGATCCCTGTTTGAAAATAGCCTGCCTTTTGATTTTCCGACAAAAAATTTAAGGGAATCATACCAAATTGGCTACGCGCGGCTCCACTGATGAATAGCACATGATAATCACTGGGAATAACCAGCAGCTCTCGTAGAAGCGATTCTGATTCTTCCATTATCTGAGTAAATTCTTTAGTGCGATGGCCTATTTCCATCACCGACATCCCGGTATTGTTCCAGTCTAATAACTCAGCCTGAACCTCTGACAGGATTGCATCGGGCAGCATCGCAGGTCCCGCCCCAAAATTGTATCCTCTACTCATCAGAATCATCATCCATTTCAAAATCTTCTGAATCGCTATCAGCCTCACCCAGATCCTCAATGCGCTGCATTCCTACCACATGCTCGCCTGAGCTGACATTAATCAGACGTACTCCCTGGGTGTTTCGTCCAATAATGGATAGCTCATCCACTCTGAAGCGGACCAGAGTGCCTTTATCGGTGATGAGCATCGCCTCGTCTCCTTCACTGACCTGCAGCGCTCTTACCACTTTACCATTTCGTTCATTAACCTGAATAGAAATAACTCCTTGACCGCCGCGACCGGACACACGGTATTCTTCAACATCGGTTCGCTTGCCATAGCCATTTTCAGTAGCGGTCAGGATGGTGCCTTCCGGTTTGGCGACAACGAGAGAAATAACCGATTGATCTTCACCCAATCGTATTCCCCGCACACCACGCGCGGTGCGCCCCATTGGCCTGATTAATTTCTCATCAAATCGAATCACCTTGCCCGCATCTGTAAAGAGCATAATATCTTTACTGCCGTCAGTAATATCCACACCGACCAGGCGATCATTTTCATCCAGATCAACTGCAATAATCCCATTGGCTCGTGGACGGCTGAAGGCTTCCAGAGAAACCTTTTTGACGGTTCCAAAACGGGTGGCCATAAACACAAAATATCCTTCGTTGAACTCTCTCACCGGCAACATGGCATTAATGGCTTCATCTTCTGCCAGAGGTAAAATATTCACAATGGGCTTGCCTCGAGAAATTCGGCTGGCCAAAGGCAGTTGATAGGCTTTAAGCCAATACAATTTGCCATGATTTGAAAAACAAAGAAGCGTGTCATGAGTACTGGCAATCACAAGACGTTCTATAAAATCTTCGTCTTTAACATTAGTTGCAGACTTGCCTTTTCCACCTCTTCTTTGGGCCTGATAGGATGAAATAGGCTGGTATTTGACATAGCCCTGATGGGATAAAGTTACAACAACATCTTCTTCAGTGATCAGATCTTCAATAGTCAGATCTTCCTGTGATGCCGTAATTTCTGTGCGGCGCTCATCGCCAAACTGTGATTTAATTTCAATTAATTCATCTTTAATCACCTGCATTAATCGCTCGGGTGAGGCAAGAATATCCATTAAATCTTTAATCTGTTTGAGTAAATCTTCAAACTCATTAATGATTTTTTCCTGCTCCAGCGCAGTCAAACGATGCAATCTTAATTCAAGAATTGCCTGCGCCTGTGCTGGAGACAATTTATATCCATTACTTCCAAGGCCATACTCTGATGGGAGGTCATCAGGACGGCAAGCATCGCTGCCGGCATTTTCAAGCATGGCTTTGACTAAGCCTGGCTGCCACTCTCTGGCCAGTAGGGCTTCCTTCGCATCCTGTGGAGTGGGAGACTTTTTGATTAACTCAATCATCTCGTCAATATTGGCTAAGGCAATCCCCAGTCCTTCTAATAAGTGAGCTCTGTTTCGTGCTTTTTTCAGTTCGTAAATGGTACGACGGGTAACGACTTCGCGGCGATGTTTGATAAAGTATTCAAGAATTTGTTTTAAATTCAGTGTTCGCGGTTGACCATCAACCAGGGCAACCATGTTGATACCAAACACATTTTGCATTTGGGTATGAGCATAGAGATTGTTTAGAACGACCTCAGCCACCTCACCGCGCTTTAGCTCGATCACAACGCGCATACCCTGCTTGTCCGATTCGTCCCTCAGTCCGGAAATGCCCTCAATCTTTTTATCCCGGACCAATTCAGCGATTTTCTCAACCAGACGAGCCTTGTTTACCTGATAAGGAAGTTCATTAATGATAATAGCCTGGCGTCCGGAATGACTGTCGGTTTCAATTTCAGTCCTTGCTCGAATAGAAATTCGACCCCGACCTGTACGGTATGCCTCCAGGATGCCCGCTTTACCATTGATAATAGCCGCAGTCGGGAAATCAGGACCTGGAACGTATCCCATGATATCTTCAAGCGTTAAATCGGGCTCCTCTACCAGTGCAATACAGGCGTTGACAACCTCGGTTAAATTATGTGGCGGGATATTGGTCGCCATACCTACTGCGATCCCTGATGAGCCGTTGATTAGCAGATTGGGAATGCGCGAAGGTAAAACGACGGGAGCGAACTCTGTTTCATCATAGTTTGGACTGAAATCAACTGTTTCTTTTTCCAAATCCGCCAATAAGGCATGCGCGACCTTGGACATACGCACTTCCGTGTACCGCATGGCGGCGGCCATATCCCCATCGACTGATCCAAAGTTTCCCTGACCATCAATCAGCATATAACGCATTGAAAAAGGCTGTGCCATCCGAACAATCGTGTCATACACCGCAGTATCACCATGTGGATGGTATTTACCGATTACGTCACCGACCACACGAGCGGATTTTTTATAGGGCTTGTTCCAATCATTCCCTAACTCGCTCATAGCAAACAGGACTCGGCGATGAACCGGTTTTAAGCCATCGCGAACATCCGGCAAGGCGCGGCCGACGATAACACTCATAGCGTAGTCGAGATAAGACTGTTTGAGCTCGTCTTCAATATTGACCGGGATGATTTCTTTTGCTGAATTGATCATAGCTAACTGGCGTCCTTCTGCATCACTCAAAATAAACCACGAATTATACCACAAGCAGCCTTTCAATTGAATAAAAATGCCTTTGCTCGCAAAGTTCGCCTCTGAGACTGTTTTTGGATTATGCTTGTATTATCAGGAGACAATTAAATTTTGGCTAAAACGCTGTGAATAATAATCAAACTGCTTCATACTAAATCATAACACATGCCTAAATGATAAATTGACTCAACCCTGGCATTTTTATATAGTTCAGCGCTTAACGCAGCGCTGGCTGTCAACTGTTTATGAGGAGACACGATGACCGACAAAACCGCACAACTTTGTATTGACGGCCTGGAGCCTATTGAATTACCGATATTAACGCCTACTATTGGCAATGATGTTATTGATATCAATAAATTAGGTGAAGCAGGATATTTCACTTACGATCCCGGTTTTGTCTCTACAGCGTCCTGTGAATCCAAGATTACTTACATCGATGGCGATCAGGGCATCCTGTTATATCGCGGCTATCCCATTGAGCAACTGGCTGAAAAGAAAGATTTTCTTGATGTCTGCTATTTGTTAATGAACGGCGAGCTGCCTAATCCGAATGAAAAAACCAGCTTTGTCAGCCTGGTTAATAACCACACAATGGTCCATCAGCAAATGTATAATTTCCTGAATGGATTTCGTCGTGACGCGCATCCTATGGCGATTATGGTCGGTATTGTAGGTGCCCTTTCTGCTTTTTATCATGATTCAATGGATCTTAATAATCAACATGATCGCTATATTTCTGCTATACGGCTTATAGCCAAAATGCCTACGCTGGCAGCAATGAGCTATAAATATTCTGTGGGCCAGCCCTACATGTATCCCCAGAATAAAATGTCCTATGCAGAAAACTTTCTGCACATGATGTTTGGCGTGCCATCAGAAGATACAACGCCTGATCCGGTTATTGTTGACGCGATGGATAAAATCTTTATTCTGCACGCAGACCATGAACAAAACGCATCAACTTCTACAGTGCGTCTGGCCGGCTCAACCGGAGCCAATCCCTTTGCCTGTATCTCTGCCGGTATAGGTGCCCTATGGGGGCCTGCTCATGGCGGAGCCAATGAAGCCTGTCTGAACATGCTGAAAGAAATTGGCGATGTAAAAAACATTAATCATTTTATCAAACGCGCTAAGGATAAGGACGATCCATTCCGTCTGATGGGCTTTGGTCATCGGGTTTACAAAAGTTATGATCCGCGCGCTAAAGTAATGAGAAAAACCTGTTATGATGTGCTGAATGCCGTTGGCGCTCATGACTTGCCAATATTTAAACTCGCTATGGAACTTGAGCGTATTGCGCTGGAAGATGATTATTTCATTGAGAAAAAACTTTATCCCAATGTTGATTTTTACTCAGGGATCACTTTGAGTGCAATAGGTATTCCAACCAACATGTATACGGTAATCTTTGCACTGGCCAGAACAGTTGGCTGGATGTCTCACTGGATGGAAATGGTGGCCAGCAAATCACGTATTGGCAGACCACGGCAATTATATACTGGTGAAAAACAAAGGAATGTACCCTAGTTTTTTGGTTGGGCTTCAAAGCCCAACCTGCTATTTCATAACAAGAGTGCTCGCCGCCTCAGGTTCCTTACTTTTCAAAGGTGCATAATCACGCATATTGATCTCAAACTCACGGTATTTAAACCAGCTTTTCTGTTTTTTCCAGGGAAGTCCGATCATCTCATCAGCAGCCCTGCATAAAACATTGTAATCCATCGCAGTCAAAGCCTTTAATGGCTCAGCAGCTTTCTCAAACTTTATCAACCAGTCACTATTGATTGCTCCAGGATCTACCTCAGAAACAATAGCAGTTTTTTCAAAAGTAATGCTAATTCCCAGTTTTTCTTCAAAAAATTTCTGAATCTTCTCGCGGCAATTAGTATCACCCAACACAGACAAGTCGGCCTCATTATCTCCTCCTGTTGACGAGATAGCTGAGTACTTTCCGCTCGGCTTTAAAAGTATCGCTGCATAAATTAGATTGTGTAAGACATTGTAGCTGTAGGTACCGGGACCATAAGTATCAAAAATAAAACCTACTGTCCCTTCCCGCTTTTGCAAGAATTCCTGAGCGCGATCATCTTCTGGACGCTTTACCGCTTCCAATTGCGGCGTGTCCTGCAATAATTGGAATCGTGCTGAATCGCAGGGCAGCTTCATTTTAGCAATCTTAATTTTAGCCAATTCACAAGTGTGATGCCGTACTTCTTTCTCAGAAGCAGTAACACCAATTAGTTCTGCTCTTTTCTTTACCTTATTGAGTTCGATTCGTAAATCAATTAAAAATTGTCCGTTACCCATTCCCATATCCATTACGATATCACCATCCTTAATATTGTTAACGATATCTAATAAGTTGGGCGTGTTTTTTAAGGTTGTTTCTGTGTTATACGCATGAAGTTTACGGATTTTTTCCAGGCCTCTTTTGTTAGGCCATGAGTTCTTCTCAAAGAACGCTTTGTTCTCATGCTTGGATTTCATTAAATTCTCCTGTTGCTCATTTATGACACAATGATATGTCTAAATTTTGCACATAGGAATGTCGAAAAACGGACATAAGGAGACAAAGGAGATTAATTTCTATTTATTTTGTATTTATTTTATACATTTTGTATGTTATTATTCTCCCATCATAAAGGAGTACTAATGAATATTGATCATATCTTACAAAATCCTAGCCTTGCTCATCATAATATTCTTCGAGAGATTTGTAATCCTCTTGAACAATTGGGTGTCAATTTTTTTGGTTATACAGCCGTCAATGCGCAGGGGGAAGCATTTTGTCTGGGATCCAAACCAGAATATGCATCAGAATATCTACGATTAAATCATGCTCAGAATGATGTCCACTACCATCATGCTAAAGAAAAAAATCAATTTGAATACTCTTTCTGGGATTATCTTGAAAAAGACAGTCACACCCAATCACTCTATCAAATGGCGGCATTATTTGATCAAAGCCACACATTGACAATAACCTCACATGATCCACAGATGACCCACTGCTATCATTTCAGCGCATCTCTTAGTCAAACGGGCATTAATCAGATTTATCTCGAAAAAATGGATTCATTGCATGCCTTTATTGCTTACTTCAAAGATTGTCTGCAAATGATTCCGGAATTGACTTCAGTCTATCAATTGCCTGTTAACATTGATATCGATCATGCTTCTATAGGGAAAAAAGTCGTCAATATAAAAGCCGATCTTAGAACAATGGAGCTTGAGCAAGTAGCGCAAAACAGCTTTGAGTGGACCAATAGTAATCATTATTTGCTGACATCCAAAGAGCGGGAATTATTACAATGGATTCGTTTAGGCAAATCAGCAGAGTTAATTGCGGAAATCAAGGGCGTTTCTCGAAAAACGGTTGAGCGGCATGTTGCTTCCATTAAGGATAAGTTTGAATGCTATACCATGTATCAATTAGGGGAAAAAATAGCCCAGTCGGGATTGGCGAGCTTTCTTTCATTATCTTGTCAGCAAAATAAAAATTTGCGGGTAGCTTCAGCAAGCATATGAATAATTTAAATATTTTAATTATCATGCCAAACTTTTGAGGGTTTTTAGTAGCATTTTTGAACGAATAATGATAAATTGCTGAAATTAATTCCAGTTAGAATATTGTTTGCTCAAAGCATGAAAAGACTAATTTATTCTCTTATTTTGTTGTGCGTCTGTTTATCAGCAATCCTGATTTTCAAGTTCTGGTCGAAAGATCCTGAACCTCAAATTATACCGCCAGCAGTGACTCAAACTGAACCCGTTCTTCCATTACCCCCCCCACTTCAGCTTAAACCTGCTCTTTTTAGCCAGTTGCCAGGCTGGAAAGAAACAAAAATAAAAAAATCATTCATAGCTTTTCAGAAATCCTGCAAAACTTTTTTGAAACAGGATCCGCTTGCTGATGCCGGGAGCAGTCAGATTCCTCTGAAAGTCAAGGATTGGCTGCCAGCCTGTAAAGCAGCAGAACATAAATCCCTGATTTCAGAAAAACAAGCGCGATCATTTTTCAAAAAATGGTTTAAGCCTTATGAATTTTATCAGGAAAAATCCGTTGAAGGGCTATTTACCGGTTATTATTTACCCTTGTTGCACGGCAGCCTGGCTAAAACAGATGAGTTTAATGTGCCTATCTATGGGCTTCCTGACAATATTGTGACAGTTAATCCGGCCGACTTTGGTTATAACGGGATTAATCGTCGACTCGTTGGCCGTGTAGTGAAGGGCAAACTTCTCCCTTTTCATGTACGTAAGGAAATTAATAAGGGTGTACTGAAAGAGAACGCGCCGGTGTTGCTCTGGGTGGATAGCCATATTGATCGCCTCTACCTGGAAATTCAAGGTTCTGGAATAGTCAAACTGCCAAACGGCGAAACTGTCTTTCTGGGATATGCAGGAGAGAACGGCGCCTCTTACACCCCGGTGGGTCGTGTGTTGATAGAAAAAGGAGTTCTGACTAAGGAAAATGCTTCGATGCAAAGCATTCGTGCTTATTTGGAATCTCATCCAGATGAAATACTAGCGATTACCAATCAAAATAAATCCTTTGTTTTTTTCAAGAAACTGAAGGACAGCGCCGCGATGGGTGCCCAGGGAGTGCAACTCACGCCAGGTTACTCTCTTGCTGTCGATCGGAAATGGATCCCTCTGGGAACTCCCCTGTGGCTAGATACATCACGTCCCACTCCCAATGATTCAACACCGCAATCATTCCAGCGTCTTATGATTGCTCAGGATACAGGCGGTGCCATTCGCGGCCAGGTGCGTGGTGATGTGTTCTGGGGAGAGGGAGAGGAAGCAACTTACACCGCGGGCCTAATGAAAAACCCGGGGCATTATTGGTTATTTTTACCTCGACAGGCTGCGGGGAAATTGCCAAAGCAATTTGATTGATCTAGGGGGTAAAATCAACCCTCACCCTAGCCCTCTCCCAACTTGGGAGAGGGGATTTTCTTAATAGTCCTCTCGCCCCTCAGGGGAGAGAGTTAGAGAGAGGGGTTCTTAAGTTCCCTCAAAATAACATAGCCATAAATCATTGCTGCTTAAACAAACTCCTCACTACCCCACTCACCTCGCCTGCAACGGGCATATTTTCCTGATTAATAATTTCGTTGAGACTCACAATTCGATAGCCGTTTTTCTGATACATATCAATAATATCTCCTAAAAAATGGCTATTAATCAGGTTGGCATGGATAAGTAATATTTGCTTGCTGGTTCCCGGGTGAAGCTTATTGGAGCGTGCTTCCGCTTTCAGAGTCTGCCCCCAGATGTAATTCAAATATCTTTTTTTCAGCGCAGGCAAACTTTGCGGGCGCAGACGATAGGGGATTGCGAAAAGCTGATTATTAAATATGAAATCCTTGCTGTCGATAGTCACCGGAGCAATGGTATAGTTCTTCTCGGCCAGAAATTGATACACCTTTTCCCGTTTTTCTCCCTTGCTTTCGGCAAGATAAGGGTATCGAAAATACTTAGGGCTGGTCATAATCCGTGACAGAATCTCATCTGCCTTATTAACATCTTCAATGTATTTTTCAGGTGTCACACTGTTCAGGCTTCGATGGGAATAAGTGTGATTTCCTAATTGAAATCCCTGATTACGAAACTCCTCCAGAAGTTCCCATTGACCCTTTTCAATACTACCGGCAATAATAAAACCGGTTGCCGGCACCTTATGATCAACCAGGGCCTGTAAAATGGCCATAAACCGATCATGCTCTCGCTGCAATTTCTTTGGATCATTATTAGCGGAGCCTACAAAAGGCAAGTCATCAATCGTTATTGCAATTTCTTTCCCGGCAGCTAAAAGATTAGAGCTGAACAATAGAAACATAGCCGCAACAATAGACTTAATGTTCATGGATATCCTTGATAAAACAAGCCAGTAATCCTCAAGATGCAAAACCTGTGCCTTTAAACCGGCTCCAGTAAACCCATATCCCATAGACTATTTAGAAAAGAGATATCCCGGCTATTCCCGGAATAATCTGATAATTGACTAGTAGAAATAATCCGCTGACTGGCAATCAGTTTAACCAACTCTGCTGAAACATCCTGAATATTCCAGCGCTCGCCATTAATAAATAATTCAAGATCAGGGTTTTCGTAATAAGCAAAGCGGCTGAAGGGATTTCGAGCAAGCTCTCCTGATTTTTTTAAATAATTGGACAGTTTCGCTTTTTTCTTTTGCTTTTCACAGGGCAAAAAAGCCTCTGCCTGCTCATCCAGGCCCGTAACAAACTCACCAAACCACGAGCTGAAAGCTTCATTGTCATCAATCAGTTTCTTTAGGAGATTCCTGGCTTGATCTACAGCTTGCTGTGGGATTTCAGCGCTGTTTTTCAATGTTGACCAGATGGGATCTTTATATAATTGCGAAAAAATCGGAGCATCCCAGCAATGTTGACTGAAACTATCCCATAACTCTCTCGCCGGATAACTTCGATAGCCAAATGAATAGGTCATACATTCTTTTGAAAGCGATATACCATTATGAGCGACATGTGGCGGAAGATATAGCATATCTCCCTCTTCCAGAATATATTCATCTTCCACTTCGAACTGGCTCATTATACGCAGTTCAAGGTTGGGCAGATAATTATCGGGTTGACAGTTTTGAGTCGTTAACAGCCATCGCCTGCGCCCCTTGGCCTGAAGCAGAAACACATCATAATTATCATAATGCGGACCCACCCCGCCATGCTCTGTCGCATAACTAATCATGACGTCATCGACCCGCCATTGGGGTAAAAAATTAAAGGCGTCCAATAATTTTGTTACCTCTGGAACAAATCGATCGACGGCCTGGACCAATAAGGTCCAATGAGAAGCCGGCAGTTTTTTAAACTCACCAGCGGAAAATGGTCCTCTTTTTAAATGCCAGTTCGGTGTCTTCCCTGGTGTCTGCCAGACCAGACGGCTTTCAATCTCCTCCTCCATCGCTAGTCCGGCTAACTCGTCCCCACTGAGAGGACTGTCAAATTGGCCAAAGGCCTGACGAAAAATGAATGGTTTTTTTTGCCAATAGTTTTCCAGGAATTCATTTTTCTCTATCGCGTCAAAAATTTTCATATAAAGCTCGATTTAGTGTTTAGCTGAATACATCAGGCAAGAAATTACCAACGGGGCTATAATTTTAATGGCACCATGTGATTTAGGGAGTGAAAAATGAATCATTATATTGCAAGGATAAGGAAAATGCTGCCTACCCTGTTAGTTTTATTAATGACTTTTGGATCAATTCAATCTGTACAAGCCCAAACAACTCCCAATAACCCACAAACTACTCTGGCAGGACAACAACTCGCTTACTATTATGGAGGACACTGGTATCGATACCCCGGAAATTATTATGGCCCTGGCTACATCTACTATGGCCCCCGCTATTATAACCGAACCTATTATCCTAAACACTATTATCGAAATTATTGGTCAGGATGGCGCCCATATGGCCATTGCCGCCAGACCTGTCTGATTAATCAGTGGAATGGGCAAGTTATAAAATGCGTCAGACGTTGTTAGCCTGGACCAGCCCTTCCTCTGACCTTCGCCTGCGTACTGCTCAACGTGAATAACACGGACAAACCCCGGTACGCAGGCGCTACAAAATCAGGCAAAATAATCAACAATCCCTTTCGTCTGTCTCGTTACAACACTGCCCTCTTCTTCCTGGTGTTGAAAAAAAGTCTCATCGGGCTGGGGAGTATTCTGCGGGCGCGAGCGTCGATCTCCGGTTTCAATATTCACTTCGGACAGCTGTACGCCCTGACTCATCAGCATTTCCCTTAATCTCGGAATCGATTGCTCAATTAAGTCCTGCACCTGGAGACTATGAGTGCTGATATCTATTTTTGCCGAATCCTCTGATAAATGAATTTTAACTTCTACCGGTCCAAGCTCCAGGGGATTCAGCTTGAGTATGGCCTGATTAATCTTATGCTGCCCTAACCATGTGACGCGTGTACTGAAATCCTCTTGCCAGCTGCTTTCATTTACTTCGGCCGAAATCTCAAACCTGTTCGCTGCACTCACTGATGTTTTACTTTCTGAATGAGAAAGCGCAAAATCTGGTTTAATTACTCTCACAAGAGTTTCTTTTATATCAGCATTCAGGTTTTTTTGAGAATCAATCGATTGATCTTCACTGACTGGCTCAGCCTGGATTATTTGATTAGTTGATGCCTCACTCTCGACTGCCTGCGCTGATTTTTCCTCTGAATCTATGGGTGCAAATTCAATATCAACCGCCTCTTTTGGCGGTATCTGACTATTGTTCTCAATAGGGCTTAGGCTAGGGTTTTGCATTTGATTTATAATCGATCTGTCGGAAACAGGTGATTGTAACAACAGGTTTTCATCAGGGACTTTTTCTCCGACTTTTAACTGCTGAAGAGTCAAAGATTCATTATGAATAGCATTTAGCCAGGTCAGCGCTGGATTAACAAGCAGTTCTTCACCATCATCCTCACTGTCAGTCTCCACAGAAGATACATTCTCAAGAGGCAATTCAAGCGCCTCTTTGGGATTTGAATCAGGAGAAAGTTCTTGTTCGACCGGGAGGCTTACCTCATTTTTAACAGGTTTTGTCTCTGGGAGGGTACCTTCAGATAAGTAGTCAGTAATTAATTCTAAAAAGTAATTGCTGATACCAGAAGGCCCAGCTTCAATTTCCCCACTGGTCTCAAGAGGAGGGATCTCATCGGATACCATAAAAAAGGAGTCTGGGGGAATCTGATTAATCATAAATGACATCCTGGTTGTCATAAACATCGGGTATTTACTTATTAATAGCAAATATCTTTTATTTTTGAAAATAAGTTTTTTCATCTGCCTGGTACAAGCCTTATTGTTTTCGATGAAAAGCTTGAATTTTTAGGCTATGATTAGCGTTTTTGAACTCTGGAGTGGATTTATGATAGTTGGACAAGATAGTCTTTCAACTCGCAGTCAATTAGAGGTCGATGGTAAAACCTACCATTATTACAGCTTGAAAGAAGCTGAAAACAAGCACTTTAAAGGTATTAACCGCCTGCCCTATTCTCTAAAAGTATTATTTGAAAATCTGCTCCGTTTTGAGGATGGAACTACTGTTTCTGTCGAGGATATTAAAGCATTGGCCGATTGGTTGAATACTAAAACCTCACAGCATGAAATTGCTTATAGACCAGCGCGTGTTCTGATGCAGGACTTTACCGGTGTTCCCGCTGTAGTCGATTTGGCAGCCATGCGGGCTGCTCTCGAAAAAATGGGCGGAAGTGCCAGTAAAATCTCCCCGCTTTCTCCAGTCGATCTGGTCATTGACCATTCTGTGATGGTTGACAAATTTGCCACGGCCGATGCCCTGACTATCAACACCGAGATAGAAATTCAGCGAAATAAAGAGCGTTATGAATTTCTACGCTGGGGACAGAAAGCATTCGCCAATTTCCAGGTGGTGCCTCCTGGTACCGGGATCTGCCATCAGGTCAATCTTGAGTATTTGGGAAAAACGGTTTGGACCAGCGAATACAATGGCCATCTCTATGCTTATCCGGACACTCTGGTAGGTACCGATTCTCATACCACCATGATTAACGGATTGGGGGTCCTTGGCTGGGGAGTGGGCGGTATTGAAGCGGAAGCAGCCATGTTAGGCCAGCCGGTTTCCATGCTTATTCCAGAAGTGATCGGCTTTAAATTAACAGGTAAGCTGCGCGAAGGTATCACTGCAACCGACCTGGTGCTTACAGTCACTCAAATGCTGCGTAAAAAAGGCGTGGTTGGCAAATTTGTTGAGTTCTATGGAACAGGGCTTGCTGCTTTACCCTTAGCTGATCGGGCGACTATTTCCAATATGGCTCCTGAGTACGGCGCCACCTGCGGCTTTTTTCCCGTTGACAAGGAAACCTTGCGCTATCTTGAATTAACTGGCCGAGACGAACATCGTATCAAGCTGGTTGAAGCCTACTGCAAGGCACAGGGCATGTGGTATGACCAAAACTCTGCTGATCCTGAATTTACAGATACGCTAAGTCTTGACCTGTCAACTGTTGAGCCGTCCCTGGCCGGCCCAAAAAGACCGCAGGATAAGGTCAATCTGGCTACTCTTCCCGGTGAATTTGACAGCTTCCTTACTCAATCTGGAAAAGCAGACGAAAAACAGAAAGAATTCCCGGTCAAAGGCAATTCATTCAAATTACGCCACGGTGATGTGGTGATTGCAGCAATCACCAGTTGCACCAATACCTCCAATCCAAGTGTCTTAATGGCGGCGGGATTAGTTGCCAAAAAAGCAGTTGAAAAAGGCCTGGTTCGTAAACCCTGGGTTAAATCTTCTCTGGCTCCAGGCTCCAAGGTGGTAACTGACTATCTGAAACATGCCGGATTACAGCCCTATCTTGATCAGTTAGGCTTCAATCTGGTGGGCTACGGCTGTACAACCTGTATCGGTAACTCAGGTCCTCTGCCAGATGCAATCGCTGAAAGCGTCAGTGAGAACGACCTTGTTGTCTGCTCGGTACTGTCAGGAAATCGTAACTTTGAAGGCCGTGTACATCCTCAGGTTCGAGCAAACTGGCTGGCCTCTCCTCCACTGGTAGTGGTTTATGCTTTAACCGGCACAACCAGCATTGACCTGAATACAGAGCCTGTCGGTAAAGACGCCTCCGGTCAGGAAATCTATCTCAAAGATATCTGGCCAAGCAATGAGGAAGTGGCTGCAGAGGTTAATAAGGTGACTGGCGCCATGTTTAGAAAAGAATATGCCGAAGTCTTCCAGGGTGATGCTCACTGGCAAGCTATTAAAACCAGTAGTGGAACCACTTATGAATGGGATTCAAACTCCACTTATATTCAGCATCCACCATTCTTTGATAACCTGCCCAAACAGCCTGCACCGATTAAGTCCATCGAAAGCGCCTATGTTCTGGCTTTGCTGGGCGATTCAATTACCACGGATCATATCTCGCCAGCAGGTTCTATCAAGGCAAATTCGCCGGCAGGTTTGTATCTGAAATCCAAAGGCGTCAGTGAAGCTGATTTTAATTCCTATGGTTCAAGAAGGGGTAATCATGAAGTCATGATGCGAGGTACTTTTGCCAACATCAGAATCCGCAACGAAATGACTCCGGAAGTAGAAGGCGGCGTTACCCGCTACATTCCATCGGGTGAAACGATGTCAATCTACGATGCTTCAATGAAATATCAGGCAAATGGTAACCCGCTGGTAGTGATTGCCGGAAAAGAATATGGCACAGGATCTTCAAGAGACTGGGCGGCTAAAGGAACCAATCTCTTGGGTGTAAAAGCGGTCATTACAGAAAGTTTTGAACGTATTCATCGCTCCAATCTGATTGGTATGGGTATTCTCCCTCTGCAGTTCGAGGAAGGAACAAACAGAAAATCACTCCATTTAACAGGCGATGAGCGCATTAGCATTGCGGTGGATGATTCCTTGAAACCTGCCGCCCGCCTGACTCTGCAGATTGAGCGAAGCAATGGCAAAAAAGAAGAGGTAAAAGTGCTTTGCAGAATCGATACTGTCAATGAGCTGGAGTACTACCGTCATGGCGGTATTCTGCAATATGTGTTAAGAAATCTCGCTCAATAAGAGTACGGGAGTTCTGCAATTACCTGTAGGTTGGGCCCTTGGCCAACATTGAACTCTGTGCTGGTTCAACCCCTTTTGTTGGGCCAAGGGCCCAACCTACAATAATTACTGTCTAAGATTTAACAGGCCTTCATTGATTTTGTTCATATTAACTGCTAAATTTCGCTGTTACTTGCGAAAAGGGCTTTAAATGCAATCACCCAAAAAAGTTTTATCCATTTTTTCTCTGGTTATGATTAATGTGATTGCTGTTGACAGCTTACGAACGCTTCCCATCAGCGCTACGCTGGGTTTTTCTCTCGTCTCCTATTACCTGCTTGCCGCCTTTGCTTTCTTTATCCCCATTGCCCTGGTCGCTGCTGAACTGGCTACTGCATATCCTAATACTGGCGGACTTTATGTTTGGGTGCGCGAGGCATTCGGTAAACGTGCCGGATTTATCACCATCTGGCTGCAATGGATTTATAATGTGGTCTGGTATCCCACAATTCTTGCATTTATTGCGGCTACATTTTCCTATCTGTTTTCCCCGGAGCTGGCCAATAATAAGATTTACCTGTTAAGCACGGTTATCGGCCTTTTCTGGCTATTCACTTTTTTAAATTGTTTTGGCATGCGGCTCTCCAGTATTGTGAGCATATTGGGCGCTATTTTTGGCACAATTATTCCTATGCTCGGCATTATAGGCCTGGGTATTGTATGGCTCATCCAAGGCCGTCCGCTGGCAGATGGAATTCATAATTCCTGGCTGCCTGACTTAAGCTCGCTGAGTAATTTATCGCTTTTTGCAGTCGTTCTCTTTGGATTAATTGGTATGGAAATGTCTGCAGTTCATGCCGAGGAAGTCAAAAATCCCCAGCGCGACTATCCGAGAGCAATTTTGTATTCCACTATTCTGATCTTCGCCACCCTTGTTTTTGGCTCACTCGCCATTGTAATCGTAGTTCCAAGCGGCAGCTTAAGCGTCGTATCGGGGTTAATTGATGCCTATGCCGTTTTCTTTGATGCCTATCACTTGTCCTGGATGACAAAGGTCATTGCGATTCTGGTTATTCTTGGTGGATTAAGCGGTGTTTCAGCCTGGATTATTGGTCCGACAAAAGGATTGCTGGTTTCCGCGGAAGATGGCTCCCTACCTGCTTATTTTGCAAAAGTTAATCGATACAATGCACCTGTCAGAATACTGATTGCCCAAGGTATAATTTTTACTCTGCTTAGTAGTGTTTTCATTCTCTTTGACTCAATAAACGCAGCCTATTGGGTTCTCAGCGATTTATGCGCGCAAATGGCATTGCTGGTTTACATCTTCATGTTTGCAGCTGCTATTAAATTACGTTACAGCGATCCGCAAAGACCGCGCGCCTATACAGTTCCAGGCGGAAATATCATGATGTGGATAATCGCAGGAATTGGCACATTATGTTGTTTATTCGCCATGCTCATCGGTTTCATTCCTCCCAGTCAGATTCCTATAGGCAATGTAGCTGCCTATGAAAGTTTTTTAGTGGGCGGTTTAGTATTATTTGTATTGCTGCCCTGGCAGTTTGCAAAAAAACATTAATTCTGGAAAGTACTCCCCCACTCCCCAGGCACGTCATCAAGAGCGTAGCGAGGGATCTCAAACTGCTTGGAGCGGCGCCAGATTCAGGAGATCCTTCACTGCGTTCAGGATGACGCTGGGACGATTTGATTGAATAAGCATTTAATACTGTTGCTCTGTTTGTACCGAGAAATAACAACGAAATACTATGTTTAAAACTTGCAAGTTGATTTTAAATCGTGTGTTATACTTAAGACTATGTAAACTCATATAAATACTATGAAATTATTGTTTGATTTTTTTCCTATTGTTCTGTTTTTTATTGGCTATAAGCTATTTGGTATTTACACAGCGACCGCAATAGCTATGGTGGCCTCCTTATTGCAGGTTTTTATTTACCGTCTCAGGCATCAACGCTTTGAAAAAATGCACGTTATAAGCTTTGCTATAATAACGGTTCTTGGCGGTGCCACTTTGATTTTCCATAATCCCTGGTTTATAAAATGGAAGCCTACCGGAATTTATTGGTTGACTGCTCTGGCCTTTCTGTTTTCCCCTTACGTAACCAGCAAGCCGCTTATTCAGCGTATGATGGAAAATAATGTTCAACTCCCAATTAAAATTTGGTATCGTCTTAATTACGCCTGGTTCTTTTTTTTCACGATAATGGGCGCAATCAACCTGTATGTTGCATATTTTTACAGTACGGATATATGGGTAAACTTCAAATTATTTGGCGGTGCAGGCTTAACTCTGGTTTTTGTATTTCTTCAGGCACTTTATCTGACCAGGCATTTGTTAGATAAAGAAGTAAGTGATCAACCCTCCGGTGACTCAGGAAAGAGTCTGCCTTGAATAAAGGAGTTGTAATGCGATTACTATTGGTAGAAGATGATGAACTGCTTGGAGATGCGGTTAAGGCAGGGCTTACCCAGTTTGGTTATGTGGTTGACTGGCTAAAAGACGGTGAAGCGGCTCGCGCTGCTTTGAAATCAGAGTCCTTTGAGTTAATCATCCTTGACTTGGGATTACCCAAACTCTCAGGACTGGGCTTTCTGCAATCCTTACGCAATGACGGCAATGCCACACCAGTAATTATATTAACAGCCAGAGACTCGGTAGAAGACAAGGTGAAAGGCCTGGATACCGGGGCCGATGATTATTTGATCAAACCCTTTGACTTAAATGAGCTGAGCGCCAGAGTAAGAGCCCTGGTCAGGCGTTCGCAGGGACGAGCTGACGCGCTGCTTCAATACCGTAATATTACACTTGATCCCGCAGCTCACTCTGTTTATGTGGATGATGTCATGGTCAATGTACCACGACGTGAATTTGCTCTTTTACAAAAACTGCTGGAAAACAGTGGCCAGGTTCTCTCCCGAGAGCAATTAATGCAAAGTATATATGGCTGGGACGAGGATGTGGATAGCAATGCACTCGAAGTACATATCCACAATCTTCGCAAAAAACTCAATGCAAACTTTATCCGAACTATACGCGGCGTAGGTTACATGGCCGAAAAGACTGATAAAAGCGAGAGTAGTTAGCTATTGTGAAATCATCAATACGCAAGTTTCTATTAATCAATTTGTTGTTGGCAATTACCATAACAACAACCCTGACTGCTATTGGTAACTATTATCTCGACCAGAAGGATATCCAGGAGCATCTCGATACACTCATGGCAGTATCCGCGCTTTCTTATCAGGCGCTTTTAGGAGACGATCTGCACCAGCGTCCTTTAGCAAAGATTCAGGATGCTTTGGAGGTCATTCCAGAGAAAATCGAGAATTATTATCAGCGCCGTTTTTTAAATGATTTACCGCCTAAAAACTACATGGACAAGTTTAATTTTCAGGTATGGACTAATGGCGGTAAATTATTGCTGCACTCACCAACGGCTCCCAAAATTCCCCTGACCTCAGAAATAGATGGATTTAGCGATCGATTTTTATCGAATCAGAAATGGCGGGTTTTCACTACTTATAATGATAAAGCCGGAATCCGCACTGTACTTGCAGAACGTTACGACACACGCAACGAACTGGGACACCGCATCGCTCAGGACGATCTGTATATCATGCTGCTGACCTTTCCGCTGTCAGGCCTGTTAATATGGATTATTATCGGACGCGGGCTGGATAGCCTGGATAGAGTTGCCCAAGAGGTCGCGAATAGAGCCCCAACCCATCTGGAGCCAGTAGATCTCCAGGAGGTACCGGAAGAAATTAAGCCGGTAATTGATGAATTAAATAAACTATTTTATCGTCTGCAGGAAGGTTTTGAGCGCGAAAAACGATTTGCCGCTGATGCAGCTCATGAGTTGCGTACTCCTCTGGCTGCTTTAAAAGCTCAGGCGCAAGTCGCATTAAATACTAGCAATATTGATGAAAAAAATCAGGCATTGCATAAACTCATAGCCAGCGTCAATCGCAGTACTCATATTGTCCAGCAGCTCTTAACCATGAGCAAACTGGTTCCAGGCTCAACAGGTATTAATGATGTCGATGAAGTCAATCTGATTAAAGTCGCTCGCGAAATCATGGCCATGCTCGCTCCTAGCGCATTAGAAAAACAAATTGAACTTGAATTTGAACATGATGATAACTTGCCAGTTCTGGAAGGTAATTCTACAGCAATAGGAATTTTAATTCGTAATCTGGTTGATAATGCAATTCGCTATTGCAAGGAAAATGGCAAGGTAATCGTTAGAGTGTTTCAAAAAGATAGTCAGCTTATTTTCGAAGTATCTGACAATGGTCCAGGTATCCCGGAAGAATTACAGAGCCGTGTTTTTGAGCGCTTTTTCCGAGTCCTTGGAAATAAAAGCCCAGGCAGCGGCCTTGGCCTTGCTATAGTCAGACAAATCTGTGACCTTCATGGCGCCAGAGTCGAGCTGGAGTCGCCTAAAGAAGGTACCGGTTTAATCGTCAGAGTCCTTTTTCCTTTAAGTTAATCCATTTGTATCAGCCGAATACGGCTCGACCTGCCAATTCTTTCAGTGCCTGTCGGATTAATTGCTCGCAGCTTTTAGTTCCGTCATCCAGGCGTGAAACTACTTTTGTCGCTTCCTGCAACTTGTAGCCCAAAGCCTCCAGGGCGCGAATCGCTTCGTCTTGTTCGCGATGACTAACAATTTGCTCCCGTTTAGGCACTTCAAGAGATTCCGAAACCATCAGTTTTTCAATGCTGTCTTTCATTTCAATGATTAAACGCTCCGCTGTCTTTTTACCTATTCCAGGGAGTTTAGTTAAAAAGACCGCATTCTGCTGTATTATCGTCTGGATGAACTCGGTGGGGGCAATACTGGAAAGTATATTAATTGCCAACTTCGGCCCTACCCCGTTTACTTTAATCAGAGCGCGGAATAGTGAACGCTCCAGTTTATCGGCAAAACCAAATAGCAGAAAAGCGTCCTCACGAACGATGGTATGAATATGCAAAGCAATTTGACCGCCAGAAGCCTCCAGTTGGAAAAATGTATTAAGTGACGTTTCCACATCATAGCCAACGCCGTTGACGTTCACTACAAAGCGCCCGGGATGCGTTTTATCGATAATCGTTCCCTGTAACCAACCAATCATAAGCATAACTCCTGATTTTCTATATTAACGATCAGCATCTCCGTCTGCACAGTCCAAACCTCAGAGACAACAATTAACTTAAAGCCAATGCCTTGAGCGTTCGCCGGTTATGGCAATGACAAATTGCTATAGCAAGCGCATCAGCCGCATCACTTTGTGGAGCTTTATTTAACATTAATAAACTGACCACCATTCGCTTAACCTGCTCTTTTTCGGCTGCGCCATAACCCGCAATCGCCTGCTTGACTTCTCTGGGAGAATACTCACTGATCTTTACGCGATGCGAAGCCGCGGCGACCATAGCCACGCCTCGGGCATGCCCCAGTTTTAGAGCAGAATTAGGATTTTGATGCATGAACACCTGCTCTATAGCCACTTCATCAGGTGTATAATTATCCATTAAGAGGCAGATACCATTAAAGATTTCCAGCAATCTCTGGCTTAATTCAGCATCGGATGTTCTAATGCAGCCACTGTCTACATAAACCAGCTTGCGCTTTTCTTCTCTGACAATTCCATATCCGGTAACCCTTGAACCGGGATCAATCCCTAGAATAACAGTCATTCAAACAATGAGTCCGGCAATTGAGCATTGCTATAGACATCCTGCACATCATCAAGATCTTCAAGCATGTCAATAAGCTTAATTAAGGTTTCTGCAGTCTCTTTATCGACGGGAATCATTGTCTGCGCACGCATAGTCAAACTTGATTGCTCAACTTCAAAACCAGCATTCTGCAGGGCATTCAGTACTGCATGATAGTTTTCTGAAGCGGTAATCACTTCAACCTGCCCTTCCTCTGTGGAAACATCTTCAGCCCCTGCTTCAATGGCAGCTTCCATAGCAGCATCTTCTGATTGACCAGCAGCTAATAAAATCTCACCCTGATTATTGAATAAATAGGCAACGGAACCATCAGTTCCAAGATTTCCACCATTTTTGGTGAACGCATGGCGAACTTCTGATACCGTGCGGTTTTTATTATCTGACAGACAATCAACTAGAATTGCCACACCACCCGGACCATAGCCTTCATAGCGCATTTGCATCATATTGTCACCGTCAAGACCGCCGGCGCCGCGCTTAATGGCATTATCAATTGTATCCCGCTTCATGTTGGCTTTCAGTGCCTTAATCACCGCATCTCTCAAACGCGGGTTGGAAGACTCGTCTCCCCCGCCCATCCGAGCAGAAACCGTAATTTCACGGATTAATTTGGTAAAAATTTTACCTCGTTTGGCATCTTGAACACCTTTTCTGAATTTAATATTCGCCCATTTGCTATGACCGGCCACAACACACCTCAATGCTAAAAAAATTGAAAAAATTATAGCATTCAAGCCGATTCCGGAATAGAGGTTCTGCCGATAGAATTATGTTCTCGACAGGCTGAATCGATCGAGATATTCTAGAAAATAACTAACTTCAGGGAGAATTGCGGTGTATTTGTCCGGATTTGGCAATCATCATCAGACAGAAGCGATAGCAGGGGCACTACCCAAAAATCAGAACTCTCCCCAGGAATGCGCTTATGGGCTTTATGCTGAGCAATTGAGCGGCTCTGCATTTACCAAAGCGCGTGCAGCAAATTTGCACAGCTGGCTTTATAAAACAGCTCCGTCGGTTAAACAGCAGGATTATGTTCCCTATGAAGGCGCTCAGTTTAATGATTTGCTCGAATATCAGGCCCCTAATCCCTACCGCTGGTCGCCATTGCCCTCACCTCAGAATTCAGTGGATTTTATCGATGGATTATTCCCTATTGCAGGAAGCAATCTAATCCGGGCTTATATTTATCAGTGCAATCAATCGATGGTACATCGTTATTTTAGCAATTTTGACGGTGAATTATTGTTCGTCCCTTATGAAGGCGAATTGTCTTTGCTCACCGAGTTTGGTCATCTGAAAATCAAACCAGGGCAAATTGCTGTAATTCCCAGAGGAGTTAAATTTCGCGTGGAATTAAATGGCGCATCAGCAAGCGGCTATTTGTGCGAAAATGGAGGCTCTCCTCTTACACTCCCGCCTTTAGGAGTCATTGGCGCTAACTCCCTGGCCAACCCCAGGCATTTTCTCTATCCCGTGGCAGCTTTTGAATCGCTAAGCCGAGAAGTTACGCTGGTTTGTAAATCACAACAGCGCTTATGGGCAGCTCAAAGTGACACATCTCCTTTGAATGTGGTTGCCTGGCATGGCAACCTGGCACCCTATTGCTACGATTTATCCCTGTTTAACACTATTAACACGGTAAGCTTTGATCATCCCGATCCCTCAATATTTACTGTTCTGACTTCTGAAAGTGAAACAGCAGGTGTGGCTAATCTCGACTTCGTTATTTTTCCACCGAGATGGATGGTGGCAGAGCACAGTTTTCGCCCCCCCTATTTTCATCGTAATATTATGAATGAATTAATGGGCCTGATTCGGGGAGAATATGATGCGAAAAAATCTGGCTTTTTACCGGGAGGCGTCAGCATTCATAATTGTATGAGTGGTCACGGCCCAGATATTGAAAGCTATGAGCAGGCGGTTTCTGCGGATCTTAAGCCGGTACGTTATGAAAATACCCTGGCATTTATGTTTGAGACCCGTGAGATATGGCAGGTCAGCGAAGCGGCAATGAGGCATTCATCCAGACAAAAGGATTACACGGATTGCTGGAAGAACTTTCCTGTTCGCAGCATCGATCGATGATTAAATACCACCGTCAGCAATTATAACCTGATTTCGTCCATGATTTTTAGCCTCGTACAAAGCCTGATCTGCAGCGGAGACGAGGCTGCTTACGTCCTGAATAGCCGGAAAGCTGGATAAACCGGCACTGATGGTGACTGAAAAGGTTTGCCCATTGCATTGGAAACTGAACCTTGAAAATTTAATCCGAAAATTTTCTATCACCCGAAAAGCGTCCTCAGGGCTGGTGTTGGGCATCACTACAGCAAATTCCTCTCCCCCGTATCGTCCAATAATATCTGTCTTACGAAAACACAGTAAAAGCATGGAAGAAATTTTTCTAATTATATTATCGCCAGTAGGATGACCATAATTATCATTAACCAATTTGAAGTGGTCAATGTCAACCATGATAAATGACAGTTGCTCATTTTGTCTGCTGGCACGAGCGATTTCCAGGTCAAGGCGCTGTAATATATTAGTATGATTATACAATCCGCTTAAGCTGTCCTTGGTCATAAATGAGTTTAAAATCTCCGCTCGCTTCGCTCTGGAAAATACGGTTTTGATTAAATGCTGGGGAACAATTGGTTTCACAAGAAAATCATCTCCACCAAGATTCAAGGCTGATAATTGTTTTAATCTGTCGTCTTCAGTTGACAGAAATATAATCGGCAGCCCTGTATACTGGGGCTCTTGTCGAAGTACAATTGCCAGCTCCAGGCCAGAACATTCTGGCATATACAGATCCATTAGCAGTAAATCAGGTTGAAAATCTCCAAGCGTTTCAATCAGAAGCAAAGGATTCGTAATGTATCTCGCAATAAGGCCGGCTTCTTTAAGAATAAGCGCGTAATATTCAGCCAGCGACAGAGAATCGTCGATTATCAATACCCGATAAGGCTCACCCGGCATGCTGGCACAGAACTGATCAAGTTTCCGAGTCAGATAAATGGATTCCATTGGTTTTTGGAAAAAGGCACTGCTACCCAGACGAATCGCTTTCAGCCTGGTGAGAATATCGGCACTATATGCCATACAGAACAAGGGAGTTGATAGCTTCTCCTTATTATAAATTTCAAATAAGAAATCTGACGTCGATTGGCTGATGTTTTCGACATCTACAATTAATGCTGCTGGAGAGATCTCAAAAAAAGCTTCTCTAATATTTTCCTCGCAGGAAATAACATGAACCTGATAACCTGACTCTTGCAAATTACTATTTAACTCCTGAATGAATCGCTTATCATTATCTACCAGTAAAATTTTTCCATTGCTAGTAAAAAAATCTTCAGAAATGGTAGTTTGTGATTGAGCTGGTTTGAATGAAGCCTCCAGGTTGTCAAGCAGAGAGGAGATTTCATCCATGTCTTCCCTGGAAAGAAATTCCTGACTGGTTTTTGATTTTAAGAAAATTTCAATCTTTCTTGCAGCTTTTGAAAGCGAGTCATAACCATAAGTGCCTGCAGAACCACAAAGGCTGTGCAGTGTTCTATGAAAATCCTGAAATCTGTTCTTATCCCAATGCGCTTTAAGGTTTAACCACTCAGCCTTTATAGACTGTAGTTTATCTGGCAAGCCCCTGGCATAATCAGTATATAAAGCCTGGAGTTTTTCCTTAACCTCAGCTTTCATAATTGATCCCAGATCGCTCTTATATCGCTGGCTAAGGTCATCGGATCAAATGGCTTGGCAATGACGTCTACAGCGCCTAGCGATTTATACTGTTCAACCTCTTCCGGCTGTATTTTTGCGGTCATAAATATAGCTGGAATATCTGTGTACCTCGGTAATTTCCTCAATTCAATCAGCGTAGACGGACCATCCATTCCTGGCATCATCACATCTAATAAAACAAGATCGGGAATAATGCCTTTTGCCGCCTCAATGACCTCATAGCCATCATGGCAAAAAATGACTTTAAAATTTCCCAAATCCTCAAGTGCAACCTGAGCAATCTCACGAATATCGGCCTCATCCTCCGCATACAGAATGCTCGACAATTCTTTATCAGGCATAATGGCCTCCCTGCTGTTCATTAAACAAATGCTTAATCTTGTTTAAAAGATCATCATTAGTCGTTTTTGCTTTAACCAAAGCATCAACTACATACTTGGAATACTCCTGATCCAGCTCCGTATTTGAATAAACAATCACCGGGAATTTCTTCTCAGCCAATACAGGCAGAAGCTGAGTACCGCTGCCATCCGGTAAAAGCAAATCAAGAATAATCAGATCAAACTGCTGCTTTTCCAAGACTTCTTTTGCTTCATGCAATGTGGAGACAGAGGTTAAGCTTGCTTCTGTTTCTAACACAGTTCGAACGACTTTCTGCATGTCGATATCATCTTCAACATGTAAAATAAGCGGGATCCTGTCTTTATTTTTTTCTTTAATTTTCCCAATAGATAATAATAATTTGTCAAAATTGATAGGTTTGTCTAACCAGTCAATTACTGAAATGGCATCACCATTAATAATTGAATGCCCTGTTTCAGCAATAACGGAAAGTACAATTACAGGCAGCTCTCTTGTTTTTTCAGAGTTTCGTAATTCTCTGATAAAGCTGATTCCATCCTGATCAGGTAAAATGAGATCCAGCAAAATGGCCTTGTATTTTGTTGTGTTCAGATATTTTTTTGCCTCAGCCACTGAATCTACAATATCCACAGCAAACCCGGCACCTTCCATTAATAGCGCGAGAAATTTGGACTGATCCGGATCGTCTTCACATATTAAAAATCTGTCGCGATTTTGATTAATAATTGGAGGCGCCGTTTGTTCCTGTGCTTCAGAACATGTAGTCAAATCAAAATAAAATTGGCTGCCTACTCCCGGCTGACTTGTGAAATTAATGTGGCCACCCATTTTATCAATAATTGCTTTACTTATACTCAGACCTAACCCGGTTCCACCTTTTCCGCGCGTTGAGGAGGAGTCGGCCTGACTGAATTGCTGGAAAATACGCGGTTGAAACTCCGGTGGGATCCCTGAGCCGCAATCGGTAATAATCACACGAACCTGATTTCCCTGCTGTTTCATGGAAATCGTGACTTCACTTCCTGATGGTGAAAACTTAATGGCGTTGGATAATAAATTGGCGATAACCTGCATCAAACGATCCGGGTCAACCTGTACGATAATATCTGGCAGTGATTTTTCAAAGCGAACTGACACATTGTATTTTTCACCATACATTTTTATCGCTTGAATCGAATCCTGTATTAGACTGGATAGATTTATTTTTGTTATTTTGAAATCCATTTTACCCGCCTGGATTTTTTCCATGTCCAGAATATCATTGATTAATAATAACAAACGCTCGCAATTTTTATTGGCGATATCAAGCAGGCGTTGCGCTTTTTCCGTAAAACTGCCTACAGCCCCCCCTAAAAGCAGACCGAGCGCCCCCCGGATAGATGTAAGGGGGGTTCGTAACTCATGGCTGACCACTGAAACAAATTCTCTTTTCATTTTTTCTGTTTCTTTTAAATCAGTAATATCATGAATAGCAATTACCGCACCCATTGTGGAATCATCGGCGCTCTTTATCGCCTGGCCATCTACCATCACATTTCGACGCTCACCACTGTTAAATTGTATTAACAACTCCATACCATGAATCTTTTCGCCGCGCAGAGCACGAATCAAGGGCGACTGATTGTCATTGATTCTTTGATTGTCTAATGATTCAAAATGTAAGTAATCAGATAATTTTAAGCCGGCAACGTGTGAACTGTGCTGATAGTTTTTTTTCAGTGCTTTATTGTAAACAGTAATGATCCCGCTCGTATTACAGGCAATGATTCCGTCATCAAGGTTATTCAGAATAGCGTCTACAAACTCACGCTCATTCTGCACGACTTTAAGCATCTGTTTATAATAAGTAGAAACCATCAAGGCAAGACTTATGATAAGACCGGTGATACCTGCTACAAAAAAAGCAAGGAAATCCTGATTAACCGTTTCAATATGCGGGCCATGTGCTGCCAGTGGCGTAAATACGGCTGCCGCCATGCCTGTATAATGCATACCGCAAATCGCGATTCCCATTACTAAAGCACTTAGCATTTTAGTATAAAACTGCTTTCGCGATGATCCTCGATTACTTTCCAGAGCAAGCCAAAGTGCCGCTTCTGAAGCCAGAATAGCAATCAGAATGGAGAGGAAAAACGTGGGCATTATATAGTGGATTTGAACATGCACCCGCATTCCTTCCATGCCTGCATAATGCATTCCTGCAATTCCCAGACCTATTACAATCCCACCGGCGATAAGATTTGGAACAGAATGATTATCCGCCCTTAATATAAATAAGGCGAAGAAGGAGACAGCGATGGCCAGGAGAAGGGAGAAAACAGTCCAGAAGACATCGTATCCCATTGCCATCGGCATAATAAACGAAAGCATACCGATGAAATGCATGGACCATATACCAGCTCCCATTGCAAAAGCGCCGCCCAGAAGCCAGTATATTTTGTCGCGTGAATTTTTTTCTGCTCTTAGCCGCCCTGCGAAATCAAGGGCGACATAAGAAGCCAGAACAGCAATAATATATGAAAGAACAACCAGTTTGGGATCATAGCTGCCATAAATAGTATCCGCAGGCAAAGGGCCTTCCTGGAACCAATTTAAATCCCTTATCATAATACTTTACCTGCATGCGGATCTTCCTAAATACAGTATATACCCAGGCAACTTTAAAATGCTATTTTTGAAGTTGCTTGGGTATAGTTAAAAAAGATCCTCTTGAGTTAACCCCACTTTTTCCAATAATCCTCTCAAGGTTTTCAGAGCCTCCACCTGGATTTGGCGAACCCGTTCACGAGTAAGGTCGATCTCCTTACCTACATCTTCGAGCGTCGCTTTTTCAAACCCACGAAGACCAAAGCGTCGGGCAATGACCTGCTGCTGATTATCTGTTAGCTTATCCAGTAAGGATTCAATGTGAGCTCGCAGATTTTCATCAGTAAGCAATTCAGCCGGATTCACACTATTCTCATCAGCTATTGTATCAAGCAAGGATTTATTATCGTCATAGCCGATAGGTGTATCTACTGATGCAACCTTATCATTTAATCCCAGTAACTTTTCAACGTCCTCAAGAGGCTTGTCCACCATCTCGGCAATTTCTTCCGCAGAGGGCTCATGATCGAGCTTTTGCGTCAGTTGTCTGGCTGCGCGTAAGTAAACATTTAGTTCTTTAACCACATGAATTGGTAAACGAATCGTTCGAGTCTGGTTCATAATTGCTCGTTCAATCGTTTGTCTAATCCACCAGGTAGCGTAGGTTGAAAATCGAAACCCTCTGTCCGGATCAAATTTTTCAACGGATTTCATTAATCCCAGATTTCCCTCTTCAATTAAATCCAGTAAAGGCAGTCCACGATTAAGATAGCGTCTGGAAATTTTAACCACCAGACGAAGGTTGGATTCGATCATTTTTTTACGCGCTGCAACATCCCCTTTCAATGCCAGGCGAGCATAATGAACTTCTTCCTCGGCGGAAAGTAATGGCGAGAAACCTATTTCACTTAAATAGAGTTGAGTAGCATCCATTGCTTTGGAGGTCTGTCTACCTCGCTGGTAGGTAGGGAAAATCTCTTCATCAGTAAAATCAGGCTCATTATCCTCAGTAGCCAAGGTTTCCTCTTCCAACAGCAATGAATCTTCCTCGACAGGATCTTCCCATTCAGTCTCTGCGATCTCTGGTTCTTTTATTGATTCATCTTCGGCTTGCATGATTGTCACCTTTTGTGTTTATATCAGCCTGAAAAAAACACAGTCTCATTTGAAATTAGCCACTGAATTATATAAATTAGGTCAGTATTATCTTTTTTGCAAATACAGCATTGGATTTACAGGTTGACCTGATTTTCTAATTTCAAAATGAACGCCCCAAAACTGCCTGTCTATAATTCCCATTTCGGCAATAATCTGTCCCGCTTTAACCTTTTGCCCCTCTTGTACCTTATTTTTTAAATTATTGGCATAGGCAGTTAAAAACTGGCCATTGTGCTTTATGATAATTAAATTACCATAACCAGAGAGGCCATTCCCGGAATAAGCAACCACTCCATCTGCCGCAGCATACACTGCCGCCCCTTTACTACCAGCAATATCTATGCCTTTTTTTCCTTGCCCAGGATTAAATGTTGTAACCACACGACCTGGAGCAGGCCATCTCCATTGACCACCGACGTACTGAGCGGGAACAGGTTGAGGAACAACGGCAGAATTTGGTTTCTTTTGAATATATTGTGGCGTTTTTGCCGTTTTAAAGGGTTTTTCATAGTGTTGTGGAGCAGGTTTGACGCTGCTGCCTGTCCTGATTTGTGCGTTAGGGCTTAAACGGATGGTTTGACCTGCGCGAACAGAATATGGAATACGTAGATGATTATAGGCTGCCAGCTGACGCACATCCCGGTCGTAACGAAAAGCTATTGCGTACAAGGTGTCGCCAGGCTGAACTACATGGATAGTTTTATGGCTAAGCTCCCACCGGGAACGAATATCCTCAACAGGTACCGGCCGCGGATTTACCGCACAACCGGATAAAAAGGAAATTAAAAGCAGGAGAAATAAAGCAGGCATAGTCTGTCTCATGCAACAAATTTCATTATTAAAAGGATCAATACTAACAGGGCCAGCACACTCCAGCCAATTATATCGACATATTGCCGCAAATTATTATGAAGCTTATGACCATAAAAATACATAATGCCTGAAACCAGAAAAAATCGCAGCCCTCTTCCCAGAATCGAAGCAAAAACAAAGGGCAAAAAAGCCATGCTCATAGCACCTGCCGCAATCGTAAACAATTTATAGGGAATGGGTGAAAAACCCGCTATAAAAATAACCAGAATACCATGCTGGGTAAACCATTGCTGAATCAAATGGTAATTATCACTCCAGGAAGAGCTTTCAATCCAGGGTAGTATCGCTTCGATAAAAAAATAACCAATCAAATAGCCAAAAATTCCACCAAGCACCGAAAAAAGCGTGGTGATAAAAGCATATTGCCAGGAACGTCTGGGATTTGCCAGGCCCATACTAATAAGCATGACATCAGGCGGGATAGGGAAAAAAGAAGATTCCGCAAACGATACACCTGCCAGATAATAAGGCGCATGCGCATGACCGGACCACTGCACCGTTTTATCATACAGAAAACTGAAGATTTTCATTATTCCCAATTTAACTTATCCACCCATGTTGATAATTGATCAAAAACCTTATAGTGGGTCATGTCAAGATGCAAGGGAGTAATTGAAACGTATTGCCTTGCGATTGCATAAAAATCTGTTCCCGGCCCAGCATCAGCCTGAGAGCCTGAGGGTCCTACCCAATAAATCGGCCGGCCTCGGGGATCAAGCTCGGTAATCGTAGGTTCAGCACAATGGCGTGTACCTAAACGCGTCACCTCAAATCCTTTAATTTGGTTTAAGGGTAGATCGGGGATATTTACATTTAAAATCGTTTGCGAAGGCAGCATATTAGTGTGCATGTTCAAAACAAGCTGCTTTGCAATATTTGCCGCAGAATCATAATGCTGAATGTTTTCACCCGCCATAGAAAACGCGATAGCCGGCAAACCAAGGTATCGGCCCTCCATAGCAGCGGCCACTGTTCCTGAATACAGAATATCATCACCCAGATTTGCGCCATCATTAATACCGGAAACAACCAAATCGACCGTTGGTTCGAGAAATCCTGTAAGAGCCAGATGCACACAGTCAGTCGGTGTCCCATCGACACTATAATAGCCATTATCCATTTGTCTTATCCGTAACGGACGAGTCAGGGTTAAGGAATTGCTGGCACCGCTGCGATTGCGATCAGGAGCGACCACACTGACCTCGCCTAATGTCGACATTTCATTTGCCAAAGCTCTTATACCAGGCGCAGAAACACCATCATCATTACTTACTAATATTCTCATTCATCAACTCTCAGGAGACTCTAACCATTTTACGATTGCCAGATATTCAGCCAGCTGCCGCTCATTCTGATCAATGATTTCCCGTAACTCAGTCTGATTGGCGTTTTCTTTCAGCTCCAGTTTTTGTCCGGCCAGCTTCATTTGCAAGGACAAAATTCGCTGCCCAAAACCCTGTGGACTTAATTGTAGCTCATAAGCCAGTTGATTTTGGCGGGCAGACAAAGCTTTCAGCTCATTACAGCTGATTTTGCCGGGGCTTGCCGCCGGACAGTTTTTTAAAGCCTGCTCAACCTTCTCTGGATTTAGTCGATAATAATTTTCGTCTCGGGCAGAGCAGCTTGTTGAGAGAAGAACGGCCATCCCCCAGACAAAATGTTTTATCATCCCAACCTCTTCACAAAATACTGAAAACCTGCATGTTATCATTAGTCAAATACTTATGCCACGATGTTTATATTGCCAGGAATAGCTTCACCATCCAAATCTTGCTCAGAATATCCATTAATTGCTATTTTGTTCATTGAATAAATGCCAGCAATTGGGTATCGTTGTCAGCTTTCTAATCAACAGATTCTATTTATGCTGGATTTTAGTGTTGTTCGCGATAAACAAACCGATGAGATATATATTGAAACGTCTATCACAGGTAAAGCTTTACTGACTCTGCCGCAATTAAACAAGGGAACCGCCTTTACTCAGGAGGAACGTCGTGCCTTTGGTTTATTGGGAAAACTGCCGCATCGAGTAGAAACCCTGGACGAACAGGTCAAGCGCGCCTATTTGCAGTATTCAAGTTATCAAACCCGGCTCCAGCAAAATATCTATCTGAATAATCTGCATGACAAAAATCAAACCCTTTTTTATAAATTGTTAAGCAGGCATCTCGGGGAAATGCTTCCTACGATCTACACCCCCATCGTAGGCACGGCGGTCAAGCGTTTTAGCCATGAGTATCGCCAGCCAAGAGGCTTGTACATTGCACATTCGGACAAAAACCAACTGGATGAAATTTTTAATAATCGCTCCAATCCTGAAATTGACTTAATTGTCGTAACCGATGGCGAAGGTGTACTCGGCATTGGGGATCAGGGAATTGGCGGTATGGATATTCCGGTGGCCAAACTGATGGTTTATACCCTGTGCGGAGGAATTGATCCCAGCCGTACCCTGCCGGTGTTCCTTGATGTGGGAACCAATAATCAGGAACTGCTGAATGACCCATTTTATTTAGGCTGTCGTCATCCACGCATTCCCGCTGCGGACTATGATCACTTCATTAATGCCTTTGTTAAAACGGTGCATAAGCATTTTCCAAACGCATTTTTACATTGGGAAGATTTTGGACGCGGCAATGCCAGACGGATTCTGGAACGGTTTCAGGATGAGCTTTGTACTTTTAATGATGACATACAGGGGACGGGTGCTGTTACTCTGGCAGCTTTACTGGCAGCCTCCGATGTAAGCGGTCAGAAGCTTTCTGAACACCGGATTGTAGTATTCGGAGCAGGCTCGGCAGGCACAGGTATAAGCGATCAGATCGTTGATGCGCTAATCCAGCAAGGTTTAACTGAGGAAGAAGCTTATCAGCGCTTCTGGCTGATAGACCGCCAGGGCTTACTGATAAATGATGATTCGGATCTCACTGAAGCCCAACAGCCTTATGCACGTTTGCGCAGTGAAATCCAATCCTGGTCATTAAATGGTTCAAATCCATCATTAACGGATACTGTACGCCATGTACAACCAACCATTTTAATCGGCTGCTCTGCACAACCAGGCGCTTTTTCACAGGATATCATTGAGACGATGTCGCAAGCCTGTGATCGCCCAATTATTTTCCCCTTATCCAATCCCGATGAAAAATGCGAAGCGCAACCCGCCGATATTTTGCAGTGGAGCCAAGGACGGGCACTAGTCGCTACCGGCACTTCTTTTCCAGCGGTAGAATATCAAAATCGCCTGATTGATATCGCGCAATGCAACAATGCACTGGTATTTCCAGGCATTGGGTTGGGCATATTAACTGTACAGGCAACTCGTCTTTCCAAAAAAATGATTTGGGCTGCTGCAAAAACCTTAAGTGAGTTTTCACCTAGCCGTAAAGACAGTTTTCTGCCGCTTCTGCCCTCATTGAATGACGCACAACTGGTTGCCAGACAAATTGCTGTAAGCGTTGCGAAGGCCGCGATTGAGGAAGGACTGGCACAGACCAATCAGAATGAAAATCTGGTCAAGCTGATTAATGATCGGTTCTGGGAAGCACGGTATTTGCCCTTTCGACGCAAGGCATAATGTTTAAAAATCAACCCTCTCTCTAACTCTCTCCCTGAGGGAGAGAGGACTGTAGGAAAAATTTATTTAAAGAGAAAATCCCCTCGCCCAAGCTGGGAGAGGGTTAGGGTGAGGGTTGATTTTAAACCAACAGGTTTTACTGCTCCAGCACAGGCGGAGCGGTATTCAATCCTTTTTGAAATGTAATGATCACTTTTTGCGTTCTTCCATTCTGAGGTTCCCACGGGCGAGCATAAAAAAATTCAAAGGTGCTTCTCTTAGGAAGAGTCACTCCTTTTAACACCTCAAAAACAAATACAGTTTTCCCCCCTGCTCCGATTAATTTGGGTTTGCTGGGATGAAATTGATGCGTCATCAGTTCATACAATTTGTCATTATATTTTTTCAGGGTCCAGCTATAGCCTGTGGTTGGATTAGAGGGCAAACTAATCGAAAAATGAGGGTGGTTTATATCTACATTCATGAATATTTCAGGGGAATCATAAACTGCAGCATACGATTGGCCTGATAAGTATAAACCAATCAGCAGTATCCATTTTTTCATATTACATCCTCTCAGTTCATCCTATTTGAAGTATAATCAAACTTTTATTATTAAGGACAATTTATGAAAGCGATTGGTTATAAACAAGCAGGTGTGGCAGATGTTCTCGAGGAAATTGAGCTGCCAATGCCAGAAATGATGGAACATGACTTATTGGTTGAAGTTCAGGCGATAGCCGTGAATCCTATTGATACAAAAGTACGCTCAAGGACTCAACCCGAAAACAGCCCCTATAAAATTCTAGGCTGGGATGCAGTCGGTATAGTGAAAGATATCGGCAGTAAAGTCAGCTTATTTAAAAAAGGAGATACAGTCTGGTATGCCGGTGATTTAACCCGCCCGGGATGTAACTCAGAGTTTCATTTGATTGATGAACGTATTGCCGCATTAAAACCACATAGCCTCTCCAATGCGGAAGCCGCTGCGATGCCGCTTACTACACTCACAGCATGGGAACTGCTTTTTGATCGTCTGCAAATTGATAAGGCAGATGCAGGCACTCTGCTTATTACTGGAGCGGCAGGCGGTGTCGGGTCCATTCTTGTGCAGTTAGCAAGACAGTTAACTTCTCTCACCATTATTG
The DNA here is from genome assembly GCF_021297775.1 of Legionella sp. 16cNR16C. Taxonomy (NCBI): domain Bacteria; kingdom Pseudomonadati; phylum Pseudomonadota; class Gammaproteobacteria; order Legionellales; family Legionellaceae; genus Legionella; species Legionella sp. 16cNR16C. The sequence continues at coordinate 645,410 of NZ_JAJTMX010000001.1, forward strand.
GCACTGCCTCACGCCCTGAGTCCTCGCAATGGATTAAAGCAAACGGCGCCCATCATGTCATTTCGCACCAGCAATCGCTATCAGAGCAATTGCAGCAACTGGGGATAAGTGAAGTCGATTATGTGATTAGTCTCACCCACACCGATGAGCATGCAGCCGAGCTTATAAAATGCCTTAAACCTCAGGGTAAATTCGCGCTCATCGATAATCCGGAGTCTCTTGATATCAAATTGTTCAAACTAAAAAGTATTTCCATTCACTGGGAAATGATGTACACACGATCCATGTTCAAAACTCCTGATATGATAAAACAGCACCAGATTCTTAGCGATGTGGCTAAAATGGTTGATGCAGGTACGATCAAAACCACATTGAATGAAAATCTGGGTAAAATCACTGCAGCCAATCTGCAACAAGCTCACAGCTTACTTGAAAGTGGAAAATCCGTTGGAAAAATTGTACTGGAAGGTTTTCGTTAATCTCAGCGTAGTTGGCTTATTCATCTATCCGCCCCACCAGCAGATGAATAGGCCATTGCATTTTGCGGATTTGATCAGCTGCGCCCCATGCCAGTGTTAATTCATCGGAAATTAATTCAACTGGATTGGTTTGATTTTGAAGCTGGTATTCTTTCACAGCAGACCAGGTATTCAAATAACCTTTAAAATCATCAAGATTAAATTCTTTTTCGATAAAAAACAAAGGGCTTTCAATTTTTTCAAAAGGAAAAGGAATATCTGTATAACGGTTATCAATATAACGACGTTCACGGGGCCAATAGTTGTCGCCCAGAATATTTTCATACAAATTCCAGACAATGGTATCCAGGTTGCAATCGAAGCGTCCCAACGAATAGCACCAGGCGGCAATCAGGGCCGAAGGTTTGGCTACTCGTCTGACCTCTTGATAAAACAAGTCAAAATTAAACCAGTGTAAGGCTTGGGCAATGGTGATTAAATCTACGCTTTGCGCTTTGATACCAGAGTCCTCTGCTGAGCAGCAGCGATAATCAACAGACGGATGTTTGAAAGCCTCATCCAACTGCGACTGGCTGATATCACTCGCAATGATTTGTTTGAAACGATTGAGCCAGGGCAGCGCTGCCTGGCCATTGCCCGTAGCGCAATCCCATACTGTATCGTGATGGAGTGTTTGTTCCCAAAGAAATTGATACAGGCTATCGGGATACTGGGGACGATGCTGCCGGTAGAGCTTGGGATCCCTGTCAAAATGATTGCGCTTAGTCATAATACGTTCCCTGTTTTAAACCGCTGACTATTGTTTAATATTTGAGTATGAAAAATTAAATGTCAATCAATCTGAGCTCATGGACTCTGAAACGGTTCAGAACTATCCGTTCCCTCCGGCTTTTCCTCGGGAGGTTCCGATACAATATGAATCACCGCTTCTAAACCATCCACCTTTTTTTCTGTTGCTGTCTGAGGGAAAAACTTAAATTCCCCATAAAAAAGTTTGTTAAACGTGGCTACAGCCAACGGTATAATGCCCACACTCATTACTAAAGCAGCCCAGGCCAAAACGTTCTTTGCACCGCGGTGCTCCTTCAGTACAGGAAGAGCCGCGTTGATAATTTCCTGACAGTCATTCTCATAATCTTTGCAAAGTTGTTTGGTTTTTGGTTTTGCGAGAAATTCCGTGCTTCGTTTCATAAGATCAAACAGTAGCTTCGTAGCCGTGTCAACGGCTGGTTGATAAACAACCGGATTTTTCTTTTCCATACTGATTATTTTCGAATGAAAATCGGCCAGCTCTTTGAACAATGCAGTGCCATCGTTGGTGACGGCAGAAGCAAATGCCATAAATTGACGAGCCTGATCGGCTGTTTTGAAATGATCAACTCCACATATTTCGATGTAATATTCAAAAAAGTCCCTTGAGCATTGCGTTTTAGGATTGGAAAAATAGGCAATACTTTCTTCCAAAATAATATCAAAGATCTCTTGCTGCGTTTGTTTTTCCTGAGGAGAGTTACTGCTATCAATTTTCAGCTGAAGTTTGAATAACTGACTAACCAGGTCGGTTTTATCTTCCTGCAGCTTTATTAAAGGTTTGATCCTGGCTGCGAAATCAATAACTTGCTGGGCTTCTTCTGGCGTCTTCAAGGCCACACTAACAACTGCAAGGCAAATTGCCAGGGTATCAATTGACCAGCGATTTTCTATATCACCGTGATAAGCAACTCCAGCGTCTAAAATCATATCGAAAATTCTTTGTCGAGTAGCTCGATCTTTGCTATGGTCAATTGTTTGTTGTAATGCAAATAACACTCGGACAAAATAAGTTGTATCACTCTCAAGCTGCAGCAAAGCAGTAATTTTATCGCTAGCCGAAGTACTAAAAATCTGCTTGCTGTGTACTTGGAAAGCGCTGTAGATGCCAATGATTTCTAAATCAGCCTGTTCCATGAATTGTCTTACATTTTCCTTAGTCTGTGGCTGCTCAAAATATTTAAGGCATCGATCTATCAGATGATTGATTTCCTTACTTGCCAATTCCTGTGCAAACACATTGGTATTAGAAGCCCTATGTATCGCTTTCTTATATGATTTCATATAGCTTAGGAAGCTGATATGTTCATCTGGAATCGACACTAAAAGATCTAAAAAGCGATTCACATCCTTCGTGCTCCTGTATCCACTTTCAGCCAGATCGCTGATTATTTCCGCTCTTTTCCTAAGCTGATTTACTTCGCGCTGGTGTTGATCAATCAGGCTCAGCTTATGAGCATAGAAGTTTAATGACGTCATGGAAATTTGGGTAGTTGCCCGCGCCAGTTCCTGAGGAGAAAGAGTTCTCTCAGGTGAGATCCGCTCATTAGGCTCCAGAACATAATTATACAGAGTCGAGATGGCTGTATTGACGCTTGAAGCTGTTGCAGAGATATAACGCTCATGCGCGGCTCTTCTGGAAACTTTATCATTTACAGAATAAATAGTGGCAAGCGTCTGTTTAACACTTTCAGTTGCCCTGTTTTTAAAATCTGCCTTGATATAGGCTTGTTCTTCTTGACTTAAAGCATTTTCCCTATCTTTAGTACCAAACTGTTTCCAATCCATTACACGGGTATAAAACCGTTGTATTGATTCTGGAGAGCTGTTTGATGGCAAAGCGTCTAGCACTCTTTGAATGGCTGCAACCGCTGTTCTCGTGCTAAAAAAAAGCTCTGTTTCACTTCCTCTGATAAAGGTGTTTAGTACCCGACCTACCGGATGAGCACGAGGATAGACAATACTCTCGTCAAAGGTACTTATCTGGTTGAGTAAAGCCTGAATGTTCGCGATAACTTGATCTTGGTTGAGGTTGTACGCTTCTCCTTTCAGTCTTTCAATTAAAACCGCCAGTTTAGGCTGCTCTGGATTAAGCCTGTCAAGCTCATCCAGCCAATCAAGAAATTCATTATGTGTCATTATAAATTAGCCATGGAACTATAAATATATAATGATTATAAGAAATGAAGATTAAGAAAAAATTAACTCGCTACCTTCGCCCCCCGACTTGTTGCATACTTATCTAAATATCTCGATAACAAAGCCTTCTTCTGGCTTCTGCATCCCACGGCTTGTCCGACGGATCCCCTCATTATTTATATAGTCAGCGGATCACTTACCAATTACTCAAACAGATCTATTATCGTGTCGTTCCCGCAAAGGCGGGAATCTATTTCTCAAGATAATTCCTGACGTTGGTTGCAAGATGGATTTCCGCCTACGCGGAAACGACACTGTTTACAGTCATTTTGACCTGATAAGCTACGTATTTTTTGAATGGAATAATGAGGGGGATTCCTCAGGGCTGTCCGAGGGATCCAGTCATCACAGCAATTACCTATTCTTTCCTAGTCGATAATTTTCTTTTTCTTCATGTAGTTCATCCATTAATCGTTGCGGCTGATCACTTAATTTATTGTAGATATTCACAGTTTCTTTTATGTGAAAGAGCTTGGCTTTACTAACTGTCCATTTCACTTCCGTACTAGAATTTTCCTTGCTAATTCCCTTCGTCAGTATTTGCCTTTTACTCAGTTTCTGTGGTTTCCCAGACTCAAGATCCACTTCAGTTGACGAACCATCTTCAGCTTTAATTAAGGGCTTATTTTTTAACAGGCAGCGCGTTACATGATAATAATCATGTATTTCCTTCATAGTGAAGGTTCCTTCCTGTTTATTAGCGTAAATATCCATTTCTTTATTTCTGGGAAGCGCAGGATCATGGCAGGCGGCTGGGTCCGGCTTTTTCAAACCAAATAGCAGCATAAAGTTAGTGACGGCTTTATAAGCGATACTGATAACTAATGGGATACTTAAAACACTTAGAATAATAACCGGTTTTATTAAAGGAATGACTGCTGGTAAAAATGGGGGAAAGAAAACAGCCGCTGCAAGCAGACCAACCACCGAAGCTCCGATTGCAAAATACGCTGCTGTTTTTAGAAAAGGATGCTGTCCAAACCAATCCAGTGCTCGCGATAAGAGTGTCGTACTTTTACCTGAGACCTGATCACCTATAAAACGTAAAACCGAATCGATAAAATAGCTGGTTATTGCCGCTGAAATCACTGCATTAATCAGCAATAGAGTGGACGCTCCGAGCAAAGTAATTGTGAGGCTTACACCCAGTGGAGGAAACATATAAAATACAGCCACCAGAGGAATAAAAAATAACAGCTGTAATTTATGCTCCCATAGAAAACGAACCGTTGGGAGTATCAGATATCTGAATGGCTGCATGACAAAATAGGAAAACAAACTGCGAGCCAAAATATATAACCAGAAGTTTCTACGCTTGCGCTCACGATTATCTTCTTCAGTATTGATCTGATGAAATTCAGTTCCGGGTAAACCAGCATAATTCAAGGCATGAGCTGTGACCGAATTCGGGCCTTCCAGTTCCTGTGGCGGGTCAACCTCCAGAATGATCCATTCATTTTTCCATTCCCCAAATTTGGATACCGGATCGTTTTTTTGCTTTTGAACACGTACCTCAGGGGCTTTCCCTTCGGCGACCAGAGCATCCCAATTATCATAACGGCTTTTTCTTAGGCCTTTATAAAGGCCAGGCGGATTTAAAGCATCCACACTCGAAATTAAATCGCCTCGGTGGCAGGCGAATATCAGTGAAAGCGCTCCCCCCAAACTCGTTCCGCAAACATGTACTTTCTTATCTTGCTTTTCCGCCCAGCGAATCACCTTTTCATTTCCCGAGCGATATAACTCCTTCCCTGCGGTTTCCACATCTTCCAGGTCGGTTTTGACTTGCTGCCAGAATCCTTGTCCTGCAGGATAGGTAGTACCCATAAAGACTAAATGGGGTTCTGCATCTTTATTATTGACCGGGGTAAGCCCATAAGCAAAAACACGGTCATTGTCGCTTAGAAATAATTTTTTCAGGCCGGAGGTTGGTGTTAATTCAATTTGGGTGACTTTATATTCCACCTTGACCCACTGGCCATTTACAAACTGAGGAATATGGAAGCTTTCGTAAGGAGTGATATCACCATAGGGAAGCAGGCATAAACAATTGCTGATATATAACTGAGCCTGTCTTATTTGCTCTTTTGATAATTCTTTTTGACTCTTAAGCTGCTCATACACATAATCAAAACCCTCCTGAAAGCCTCGTCGCATGGCCCTGGTCAGCTGATGATCCCGTTCTACAAAAACGGCATTAAAAGCGCGCCATGATAACAGTTTCTTCCAATCCGTTTGCCAGCCCATCATAAGAATACGAAGCACATTTCGAGCTTGCGCCAGAACATATTGTTCTTCGTTAGAAGGATCTACGTTTTCTAATTCGCGAGAAGGGAAAAAATCAAGCGTTAAACCACCAGCGTAACAATTATCAAGAGACATCTAACCATCCTCTTATCTGCAGATTAACGATCATACTACAATATGGAGTAAATTTGAACACTTTAGCCATAAAAATCATTCTCTCATTGTCTGGAAAAGCTTGATCTTGAGAATCAGACAGGCGATTATTCTTTTTTTGTTTGTGTAAAGGAATTCGGTGTGGATCACGAAATGATGGAATATGATGTAGTCATTGTAGGCGCAGGACCTGCTGGTTTATCAGCAGCCATTAAAATTAAGCAGCTTGCCGCACAGGCGGGCAAAGAAATCAGTGTCTGTATCCTGGAAAAAGGCGCGCAAGTGGGGGCTCATATTCTATCAGGCGCAGTACTTGAACCACGAAGCCTCAAAGAGTTATTGCCTGATCTATGGCAAACGGCACCATTCAATACGCCAGTCACAGAGGATTTATTCTATTTTCTGACTGCTAAAAAGAGCTTTCGCCTGCCCACTCCTCCTCCTATGAAAAATGAAGGAAATTATATCATCAGCCTTGGGGAATTATGCCGCTTTCTGGCCACCCAGGCCGAAAATCTGGGCTGCGAAATTTACCCCGGCTTTCCAGCCTCTGAAATCCTTTATAATGATCAGGGTGAAGTTATTGGCGTGGCCACCGGTGATGTTGGTATAGATAAAGAGTCCAGGCAAACACCTAACTATCAACCAGGCATGCATTTACTGGCTAAACAGACCCTTTTTGCAGAGGGCTGCCGTGGTCAGTTAAGCCAGAATTTAATGAACCGCTTCCAACTTCGTGAAGGGGTGCAGCCACAGACCTATGGGATAGGGATTAAAGAAATCTGGCAGGTAAAATCCTCTCATTATCAGCCTGGAAAGGTCATCCATACATTTGGCTGGCCTCTGGACACGAAAACCTACGGAGGCTCCTTTGTTTATCACCTGGCAAATAATCAGGTAGCCCTGGGCTTTGTGATCGGACTCGATTATAAAAATACCTGGCTAAGTCCTTTTAATGAAATGCAGCGTTTTAAAACTCACCCATTGATTCGCCCGCTTCTTGAAGATGGAGAGCGTATCGCCTATGGCTCTCGTGCCATAAATGAAGGCGGATGGCAGGCATTGCCTAAATTAACATTCCCAGGAGGCGCACTGATTGGCGATGCTGCCGGATTTCTCAATGTGCCCAAAATCAAAGGAATTCATACCGCAATGAAATCAGGTATGCTGGCAGCCGAAGCCTGTTTTAGCCTTCTTGCGAATGAAACTTCATCTCCCCAGGAAATGACCATTTACCCCGAAAAAGTGAAGCAATCCTGGCTAAGCGATGAGTTATATTCAGTGAGAAACATACGCCCCGCTTTTCGTCATGGACTATGGATTGGCCTTGCAAATGCATTTGTGGAAACCTATGTTACAGCCGGCAAATCTCCCTGGACATTCAAGCACCACGCAGATCACAGCACCCTTCTGCCGGCAGCTCAATGCAAAAAAATTGTGTATCCCAAACCAGACGGTCTACTAACCTTTGATAGACTGTCGTCAGTTTATCTCACCAATACCTATCACGAAGAAAACCAGCCAGTCCATCTTAAGCTTAGGGATCCCGAGCTCGCCATATCCGTCAATTATAAAATATACGCCTCTCCTGAAACGCGCTATTGCCCAGCCGGCGTCTATGAAATCGTTGAGGAAGAAAAAGGACCACGCTTACAAATTAACGCGCAAAACTGCATTCATTGCAAAACCTGCGACATAAAAGATCCCAAACAAAACATCGTCTGGGTAGCTCCAGAAGGCGGTGGCGGCCCAAATTACAGTGAAATGTAAATCTCATTGTCATTTATCAAATCAGAGAGTAGACTTGCTCTCTGTAACTCAGTCCCGGTGGCACAGTGGATAGCGCGGCCCCCTCCTAAGGGGCAGGTCGGAGGTTCGAATCCTCTCCGGGACGCCATATTTATCAAGGCGCAATGAGGATAGGGTAAACTGGAAATACTTTTCTAGGGTGCACTCAGGGTGCAATTTGAATGTGTCATCATGTATAGGTTTAGATCGTATGAATCAAGCAGTTAAGCTGAATGAACAAAACATTTTACGCAGATTTTTTGAATCAATTAGCGCTATGAGCCAGTGTGACAGCAACATTAGTGACTCCAAAATAATTAAGGATACAAAAAATCAACTTAAAATTGCGCTTCGAGATGTGCTTGAAAGATGTTCTTGCGCCAGGCGATGCTATGATATTTGTGAGGTCTGCCAAGGTAGTGATAGAGAGTTAGTTAATCTAAGAAATTTTTTTCGTATGATAAGTAATGCAAAAAAACATAATATGACAAATGTTGAAATACAAACGTTTATCGAAAATACTAAAAAAAACCTCCTCCCCCAATAAGGTCTCAAAAATTTGAGCAAATGGCATTAATAAGTGTTTGAGCCACATCATAAGTGTAATTGCCACTATAATATCTATTTAAATAACTCCGCCATTTAGATATTGGAAATACAGAAGCAGAAAATTACTAGAAAGAAATTTAAAAGCCGTATTGATTACGGCTTTCTTTGTTGATTTAACCATGTATCTAAATCTTCTTTTAAATAGCGAATAGAACGACCAATTTTAATATATTTCGGACCGGGTGTGCGGTTAGCTAATGTTCCATTAGCTCTATCTTGAGAAAGAAAAGATCGACTCATGCAGATATAGCTTGCTGCTTCCGCCTCTTTGAAAACCCTTTTTTCCATGTTGTATCCTTATATTAGAAGACTTAATCAGATGTAAGCTTATACTATACGCCGTTACGTATAATTTCAATATAGATACATTATTTAGGTATATTTATTTTTTCATACTATGCTGAACTTCAAATACTTTCCTTTCAGCAGAAAACTTACCTTCAAATCGTGCAAGTCCATCCCCCCGCATCTTGGGTGCGAAATCTGTAAAATACTGATTTAACGCTGCCCTACTCTCTAGTTGGTATTGTACTGTCAATTTCTCTTGACCACTTACCGACCCTTCTGGCCTTAGAATCTTGGCCTTAATGAAACCCGGTAACTGAACCATTTCCTCTGCATGTTTCTTTAACCATTCTTGGTATTGAGGATATATATCAGAATCGATAGCCAAATTTACTTCGTAGATAACCATAGCTTTTCCTTTCATGATTAATAATTAACAAACTTAGAACTGCACAAATTGTTATTGGGATACCCGGATTAAACTGATTGTTTGACGATAAGAGAAAGTAAGGCATTAGCCCTGCAAATAAAGCCAGGCTGACATTATAAGAAACAGCGAGAGCCTTACCACGTTGTTCTTTCGGAAACTGCACCACAAGAAATGCTGGAAGAGCCGAGTTGAGTAAAGCCTGAGTTATTGAAAACAGTGTTAAAGTAGCAATGCAGCTGGTAACACTCAGCTGCGGCAATAATGCAAATACTGCATATGAAAACAATAGGTAGAGGACAGACGCGATTTTTATTTGTCTTCTGATTCCAATCCTATCCGCCAACATCCCTCCAAATGGCAAAAGCAATAAATAGACAACTAACGTTAATAGAGTGATCAGAATCGAGTCTTTATGAGAATGCACATTTAATAAGGACGTTAACAATGTCGGCAAGAAAACAAAGGTAATATAAAAAGCTGAGGCAGATAAACTTGAGATTAGAAACGCTTCAGTTAATTTCCGCTTATGAGTTTTTACCAGACTCCGATAAGTTAAAGCTGATGAGCCCTGCACTTTACCCTCCTCTTGGATACTATTTATGATAAACAAAACAGCTAGACAGCCAAGCGCCCCAAATAGAAAAGGAATTCTCCAAGCGAATTGAATTATTTGTTCATGAGGTACCATATATAAAAGAATAAATGCTGCTAAATTTGCAAACACTATTCCAATACAACCCCCAACAAAGGCCAAGCTTCCTAACAAGGCCGGCGTTTTTTTTCCATGTTCAACAGCAAAGATCATAGCGGATGAGAATTCGCCCGATATCGATAAACCCTGCATTATTCGACAAACAATTAGAACGGAACCATAACTGGTGCACAACCAGTGAGTAGGCATCAAACCAATCAATAATGTGGCAATAGTCATTAATAACGTCGCGTACAACATCACCCTCTTTTGCCCAAATTGATCTATTAAATAGCCACAGCTAATTGCACCAATAGGTTTTATCAAATAGCTCACTATATAAGCTAAAACAGTAAAATTTATACTCTCCCTGCCCGAATACTCATGAGAAAAAACGTCAGCCAAAACAGGAATAAGAAAAGGAAATACTGTAAAATCATATACCTCGATAATCGTTCCTAAAAATACAGAGATAATAGGAGCTTTTTTCATTTACATCCCAGTAAAGTTTGAGTACATTATTATAACACTGGACGTAATTAATTAGCAGTATGGATTTACAGGCGGCTCCAAAAGCGAAAAACCCACACAATAGTTTTCATGAGAAATTTGAACTCCAATTTTATCAAGCCTTTCATACCCTTAAGAGATTAGGTTGTGATTATTTATATTTTCTTGCTGTTGAGAATGGTGTTTCTTATCGATTTTGTACCCATGAAAATTGGATGGATATCTATAATACTGAAAAGCTCATTTTAAATGATCCACTTAGGCGAGTTGCAGAAAGCGGTACATTTATCCTTGTTCCTTGGGCTCAAATCACTCACCTCCATGGGAATGAGAAAAAAACGATGTGTGCAAGGGTTTCGCACGGGCTGTTCAATGGAATGACTATTTCACGTCAGTTTCGAAACAGAAAATATATTTTTGCGTTGGCAACAGAATTGAGAGAGCATGATTTGGCGAGATACCTCTTATTGGAAAATATGAATAAGCTGGAACAAGTAATTTGTAATTACACGAAGCTATTTGATCAGCATATGCGTATTATGTCCAATTTCAACCCCACTCTGATGTGAGGCTTATTTGGATGATGTATATTGAATAATTAATGCATTCCCACAAAGGATAGCCACCATAAGGAGTTCGTAATTGAATCACCTCCCCACCATTTTGACGAATATCAAATGCCTCCGAAATATCGGAAGATTTTCGGAATGTAAGTCTTTGCCTAATGTACACTTAAGTCAGTGCACATTAATTTTTGGAGAAAATGGCTGGGGAAAGTCAACGTTGGCCGATTTATTTCGCTCTGTCTCTAATAAAAATTCAGACATCCTTATTGGGCGAAAAACCTTGGGGTCTGAAGGGGAACAATTTGCTGCACTCAATTTTAGGAACGGTCATTCGCAATTCGTGAAAGAAAATTGGACAGGCCATAAACCAAAAGTTGTTGTTTATGATACTACATTCATTAACGAGAATATCTATTCAGGAGATATGGTCTCTCTTGATCACATGAAAAATCAATATGGCCTGGTGGTGGGCGAAGAAGGAGTATCCCGAATACGTAGAATTGCGGAAATCGATGATGAAAATCGCGTTTGCAACAATGCAATCAAATCACTTGAGCAAGAATTACAAATAACCCTAAAGGGAAGCTTACCTTCAGATATGAGGTTAGAAGATTTTATTATCCTAGAAACAAAACCCAATATTGATGAATTACTCAATACCAAAAAAGCTGAATTGGACAGAGTTAATAAGGCGAGAGAATTCCCAACGGCTAAAATACCGACCCCACTTGAGCTACCACAACTAGCGCCTAATATTGAATCATTATTCTTGTCTACATTAGAGGATGTAGGCAATAAAGTAACATCCACTGTACGAGACCATATTAAGGAACATAAAGAAAGCCCTAATTCTTCACTATCCCATGAAAGCTGGATTGAGATAGGGCTAGATTTTATAGATGGTAATGAATGTGCTTTTTGCGGGCAAGAACTCAACAATAACAGCTTATTTGAAGCTTACAAAATATTTTTCGGAAAGACCTATCAAAATTTGGCGCATGAAATCAGTTTAGCAAGAGAACACATAAAAAAAATTCAAAATGAATTTGAAAGAACTACAGTGATGAAAACCCAGATAAATGATGATCAATTTCATTACTGGTGTGATAACGCTCAAATGCTCATACCCCAATTACCTGCTACTGATGAGTCATTAAACAAGCTAAAAATACTCAGCAAAGAAATAGAATTACTTTTGACTAGAAAATTAGAAAATATTACCCAACCCATTTCTGAAGAGCTTTTTATTGATTTGTTGGCTCAATGGAATATCATTTGTAATGATTTTGTAAACTATAATGCAGCTATTCAGACTTATAATATTGAGCTCGATTCACTTAAAAAATCGTTAATTGACCCGCCTATTTCACGGCTGGAGAATGAATACCTTATGCTTCTAGCATATAAGAAGCGCTCCGCTCCAGAATGCAACGATTTAATTAAAGAATTGCACGACCAACAATCAAAAAAAACAAGTTTAAGCCAAGAGAAGCAACGGCTCAGAAAAGAGCTTAATACTCATGGCCAAACAATCACAGAAAATATGGGTAAATCAATAAACTCTTACTTGAAAAGATTAAATGCCGGTTTTCGAATTGAATATTTTGAACCTGATTACAAGGGAAAAGAACCCGCCGCCAGCTACCATATCATCATTAACGAGCAACCCATACATCCCAAAGGAGTTGAAATTTATAAACCTTCTTTCCGTAATACATTAAGTGCCGGAGATAAATCCACTTTGGCTTTAGCATTTTTTCTTGCGAAGCTGTACCAATCCAAAGATTTAAACTCAACTATTGTGGTTCTTGATGATCCTTTCACTAGTCAAGATGAATTTAGAAGGCATTTTACTGCAATTGAGATAAAAAAATTATGCTCATCTTGTGCACAGACTATTGTTCTTTCCCATGACAAAATGTTCTTACGCTTATTATGGGATAAAATTGACCGCTCGATTATTTCTTCATTGGCTTTACAAACTGGCTCGCCAGGAATTTCTACTATAGCTCCATTTGACATCGAGTTGGAAACAAAACCGCGACACGTCACTGAGCGGATGGAAATTCAAGAGTTCGTGGAAGGAGAAGAGCACTCAATAGTATATATTAGGACTCGATTAAGAACAGTTTGTGAAGATTTTTATAGAAGAGGAGATCCCAAACTGTTTAATGAAAGTGCCACTCTTGATGAAATTATTAGAAGACTGGAAAAGGCCGATTCTTCTCATCCATATAAAGGTGCTTTGGACGATTTGAAAGAAATTAATTGCTATTCAAGAACAGATAATCATGCAGCGATTGAAGGAGACCCGTCTACTGAAACAAGCAAGGAAGAACTGCTTGGTTTTTGTAGAATGGTTCTGAATTTAACTCATGGTATGTGAAAAGAGATGGATAGGCTATTCAATGGAATCTCAACTCGGACAGCTCAATTTTTGAGCTTGTCCATAAACAAGAGACTCCCGTTCTGTTCAAATAGCTCTATGAGTTTGGACTCGTTGGATAAAAGCTCATTAATGTAGTTCAATACTCCAAGAATAACAGCTTTGTTATAAGCATCCATCCCAGCCTTAACAACCAAGCCACCTAATTCAATTTTTCGCCGGGTTTCTGCGCGCCGTTTTTTTAGCTTTTCAGCAGCCAAGGATTTTTCTTCACGGCAAATGATTTGTTTTTGTCTAGTAATCTGCTTAGTTATGTCCATGAATCACCTCTTGGGCTAACTTGGCAAAAAGAGAATCTAGCTGATTGAGTTCGATTTGGTGGAGGCCATGTTTATAGGCCAAGTGTCCGATTTTGAGCTGGTGCTTTTCTTGTAATAGATCCAGCCTTTCTTTTGCTTTCTGAATTTTATCCATAAGTACAGCTTCCATTTGCGATACTGTCTTCTTTGACATAATTACTCCGCAAATTTTAACGAGATCAAAAACATCATATACCCACAGATCTTCGAGTTCAATAGTTTTTACCACCATGAGCGCCAGCGAATTCCACCTGTCCCGAAGAAAAGAATTTTCTAAGGGCGCAATATACAAACTATCGTTTGTTTGCTAAATTCACGCATATGGCTATTTCCTATGCGAATATTTCTGTCCATAGCAGGAGCAAAGGGCACAGTGCCGTGGCTGCCGCCGCGTACCGTGCCGGGATTAAGCTATATGATGAACGACTTGGCCTGACTTATGACTTCAGCCACAGGCATGACGTGAAATATTCCGAACTCCTGTTACCTGAGGGCGCAGAGCAAGATTTCACAGACCGGCAATTTATCTGGAATGAAGTCGAACGGGCAGAAATAAGAAAAAACGCCCAAGTCTGTAAAGATATCATGCTCGCCTTGCCCAAAGAGCTGGGTTTGATTCAGCAAATCGAACTAGCCAAGCGTTTTGCTCAAACTCATTTTGTCGATAAGGGAATTCCGGCGGATGTTTCCATTCACGACCACGGTGATGGCAATCCGCATGCGCACATCCTAATCACCACCAGACGTTTAGAACAAAATCAATTCTCCAAGCACAAAGCACGCGATTTAAATCCGCAGTTCGCCAAGGGCTTTATCACTGAAAAAGAACAATGGCATCACCAATGGCGAGACTTCCAAAATGCGTATTTTGAAGAAAAGGGAATTGATTTAACAGTTGACCTTGACCACATCATTCCAGAAAGACACCATGGCGGTTTTAGGGATAAAGCGAATCACTATATCTCTGAAGAAAATGAACTCATCAAGCAAGCCCGTGAAGAAATAGCGCTAAACGATATCGAAAACTTCATCAATATTCTGTCGATTGAACACAGTGTATTCACACGGAAAGATATCGAAACGCTGTTATTCAAAACCATTACACAAGAAAATTATAGGGAGTTCTTTCAAGTTACTGTCGAACGGGTGTTATCGAATAAAAATGTCATTTGCCTGGGCGAAAACGAGCAAGGCCAGAAAGCCTTTACCACTCGGCATCAGTACCTACAGGAAAGCAAGCTCTTAGAGGATGTCGTAGGTCTTCAAGCAAGAACCGCACATGTTTATAAAACCGATACAGTGAAGTTTTTACAGGCCACGACCCTCACCGAAGAACAACAACAAGCCTTTGAGTTTATTGTAAATGGTGGTGACATCAGTTGCATAATCGGTCGCCCAGGTGTTGGTAAAAGCTACATGTTAACGCCAGTCAAAGACTTCTATCAGCAGCAAGGTTGCCGCGTGCTAGGAGCAACCCTTTCTGGAAAAGTGGCTAAGCAATTACAAATTGAATCCGGTATCGAATCATCAACAATCGCCTCATTAACTGCGCAAATGATGTCAGGAAAACTGACATTAACTGCCAATGATATTTTAATCATTGATGAAGCCGGCATGGTGGACTTTGCCAATATGTCTTATCTCATTAGTAGGGTGAAAGAAGCCAAGGCTAAGCTCGTTTTAGTCGGTGACCCCGACCAGCTTAAACCCATTAAGAAAGGTGCCATTTTCAAAGGGATTGCATCGCAGGTGGGCTGCTTTACCATGGTGGATATCAAACGACAACGGCATGCTGGCGACCGCCAAGCGAGCATCGAATTGGCGAAAGGCAATATTGAAACAGGGCTAACTCACTATCTCAAACAAAATGCGATAATCATTGCCAACAATGAGCGTTATAACTATGCAACCGACCTTTTGGTTAACTCCTGGCAAAAGCACATCACAACGCATGACGATTTAAGAAATAGCATCATCCTTGCCCATGCCAACGTGACCGTGGATAGCTTAAACTTAAGCGCTCGCGAAACACTAATGCAAAAAGGCATTCTGGATACTAAGCAAGCCAACTTCATCAAAGAAATAAAAAGCAAAAACCGTGAATATCAATCCGGCCAATACATCATGGTGACTCACAGCGATAACGAATTAGGGCTTATCGGTGGCGAGCAAGGCCGTATTGCAGCAGTCGATGAAGAACATAATTTGACCCTAAAAATGAATGACGACCGGGAAATCAAAGTGCCGGCTCACTTAAGGCGCTATGTCGAACAAACTGGCCTTCAAGATTTCTATCTAACGAAAGGCGAGCGAATATTTTTTAAGAAAGGCGATACAGACATTGGGGTAAAGAACGGCGATTTAGCGACTATTCTGCAAGTTAATGAGGAAGGCTTCATCGCACGTTTGGATTCGGGTGCTACCGTGACCGTACCTAAACGCTACAAGCAAATTGATTACGCTTATGCTATGACCGTTCATAAATCACAAGGCATGTCCGTTGAAAATACCTATGTTTGCATCGATACCCAATGGTGGGATAGAGCGCTAAGCTTTGTCGCCTTTACCCGCCACAAAGAGAAATTAAAAATATTCGCAAACAGTAAAAATCATCCTGATTTTAAAACCATGGTAGAACAGCTATCGCGCAAAACCTTGCAGGATAACGTAATTGATTACCCGATGAATCACGGCATTCGGCATGGATTTGAGTTTGATAGCTTGGTGGAGCGGGCTGTGAAGCGCATTACTGCAGCATCACGCGTCATTAAAGATAAGTTTAACTATCTCTACCATTATGCGCAGGCTATTCAAATGCAGCAGTTAACACCGGATAATAGAAAAACCCTCCGACAAGTTGGGAAAGATGTTGCACAGTATATTGATTTAAAGACACAAATAGCAACGCAACACCAACAACTAAAAGCTAAAGCGGAAACACTGGGGCTCAAAATGCCCGAGCTAAAAGAATACGATTATTTCTATAAGCTGGCCTGTGCTCGCGACAAGAAAGCGTCCGAGTTGCTGCATACCGAACAGAAACTGCTTTCCAAAATAAAGCTTAAACATTGTGATGTGGGCCAGCTGGCTAAAGAAGCAGCCCGTTATGAGCAGGTAAAAACGATTCGAGCCATTATTAATGCAAAACCCAATTGGCAAGAAGATAGCGAGCTAAGCAAACGAGCACATTCACTATCGACTACAAAAGATGCGATGCGCATTGCTCAAGAAATTAAAAAGGCCAAATGCTGTGAAGAAATGTTCGCAGAGCGATTAGAATCGTTACAGCAACACTATAGGCGAACAGTTTATGAGAAATTAAAAGATGAGTTCCCATTATTAAAACGATATCATGAACTTTCGGCCATGCGCTCAAAACAGACAGGATTGAATGCGGAACAAGCAGATAACGAACTATTAAAAACAGCCAAAATGATACTGGTAAACAAACCCCTGCATGACAGATTACAGAAAAATTTACCCAATTTAACTGAAAGGATTACAAAGCACATATATGCACTGGATAAAAACAAAGCGCATGAACGATAGTATATTATTTGAATCAATAACTGGCTCTTCTGTCATATATCTCATATCAAAGTTAACTTTTATTTTGGAAAAAAAAGAAGACACCAGGTATTAGCGATAAAACTATTTTGCAAAATTGAGGGATTTTAGCTCGAAAGAATTTATCCAAAATTTCGAATTGTAAAAGAAACCCTCGTTGTCTTATTAGCGAATTTAAGAAAACAATAATTGATTACAAAAAATAAAAAATCAAGATAATAATGACTAAACTTTACTCATTAAAGCTGTTGTATAGGCAGTCTACTTTTTTCAAAATATCAGCACTAGATAATTTCTTTAATATTTCTATATCAAGATTAGAGTCCAAGCTCTTAATTAGTAATCTGCCTTTTAAATCATCCAGCGCCTGCATTAAATTTGCTCTTTGTGCTATAAATCCAGGATGCTTCCGCAATAGATCAATCAAACTGATTTGTGTTTTGCAGCGTGAAACCCATTTTGAATGAAGAAAATAGATACTCAAAAATGCATCTCGTACCCCAGTCGAATTATTCACTTCTAGCGATAAATAGAGCAATGCTAATAACCCATTTATTAAAGAATTATGTATGGCTGTTTCATTTAATTTACAAAATTCATCATCAAGAAGAACAAGATCATTTATCATGAAAAATTGAATAAAGACCGTATACCCAAAATTAGTATTGAGGATATCAAACCAAGCCGTTATTCTAGTTTGTATATTGTTAAAAATACTTAGTAGCTGACTATCTGTTTGCATAAATTTTGCAAAGAGAACTAAGTAATGAATTAAATACATATCCCATTTAAAGATGATGAAGATATAGTTTGAACCCTCCTGTATTAATTTTTTAATATACCTAACTTGGGTGAATAGATTACATTGCGCCCAGTAGAAAAAATTTTCTGCAACATGTCTTTTTAATTTAATATCATCTAAATCAAGTATCCATGAAAATCGAATGAGGAAAGGAACATCGAAACCAGTTAATGAAAAAAAATGTCTGAAATCATCATCATAAATGTCAGCCTTTCCCATTGACAACAAAGAATACAGTCTTTCATTTATTTGGCGTATGATTTTCCTTTTAGTTTCCAAAGTTACAATTGCCTTAAATAAAATTGCGCTTTCTTCTTTAACACATTCTGCCAATAAGTTGTTAGGTTTTACAGGGATTTCCTTTAAGATATCTTTTGATAAATCGAACAAATAATCAATGATAATAATGGATAATTTTGGGTCTTTTTCAATCAATGCTTCAGCCATTAGCCCTAGGACGTAGAGCTCAATGTTAACTAAATTCTGATAACCTCCTTCTCTGGATTTGCTAAAAAAATAACAACAGTATTCCACTGCTATCTTTGCATGATATTTCTCAGAATGTGGCTCCACATATTCAATTTCAGAATAAGATTTAAACAATTCATATGTTTCCTGAATTACTCGCTGGATCAGTTTCTCATCATGATTTATTATCGCGTGAGAAAAGCACCGTTTAAGTATTTCTAAACTTTCTAAAATAACTATGTCATTCCTATCCGGGTGCGCGCTAGGCAGCGGGGTGTAAGAAATTGAGTGGAAGGTATTTTTTTTTATTGAAATATATTCATCAGTAATGTTATTTATCACTGAAAATACTTTGTCAAACACTTGGTAATCGCCTTTATCCGAGTATTTTTTAATATAAACCTCACATATTCTTAATCCAGTAAGTATAAACAAATTCCAATTGGAGTTTTGTACAAAAAACTTTTCTTTAGAGTCGTTCGAATAGTAACTTCTTGTTATTTTTTTCTCAAGCATTAAGAAATCTTTTCTAATAACCTCTAGCAGAAAATCTAATTGAACATGCGGATTAATTAATTTCAAAGCCCAAGAGTAAGTCTGTAAAAAAAGTAAAATTAGCAATATGGTAATCTCAAGTGCGAGAATGGCAATTTCCAATTTAGAGGCATTTAAAAAACTCAGACATATGAATCCAATTGACAATAAAAAACAAATGATAAATTTACGAATAAACAAATGAATCGCATTATATTTTTTGAATAAATCGTACGGCATGTATTCATAATTCACCTGCATTGCAAAAAATATAAACGAGAACGTAATAAATGTGGCACTAAGATACACACTACCTATCTCAACTATGATAGACAAATCCATTGAGTATACTGGATGTAAATCGGCACGATTTGCAAAGTATGGTGGGGCAAAAAAAACTATAAAAGAAAAGAGTAAAAACCCAATGCAGGCAAATGTTTTGCACAACATAGTTCGCTTATCCATTGCTAAAATTCTTATAATTCATTCTATATAATAATAGCATCTCAATTACATGAAGTTTCAGCACTAAGCTCCTTGCAGCTGATCATTTTATTTACATTGATTTATGCTAGTCAACAAATATAATAATACGAATAAAACGATGCGCTAAAACCCTGGCATCCAAATTATATAATACATAGCAATATCAATAATGGCTGACATGTGATTCTAAAAACTCATACATTAAAAAAACTTTTACTATAAAATTGATTCTATAAGTAAAACGAATTTTTTACATAAAACTATCTTCCTACATTGTAGAGCGAACTCTTTACAGGCTTTTTGTCTAATGATTCGAGAGTGTTGATCCGCAGATTACCGTTCTTCTTGCTCAATTAACAGTAATGTTATATTAAATTGTTCGGCAACTTCTTGCCTGGCTTTTGAGACCAAAAGCTGAATATGCCAATAATTTCTATCAAAGCCATATCCCAAGGGGTTTTCACTATTAGGGACAAGATAAACCCTCATACCATATTCATACCCATCCATTTTTTTAATTTTTCATTCATGATTTTTATGAATTCTTGCGATGCCAAGTTTTTCATCATTCGCATTTATCCTTAAACATTCCGTTTATTTGGTTATTATATAATAATCACAAAGGGATACATTCTGTAAATCATAGCAAAAAACAGCAGTGGCTTTCCTCTGATCATTCTCAGCTTAAGATGCTCAGACATTATTGCAGGATCCAATGGCATTCGATTTATTTCATTTCCGATGACACAAAGGATGAATTCCACCTTGTATAAAGAAAGACTGTATAAACTCAATAACCGGTAGTAAATAAAAGCCACCAGTTCATAACTCCCTTCCAAAAATCGTCACCCAATCTTCATTCGTGAGTAAAAATAACTTCATGGCTAACCAATACAAGATCTACTCGTCGCAAGCTCCTCCGTTCCACCTTGTATTTGCCGATATCGATGCCCCGGAACGTCATCAAGCGTTTGGTACACGTTCACGGCAGGCTTTATCGACAATGTGTTTTAAGAAAAAAGCCGAAGTTCAAATTCTCAAGCTGGATCGCTATAGGCGAACAGTAGGCCGGGTAATCTGTGATAATAAAGATACCAGTGCCGAGCAAGTTAAAAGCGGTATGGCTTGGGTCTATGATCAATATCCACTGATCGCAGTCTCTACGAATTACAAAATAACGCCAAGGCAAAGAAGTCAGGTTTATGGAAGGATAATAACCCGGTTCCACCTTGGGATTTCAGGAAAAATAAAACGAACTCGCCGACACCCTCACAATAGATCCAACATTTCTGAACTGGTTTTATTGGATAACTCTCTTTTAAACGGATTTCTCTTGATAGATTGAACAGGAATACGTAAACAGGGCTGAGGTAATGCCTTCATTGATTCCTTATACCAAATGAATTGCGCTGATTTAACAGAGGGGAATCCAGAACGCATGATCAAGGTATTTTGCGCCGGAATCTTCATAATCGCTTCAGGTCGCATCAGGGGTATGGCTTGATAGTTTTTGCCATGACTATTGCTAATGCCTTGTGTCTGTAAAGAAGTGGATTCATTTGATACCCGTTGCGTTTTAGTGCCTAACATTTTGCTGATGAATTCGGCATCCCCTAAGTCTTCAGTCGTAAATGCTACTTTTGTTTTGATATTGGTAAAGGCTTTCGCCTCATCTTGAGAATATTTCTCATAGGTTTGGGCAATGTATTGAAACATCAAAATACAGCGTACCCGGTATTCACGAAGCAGCTTTAACGACCGTCTCAAGCGCTCAATTCGCCCTAGGGATGAAAATTCATCAATAAGACATAATAAGGGGTACGGTTCTTTTTTTGGGTCGGGTATTTCTCGAATCATGGCAGAAATCAATTGCTGCCAGAATAATGTCAGCAAGGGTGCTAAGCGCTCCATGTCATCATCGGTAAAACCAACATAAATCGTCATTTTCTTACGCCGTAAATCTTTAAAATCAAAATCACTGGCGCTGGTCGCTGCATCGATAAAGGGATCGTCAAAGAGTTCCAAATAGCCGGAGAAGGATTCCAAAATAGAGCTTCTGGTTTTCTCATGGTTATTAATGTAGGAATAACCATTGCGGTAAAACTCGGGATCAAGCTGGTCTGTATTATCGAGCATGTCTTGTAGCCACACATCAAATTGCTGCTGTTTGATCAGGCGGTTCATTTCACCCAACGTACAAGGGCGCTCGGGTGTATCGAGTAGGTAGAGTGTTATGCATTTAAAGAGTTTACGGCTGGCTTGTGTCCAGATAACATCGCCTTTCGGATTATCTGGGATCAGAATATGCGCTGTTCGCTGAATATCGGTCATACGGTGATTAATATCTGAGCTAATACTGGCCAAGGGGTTGAAACGATGGGTTCTTCCTGCTGGATGGGTTGGCGCAAAACAAAAACACTCATGGCCTAAGACGTTTTTCCGGTAGCCAGAGGTAGTTTCAAAGAGCGTGAGCTTTACATCATTACAAACGACTGAATAGGGGTAATTAAACAGATTGGGAATGGCAATACTGCGGGTTTTACCACTCCCGGACGGTGCAAAGACTAAGACATGTTCAAAGCCATTGGAGTACAGTGGAACCCCGTATTTTTTACCGATGATTAAACTTTCCTCTTTTTTTTTAAAAAACCCGGCTTTGTGGATTTCATAGCCGTTGGCAAAATGGGCATTCCCCAGTACTTTATTGCCAAGGCGAACTCGTTCAAACAGATGGTGCACCGGGATTGCGAAAGCCAGCAACAAACTCAGCAACTCACAGCCGATGAAACGCCTTAACTGCTCGGGCTCTTCGGAAAGCGCCTGCAAAAAGGACGTGAGCTCAGCCGTACTGTTAAACGTTTCTTGCGACCACCATTGATAAAGGAAAACGCCACCAACCAAGGCTAATGCTGAAAGCACTATACACACCAGTACAATACCGCTTAACCAGCGTGTAAATCCGCCTTTCAGATAGCTGGCCGTCAAAATGAATGGCAGTGTTGCCACCAGTAGCGCCCCTATACACAGGCCGTTATACCCAAAATGGAGCAGGATAAATAGCGACCAGGGATAAGGCGTATTCGTAAGACCTAAACCCCACAGGGAAACAATGCTGGCAATTTCTAACACCAGCAGTAAGCATAGGACAAGCGTTATCGTTTTTTTGCTCATGGGGAACACCTTAAAACTGACGAACAGCGCGCACATGGCCTAGAGTGCTAGCTTTATCGCTGGTTATAACTTCCCCAGTGCTAAAGTTTTGTAACCATGCTTTAGACACACTTGATTCAGTCGAACTCCAGTAATAATCCGGTGTAAAACTGGCTAAGCCCTGCGGTTGAAGATTGGCTTTTAAAAGGCTTAATTCGTAAATAGAGGGCAGGTACCAGCCGCCATAACAAAGGCTTTGCGGATTGGCCGGTGTCACACAAGGCGTTTCGCCGTCTTCTGCCACCCTGTATTGATTCGCCAGGAGCGCTGCAAATTCGCCTGTTTGGTTATCAATGGTTTGCTCGGCAATGATTAAGCGGGTATTGGATTCACCGGCTCCGATGCCATCGGCTCGCGCATTGGTAATTTTGTTACCGCTTTCGCCATTGCGCCATTGAATGCCTTGGGTATACACGTCATTCTTGCTGGCAATCAAGCCATGCTGGCCGGTGTCATCCACCCAAAAGACAATACCGCCCTGGTACGGCTCGCCGATTTGATGAGTGCTGGTATTCGCACTAATCACTTCGCCTTCAATCCGAATGCCATTGCCTGCCTGATAACGCCCGGCTGGTCCTCGCTCACCGCGTTGCCCGGGAATGCCTTGTGGACCTTGAGGGCCTGCCGGAATAGACGCAATTTGGTTGGCCAGTGCTATGATTTGATTGGATACAACAACCATCTGGGTCTGCAAAATGCCGATTTGCATCCAAATTTCACTATCTTCGGCATGGGTAACTCCTGCCCAACCTAAAAGAGAAAAAGTAGCTAAAATTAATTTTTTCATGAATCACCTCACTAACGGTTCGCTGGTTGCTCCTTTGAAATAAATCCATGAAATGCCGCGTCCATTGGGTGTTTTTTGCAATTGAATGATGATGTCGACCACTTGGTTGATTTCGCGCAAGATGTCTTCATCGCGCATCGAAGGCACATTATTCAATTTATAAAGTTGCACCATGCGCATGAGTGCGATTTGTGGGTTATTGGCATGAATGCTGGTCATTGAGCCGTCATGGCCGGTCGAGCAAGCTGCGATAAAATCAAGTACTTCGCGGCCTCTGATTTCCCCCATCATCAAACGGTCGGGGCGCAGCCTTAGTGAACATTGCACCAGGTCTTGCATCGTGAGCGCGTTCTCATCCTTTGTTTTAGGGGCTAGCAAATTCACTTGATTTTTATGCGGTAATCTCACTTCATAAGTGTCCTCTAGGGTGATAATGCGCTCCCCCTGGGGGATACGCTGGCAACAGGCATTTAAAAAGGTGGTCTTACCGGAGGATGTGCCACCAGAAATAACGATATTCTTTTTTGCTAACACAGCCATATCAATAAAATCTGGCCACAATTGCTTGCGATACACCGCCAGCAATTGTTTATCAGCATCACTGAAAAGCGCTTCCTTATCATGAATAAGAAATGGCTTCGCTTCACGATAAAAATCCCGTTCGTAATCAGTTAAACTGCGATTAGCTACGGTCTGGCGCCGAATCGATAACGTGTAATGCTTGGCAGCTGGCGGAATGACTAACTGAACCCGTGAACCATCCATTAGATTACCGGATAATAAGGGATTGGCTTCATTGAGCAACTGCCGGTTCTCATTAGCAATCAGGCCAAAGAGGCGCTTTAAATGCAGGCTATCGAGTGCTGGCACTGCATGAGCGACCATTTGACCCTGTCGTTCAACAAACACTTCCTGCGGCCGATTGATTAAAATTTCCGACACGCTTAAATCATTTAGCCAGGGCGATAAGGGCTGCAGTAACCCGTCTGAACCTGGCGCATAAAAGGCTTTCTCCGTCATTAGCCCCGGCCTCCCTTCACACTAAAGAAATCCAAATCATGCGCTACAAAGACATTGATTAAGCTGCCCTGGTTGACTTGCAAGGTTGGCCGAATGGCCATGCCCGCATTCACTGCTTGCCCGGCGGTTTGCTGAAAGCTGGACGCAATCGCCGTTCTATATTGTGCTTCAGAGTTATACTGGTCTTGGCCGTTAACGCCACTGGTTGCGGTATAAGCACCTAAAATTGACAGTAAGGCACTGGTGCCAAACCGCTCAACGAAATGGCGATTGATATAGTCAGCACCTTGGCCTGAGCGCCCAATCGCATCAGTACTTGGGCTATTCAAACTGACAATCACACCATTGGCGAGCTGTATCCGATTCCAAACTACGAGTATGCGGCTTTGCCCATCGACAACTTGTGAATCAAATTGCCCGACTAATACCGAGCCTTTAGGGATTAGGCAATGCTGGCCTTCTAGCGAGTAAATATCGCGCATGGTAATTGCTCGTGCCATGCCCGGCAATTCGGAGTTAATGGCGGTTTCCAAGGTAGCTGCAATCATTTCGCCCGCGGGTACAGTAGCCGCCGGATGCGGTAATTTCTTGGCAACCACCGAAGTAATTTCATTCTGCTGATTTAAGAACTGCGTATTGGGATTATTCCCCGCAAAGGCATTGGCGTTTCCTGGACTGCCTTGTGCGATTGTGCCACTGGCTGCTTGCCGATTCACCAGAAAGGTGGTCGGCGCATTCATGCGGGCAAGCATTTCCTTGCTTAAATGGTCTTTATGCCGCAGTTTAGGGGGCTTAATGGGTTTTGAATAAGAGGCGTTCTTTTCACTATTAGTAATAGGCTTTGCCGCTTCCGCCTTCATTTTCTCAATCAGCTCAAGATTCTGCGACAAGGTGTAATCGCCCTGTGAATGGCTCGATGGCTCATCGGTCTTGACTGATTGGGCATGCTTAGGGATAAACGCATAACCTAGCAAGGTAACTGAAACGCCAATAGTCACTGCGATTCGGGCATTCATCCCTAACCAGGTCTTCTTGGGCGGTGTCACCTGTGATAATTCGCTTAAGCGTTCATCGTTATTTTTATCACTTGCCTGCATGACTACCTCCTGCCTTGTTGAAGTCGTACAATCTCATTGCTATTAAAAATGGAAGCCACCAGGCCACCGCTTCGAAGGGTAAACTGAGGAGCTAAGCGTTGAATGATTAAGAGCTGGCCTTGCCGGCGGGTATTCACCACTGACTCCTTGCCTTGCTTGTTATCAACGGCAAAAACAGCAGGCACCGGTTGCGTCGGGCTTAATTCAAAATAAGTAAACTGCCCGTCATCATAGACATGCTGTGGAATGAGTTCGGCACTGCCACTAAAGCGGTAATTCCAGTTAAGTGTTTTCGGGTCTTTGTGTTGCTTGCTTAGGGCTGTGTTGCGAAGAACAGCCGCCCTTCTTGCCGCTTCAAGCTTGGCTTTTTCTTCTTCGGGATAGGTGAACTGCAAGGCATAGATGGGGTTTACCGAATCATTCTCAATCGATTGGTTGCTGGTCACCTGAAAGTAGTAGTTATGTTTGTCAGTCACCACGGTCATATTGGTATTGCTATTAAACAGCGTGGGTTTTACAAACACCATGTAGGGCAAGTGCTCATGGAAAGTAACCATCCAGCCAGCGGTGTCGCCACCTTCCACGACTAAAACCGTCTCCTTGGGATTAAAGAGGATTTGCGTATTGGTAAACGTGCGTGCTTTAAGCTTGACCACATTATGCTCTTGAAATGGCACGCGCGTGACTCGCGCATCTTCTTTAGTGGGCTGTGGCAGTTGTTGCGCAAACGCCAGCGCGTTGGCAACGAGTAACAGTGTCGTTATTAATTTTTTCATCATCACCTCACACATTACGAAGTTGTTTGCTGTAGCGGGTTACCTGAAAGCCATCCCAATTTTTCCAGCGGATATCTGGCGCATTCGAGGGTTGGTTATAAACCCAGGCAATGACAGCGCTGTACTGGGTTTCGGTTTGCTGCCCCGTTGCTTTATCGGTATCAATCAAGGTAAAAACGACTTCCGCGACATTGTGATGATTTTTCGGAAAATCCTGGTCGTTAAATAAGACATTATCGAGAAAGTTGATGCTGTACACATGAACGCTTCGCATGGCTTTATTGCCGAGCTGCACCACCGGCGACTGGGAGTTACTTTTTGATTGTTCGCGCAGGTACTCATCATTGACCGAGCCGCTTGATAAGAGGCTTACTAAATCGAATTGCGAGCGATAGGCGCTAACCTCATAGCTTTCCCGCTGGGTGATATAACGGACAATATCGCTTTCCACTTGTGTTTTATTGATTGGCGCATTGGCTTGCGTCACCGGCTCAATGGTCATTACCCCATTGTCATAATGATGTACCAGCATGGGAATTAATGTTTGCATGGGTGCTAAAACGCTGACCGCGAGCACCGCACAAAGATTCAATCCCATAGAGGCTAAAAAGGCCACTTGATAGCGGTTTCGAGAGACTTCTACCCTGGCAAACTGGTCATCCGCCCAGTGTTTTGCTTGTTTAAAGTAGTCGTTCAAAGGCTGCTTGCTTGTTTTCATGATTAACCTCGAAAGGATTGAAGGTTGAGAGGGGAATTTGCGGCCTGATAAACTTGCACGGCCGATTTGGCACTGGCTGGCATCATTTTTCCTAAAGCCTCCTTCGATTTTTGACCGGCTTGCTTCGCCTTACGACCGGCGCCCATTGCCCCACGGATGAACCCGCCCATCATGGCAGCCCCACTGCTTGTGGAACAAGAACCGCCAATGCCTTTGGCAATACCAGTGACTTCCAGCAAAGCCATGACGCAAAAGATGGCCACCAATAATATCGGGATCCAATCCGAGAGGCCGATATCGATGGCGTGATTGACGTAATGCGCATAGACCGACCAATGGATTAAGCGCATGCAAAAGCTCGCCACCGATGAGACAAATACCAGCACCAACGAAAAGCCCACCAGCGTTCCTAGCCAGCGCTCAAAAAAGGATTTGGTGAAGTCAAAGAGAGTGAAAATGATGAAAATAGGTGCGGTACTTAAGCACACGGCCAGCATTAATTTGGCGATAATGAGTTCGAATAAGGCCAGGCCAATCACCAAAATACCCGATGCGTAAATCATTAACGCAACAAAAATTGGACTCCAATGTTTCAAGCTTGCTTTGTCCCAAGTCCAGGACGCTACGCGAACGACTTCATTCAATACCGATTGCAAGCCACTATTAACACCATCGACCGAGACCCCGGGAAGGTTTGCTTTCATTAAGACACCGCCCAACTCACTGGCACCATGAACGAAAAGCCCCACAAAATACTCGGAAAAAAAGCCCCAGTTCATGGCAAATAGGTATGTCACGCCCATTCTTAACGCCAACTTCATTAGGTCTTGTGACGGCGTGCGAATAAAGCCCATCATAATGCCCAGGCCGATAAGAATTAAGGCGAGCACACAAGCACTCGCCAACGGCCTTTCCAAGTGCGAGGCGAGCGCTTGATAACCATTCATCACGAAGGTTTTAGTAACTTCATCAATCTGGCCAGTCAATTGGCCGATGATATTGGCGTAGGTTGGGCTTTCCATGGTTAGTCCTCAATGCTATTGAAAAAGCGCTGCTGATACGCGAGGGCAATGCCATTAAAGAAGGGCTTATCGGCAATATCCTTGACCTTGAGGGAGGCAAAGGCGGGATGGGTTTGTAATTCATTGACCATCAGTTTAAACAGCAAGGGGCAGTCGACCATTCCTTCATTCATGCCCATACAGCTTAGGTAATAACCGCCACCGGGCGCTGAAAACAGGTGCATGGCTTTTTCGGCTGCGCGGGATGCTTGCAATAGTGCATTAACCTGGTCAGCTTGCGGCTGGGAGTACAAAGGGTTCTTGTCGCAAGCACTTAAAACCACGGTGCAGGCAAGTGTGAGGGTAATGGCTAATCGATTCATGGTCGTCCTTAACAAGTTAGTTTTATTTAGTTCACCGGGTGCTGCGAGCAGGTTCTTCCGTAATTCGGACAAGGGGAGTCCAAGTCCGGCGGTTGGCTGCAAGCAGCGGCATTCAGTAATACAAGGCATACAAGGATTATTCGCATTTAGTCCTCCTTCTTATTCATCCGGCAAGCGGTTAAAGCGTGCCATGTCAGTTTCGCTACTAATGTCGTTAAATCCTGCCATTGCCGATTGTTGTCCGATTAGGGTTTGCAGCTTTAACTGTTCGGTTTGAATGAAGGCAAGCTCTGCAATCAGGCGTGAATTTAAATCAATAGCCGCTTTGGTATTGGCCGTTTTTTCAATATTGGCTGATAACTCATGGATGGCCTTTAAATGCTGGTTGATTTCGTTATAGGCGTAAGTCGCTTGCACGCTGACCGCTTCATTCACCGCTTTGTTTTGCTGGTATTGTTTCAGGCGCTCTGTGGTGGCTCCTTTTAAGAAGCTCGCATCATCCAAGGTGATGTGGTTGCGCTCATAGGCTTTGACCAGCTCTTGATAACGGGTTGGATTACCTCCTGAAATATTTTTTAAAGCTTCATCCCAGGTATTGGCTGACCACTGGCGATTCTTTAAATCCGCGACACTATTGTTTAAGTTTCCAAAGCCGTAATTTCCAGTGTTTAGGTCTTGAAGTTTCTGCAAGCTGTTTAGTTGGGATTCGGCGTTCTGGTAAGTTTTTTCCAGCATCTCATATTGGGCTTTCAAGTGGTTTAATTGCTCAATGGCTTTTTCAAGCATGGCGGCATCGGAGACACCCAATACATCGGCATGCACATTGACGCTTAAACAAAGGCCTACAAGCAGTAGTCGGATGGTCATGTGCCACTCCTTTGTAAAAAGACCGGTAGCCAGTCGTCGGCATTGGCACTGACTTCATCAATGATGTTATCCAGCAATCGAACAGCGCTTTCATTGCCCGAGAAAACTCGTATTTCCTCTGGTAAATCGCTTAAATCCAATTTACAGAGAATGCTCTTTCGGTCTTGCTTGTAGAGGAAAAGCCTTGATTCCGGTGTTAAGGATTTAATGGTTTGATATTCGCCATTGCTTAAGCCTAAAGCGTCTTTGTAAGTGGCCTCATTGGCTGCCGGGTTAGGGAAATAAAGACTGGTGGCGACATTGGTAATGATTTCCGCTGCAATCGGTGAATGAATGATGGATTCAGGCGTTTGCGTCATGAAAATGAAATGGCCGTTTTTCTTGCGGATAGTGGCTGCCCATGATTTCAAATGCTTGAGCCAGAACGGGGAATTGAATACCTGCCATGCCTCATCAATGATAATTGAGGTTAAGCGCCCATCAAGGCACTGGCGCACCCGGTGTAATAAATACATGTAAACCGGTGTCGATATTAAAGGCGAGACTTCATCCATTAAATAGGTAATGTCAAAGCCTACCTTGTCGAAATTAACATTGAGCGCATCATGGTCGTGGTCAAACAGCCAGGCGTATTCGCCGGCCTCTCTGGTGGTATCTTCGCGTAGCCAGCGATTGAGTTCCGGCCAGCGTGGGAAGTCCTTCGGAAGACAGCGGGCAATATTGCTTAAGTTACGATAACGGCGCTCTAGGTGGTCAAAGGCGTAATTAACGCATTCGTTAATGGTTTCGCGAATGCTGCTCGCTAAGTCGGTTTCATTGGGTTGTTTGATGAGTTCTGCGAACCAGTCTTTTACAAAGCTGCGGTTGCCAGGCGTATCGGCCATCATGAACGGGTTCATGGCGATACGGTCAGCATGTTTCGGTGAAATCACCGTATAGCTGCTATTGGGCGCACTTAAGACATAAATCTTTGAGGATTCATCGCGGTCAAAGAAAAAGCTTCGATTATTGTAGCGCCCCATTTGCGCATCAAGAAACGAAACCAGGGTGTTCTTACCGGCATTGGTGGCGCCAAAGATGGCGGTATGCCCTTTGGCGGGATTTGTTTTTGACGATTGGCTGTGATAGTTGAAGAATACCGGGGTTTTTGACGGTGTTTCCAATAAGGTTACCGCTTCGCCTAAATGGTTGCCATCGCGAAAGCCGGTATCGAAATTATGTAATGAGCAGAAATCAACGAAGTTGTGTGAGGTCACCAGGCTGGCGCGGGCAATAAAGGCATGGTTGCCGGGAATTTGCGCCCAGTAAGCGAGTTCTTGGCCGATGTTTTCGCGCACCAGGACAATGCCAGCAGCTGCATAGGCTTTGACGGCTTCGCGAATGGCATCCTCTAATTGTGCTTTGTTGGGGGATAGGAGCATCAGGCTATTGTGATGGAAGCCTAAGCGAGCCACTTCACTGGAAAGCCCATCTTCTAATGCGCTTAATTGCAGGATTTGGCTACTGCCTAAGTCTTTCGCATTCAGTAAATTGCCCCGCTTTTTATCCACTAAATCCAATGCGACTTCGCGCGGTACCGGGGCGAAGCTGTGGGTTAGAATGTATTCGGAATCAAGTTCTAACAGTTTATCGAGAATAATCGAGTTGGTTTCCAGTCCGTATTTTTTAATAGAGAGCAGTGCAGCAAAGCTGCTGTCGCTTGCCCCTTGAAACTGAATGGTTTGGCCGAAGAAGAGTTGCTTATTGGTTACGTATTGGCTCAAATTCCCTTCTGGGTATAAGGCATTGGCTTTTAAGGTGTCCAGTAAGCCCTTGCCGGTCATGGCGTTAAATTGCGGCTCGGTAAAGGGCAAGCGCTCGCCAGCATTAGGAATTAAGGAGAGAAAGGCCAGTAATTCGCTGTAGCCTTTTTGGCGGTCTTTTTCGCCTAGCAAATGCGGTTTAAAGGGCGAAAGGCTCGTCTTTAACTGCTCCATTTTCCCAAGCAGCAAGGCGATTTGCGCTTCCCGCTTTTGTTGGCGCTCGCTGATATGTTTAGACGCACTGATTTTACTCCACCAGTTTAAGGTGCGTGCGGCTTTGCTGGAATTATCGCCTTTCAGTACCACCGTGATATAAATCGCATTGCGGTATAGGCTTTTCCCCTGAAAACGGGCGTGGTATTTCTCATTAACCCGCCTGGCAAAGGGCGAGTTGAATTCGCCGTTTAAGCGAATATCTTCCTTATGGCGGTGGATGGTCACATACGCCATGAAGCGTTCATCGAGATGGAGCAGCGCTTGGTGTAAGCGATAGGACATCTCGTTTAAATAGTCAGGTTCAGCCATGACAAAGGATATGCCTTCGACCTGCAAAGTGGCGCCTATTGCGCCTTGTTTGGTTTCAAAAAGGCTCGCTGAATTAAGGTGCGTAATCGGAAACAAGCTGCTGATTCCAGTCTCCTGTTGCATACGCTGTTTAATCTTAGTAAGGCTCATAGGCGCGGACTCCCCAAAAAGATGAATTAGGCATATTGGGCAACAGGAAAAAGCGTTTGCTTAAGATGGTGAATAAGGCCGTGTCTTGTTTGCAGGCTAACCAGCCAAAGGCATGAATCGGCAGAAAAATAAGGCCATACAGCATGCTGCCTAAGCCGATGAATGCACCCATCGACAGGATTAAATTCATCACGTGGAATTCAAGCGTGACCCCGCCGGTCATTGCCGGGCGGGTTAAGGCGCCAAATACTGGGTTGCGATGTAAATTATAGTCAGACATATCAACCTGCCAGGCGAGAATAAAGTTCGTCAGCACCAAACACCAACCCCAACCCGACTAAGAAATACACGAAATACTCTTTGGGAAATTTTTGCAATTTAAAGCACATGTAGCCCAGTATGACGATAATGCCTACCGCCACTGAGCGCACCAATGATCCTTGCAAATAACGCACGGCGCCATCAATCACCGATTCAACTGAGGTCGCAAAACAGGGTACAGGCAGTAAAGAACTTAACAAGGCGAGGTATTTCGCTTTTGCGAACTGTTTAAAACCATTGAGTTTGCGCATGGCCTTCTCCTTAGCGAACATTAGGCTTTTTGAAGTACACGTCATTGCAGGCTTTCTCGCTTAATCGGGCGGTGGCCATCTTGCGCGCAAAGATTTCCTCACGGTCGACATCAATATGAACAGGCGCTTGAATGCCCAGATACACTATCCCGTGATGTGCTGCTAATAACTTCACCTGAATTTGGCTGTTATTTAAAAACAGTTTGTCGCCAAGCCGGCATTGTAAAACCAGCATGGAGTCGGTCTTGATAAACTGCGTTCCCTCCGCCGGCGTATCGATATCAATCCGAGTCGAGGATTTAATGCCTAAGTGAATAAGGTCGCTATCGAGATGCAGTACCTTCAACTGGATTTGACCCTTATCAATCAGAATCAACTCGCCTTCTCTTCTTCCCAATATCAGCATGGTGTTCTCCCTTAGTTGCTGTTTAACATTTGTTTGATGAATCTTAAATGCGCCAGTCCTACTTCTAACGGCGCAGGGTTCGCCTGCTTTTTGTTTTCCTGTTCTTTTTGCTCGTCTTGCCGCTTTTGAAAGCTTCGGCACAGGTCGTAAAATTGCGGCAGTGTTGGCGGAAACTCCTTCTGTTTCAGGCAACATTCGATTGCCTTGTCGATGATTTCTGGCGCAAAGTCTTTCAAGCTGTTTAGCCACTCTTTTTTCATGAACGCGATAAAGCCTTCTTCTTTCAGCTGTGAGCGCCAAACCGCGCCGTAGAACGAGGCAAACTTCATAAACAAGCGGTTAATGTGCGCCTCGAACGTTTCCCCTGAAGGGGATGATGTTGGAGTCTGTGCTTTCGGTTTCACATCCGCTTTGGCATTCTGACCAGAGCGGATCGTGGTTTGGGGTAGCTGAATAAGATTTTTGATGTGTTGCATGGTGGTCGTCCTTTTTGTTTTGAGTCGGTAATTCATCGTTCCAGCATTGCTGGGTTATCCAGTTGCCGGCGTTCTTCCAGTTCGGCATCCAGCGCTTGAGGGCAATTTGTTGGTCGTAGTAAGCGATTTGCAGTTGCAAGGCATTCATCATTCGCTGAAACAATTCCGCAGAGGGATTTAATTCCTGAAAAGCCTGCAAGGCCTGAGGCTGGGAGCGCTTGACCGGATACGCCGACCAAAATTGCTCGAATTGCTTAGCTAATAAAAATAAATAATTATTATTACTAATATGAGGTATGGCGGGTTGAGCTGTTTTTGCTATGGCGGCTTGCTGATTAACTTTATCAAAAGCCCTTGCCCCGTCTGGGCTATTTGAGTTATCCACAATGGCGGAATGGTGTGGCGCCTTAGTGGCGGGTTTATTTTGGACAGAAAAACGCTCAGTCGCTAATAAACATTTAAAAATAAGGGCGTGCTCAGTGCTATGAATCTCGATTAATCCAGCTTTCTCTAACCCTTTAATGGCTCGGCGGATCTGATCTTTGCTTGGGCTTCCGCTCTGAATACCAGGATGAGGTTCAGCATAGAGAGACTCAGCTATCGATTGATAACTGATCTTGCGCTTAACTCCTGTTATGCGTGTGTTTATGTCCATATAAGGGCGTATTCCTACTAAGTAAGCCAACTGTTGAACCTGCGGTAAGCCATAAAGCCCTGCAAGCTCATCTTTATTAATAAAAAAATCCATAACGAACACTTCATCCCTAACGTTTTAATGCACTTGATTTTGAGCCAACACTCACATACATTGAGCGAATCGATACTGACTATCCCTTAACTCTTGACTAATTCATTGACCATTTGATGCAAATTTGTTAAAGCTATTAGTTCAATGGGTTGTGTTTTATGGGATAATACGTATATTAAAATAAATTATACCTATAATGCGTATTATGTAAATACATTATACGCAATTTTGGTATATAAATTATTTGTACTAGGTTTCTATGAATGAAAATACAGATGATCAACGTTTAAATGCCGGCCGGCGTATTAAAACCGCTAGAAGTTTGGCTGGTATATCTCGTAAAGATTTGGAAGAGAAATTCGGTATTAGTATGCATACTCTCCAATCATGGGAGTTAGGCAGAAACCCTCTGAATGAAAAAACAGCATCCAAACTAGTAGAGATATTGCATAACGCAGGCGTTAGCTGTTCAATGCAATGGCTTCTTAATGGATCAGGTAAAAGCCCGAGTCTACTGAATTCTGACTTTGTACCTTTCCCAGCACTTGATAAAGATATAGCCCCCCTGCTTAGTCAAGAAAGCTCCATCCAGAGAGAAATCGAGTTTTTTAAGTCAAACAATCCAAATGCCATTGCCGTCATGGTTTCGGATGACACAATGGAGCCCATATATTCCAAGGGTGATTTTGTTGGGGGTGTTCAATACTTTAATCCATCGGATATTGAAAAATGCATCGGGCATGATTGTATAATTGAGCTCAGTGAGGGAACGTATGTCCGACGTTTAATGAAAAGAAAAGATGGCTTTGCCATAACTTGTCTAAATCCTCAAACAGAAACAGAAGAGCCGGTAATCTTCACAAAAAAAATTCTAGTGGCTACCCCCATTATTTGGCACCGTTGGAAACTCAGAGTTTAATAGTCGAACTTAACTAATTTAAAAAAATAGAAGTATTTTAAGTTCACTGGAACAAATGCGCAAATACATGATTTAGAAAGAAAAATTATATAAACGAAAATGAAGTGGTGGTTATTCCATGGTTCTCCATAACTAAGCTGTTACTTTACCTTACATCCAATACAAAGTTTGAATATATCCAATCATAAAACGCAACAACTATCGTTTATTTCTTCTTTGCAAATAATTCATCGCGCGGCATAAGGTTCGTTGTTTGTACTACAATAAATATTGAGCCTCTAACTTGAGAAGTTACGGAATTAGTAAGGAGAAATTCTTGCAAACATTTTTGTAATGCTTCTCCTTGGTATTAAGAGATGTATGAGTGGAGGATCATGGGGGATTTAAAACCTGGCGAGTGCCGTCCGTAAGGAGGAATTGAAGTATTTATGGTTATATCATCCACTATGGTTTTTAGATAGCGTTCAATCGCTAGGCTACAGTAATTCCAAGGCTGTAAATACATTCCCCCCCTTCATGGGATCAACTGCTAAATTTTATGCGATTCCTAGAATGGTTTAACCAGCCCAATTAATTTTGTTTACCGCTTTAATTTTATGCTCCGGGGCTAAGTGCGCGTATCGTAATGTCATTTTTATATCAGAATGACCCAGTAACTCTCTCACTGTATTTAAATCTATTCCTGCCATCACTAATTTACTAGCAAAATGATGTCTTAAATCATGCCAGCGAAAATCAAATATTTGCGCCTTTTTTAAAATTGTTGTCCAAGATCGTTTAATATTATTGAATGGCTTATTTTCCTTACTTGGAAATACCAGACCATTTGGTACAGTATTTTTTTTATAAAGCTGCTCAATTATTTTGTAAGCCTCATCATTAAGAGGAATATAGCGAGAGTTACTATTTTTTGTGATCTCGCCAGTAATTATAATTGAGCGCTCTTGTAAATCTATCATTTCCCAAGTTAAGTGAAAAAGCTCGCCTTGCCTCAACCCGGTATTAATTGAAATCAGAACCATTGGTCTTAGATAGTCACAATGATCATTTTCATCATACTCCGGCAGCAAATTATATCCACGTGCTTGCCTCCACTCGTTACCTTTTTTTCGATCTTGCTTTAATTGCTCTTCTCGCTCAGCCAAGGCTTGCCGTAAGTTCCTTTCTTCATCAAAAGATAAATAACGTACCTTAGGTGCTCTATCAATTTTAGAAAGCTTCAAATTTTTTAAGTAATTCTCTTTAATAAATCCCCATTCTACCGCTTTAGTAAATAAAGATTTCAATGTACCAATATCTCGATTAAGTGTTGCGTTAGAAATGCCATCATTTAATCGTTTGATTCGCCATTGCTCTATAAGCGAAGGCGTTATTTCTTCTAAAGGCTTAGAAAATAACTTATCAAAGCAGCGTCTGATTGTGGCAAGCGTTTTGTCCCCTCTTTTATGATGAGTTAAAACCCAAGGTTTATATTCATTTTCAAAGAACTCCCCTAACGTTTTAGGCTTATTGCTTCCTCTTTTGGCTTTTGGGTCAATCCCTTTATTAAAGTCATTTAAGATTTCGACTGCCTTTTCTCGAGCCTGAGCAGGAGTAATTACTCCCACAGAACCAATATTTATCTTGCCACCTCGTTTATACTGACAAACATAACGCATTGTTCCAGAGGGGAATACTCTAAGAATAAATCCTTTTAAATCGGTATCATGTACCTCATATTCTTTGTCTTGGTGAACTAATTTTTTTAGTAACGTATTGTTAATTTTGGCTTTCATTATCCAGCCCCAATTCAAACATGATTTTTTCTTCTAGTTGATCTGCGTCTGGTAAAGCATCTCTCAACTGTTTAGGTATATCACGTGTTAATTGATACCCTGCTACCCCAACAGGTTTATCAATACCTCGTAATGCATACTCAACATCAAACTTGCTATGATCACCACATAAAATAATACCAATAGAGGGATTTTCATGAGGTTCTTTAACAAAATCATCTAACAAATTTAAATAGAAGTTCATTTTACCAGCATATTCCGGCTTAAATTTCGATCTTTTTAGCTCTAAAGCAACAAGTGCTTGCAGTTTGCGGTGATAGAATAATAAGTCAATAAAGTATTCTGAATCTGGTGTAACAATGCGGTATTGATTACCGATAAAACTAAAACCATAACCGAGTTCTAAAATAACATCCTTAATCTTTTCCACCATACGGCTTTCAATCTCAGTTTCTATCATTGGCTTAGTAATACCAAGCATATCGAACATGTAAACATCTTTCATGGACTGATCCGCTTGTTCTGCTAGCTCTCTTGGCAACGTGACATTGAAGTTATGTTTTTTATCAGCTAAGTGGTGACGTTCATAAGCATTTGAATTAATTTGTGTGCTTAACGCGTCCCTTGTCCAGGCCTGTTCTTTAGTCGCAGTAAGATAATAAAGTCGCGCCTCATTGTTTTTGACTTTATTCATAATGAGTAGATTTTGTCCCCAGGGAACTTCTGCGACAAGCTGTCGCAGATTTGGGTGATCTTTATACTCTATATAAAAGCGCCGCATATCCCATAAGTTTCTGGGAGAGAAACCAAATTTTGCCTCAGGAAAGATTTTTCTTAAATCTACAGACAATTTCTCTACGAAAGACTTCCCCCAAGAGTGTTCACTTTGATGTTGCACTATATGCTCACCAAGCCACCAATAAAGAGATATAGCCTCTTTATTTACCGATTTAGCGGCACGTGTTCTAGCTTGGCGAATCTCACTAGCTACTCGATTTAAAAAACTATGATATTCTGGCAGGTCTTGGGTTGATAGTTCGTTCACAAACAGCTCTCTATCCATGGATGATTATTTCTATTAAGCAGTATATACTTTTTCAATTAGGGTGCATATAGGGTGCAAATTAATTGCGTATGGTTATATAACAATGTATTTCCATGCAATGAAAAACCCGTTAAACCCATTATTTATAAGGGCACTACTTGCATGGAGATACATAGAGATATATCGAGATGCTTATTATATCCCCCTCCTAAGGGGCAGGTCGGAGGTTCGAATCCTCTCCGGGACGCCAATAGATCAGATGGTTACTTTAATACCTCTCGGGTGCATTCTAGATTAGCCCCTGTAATTAAGCATCTGACTTCCACAATGCGAGACATCATGATTCGCACCGCTTTTGCGGAGGGGAAAGTATGTTCTTGCAAAGTTTAATTAAGGCTTGGGGCTTCGCTAAAGTCTTCTTCTGAACATGAGGGCAGTGAATTCCATAAAGCGCCACCAAAATCCACTAAATTGCAAGGAACACTTGCTATAGCTACAAGTGAGCTCATCAGAGAAAAACCTATTGTGTCGCAAGCTTCCCCCATAGCGTGATTCCCACCTTTTATATTGCCAGCCACATAGTTGCAAAGCCCCCATAAAAACTGAGCAGCTGCTACACAGCAAATCCCGCAGATACTACTGTGAAAATGATTGGAGCGACAACCAGACTGATAAGTCGCGATGCAAAATCTGAAGCTGACTCAAATTTTTCAAAAAAGCAAACTTGATTTTCTTTATATTCCTTTCCCTCAGTGATAGCGGCATCCCTTGGACGAAGCGACATACTGAAAAATATGATTCGACCCACAGAGGAGGGAGGCTTAGGATTAGCAGATCCCCATCCAAATGGTTTTCTCCCACTAGACGCTTTAGAAGCGGTTTCACTCGTTGTTGCATCCGGGAATGTGTCGGCTTTACACGAGCCAATCAATCCTAAGGAAGAGGGCGGACTTAATCTTCCAATGCATATTGGTATTTTTAAAGCGGAAGACAATCTGTTTACAGCGGCTAAGCATGGGCGAATTGAGATGCTTAGAGAGTTAGTCCGACCTCATTCTGAAGGCGGTAAGTTTGGACTCTCGATTAATACCAAAGATCATAATGGTGGTGACTTGGTATTAAGTGCAGTCATGGGCGATCAGGTGGAGATGTTGCGTGAGCTAATAAAGCCTGTCTCAGAAGGTGGTTTTGGCCTTTCACTCAATACAAGAGATATTGTCGGCTTTACCCCTGTGTCCTTAGCGGTTAGGCTCGGTAAAATCCGCATATTAAATGAGCTTATAAAACCCATTTCTCAGGGCGGTTTTGGGCTCCCATTTAACGTTGAAAAAGCATTGCGTAATAATTCAGACGATTTAGAAGTGCTGAAGTTCATATTCCGTTATCAACTGCGACAATTAGGAAATGGAAGATTAGGGGATGCTTTAAGATGGCTTAATGACTATAGAAAACTGATCAATCAGCACAAAGAGTTGAAGGAGATGTGTCTTGCATTCATGAAATCTGTATTATGCCAATTATATGCAAGAGAAAATGTTAATTATGCTGAAGTAAATTTTATTAAGGAGGAAATTAA
The DNA here is from genome assembly GCF_021297775.1 of Legionella sp. 16cNR16C. Taxonomy (NCBI): domain Bacteria; kingdom Pseudomonadati; phylum Pseudomonadota; class Gammaproteobacteria; order Legionellales; family Legionellaceae; genus Legionella; species Legionella sp. 16cNR16C. Next base: position 684,632 of record NZ_JAJTMX010000001.1, read on the forward strand.
TAAGTTATCTGGCAATTCCGATGAAGCAGATTTTGTCATTGCCAGATTCCTTGCAGAACGAACTGATTTTATTCGTTCATTTTTACAATATGAAAGTATTGTGAGGCGCAATAACTCGCCCCGACAGCATGAAGCGGAATTTGAAATGGCTGATTTGATTTACCGTGGTGAAATAATATTATTTGACAATCATAGTATTAATTTTGCAGCCTCTGGAGCGAGACATCCAACTACACTTGAAGAGGCCAAGAACTCGAGCAATTAAGGGAAAAAGAAAGCAAAAACCTGCCCATTATGAACCAGAGAGCAAGGCATGTGTACGAATTATTATTAGGAAATCCATTACCACAAGCTGCTTTTTTACGCGCTCGATGTGAAGAAATTTTCCAGGGAAATCTATCGCCAACTCTTCTTTCTGATAATAATAGCAAGAAACGTAATCAGGATGTTTTACAACCTAATGAAAAAGAGCATCAAGTAGGTTTCTTTAAAAAGCCACGAAATGAGTCTGAAGAATCTCCCTGCACTAGCAAGACATTGGAGATGTAAAAATTATCTTTGTCGTATGTCGGGCCATTTCGTCCGGCATATGATGATACTATAAAAATTTTATATAATATAAGTTGTGGTTTGCCGGATCTATCTGAATGCTATGCATTTGAATCTCATAATTTCTGTAATATTTTTCTCCATTGTGAATAAAGACTATGAGGTTAACCTGAGAATCCCCACACTTTAATCATTCCAAGCGCATATATCTATTTGACGAAAATATTGATAAATTGATATGATTTTTATCTTTTAATTATCGATAACTATATGTCTAAACTTAAACCGCATAGACTTGAACTATTCAAACTTACTGTAAAAACAACCAATATTTATTATGAGATGATGTTATTTGCGGAGGATCTTGAAGAGGCTAGAGAGTATTTGAGTCTGGTATTAAAGGACTTTTTAAACGCTGAAATCGATTCTGAACCTAATTATGAAAATCATAACGGCACAACGTTCAGTTTTGAAGATGAACTTAATTTAATTGAAGCAGGCAACTTTGTATGTCAAAAAAAAGCAATTACTGCACAGGATTTAGCATCTATGAACTCAGAGAATACTATTAATATTTATATAGTTGCTATTAGCACTCGTGCCATACTATGTAATGAAGATATTGAAAAAAATGATTTAGGAAGTCGTTCCCAAGTTAGTTTTACGATGTAGCTGGACCTCTATATTAGGAAACCAATTAGATGGAAAATTGATAAACTAAATATGACCTGACAGAACACCTCCTGGCTACTGCTAGTTAATATTTGAAAAAATGGCAAGTTTCCAGCGACCTGATTTTTACGTCTACTGTTTTGAAAAGAGCGAGTACGCTGGCTCTATTGGAGTTTTTTCAAAGCAATAGGCGCGAAAAGCAATCGGATATACATTCTAGCTCCAAATGAGACCGTCGCTCTTTTCCCCGGCTTTCCTACACTTCTTGTAATTGGATTTTCTTATTTGTGTTCACCATAATTACAAAAAGGTTATTGCAAGGGCAGCCCATGGTTCTTTCCTTATTAAATTATAATAATTTTATAGGTCCTAAACCTGAAAAAGGTCATGCAGCTACTCATTTATTTTCTGAAGGAACATTTTCAGAACTGCCTGGGAAGTGGATTGTCAAGATTGCCGATGATCACATGATTGCCAGACACGAGGTGCTGGCACAGGAGCTTTTTCGATTATTCATTCCTCATCAGCAGCAAACACGCATTGCACAGGATGAAACAACCTACTTTGTCTGCTCAGAAAAAATAGAATCATATAGAGACCTCCCTTATGACAGCAGCCGTTTTGAGAGAGGAGATATTACAGGCTTGGGTCAAGCCATGTTGGTTGCAGTTTTTCTTGAGGAAATGGATTTAAAAAATGGTAACATAGGTATTGATGGCCAGAACAGAGTTGTAAAAATTGATGGTGATCAGAGCCTCGCATCTTTATTGAATTATAACCTTAAATTTAATCTTACATCTGAAACCATTGCTAAATTACCCGCTAAAAGCACATTTTCCGCAAGTAATTGGCTGAGTTTTCTTCCAAAAACGCTTTCGATTAATGAACAATACCGCTCTGAAATAAATCAGGCAATGCTAAGAGTTTTAGCTTTATCTGATGATTATGTCGATAAATTTGTTGAATTTTACATACCAGAAGACAATGAAATAAGCAGAAAGTCATATGCCGAGTTAATCAAAACCCGCAGAGACAATCTAAAAATAGCTGCGCTGGAAAATAGTTCCTTTAGACAGTATATTTTTACTCCTTCAGCGCAAAAAGATTTCAATGAATTTTTGCACCATATCAAATCATTTAGCATTGGTGGAGAATCTGTTGTACCAGAATATAGTTCTCAAACAGAATTAAACGACAATACCAGCCTGAAGGATTTACAAGCAGCGGCAACTTTACCAATATTGAATACGTTAAATGAACAACTGGAACTGATAAACAGTGGAACGATACAACCCGTAATAGACCTGGCTCCATTGGCGGATGAAGTGAACACCATAATTGCTGATGCAATAAAGATAAAAAATACCCTGGACCAGGAACTAAAAGAGCTACAGAATAATCAGAAAAATCAATTAGATTCCGTTTATAAGCTATATATTCAACTCAAAACACAAGAACTCTTGCCATTGGAAACTCAGAGTGACAGCGTTAAGGAATACAAAGAATTTCTAAAAACAAAAATTAATCCTCTGTTAGAAGAATATGTTGCGATTCTACAAGGAAGCGGATATCAGGCATCCTATATGCTGCATAAATTTCCTGATGATGAAGAATGGGCTCGTTTTGACTTTCCAGAAGCGAAACGCGCGAAAGAAAGTTTGAACATCATTAAATTAATGATAGGAAACAGATCCGGGATTGAATCAGCGTTAGGCGCTATAGACTATAGTATCAGGATGGCGAAGCAGTATGATCTATCCACTGCGTCCGAAGAGTTTTTGCTATTGTCGAAAGATAGATTTGTTAAAGGAATAATGGATACCCATTTACGAGAGAACATCCTTAAACTAAGCAAACATGCTGCAGAGCGCTACTCCACACTCGCTCCTGTTATAACACCCAATTGGAGGATTATACAAAGTGAACAAGTGACTGTAAGGAAATTGTTGTCAGAGATTAGCAAACATGTAGCCGCTCTGGAGAACGTACCGTCTATATTATCAGACTCTACAGAATATCTGAGAATTTTAGAACAATCTCTACAGAACCTAAGAAATTTAAAAGAAAAGATCAAGGAACAAAACGATCTGCAAAAAGAAATCGATCCTTCCTTTTTAACTGAAATAGAAAGCCGACTACAGAAGATTGTAGAGGGTATAAAACAAGATGAATTGATAAAAGCCAGTAAACCTACAGATGCCCCCACTCCAGGCAACCCATCGAATAGTGTTAGCGTTCCCAATAATTTTAAAATCAGAAATAATGTTCTACGAGTGCCCGAAGATGATCGGAAAGAAAATATTACTGCTGTATGTAATATATTAAATAATGATGATCTGATGAAAGGCCTGGATGGAACTGTACCCATTCTTATTCAGGAAATACGAGATTTAGCGAATGCTATTGATTATTCAGATGAAGAAAATATCTCTCACACACTTCTTACAATTAAGATAAAGATTCGCGACGCAGGTCAATTCAAGAGCACTGAGTATGTTAATGAGGTACTTGATTCCTTTAGACATTCCAATCATTTAAGCTTCAAAGAAATTCGACACGACTTAGAGAAGAATGCCGTTTTTAAAGAACAAATTGAATCGATTAATGCAGGGTCGCTTTCACGACCCTAATGCATTTTTTTTCCATTAGGTACAAGGGGATTAATCGTAGCCAGGCATATGGCCCCTTCCGAATCTGAGAAGCCGACCAGCAGAAATTGTGAGGTAAATCCCGCGATATTTTTCTCTCCCAGGTTTACACAGCCTATCACTGTTTTCCCGCGTAGAGACTCTGGCGTATAGTGCACTGTGATTTGAGCGGAGGTTTGCAGTACGCCGATCTCCGGTCCAAAATCAACCCAGACTTTATAGGCCGGTTTCCTGGCTCTTGTAAATGGCTCAACTTTTACAACAGTGCCCGATCGTAAATCAACTTTTTCAAACTCATCATACGATATTGTCATTCTGTCACTCCTTAGCTAGCTTTAACGCCCGCATGAATAATAAACAATAATCTGCAAAAGGATAAGACCCTGTCGTTCTAACTAATGCAAAAGTAGAATAATTTGTTCTGTAGTGCTATAAAGGCCTTTGTCGTCGCCTCTGGTGATAGAAACATTAGTTGGATAATTGGTAGGAAGCAGTTTTTGTGGATAATTGCGCCAGATTGTCACAATTTGAATAACTGGTAAGGAAAGTCAGATGTCTCAGCCTGTGTTTGTGAACCGAATATTGAACATGAAAAAGATTAAGTATATTGGTCTGGATATGGATCATACACTTATTCGATATAATACAGAGAACTTTGAGGCTCTCGTTTATCAAATCGTCGTCAGGAAACTGGTTGAGCAAAAAAAATATCCATCAGCTGTCTTAAACTTTACCTTTAACTTTTCAGATGCAATTCGCGGCCTGATTATAGACAGCAAAAATGGAAATATTCTTAAGTTAAGCCGTTATGGTGCTATACGACAAAGCTATCACGGCACCCGTCTAATCAGCTTTGCCGAGCAGAAAGAAATCTATCGCAGCACCTATGTGGATTTAAAAGATAGCAATTATATGGCAATTGATACCTCATTCTCGATTGCGTTCTGCGTTTTGTATGGCCAATTAGTGGATTACAAGGATGAATCTCCGGATGATTTGCCCAGCTATTCAGAAATTGCCCGGGACGTTTTGTATTGTGTCGATACAGCCCACTCGGACGGCAGTATCAAAAACTATATCGCGCAGCACCTCGAGAGTTTCGTCCAAAAGGATCCTGAACTTGTGGCTGGATTGAAACGCTATGTCCACTATGGTAAGAAGATTTTTATACTGACAAATTCCGATTATTTTTATTCCAAACTTTTACTCGATTTTGCCATCAATCCTTTCCTCGGCCAAAGCGAAACATGGGAGGATTTTTTTGAGATAGTTATAACGCTTGCTAATAAACCCCGCTTTTTTTATGACAATCTTCGCTTTCTGACGGTTAATCCGCAGGATGGCACGATGACCAACACGAATGGTTTGATTAGTCATGGGGTTTACCAGGGAGGTAATGCCAGAAAATTTACCGACGATCTGAAGTTAAATGGTGACGAAATTCTCTATATTGGAGATCATATTTACGGCGACATACTTCGTCTGAAAAAAGATTGCAACTGGCGTACTGCTCTGGTTGTTGAAGAGCTTGGCGAAGAAATTCAGGCACAGGTCAATTCTCTTCCGATTGAGGAGGAAATTATTGCCTCAATGAATTCAAAGAAAAAACTGGAGAAACAATATGTCGAACTTCACTCCAGAATTATCGAAGAGCATTTTGAGGAAGGAAAAGAACTTTTAAGCGAACTGCAACAAAAAATTGTGTCCATTGACACCGAGATCTCATCCTTGTTACAAAAACAGCAAACCTTTTATAACAAACGCTGGGGCAGAACATTTCGAGCTGGCGCTGAAGAGAGTTATTTTGCCTATCAAGTGGATCGTTTCGCCTGTATATATATGGAAAAACTGACTGATTTGTTCGCTCAATCCCCTATCACTTATTTTCGAGCCTATCGACGACTTCTTGCCCATGACATAGAAGTGCCCAACGAGGAAGCGGCTGTCTAGCCTGAGAAATTGTTGATTTTATAAACTATACTTTTCCTAGTGATCGCTGAATAGTAACCAGGAAAAGTATAAAGCATGCAAATTCAATCATTTCAGTATATAAAAAATAAAGGATGGAGTGTCAACAACTTCCCACAAATTGATTCAGAAAATACTTTGGTATTAGTTTTTTCTTCCCCCTTTTTTCTTAATTATCAAGTTCCTCTAAGGCAGTTAGCAGATACTTATAAGAAATCTAAAATCATAGGGTGCTCCACAGCCGGAGAAATATTCGGTTCTCACATTGTTGATGAAAGCCTGGCAGTTGCTGTTATAAAGTTTGATAAAACCGCACTTCGCTTATGCACAGCCAGGGTAGCTCAACCCGCAGAATCCTATAAGGCTGGTGAGTTAATTGCTAATGAGCTACAAAGCCCTTCTCTGCGGAGTATTTTTGTTTTATCTGATGGCTTAACCGTTAATGGCACAGCCCTGGTCAAAGGTTTAAATGCCAATACCCAGGAGGGTTTAATTATTACTGGAGGGCTGGCGGCAGACGGCAGCCATTTCAGCCATACCTGGACATTATGTAATGGTGAAATCGTTGACAATTATGTAGTCGCTGTGGGTTTTTATGGTAATCATATTCATGTGGGCCACGCCTCACAGGGAGGCTGGGATATTTTTGGTCCGGCAAGGCGCATCACGCGATCTGAAGGAAATATTTTATACGAGCTGGATAATCAACCCGCCCTGCAGTTATATAAAGAATATCTGGGGGAACGGGCAGCAGAATTACCTGCCTCCGGTTTACTGTATCCTCTGGCGATAAAAGATGGAAATACCAAAAATCCAGTGCAGCTAGTCAGAACAATTCTGGGAGTCGATGAAAAAACTCAGTCTCTGATATTTGCTGGTGACATGCCGATGGGCTATCAGGCTCAATTAATGCGGGCTAATTTCGATCGCTTGATAACCAGTGCTTATGAGGCAGGCGAATTGGCAAAAAACAGGCTCTATGACAAAGAAGAGCCATTAAATTGTCCGGTTTTGGCAATTGCCGTAAGTTGCGTAGGAAGACGTTTATTGTTAGGAGAGCGAATCGAAGAAGAAACTGAATCTACTTTGGAAGCCCTGCCTCCCATGACCACGCAGATTGGATTTTACTCCTATGGCGAGCTTAGTCCTTTTAATCTGGGAAGCTGTGAATTACATAATCAAACCATGACCCTGACAACGTATTATGAAAGCAATTAATTGTAAATCGCTGTTACATGTGAGAGAAATGCGATGGAAGTTCATAAGCTCTTAGCGAGACAGTTAAACCGACTGCAATTGAAGATTGATGAATTGCCGCCTGATTTGGATAAATGGCAAGAGTTGATTTCTCGTATTAATAAAACCTATCAGGAAGCAGATCAGGACAGATATCTGATAGAACGGTCGATGGATATTTCCTCTCGGGAAATGCAGATGCTCAATGAGAAACTTGAACAGGCTCAGCATATTGCAAAAATGGGCTACTGGTTTTATGACAATAATACCGGTAATACCGTTTGGTCGAAGGAACTTTATAGAATTATTGATCTGGACCCCTTGCACGGAGCTCCAGACTATAATGAGTTTTTCACACTGGTACACCCTGATCATCACGACTTGCTTCAAAAGCTGGTGAGCAATGCTATAGACAAGCAAATTAATTATGACTGCGAAATTAAAATTAAAGACTCTACAGGTGAATACCGATGGTTTCACATTATTGCTCACTGTCTTGAAGAGCCTGGCCAACTAACCGGAATTATCAGAGATATTCACAAAGAAAAAGAAGCAGAAGAAAAAATTCGAGAATTGCATGATCAGTTTATGCAATCCGCCAGACGAGCAGGTATGTCCGAAGTAGCGACGTCAATTTTACATAATATCGGCAATATTTTAAACAGCTCCAATCTTTCTATAAATATTTTAAGAGATGAATTTAAACAACCTTATTATCAGAAATTGGGACAGGTCATTGAAATGATTAGGAATAACGAAAAAGATTTAGCCAATTACTTTGATGAGGATCCCAAGGGCAGATTGATCCCCCAGTACTTGTTAAAATTAAGCGAGATCATTATAGAAAACAATCAAAAATGCGAAGCAGAAATTGCCAATATCAGCAGAGATTTACATCATATTAAAGATATCGTTTCGATGCAGCAATGTTTCAGCGGCGTACCCGGAGTCCAGGAAAAAATTTTCATTCCGGATATCATCGACACTGCCTTACAGTTGTCAATTAATTTGGCACGAGATACGTTCATTGAAATTAAAAAAGATCTTGAGCCCGTTTTTATCGTTTCAGATAAATCCAAGTTGCTACAAATATTAGTTAATTTAATTCGCAATGCAAAAGATGCCGTTTTAAGCAATATTAACAAGAATAAGGAAATTGAATTAATCGCTCAAAAGCATAATGACAGCATTCATATTACTGTCAAAGATAATGGTACGGGAATTGACCCTGAGAATTTGAATAAAATATTTTCCTTTGGTTTTACTACCAAAGCAGAGGGGCATGGTTTCGGCTTGCATAGCTCGGGATTGTCCACTCAGGAAATGGGAGGCTCATTGACGGCCTACAGTGAAGGGTTGGGTAAAGGGGCAGTATTCAGATTAACACTACCCTCCCAGAAAAATTATCTTCAACCGAAACGGATCTTCAATGAATGACATCGAATTACGCATTATTATTATTGATGATAATCCCGCCATTCATCAGGATTTCATCAAAGTTTTGACCACAGAAAAAAGGTCTCCACTGTTTGATAAACTGGATATGGAATTATTTGGCGAAACCCAGCCTAAAGAAAATCTTAATTTACTTCCGGAATTTCAAATTGATACAGCATCCCAGGGAATGGAAGGTGTTGAAAAAATAAAGACCGCCTATTACTCAGGAAAACCCTATGCACTCGCTTTTGTAGATATCCGCATGCCTCCAGGCTGGGATGGAATTGAAACAATTAAGCGCATGTGGGAAATTGACCGGGAAATTCAGGTCGTTATTTGTTCTGCCTATTCGGATTACTCCTGGGAAGAAACTGTCACTAATTTGGGGATGACAGATAATCTGCTTGTTCTTAAAAAACCATTCGACAAAGTAGCTGTGCGCCAACTGGCCTGTGCATTGACCAAGAAATGGATCTTGTCCAAAGAATCCAAAAGCCATACAGAATCCTTAAATCGCATTGTTAAAGAAAGAACAGAGTCCTTGCAACAATCGCTTTCGCTATTGCGAGCAACCATTGAATCTTCCGCCGATGGCATTCTGGTGGTTAATCTGGATAAAAAAATTATAGATTACAATACTAAATTTGTTGCTATGTGGGAAATACCAGAATCAATCATGGATTTGGGTAATCAGACATTAATGCTGGAATATATGGTTGAGCAACTGCAGGATGCGGGTGAATTGTTAAGCCAGATTGACCATTTGTCTGATAATATCAATGAAATTAGTCAAATTGTGGTTAAATTTAAAACAGGAAGGATTCTCGAATGCCGTTCTCAACCCCACAGAATAAATTATGAAACGGTGGGTCGGGTATGGAGTTTTCGCGATATAACCGATCAGGCACTACTGGAACAGAAACTCGAATATCAGGCTACACACGATCCCCTGACCGGGCTGCCCAATCGGGTATTACTCCATGATCGCATTCAGCAGGCAATTGCATCCTCAGCCAGGCATGAGCGTTATTTCGCAATTATTTTTTTCGACCTTGACCGTTTCAAACTGGTGAATGATAGTTATAGTCATCAATTTGGCGACGAATTGTTATGCGCTGTAGCAAAACGGCTTTCTTCATTAGTGAGGGAAGAGGACACTTTGGCACGTTTGGGTGGTGATGAATTTGTCATGCTGATTCCTGAGTTGAATAAATCGGAAGCAAGCCTCAATGTCGCTCATAAGATTTTAATGCTCTTTACTCAACCCTTCATGATTCTGGGTAAGGAAATTAATACCAGTGCAAGTATTGGCATCAGTATTTATCCCACTGATGGCAAAACTGCGAATACCTTGCTAAAACACGCTGATCTAGCTATGTATATGGCCAAAGAGCAAGGCGGGAACCAACTCAAATTTTATATTAATCAGTTAAATCATCAGAGTTTGAAGCGCCTGAAACAGGAAAATGAATTGCGCCGAGCAATAAGCAATCAGGAATTCTTCCTGCTTTATCAGCCCCAGTTTGATGTGAATCAGACACGCCTGTTGGCATTAGAAGCCCTGATACGGTGGCAGCATCCAGAAAATGGCGTTATTTTACCCTTGGATTTCATTCCAGTAGCAGAAGATTCCGGGCTCATCATCCCGATTGGTGAATGGGTGATTCGTGAAGTCTGCCGACAAATAATTGAGTGGCGCGACCGTGGGCTCCCGCTGGTTCGTGTGGCTGTAAATGTCGCCACACATCAGCTAAAACAGTGGAATTTTGCTGAAACAGTTCAATCTATTCTTAATGAATATCAGATTCCAGCTGAATATCTGGAAATTGAAATTACTGAAAATGTGATCATTACTCATGTTGAGGTCCAGCGCATGATTCATGAACTGAATAAAATTGGAGTAAAAATCGTACTGGATGATTTTGGTACCGGTAATTCCAGCCTCAATTATCTGAAACAAATTCACATAGATCGCCTGAAAATCGATCAATCATTCGTACAGAATATTTCAAAATCCAGAAGCGACGAAGTCATTATCGAAGCGATCATCGCAATGGCCAGAAGCCTGAATTTTCGAGTATTGGCCGAGGGAGTGGAAAGCGAAAACCAGATGAACTTTCTTAAGGATCAGGAGTGCGATGAAATTCAAGGCTATCTGCTTAGCAAACCGTTAAACGCAGATTCAATGGAACAACTGTTAAGAAAAGCGAGCATTGCCGCAAAAAAAGAGGATTAGGTTCCTCAACCTATACCTTGAGAAGTACATAATAAATAGCTCAGCAGAACTAGCGCGCCTCTCAAGCACTTTATTTAGGACGCTTTCTTTTGGTAGATGATGAGGAGTAGTTCGAGTTTGAAGAAGCACGACTGGGTGAAAATCCTGGCGCTACTGGGCCTGATCTACCACCAGATACATTTTCTAATTCTTTATCCGATATCAGTTTATCTTTAAATCTATGACCTGATTTCTTGTTTCCCATTGTAATCTCTGATAGAAATATGTACATCTAGTATAGTTTATATTTTGGGGCTTAATGTCCCTGCTAAACTGGTAGCATACAAACTTCTGTAAATGATTTAAAATCAATGTAGAATTCAATAATCTGCTACGATTTCTACAATAGTATTCATGAAAGACAATCGCACCGAATTTTCTAAAAATGTAATCAGACTCATTCGTTCGGTACCTGAAGGTAGTGTTGCCACTTATGGACTTATCGCCAGACTCGCCGGTAGTCCGCAGGGAGCTCGCGGAGTGGGCTGGCTGCTTCATTCGTGCACTGATAAACACCATCTTCCCTGGCATAGAATTATCAAATCAAACGGACAACTTTCTTTTCCACAGTCCTCTCCCCTTTTCGAGACTCAGAAAAGCAAGCTCGAAGCAGAAGGTGTTATTGTCGAAAAGGGTAAAGTTGATTTAAAAATCTTTCTTTGGGATGATAACCATTTTGGGTATAAGCAAGACCGCGAGTCCTTATTATAATTTAGATCCTATGTAGCCTGGTTGGCGCCTTGCGACAACCGGGGTTTTTCAGTATAAGTTTCAAGAAACCCCGGTTGTCGCAAGGCGTCAACCAGGCTACGCTGCTTTTAACGTAACTCACCAGGTACGTCATCCTAGCGTAGCGAAGGATCTCAAACTGCTTAGAGCTGAGCCAGGTTCAGGAGATCCTTCACTGCGTTCAGGAGGACGTTGAATTGAAGTGATATTGATTAGAGGTAATTAAATACGGTTAACCCCTGAATGCGGGCAAAGCTTTGCTGTGCCGCTTGCAGAAAGATTAACTGCAGATTTAAATTCACAGCAGTTTCATTTAAATCTGCATTCTCTAATCCATCCAGGGTAGTATTGCTAACTAGTAACAAATCATCATTCAGTTTTTCGACAATACTGAGTTGATTGAGTCTTGTTCCCGTTTGAGCCTGGAAAGCAAGCAAGTTATCCATACTACTGTCTAACTGTTCTAAAATCTGGTTATTTTCCGTTTCAATAGCCGCCTTATTAGCAGGAGTGGTCACTGGCTGTTTTAAATTATTAATCATCCGCTCCACAGTAGAAAAAACAGATTCGTTTCTGGCGGGGGTAATTAAGAAATCATCTCCAGGATTGGGCATTCCACTTACCTTAAACTGGATTCCATTAAAGCTTATTGATTCCCCGTCTGAATATAAAGGCGCATCATCGGGATTTCCGCTAGGCGGGATGACATTACCCACATTCGCACCGCTTACCATATACACCAATTGATTAGAACTGTTCAAACTGAATTGCAGCGTATAATTATCAGGTACATAAGGCGTCGAGTTAACAATCCCTCCTGAACTCACGACCCCGGTTCCCGTATTAGGCGCACCGGTTGCATTGATTGCAAAATAGCCATTCCCATTACGAATACGCATAAACACATCGGAACCCGCGTCATTTAATGCAACACCCATACTGTCTGTTACATTCTGAAAACGTTGGGTGTCATCGCCATTGTAAACATACTGGCCACTGCTGTCTTTACTAAAAGACTGCATTCCTGTTAAGCCGCCGCTGAACATATAATAGCCATTACTATCCTGACTGTTAGACAAATCAAGCAGTTGATTAAGCAATGTTTGGGCTTCACCGGCTATGGAAAGGCGATCTGCTTCTGAAAGTGCAGAATTGCCGGCTTGTACCTGCAGTTCTCTGATGCGCTGAACCACATTTACTGTATTTCCCAGAACCTGCTCCTCAAGACTGACAGCCGCCTGGGCGCCCTCTTTATTCTTCTGAAGTTGTTCGGTAGCAGCAATTCGCCGTTTCATTAAACTGATTTTGGCAGCGGCAATGGGATCATCGGAAGGCGACTGAACTTTTTTACCAGAAGAGAGCTGGCCCTGATATTTGGAGACCTGTAGTTGCTGCTCAAGGATATTATCCAGGCCGCGTCTGTAAATCTGGTTAGTTGATATACGCATGATCTACCTCATTGCTGCAAATAGGACATCCATCATTTCACTGGCTACAGTAAGTAATTTACTGGCCGCCTGGTAGGCCTGTTCAAATTGAATGAGATTGGCTGCTTCCTCATCCAGATTCACCGCACTCTTGCTGTCTCTAAAATCCAGTGCCTGCTTATGCAATATATCGGCAGCCTCACTGCGCAGTTTAGCCTGATTGGTTTTACTACCGACTTGCGCCAATAAATTAGCGTAGCGATCCGAGAGATTTTCAGTTCCGCCTTCAAACAAGTTTGCTTTCTGTATGGCTGCAAGCTTAAGACCATTGCGATTGTCTCCAAAACCATTGGTATTATAGGAGGCATTAAATTGATCTCCTGCAGAGGGTCTGCCTGAAAGAACGATCGAATAGGAAGGATTGAACGAATCAGGTATTTGCACCAGATTATCGGAATCTGGGGTGAAACTGAAGGGACCACTAGTCACTGCATCAGTTAGATTGACCAGGTTATACTGCGTATCCGAAATAAATTCAATGCGAAAATCCTTGTTAACATTGCTGGTATTCAGTATGTCACCCAACTGTATCTTTCCTTCTCCTGAATTGCCAAGTGCCGCCTGCACACGGACGGGAGAAGCCAGGGCGAACTCCTTGGAATCACTGACGGCCAATTCCAGCTTGCCAGCTGCTCCTTTGGTTGGATTAAAATAATAACGATCGCCATTCGCCATATTGGAGAGATTGTCAATCGAAATGGTCATCCCATCTATCTGCAATTGACCTGCCGGAGGTGCTGGGGGTGAGCTTGTTAAATTCATTACAAAGGATTGATTATCTGATTTTCTTAAAATGCGTACCTCATTGCTTCCTGTGTCGGTTACAAATAGCTCGTAATCACTTAATTTAAGCTGAGTAAGGTCTGAGAGGTTTACTGACATGACACCTGTGCCGGTGTTAAGCGATGAGGGTATGGCGCGGGCTATCTGGCTCATGGCATCATTGAAATCGGTAAATACATTTTTGCCAATTGCATTATTCATATCCATACCCAGTCTTTGCTGCTGGTTGAACTGGCTTGCCAAACCTATTGCCATTTGTCCCAAAAGCTCGCTAGCTTGCTTTAACACTGTATCTTCAAAATCCAGCAATCCTCCAATCATCCCTGAATGAAGATTATCAGTCACGTCAATGAAAGCAGTTCCGTTTTGAATTGCCAGACGAGACCCGCTTTGTCCATTAAATCCTGGTAGCACAGCAAGATTCCGCTGATTGGTGCCGTTGACCAAAACCTCCCCGCTCCCAATAGCCACACTAATGCCTGCGTTTCCATCATCAACCACAATAACGTCTGTATATTGGGAAAGCTGACGTAATAACTCATCGCGGGTGTCCAGTAACTCAGGGGAGTTTCCGACAACGCTTATTTTTTCATTTAACTTCGCTATATCTGCAGTTAAACGGTTAATCTGATTGGCTGCTTCATCAAGTTGCTGACTATTGTTATGCTGATACTCATCCAGACGAAGCTGCATTGTTCTGAATTGTTCAACTAATAAACGACTTTGATTTAAGGCTACACCCCGAGACGCCGTATTATCAGGAGACTCATTAAGCTGCCCCAATGCATTAAAAAAGTTTTGCAGCGTGGCCGAAATACTGGTGCCATCCTGGGAAAGCAATTTGTCAATCTGAGAGGCCTGCTCGAAAAAAATATCGTATTGTGACTTGGTTGTTAAGGTTTCACGGACTTGCTGCGTGGCAAAACGATCACTATTGCGCTTCACTTCGGCCGGATTAACTCCCGCCCCGATAAACGATCCGGCAAACCGCTGTGAGGGCAGGCTTTTTAAAAGCAGCATTTGTCGGTTATAGCCCGGTGTTTTTGAATTTGAAATATTATTGGCAGTGAGATCCAGGCCCCGCTGAAAGGCCAGGAGTCCGGAAGTCGCGATATTCAGAATATTTGCCATGCTGTCTTTCTCCTATCCGACAGTTTACAGGTGAGTGCGAACCAGGCTCAATTCAACTTTACAATAAACCATTGCGTTCTAAAGCCTGTTGCAACTCGCCTCCATTATATATTGACAAAATTTTAGAAGCATAGGAAGGATCGGTTGCATAACCCGCCTGATGCAATTCATTAATGTAGCGTTGGGGATCTGCGGTATTCGCAAGAGCTGCCTCATAGCGGCTGTCGCCTTTTATTAAATCAATGTAATCACTGAAACTATGGCCTGGAGTCGCATAGCGTTTAAATGACGCATTCATTCTAATCGGCGTATCAGCGATGTATTCCGTCGTTCTGATCTCTACCGAGTTTTCCTTATCCCCCTGTACTCCCTTTATATTAAACAAATTATTACTGCTTAAGCCATTTTCATCTTTAATAATGTGTTTTCCCCATCCTGTTTCAAGGGCAGCCTGCGCCATCAGAATTTTAGGATCAAGACCGATCGCACTGGCAGCCTGACGTGCATAAGGCCAGACGGATTTTACAAAATCATCGATACTGCCTGCATTTTCAGGCTTGAGGGAAGAAGTTGTTGGATGGAGGTTTTTCAGATAGCGATCTGCTGAAATCCCTGGCGTGGGGTCCGCAGCATTTGTCACCTGAGCACCACTTATCGTTTTTTCCAGTTGCTGAGCCAGCATGCTCGCAAGACCGATAGTTTGTCTGCTTGTAATATTATTGACATATTGGCCATCCAGCATTTCCTGGAAAGTTTCCTGATGCTTTCCCCTTAGCGGGTTACTGTCATCGAGGAAATGCTGGCTCATTCGCATGCTTTTTAGCATTGACTGTAAAAATATTGCTTCAAACTGTCTGGCTACTTCGGGCAGCGCTTGCCTCGAATCCGTTTGAGCTTTATATCTCAAGTCATTCAATTGTTTAAAATCGCTAACTGCAATCCCTTCTATCGTCATTATTTTTCCTGCTTTAATTTTATATCACAATCAATGTGGCATTCAGTGCGCCAGCCTGTTTTAAAGCCTCCAGTATAGCGATGATGTCGCCGGGGGCTGCTCCTACTGAATTTAATGTTTTCACAATATCCTGCAAATTGGCGCCAGGCGCGAATACAAAGGCGCGGTTATTTTTTTGCTGTACATTGATTTGTGTTTCCGGTGTAACCACAGTCCGCCCGTTTGCAAATGGATTGGGTTGGCTTACCAGGGGGTTTTCGCTGATAGTGACAATCAGATTTCCATGAGAAACGGCTGCCGGCTTGACCTTTACCAATTGATTAATCACCACGGTACCAGTTCGCGCATTAATAATAACCTTGGCTTCAGCTTCACCCGGAAGAAACTCAATATTCTCCAGTACCGACACATAATCAACACGCTGTGACATCAGGCGAGGCGCGGTGATTTCAATAGAGGCGGCATCAAGAGGATGGGCCGTTTCGGGACCCATCATCTCATTGATTGCGTCACTCATACGTTTTGCTGTTGTAAAATCAGGAACCCGCAGATTATAGGTAAGCGTTCTCGAAAAATAGAATGGGTTTGGAATATCCACCTCAACGGTTGCTCCATTGGGAATTCGTCCACCACTTGGAACATTCACTGTGACACTGGAACCATCCTCTCCGGTAACACTAAGCCCCACAACCACCACGTTACCCTGTGCCATCGCATAAACCCGGCCGTCAGCCCCTTTCAAGGGAGTAAGCAGCAAGGTGCCGCCTCGTAAACTTTTTGAATCACCGATAGACGACACATTGACATCAATGGTCTGCCCTTTTTTCATAAACGAGGTCAGATTGGCAGTCACCATTACCGCAGCTATGTTTTTTGAATTAAGTTTTGTACCCGGTGGAATATTAATTCCAAGTTGCGTCAGCATGTTACCGAAGCTTTGCTCTGTAAACTTGGTGCCGGCTCGATCACCGGTGCCATCAAGACCTACCATTAAACCATAGCCAACCAACTGGTTGGTACGTACCCCCGCCAGTGTTGCGACATCCTTAATGCGTTCAGCATGAACAGAGCCAAAGCATGATAAAAAAAGTAAGGCATAAATTCTTAGCATGTACTATCCATATTCAAATCCATCAACCCATACCGGAAGGACGCTATACAGGAAACCAGGGGCCCCATAGAAAACGGGAAAACCAGCCCTGAGCATTGGTATTATTCACTTGTCCTGTTCCACCATAATAGATACGCGCATTGGCAATACGGTCTGATGTGATCACATTATTCGGAGAGATATCCTGCGGTCTGATAATTCCAGAAAGGCGTACAAACTCTTTACCCTGATTAATCTGGATCCATTTTTCACCCTGGACAACCATATTGCCATTGGCAAGTACCTTGGCTACCGTCACGGAGATGCTGCCTGCCAGTTTATTGTTTTGTACTGATTGCCCATCGCCGTCAAATTGACGCTTGGCATTAATGTCAAAATCAGCGCTATAGCCAGAACCAAAATCAATAGGCCGCCCCATAAATTTGGCGGTCAGAATCTGCATTTTGTCATTTTTCCGTTGTCGGGTAGTCGCTTGTTTTTTCGCATCCGTTTTTTCAATAAGCAGTACAGTGACAATATCCCCTGCATGTCTGGCCCTGGGGGTTTCAAATAAGGGCAAAGCACTCTCAGCGCTGTAAATAGCCCCGCTCATGTATTTGCTTTTTTTGACATCGGGGGTCACCGGATAAGTGGGCGCATACTCAGGATCAGTACCGGCAATTGGTGGATGAAATAATTCACAGCCTGCCAGGAGGCTGATTAAAACACCAGTTGATACAATGCGTAATAAACCCATTACTGTTCCATTAGACCGTTTGCGTCAGATATTGCAACATATTATCCACAGTCTGAATGCCTTTTGCTGTAATTTCATAGGCACGCTGAGCCTGAATCATATTAACCAGTTCTTCAACCACGTTTACATTGGAAGCTTCAAGCGATCCCTGAAGCAGGGTTCCCAATCCATTATTTCCGGGATTGTCGGTCTGCGCCGGACCGCTGGCCTGGGTTTCTAAAAAGAGATTTTGTCCAATAGGCTGTAAACCGGTGGCATTAATAAAATCGCTCAACTGAATCTGACCTATCTGTGTCGGTATATTATTTCCGGCAGTTAAGGCACTAACAGTACCATCTGTTCCAATGGTGAGACTTATCATTTGCTCGGGTATGGTAATCGGCGGTTGTACGACATAGCCATCCGCCGTAACAATCTGGCCCTGTGAATCAATCTGCAAGGTGCCATCCCGCGTATACGCCTGTGTGCCATCAGGCAGTAGAACCTGCATAAAGCCTCGTCCCTGTATCGCGATGTCGAGAGAGTTTTGAGTATTTTGAATGCTTCCCTGAGTGAACACTTTCTGTGTAGCGGCCATCCGCACACCGGTTCCCATATTAATACCCGTAGGAATTTCTGTACTTTGTGTAGCCTGAGCCCCTGCCTGACGCAGGTTTTGATATATCAGATCTTCAAATACTGCCCGCCCCTTCTTGAAGCCGGTTGTATTGACGTTCGCCAGATTATTGGCAATATTGGCAATTGTTTTATCCTGGGCTTCTAGCCCGGTTTTACTGACCCACAGTGCAGGTTCCATTGCTTTTCCTCAAATCCTGTTCACATAGCCGCCTAGAGTTGCAAAATCTGCGCCAGCTTCTGTGAATTTTCATTAACTGTCTGAATTATCTGCATTTCCGCATCAAATTCTCTTCCCACCTCAATCATATGAACCATTTCGTTCACTGCATTGATATTACTGCCTTCCAATGCGCCGGGAGTAATCATAATATCAGCATCTGCCGGGGCCACGCCACCTTTTTGAAGCCGCATCAAGCCATCGCCTCCCTTAATCAGTTCATTGTTTTTGACTCTTACCAGTTTTAAACGGTCGAGAACAGCGAGTTCATCAGGCTTCCCATCCAGCGGAACGATTGAAATAGTGCCGTCACTGCCGATCTCTATCTTTTGGGCCGGTGGAATCGATATTGGGCCGCCATCGCCTAAAACGGGCCTGCCATTAGACGTAATCAGCATGCCATTTTCATTAATCTGAAAACTTCCCGCACGCGTATAAGCCTCTTTTCCTGAACTATCCTGCACAGCAAACCAACCTTCTCCCTGCACAGCGACATCCAAATCTCTTCCCGTTGTGAGTAAGGGGCCGGGGGTGAAATCGCTGGCGTTCACGTCTGCAACAACCAGAGCTCCGCCATTCAGATTCTCTTTATTAAAATACATACTCGAGGCTTGAGCCATATCAGCCTTAAATCCCGGCGTGTTGGAATTAGCAAGATTATTCCCAATTAAGGATTGGCGATCCATATTATGCAGAGCGCCATTCATTGCATTATACAAAAGAGGGTCCATCTTAACTCCGTTTATCGAATATTAATAATGGTTTGCGCAAGAGCGTCCGCTGTGCGTATGGTTTGCGCATTGGCCTGAAAATTACGCTGCGCCGTAATGAGATTGACAAGCTCACTCGTTAAGTCCACATTGGAATTTTCAAGAGCACCGGACTGAATAAGTCCAAGGCTCGCGGTTCCGGGCGCTCCAATTAGTGCCTGTCCTGAGCCCGATGTCTCAGCCCAGTTGGTATCGCCAAGATTTTGCAAACCATCCGGATTGGCAAAATTAGCGAGTTGAACCTGTCCCATTGCACGCGACTGTCCATTGGTATACGTTCCAAAAACAATCCCTTCCTCATTAATATCAAGACCATCCAGTCTACCGGTTGTGTAGCCATCCTGAACATTCTCCTGTACAGCGAAAGGACTGCCAAATTGTGTTGTATCGGACAAATCCACATCAAAACTTAATGCATTTGCGCCATTACTTAAGGCCATGCTCAATGGGATCACGTTATTGGCTAAGGGAGTATTGGAAGTATCGCTAACCCCGGCAAATGATCCGTCAGAATTAAAATTGACACGATATAAATTGTCAATATTCTGACTCCCCACATTGGCTGGAACATTCTGATTATCAATCTGGAAGGCGATATACCATTGATTAGCAGTTCCTGCAGGTGAAGACGCATTGGGATCACCGACAGCAGCATCCGCATTGGCTCGAATGAAATACATTGACAGAACATGTGAGTTACCCAAACTGTCGTAAATCGTTGACGAGGCGACATTATTGTAGGTATCGGTGGCAGGATTACTGCCGCCAGCCCAGTCCACAGAGGGCGGTGTCGCATTGGCATACAGATTAAAACCTGCAGTCACTCTGGAAGTGGCCTGAGGATTAATATTAGCAGTCTGAACCTTTAAATCGCCGCTTAGTGTGGTAATTTGTCCATTATCATCAGCGGTGTATCCGACAAGACGCTGATTAGAGCTGTTTACAATATATCCGTCTTTATTAACACCGAATGCCCCTGCTCTCGAATAAACTCTTGAGCCCTGATCATTCAAAACAAAAAAACCAGAGCCGCTGATTGCAAGATCCAGACTGTTATTACTGAAAACGAACTGGCCCTGCCCGAACATTTGCTGGACACGCGCCAGTCGCGCTCCATTGCCGATTGCATAACGTCCGCCGCCAAAACTTCCGGTAGAATAGACATCTGCAAATTCTGCGCGCGAACTTTTAAATCCGTATGTAGAGGCGTTGGCTATATTATTACCGGTAACCTCCAGGTCTTTTGAAGCGGCTTGAATTCCACTAATCGCTGTTCCGAAAACCATATTTGCCTCCTGCATTATTTAACAGGTCATCACTGACCATTTCCTAAAGTCATATTGCTGATTTAAGCAGTAATTTGCCTGACCTGATCCAGCGTTAATGAACCTATACCGGCTACATTCAGTTTAACACCTTCTCCATTTTGTCCAAGGCTTACACTATCCACATTAGCGGCAGTCATTGTTCTTAATGCGACTTCCTTTCCGTCAAAAATTCCATTTACCTTAATCGCATAGTTACCTGCAGGAACGCGCTCACCCTGCTGATTCATACCATCCCAGCTAAAATCAAATAAGCCCATTCCATGTTGACCCAGAGGAATTTGCCTGATCAGCTCACCAGTTTCTGAATAAATTGAAGCTGTTATTTTATTAACTGGGGCAGGAAGATCGACGGATATTTTTGACTCACCTTCTGCCGCTAATTTGACAGTATTGCTATTCACCAATACTTTTCTTCCTACAAGGGATGAAGCCTGGAGTGCCTGATTCGATTGTAAGGAATTGGCCAGCTGTTGTATTGATTCTTGCATTTTTCCTATTCCGTCATTGGTGCTGAATTGAGCAAGTTGAGCCAGGAAGTCGCCATTTGTTTTAGGGCTGGTGGGATCCTGATTTTTAAACTGAGCAATCATGAGCCTTAAGAAATCCTTTTGCCCCAGATTATTACCCGGTGTTGTCATGTTACTGCCTACTGAATTGATGCCATTAATTTGATCCATTGACATAATTTTGTCCTTACACTATTCACCTAATTGCAGTGTCCGCTGCATTAGCTGCTTGGTGGTGTTAATCATTTCCAGATTCATCTGATAGGAACGTGAGGCAGAAATCAGATTGGCCATCTCCTCAACATAACTGATATTGGGTGCATAAACAAATCCATCCGCATCAGCGAGGGGATTATTCGGTTCATAACGCTGTATGGGTGGGGTTTCGCTTTCATAGATTCCTGTCACTTTAACCCCTGGCCTGGATTCTAATCCAGCCAGACCGCTCATCTGCTCCTGAACTGTACTAAAGACAGGATACTGAGCACGATACGTTTCGTCAGGATTGCCAGTTGCCACATTGGCATTATTCATATTGCTGGCGCTGGCGGTCATCCGTGTTGTCTCGGCGGCGAGTCCTGTGCCAGCTATGTCAAATATTTTACCTAAAGACATTATTCCCCTCTTAATGCCATGAGCATGCTTTTAATTTTACCGCTGAGGAAAGACAGGGATGCCTGATAGGATAAAGCATTTTTTGCGAATTCGGTCGTTTCCAAATCCTTATCCACAGTATTTCCATCCAATGAAATCTGATTGGGCTGACGAAATTTTAATTGAGCTGAAAAATCAGTGGAAGCATTGATATGGGCGGGCTGGTCAGTTACCATTTGACGGGGCGAAGAACCCATTGCATTCTCCAGTGCGCTCTTAAAATCAAGGTCTTTTGCCTTGTAGTTAGGGGTATCAGCATTTGTTATATTGGTAGCCAGCTGAGCAGCGCGCTGCTCTCTTAGTAACAAGGCTTTGGAATGCGTGCCAAAATAAGTATCCAAATCAACCATAGCAACTCCTTCATTAACTGCTAATGCCCAAGCAATTAATGTGCCAATTTGAGTTGTCCATCAGGGGGTCAGAATAATGAACCAGCATGAGCTTCCATCCAATGGCATTGAACTGGTAAAAAACTATCTTCTTAATTTGCAAAATGAAATTTGTGGCGCATTGGAGCAAATTGATGAGAAGGCCCTTTTTATCACAGATGAGTGGCAAAGGGCCCAGGGCGGCGGTGGTTTAACGCGAGTGCTGGCTAATGGCGGGATTTTCGAGAAAGTTGGCGTTAATTTTTCCCATGTCCATGGGGATCAGCTGCCTCCTTCCGCTACCGCCCAGCGTCCTGAGTTAGCTGGGTGCCACTTTGATGCCCTTGGTGTTTCATTAGTGATTCATCCCCATAATCCCTATATTCCCACTACCCATGCCAATGTTCGATTTTTCATAGCCAGAAATCAAAAGAATGAAGCTTTCTGGTGGTTTGGCGGCGGTTTTGATTTAACGCCTTTTTATCCTTTTCAAGAAGACTGTATCCATTGGCATCAAACGGCCAAAGCGGCCTGCGACCCTTTTGGAACTGATATTTATCCACGTTTTAAGAAATGGTGTGATGACTACTTTTTTCTTAAGCATCGTCAGGAAGCACGCGGAATTGGCGGCCTGTTTTTTGATGATTTCAATGAGCTGGGTTTTACAGAGAGTTTTGGACTAATGAAAAGCATTGGCGATCATTTTTTAAAAGCTTATCTTCCGATAGTGGAAGCCAGAAAAAACTGTACTTTCACCCGGCAGGAAAAAGAATTCCAACTTTATCGCCGAGGGCGATATGTGGAATTTAATCTGGTATATGATCGAGGCACCCTGTTTGGACTCCAATCAGGCGGGCGTACGGAATCTATTCTAATGTCCATGCCTCCGGAGGTTTCCTGGCGCTATGACTGGCAACCACAGCCCGGTACTCCGGAGGCTGCTTTGTATAGTGATTTTCTGCCTGCGAAAGATTGGCTGAAAAAATGAAACAACAGCGTGGCTAATTTCAAACCAGGCGAATGGACATGCCCTGGTTCACGCCCCCATCGTAATTTTTCGATTACTATAAATTAATGTGCCCCAGAACGCGGCGGCAACCAAGGCATTAAGCACGGCAAGAATGATAAATATCGAAGCGATATTGATATTGAATTGCAGCAATACCATGATAAGCAGGCTACCAAGAACCATCGACAGCGCTCCGAAAATATTATTGGCAGCGATGGTGCGCGCCCTTTGGCCTTCCTCACTACAAATTTGCAAATAGGTATACAGAGGAACAACAAACAACCCGCCACATACAGAGAAAAAGAAGAAATCACAAATAATACGCCAGTTTTGTATCTTTAACATAAACTGGATTAAGCTTTGCAAAGGCAATTGACTATTGAGCGCTGGAGTAGCCCAATACAGATCAGCGGCGAACAAGGTCATAAGCAGCATAGTTGAAGGCACGAACTGTATGGTAATTCGTCCAGCAAGAAATCGGCTGATCGCCATTGAACCAAGTGCTATTCCGATTGAAAATAGTGTAAGAAACAATGCGAAAACGGTTGTATCTGCACGTAAAATATAATGCGTATAATCCGGTAGCTTGGTTAACACAACTGCCCCAATAAGCCAAAACCAGGAAATTGCAAGTATTGCGGGTAATACTTTCGGATTATGCACAACTTCCCGAAGCATGGTTTTTGTTGCCCTCCAAACGTTCCAGTCTACAGTGAACTGGCTTGCAGAAGCAGGTGCTTTAGGAATAAAAAGGCTAAAAATCAAACCAGTAACTGCAGTAAAATTAATGATAAACACGGCCAGATGAACCTTGGAGCCTGTATTGCCAATCGATAAAGCGCCCAGGGTTGTGCCCAGTAGAATGGCAAGAAAGGTGCTGGCTTCAATTAATGCGGTGGCATTCAGTAATTGGCTTTTGGGTAGGTGATCGGGAAGTATGGCATATTTGATAGGACCAAAAAAAGTCGAGTGAATTCCCATTCCGGTAAGAGTTAACATGAGCAAAACTATACTCCCTCGATAAAGCGCAATACTCCCAATAATCATTAAAATAATTTCCAGTAATTTAACAACCCTTGAAATTGTTGCTTTGTCGTAGCGGTCAGCCAGTTGTCCTGCAGTCGCTGAAAAGAGAAAAAAAGGAAGTGTGAATAAGGCACCGGCCAAGGCCTGAAAATGCTCGGACTGACTTTGAGAGGTACTAAGATGGTAACTGATTAGCGTAAGCATTGACAGCTTAAACACATTATCATTCAATGCGCCACAGAACTGAGTAATAAACAGGGGAAGAAAGTTTCTTTTAGCTAATAATTCGTACCATCTCATTCTATTTATTCGATTTTATGATATAAACTCGCTAAGTTAATCACAAAGCGCTGTGATGTCAAACTCAGGCAACATTCGGCATTTATCAGCGTATACACAAACCACGCAATATGATGACATTTTGCTCAATCTGTGCTTTAATCTAAGCACAACATCCGTTTTCTTGAGAAACAAATTATGCCCAAAAGACGCGGCTTTGCATTTGATATCGATAATTGCCTGCTAAACGCAGCTTTTTATCGTTATGTCCAGGGAGCAGAAGAAGGTTATAAGAACCTGCAGAAACAGCTAAGCTCGCTTGAAGAAGAAGCAATTAACTCGAATAACACAGAACAGTTAGACGCAATTTATCAGGAGCATCTGGGAAAATTAACGGCCATCTTTTATAAAGTGAATAGAGAGCTGATTCTGCTTTTTAATGACAATGCTTCTGAGTACGCATCCTCTGATGCTTATGTGTTTAGCAACAGGCAATGTTATACTGATGATCTGTTGAACTCTTACACTAATAAAAGCGGGTCCGGCTTTTATTATTTTAATTTGATCTGTAAAGCAATCGATGCCACTCCAAATTACATGCTCATGGCAGATGTTTTTAATAAACAGCCTTATGGAACTGCAATGGAGGCAATAAAGCAGTTTGTTAATCCTGCGAATGAATACGATCCTAAAAAAATTGGTGAAGCGCGCAAACAACAATATAAGCATCTTGAATGGGCCCATGATAAAAGCAAATTAATAATTGCCATTTGGGAGATGTATGAATTTGCATTAAAGTACCGCAACGATTCTGAAACACACGATTTTTATATCCTGGATGATAATCCGGAAATATTGAATGACTTACATAGTTATTTGTCGAAATATCCGCAAATGATACCCCAAAACATCAATCTTCATATAATTGGTTATGAGGGCCCGCTAAAGCCGGATGGTACCCCAAATCCTGAATTATTTAAACGATATGCCCCCATAGCCGGCGAAGGTAGTTTGGATATTGATCATATCGCCCATGTGAAAAATATCGTTGCGGTTACTATCACCAAACTGGGGCGAACACCAGGAGAGCTGTCAGAGCCAACGCAGGGCAGGCCCATTCGGGACTATCTGTCTGCCTATCAGGCAGGGTTTCAGATGGGGCATCTTGAGTGTGTAAAACACTATCTGCCAGGTGATAAGGCGGTTGTCGATGAGACCCCTTTTATAGAACCCGCTGCATCAGTTGCACCAGCGGCTGCAGAGTCCTCAGCGCAGAGCAAAAAAAGTTTTCTGGATCGAATGGGGAGCAGCCTGCTTAATCTGCCAAATATTGTACGGAGTAAAAATAAAGAGAAAGAGCCTGAAAAAGGATCAAAGTATAAAGCCAGGTCATTCCCCACTCCGCCTTCCGAATCAGCTAGTAACCTGTTGGGAAAAACAAATAGCTTACCAACGGTAATTAGTGATCCCGACTATGATGTGACCCAATCTGATCCTTTAATGCCTTCGCAGCAGGCTGCTACTTCCCCACCTTCAGAGCAGCCAGAAGCAAACCCGGGAGCCAGACAACAGTTTTTCAAACCCAGTGCAAGGCCCGCTGAACAACAGGCACAGACCAGCATATTATCGCAGCACCGTGGTGGCACACCTAAAAGCTCGTAGATGAATTGCACCTGCAGAGACTAAGCCCCTCTTGCAAGTGCGAGCAAAATTAATAGTCGAGAAGCACCACGCCGCCCTCTCCGGCACAATTTTTGGGAATGAGCGGACAACCATAGGCATTTTTACCCGCATCAAACACTACTTTTGGATAATGATAATTGGGACTTACAACAACCTGGCCGACGCAATTCATCAACCATTCGCCTTTTATACCCAGCATCAGATAGTTACCATGAACCACATCTTTGGGAAGCTCAACAAGGCTTTTTTTGCTCACCGGTGAAAAATTAAAATTGTTATTTCCCGGTGAAGCATAATTAATATAGAGGTCGCGAAGTTTACCGTTCAGATTGGCTTGCGACTCAATGGCCTCCAGATGTGTATCCGCACAGCGCCAGAAAATTTTAAACTCCTGGGCATGTGTAATGCCTGACAACAAGGCAAAAGTAAGTACTAAGATACGTTTCATAATCGCTTCCTTATTCAATTGTCATTGCTCTTCGACTGAGAGAGGCCAGAATTTTTTCCAGACTATGCTGATGCGGAGGTGTTTGTTCTAATATTGCCTGAGTACGCTGCTCGCAATAGTCTTTCACTTCTCGATCTGGCAATACATAGAAGACATTATTTTTTATTTCTTTCACAATATGCTCAGCCACATCCTCTGCAGGCCGGCTTCGTGCGATTAACTCGCTTAACATGTCATGAAATACATCATTATGCAAAGGAGACGAGTTGCTTAGTAATTGAGTGTTTGCAAATGAAGGACATACTACGGAAACATCTACTGGTTTGGAAAGCCTTTGCAAATCGAAGTGGAGAGATTCTGATAAAGCCACGATAGCATGTTTCGACATAGCGTAAGCTGTCATCTGGGAACCGCTGCACAAACCATAAAGACTGGCCATGTTAATAATATGTGCTCGATGAGTTTGCTTGAACATGTAAGGCAGAAATGCCTGAACACCATGAATAATTCCAAAGAGATTGATATCCATTACTTTGCGGATATGCTCATTGGTCAACTCCCATAAAGGAGCCAGATGGCCGCTAATACCGGCATTATTAAATAACCAGTCAACCCGATTAAATTTCTCGATCGTCTGTTTGGCAAGATGTCGAAGACTTTCCGGGCGGCTGACATCACAAACAACCCCAAGGATATCTGAATCAAACTTTGCAGTTAATTGTTCAACTTTATCACATAAAGTCGCCACGGATATGTCAGCCATTACTACATTCATTCCTTCGGCCAGACATTTTTCAGTTAATGCCAATCCAATTCCGCTGGCAGCACCAGTGATCACTGCTACTCGCTTTTCGGAGTCCATTCAATTTCTCCTCTGGTTAATAGGGTATTCAGGAGACTGTTGATAATGCAAGCGTCACAATCCGCAAATGGGGAAAGATGAAAGTCTCGAAATTATTAGGATAAGATGATAACGACTACCAAAGATATTGGTCAAGAAATAAATAAAAACCTGGATGCAGAGAATGATATTTGGGTTGCAATAATAAGGAAATACTAAAGCTTCTTGCGAGGGAACAGTCATCCCTCGCCAGGTAATGAACTTTGATTAGTTTGCTGAACAATCCTTGTTGCCAGGGATATTATTCAGAAGTAACCATAACGTCCTGAGCTTTCAATCCTTTTGGCCCTTTATCAAGAACGAAGGTTACTGCATCATTTTCATGAAGTGTTTTGAATCCTGCGCCTTGTATATCTTTATAATGAACAAATATGTCGTCACCATTTTGATTAACAATAAAGCCAAATCCTTTTTTCTCATTGAACCATTTTACAGTTCCACTTTCTCTTTGCGACATCACAATCCCCTTTCTGTCATATCTGTCTACTTCTATAATAGACATACCACATTTATAGCTTAGAATAAATATCTTGTGTGAGCCATTTAAGCTAGAATACTACTTGATATAAAAGCAATTTGGCTTGTCTTAGCATAACAGTTTTTTATTGATTGTTAAGGATTTTTTTTAAAAACATTGGCGGAGATTTTTTTTTGAACACAATAGATAATTTTTCCAAGGACCACTTTATTGAGTTTGCCTTAAGCTGCGGAGTATTAAAGTTTGGCAGTTTTACATTAAAATCCGGCCGGCTCAGCCCCTATTTTTTTAACGCCGGGCTATTTTATCATGGTGCAACTCTTCGTACTTTAGGCCAGTTCTATGCTAATAGACTGATTGAAGAAGACATTGACTGCCGTCAGCTATTTGGCCCCGCCTATAAAGGCCTCCCTCTTGCGACATCCACTGCTATCGCCCTCTCTGAAAAAAATGTGAACGCCACCGTGACCTTTAACCGAAAGGAGGTTAAAGATCACGGTGAAGGCGGTCAATTAATTGGCGCCCCATTAAATGGTCCGGTAATAATGGTTGATGATGTCATCACTGCCGGTACCGCGTTTCGAGAATCACAGGCACTCATTAATGCACATGGCGGCAGCCTTGAGACTGTAATTATTGCACTTGATCGCTGTGAGAGGGGAAAGGGAGAAATATCCACTCTTCAGGAAATTGAAAGGCAGGGTATTAGAGTAGTCTCAGTGATCAACTTTCATGACCTGGTAGATTACCTTAAGAAAAAACAGATGGGTGTCGAGTTGAAGAGTCTTGAAGATTATCGTAAAGAGTATGGAGCTTAAGACAATTTGGAAATTAAGAGCCTGGTTTTAAACCTCTCTCTCAAATTAAGTTACGGAAAATCTTGTCATTCCCGCGAAGGCGGGAATCCATTCATCAATTGGCATTATAGCGAGCTCAGAGATGTTTCCCCGCCTTCGCGGGGATGACAGCATATAAGGATTAATAAGCGGCGATATCAATCGTTTTCATCTTGAAGTTCAGATTTTTTCCATGACGATTCACGGTTAAAGTAATAGGCTCTCCTACTTTGATGTCAATTAATAATTGATATAAAGCGTCATAATCTTTTACAGGATGTCCATTCAGGGCAACAATTACGTCGCCAAGTACTACCCGACCGAGGTGATCACGGTAAGTTGCTTTTAATCCTGCAGTGTCAGCAGGAGTATGTGGCAAAATGTCGCCAATTAATATTCCATTGGTAATTCCCAAACGTGAAGCCACATTGGGTTCAACACGCTGAATCCCTATTCCAGACAGCATTACGCGTCCGTTTTTAATCAATTGAGGAACTATGCGCTCAATATCATCAGCAGGTACTGCAAAACCAATACCCGCTGAAGAACCTGAATTGGAATAAATAGCAGTATTCATTCCCAATAATCGTCCTTTACTGTCTAAAAGAGGGCCTCCTGAATTTCCAGGATTAATCGAGGCATCAGTCTGAATCATGTTGCGGATATTGACTCCGCCGGCACCTGGAACTTGTCTGCCCAATGCAGAAATAACACCCACAGTAAGACTGTGATCCAGGCCAAATGGATTACCAATGGCTATGACTTTCTGACCTACCAATAAATCATTGTTATGAGCTAACTGAAACGCTTCAAAGGTTTTGAGATACTCAAGGGCTTGAGGAGAACTTATTTTTAAAACGGCAATATCCTTACGGGGTTCAACTCCTACCACTTTGGCAGGAACGGTCATTTTACCCAGACTGACTCTTAAGCCATCTGCACCATTGACCACATGAAAATTGGTCACGATATGCCCCTGGTTATCCCAGATAATCCCTGAGCCAGCACCTGCGGGAACGCTGCTACGCTCAAAGGAATGATTCACAACAGTCGTCAAACGATGAACATACACTACCTTCGGTGAAAATTTCTGGAAAATTTCCACGGTGTTTCGTTCATTGGGTAATAATTCCTCAACGTTAGCCGCATTTGCCTGCGTGAAACTCAAGCTGAGTAAAGCTGCTGCGAGTAAAACTTTAACTTTCATCATCAAACTCCATACCAATTGCACCTGAAATTTTTTTACGAATACCTTGTCTTGCTAATAACTTCCTGATTACTGGCTCTGGAAAATCGGTAATCGAAATAATATTTTTACTGATTAACAGTTCGATTAAATCTTCCAATACACGAATTAGCTGCAGGTCTGACTGAATCAATTTGAATTTATGCTCTCCGTCGCAGCGGTTAAGAAACTCGACTATTTCGGGGTTTTCCAAATCAACAGCCTCTAACCCAGGCATTGACTTATCAAATAGAGCACAGATCTCTCCCTTTTCATTCCTTTTGACATATATCATTTACTGATTCCTTTTTATGTAATGTACCGAATTATGCATAATTTTCTCGCAATTGACAAATAAAAATCCATTATGGAGACTATTAGTATTATGAACAATATGAGGGTCGCCTGGTTAAACATAACCAGGCCGATGATAGAGGGATGCTAAATTAAGGATTCCAGCTTTCTTGCAGCAGATTTAAATTGAGGTTTAAACGGGGTATTAATGTCTGGCTCTGGGCCATTGAGACTACCCTCAATATCAGAGACATTCCCTCGTTCAGCAGCTTCTTTCGGCGCCTGCGCTGCGGCTAATCCGGAAGAAGGCTTGAATAATCCCAGAATGTACTGAATAGGCGAGGCGAACAAGGATTTAAATGTTTGAGTACTGGCATCGATACTGTCTTTCGCAATCGCTTCACTGTCTTCAATATGCCTTATATACACTTTTTCCAGAACATTGGTGTGTTGCTGGTATAAATTGTCGAGATGCTCATTTTTAAGCTTTTCCTGATCAACCAGATAATGTTGTAATTCTGAGTGCGAATCCCATAGCGTAGCGCGTCTTTTCTGCAATTGTTGCAACTCACTGTCATAGAATGACAATTCGCTATCCATTTCAGCTTTTAATTTATTGCAAAGTTCCTTTCTTTCCTCTGATCCGTTTCCTGCCATAATCGCCGAAGTTTCTTTCATAGTAGCCTGGGCATAACGCTCAATTAACTCGTATTTTCTTTTTAATATTTCTTCAATTTTCTGATCAAGGTATTGAATGGCATCTTTATTGTTCCCTAACATCTGATAGTGCGAGTCAAAACGCTTGAAATCAACCATTTGGTTTCTGAGCTTCTCGAGTTCCCTGGCTTCCTGATTCAGGGCCCTCTTTTGCGCTTTATCATTCATTTCCTTATCGCGGCTAAGAATAAGCTGCCTGATAAAAGCTGCCAAACCGGAAATAACCCCAAATACGGTTGCGCATATTATGGCGATAGTTATTGGTTCCATAACAGGCTCTCCTTAATGCAAATGGATCAATTGCGTGTGAACATTTACCATAAAATAGCGGCTGAAATCTTCAAAACTGTCAACTTCTGGCCATTGCTCAGAGCTTTCACACATTCTCAACATCTCGGCCTCGAAAACAGGACGATAATATTGTTTTAAGAAGGGTTTAATATCCGTGAGATTTTCAAAATTTTTAACGATCACAGTCGCATTTTCCGCTAATTGAGCAAGGTTAATATGATCGAGAACTTCAATCAGATCACTTTGTTCATCAACAGTGGATCGCATCCATTTCAGCAAGACAGAGCGAGGTTTAACACGGAGCAATGACTGGCCATTTTCCATAGCTGGCTCCATCAGAACAATTTGCGAATGCAATTCAAATTTAAAGCAGCATAAAAAATCGAGAAAACTGCCCTCAATTTCATTACGCGCATCTTCCCCTAACCAGCGGCTGATTTCATGGCGAAACATGAAAGTGAAATGGCGTTCGATCTCATCCAGAGTCGCTTCGTCATCTTTTTGCTTCCTGATAACATAGGCTGTATTATCAGTTTGCAACATTTTTAAAGAAGGTAAGTCTACTTCTGGTAATTGTGACGCTAAAAAAGACAAAAATAGTTTTGTGGGTTTTAATATGACTATTTCCCATTGGCTTGGGCGCATGACGCTCTCCTTGATTTATTCCGAACTCATCCTGAGTACTTCTTTAAAGCAAAATCAACGTCTATTTTCGTAACTCACCAGGCACGTCATCCTGAGCGTAGCGAAGGATCTCAAACTGACGTTGAGACGATCCACAGCCTGGGGAGTTAGCTATTTTCTTCCATTTTTAATGGAGAAGACTATCAGATTACCTTCGTAAAAATTTAATATCAAGCATATTTCAAAGCTTAGTTTCAGTTTTTTTTCTTTAATAATCCTTGACAGCAATCAATGAATCGTTATGCTTCACATTTTTACAGTATGATCCTCTTATGAATCTTTTCAAGAAGCTGGCAATAGGTCTTCTCAGTACAGTAATAGTCGTTCTTTTGTCTCTCTGGCTTCTTACAAAAGCCATCAGTGCTGAGAGCATCCGGGATTACGTGAGTAGTCAATTATCAACTTTAAGTCATGAACCAACCACAATTAAAGGGAACATAAGCTGGCAATTATTTCCACAACCAGGAATCAGGATAAGCAAGGTAGAAATCGGCAGTGACAGGCAGGCTGATTTTCATGCAATTCTGGATAATCTTGTTCTTAATCTGAGAATAACCCCGCTGTTAAGAGGTACTCTGGTTTTTAGCGAATTCAAGGTGGATGGATTTACTGCTGACGTATCTACAGATCACCTCCCTGCTCCTGCTGAACACTCCAAAACGAAGGATAGCAAGCCGGGTACAATTCTGACAGAACATTTCGCTATCGATCACTTTATGCTGAGCAAGGGACTTGTTAAATTCCACAGTTCAGATAATGAATTGATTTTCTCAAATATCCAAATGGGTACAGAGAGTTTAAACTTAAATGATTCATCCTTCCCTTTACAGTTTAAAGCAGCCCTAAATCTTTCCAATGCAGGAAATCTCAAGGGCCGTGCGCAAATCCAGTTTAAGGGAAGCACACGCTTTTCCCCCACCTTTTTAAGTAACCCACTCGCCAACTGGCAATCTCTTTCTCTTAAAGGGCAATTGCTATTACAGGATGTTCTGCTTAATAAAATTTCGATAAATCGCATTCAGGGCAGTGCTTCTTTAAAAAGAAAAATGCTAAAGATAACTCCCCTGACTCTTAGCCTTTATAAAGGAGAGTCGGTCGGCGATTTGAATTTTAATTTTGAAAATCATCAATTAAAATTTAACCAGACTGCTGCCGGTCTTGACTCCCAAAAATTATTCAATGATCTTCTTGGTGAAAAAATTGTCAGAGGAAAGCTCGACTTTTCTTTGCATGCAGAGGCTATTACTAATGTACCACCTGCTTTAAATCTTAGTATGGCTGACGGAACGATAATGATAAAGGATGGAAGAATCGACACGGTTAACCTGCATCAGGTAGTTGAGCAAGTGAGTCAGAAGATCGATCAGTTATCGTCAATGAAGACGGATAATCTTAAAAATATGCTGGACTTTGAGCAATTCACCGGACTGATGAACAATAAAGGATTTACCCCCTTTAAGCTGCTTTCGATGAATTACAAGTTAGCTGAAAGCCGGCTGCGGACTGATTCGATTATTTTACAAACTGATAAGCTTCATCTTAAAGGCAATGGAAATCTTAGCCTCACTGACTACAGCTTATCGGCTGAACTTTTGACAAGCGTCTTAAACGCAACTGGCAAGCTTGAAGAAATCCAGCAAATGCTGGGTGGCAATTTTCCTTTACAGGTTAAAGGAACTCTGGTGAAGCCACTGATTTCGCCTGACATTATAAAAGTAAACGCACAACTGGGAAAATACTGGTTAATTAACACAGTCGCTCAGCCTGTAAAAAAATTGAAATACCAATTCGAATCGATGTTTACCCGATAATTATGGATAAAAAAACACTGGCAAATCATTTTGCAAAACCCCTTTTAAGTTGGTTTGACCAATACGGAAGAAAAAACTTGCCATGGCAGCATCCGCGCTCTGCATATCGTGTGTGGATTTCTGAAATCATGTTGCAGCAAACGCAGGTGAAAACGGTTATTCCCTATTTTCTGCGTTTCATGGAGCGCTTTCCAACTATCCAGCGTTTAGCTAATGCGCCAGAAGACGATATATTGGCGCTATGGGCAGGGCTTGGATATTACAGCCGAGCAAGGAATTTGCACCGATGCGCGCAAATCATTGTTCGGGAATTTGCCGGTGAATTTCCACCTGATTTAGTTAAAATGATGGAATTACCGGGTTTGGGTCAATCAACAGCCGCAGCCATTTTGTCTCAGGCGTTTAATTTGCCTCAGGCTATACTGGATGGTAACGTCAAACGCGTTTTGGCTCGATATTTCATGCTTTCCGGCTGGCCGGAACAAGGCGCTGCCAAAAAACAGTTCTGGTATCATGCTGATTTGTGTATGCCAGATGAGCGCTGCGCTGATTACACGCAGGCCATTATGGATCTGGGGGCAACCTGCTGTACCACCAGAAATCCCCAGTGTGGCAACTGTCCTTTGGTGAAAACCTGCAAAGCGTATCAGGCTGGTGCAGTGAGTAACTTTCCGGAGAAGAAACCCAGAAAGCGCCTGCCTGAAAAACTGGAGCAGTTTCTATTGCTGCATAATGAAAAGGGCGAAATTTATCTTGAGAAAAGACCTTCCCACGGGATCTGGGGCGGGCTCTGGTGCCTGCCGGCAATCGAAGCAGATGCCAGCCCTCATGCTTACATCAAAGATAACTATTCGCTGGATTGTCTGCAACTCACTCCCCTTCTTCATATAAGGCATAGTTTCAGTCATTATCACTTAAACATTCAGGCCATGGCATTAGAAGTACGAGGCTCTGTGCTTTCTGTCAGTGAAAAACAAGGTGTCTGGTATAATAAACATGAATTGAGCCAGCTTGGACTGGCCAAGCCTGTGAGCGATATCCTAAAGTATTTTATCCAAAGCACCTGAATTGTTTACTCAAAAGAAAGCTCGTCCACATTCAAATCAAGCTCATTATCATTACTGGTTTTTTTCAGTATCGCTATCCCCAGGAGTATCAAGGCTGTTAGCAGTAACACGATTTCACCAGAGTACAGTTTTTGAACTGGAATATCTTTCCATTTTGCCAGCAGATAATAAAACAATACGATCACCACACCGGAGACGCTGTTAAACAAAGACTGAACGCGCCCCTGGAAATCCAAAGCCGTCATTTCCTGAGCCAACGTGGTGAGCAATGCCCAGGAGGAAAAGGACAATCCGATCAGGAAATGATAGAAGATGGCTAAATGGATATTTGAAGTATGGCTGAATAAATAAAACCCAACTACTCCTGCCAGAATTTCAGCGACAATGACTTTAAACATTGAAAACTTCGAAGCCAGCCAGGGATTGAAAAATCCTCCCAGTATGATACCCAGTGAAAGCATTGCTTCAAGCCAGCCAAATTGGGTTACATTACTGTTTAGAACAGTCTTTGCATAAGGTGCCAGTAACACCGGTGCCGTCATATAGGAGACAAAAAATAATCCTTGAGTTAAATACAGTAATAGTAAGGTTCGGCGCGCTAAAATATAGCGTCCTCCATCTATAAATTGTCTGAAAAAAGAGGTCCTCTTTTTCTCTTCATTGGATTTTTTTACAAAAGGAATCCCTAAAAGCAACAAAGTTGCCATTACATAGCAAACCGCGTTTATTGCAAAACATCCCGCAAAGGACGCGCTAGCCAATATAAATCCGGCGCCTCCCATGCCGGCCACAGCTCCCAGTTCATAGGCAATATCAACCATCGCATTCCCGGCCAGTAACTCCTCTTCGTTGACCAGTTCTCTTACGAAACTCATTGCTACAGGAATATAAACTGCCAACAACGTTCCAATCAGTGCGGCAAGTATATAGATTGAAAGCGATGTCATATGATCATTAGCCAGATAGGCAAAACCAAAAAGAACCATTGCACGAGAGCCATTGGCCATAAGCAGCAGGGTTTTTCGGTTCCAGCGATCCGCCAGGACACCAAAGAATGGGCCAAGCAATACATTGGGCAACCAGAAACAAGCCATTAATATTGAAGTCGAGACAACAGAGGTATCAAAACGCATCAGAGCCCAGACCATAATGATATACGTTAAGCCGTTACCGAACATTGCCAGCATACAGCTTAATGTAAACCGTCTGAACTTCGCATCGCTCAACACGCGATATTGATTGGAAAACATAGTAACACCTGGATAAAATCCCAGAGCCAAACACCTACCCTGGTTCGTTATTAAAATTATTAAGCAGGCTATTCTAACATAAAAGCCTACTATTTGAAAACTATGTGTACAATTAGACCATTAATAACCCTTTAAGGCATGAGATCAACTCACGGTAGATTCCACAAATGTGCTGGCAGCTATTGTCTTGCCTGTCAATTAACGTATCATCATTACATTAATCTTTTTGAGTCTGGAATATGTATCATTTTTTTCTGTTGCTCATTAGTTTTATTGCCTTGCTTTGGTCTGCTAATCATCTTGTTGTGGGCGCTTCAGGCATCGCTCACTATTATAAGTTATCACCGCTTTGGATTGGTTTTTCCTTAGTCGCTCTGGGAACGTCTGCACCCGAAATAGTGATTGCGGTATCCGCATCTCTTGATGGCTATACAGACCTGGCGGTTGGAAATGCCGTTGGTTCCAATATTGCAAATATTGGATTAGTGTTGGGTTTAATTGCTTTACTGCGGCCTTTAAACGCCCAGTCTAGCTTTCTCAAAAGAGAATTTCCCTTATTATTCATTGTAATGCTATTCGCATATTCGCTAATGCTGGACGGCTATCTCGGAATCCTCGACAGTTGTCTGGCCTTAATCGTCTGTCTGATTTTTACCGCCTATCTGATAATATCCGCCCGTGAATCCTCTCATCAGCGTCATCTTACTGATGAATTCTGGCGCGCAAAGCTGCGCCAGCAAAGCCTGAAACACCATGTCGCTATGCTGGTTGTGGGTTTAATCATCCTTCCCTTCAGTGCCGATCTCCTTATCACCAACTGTGCCCAGTTTGCCAAGGACTTAGGGATGAGCGAGTTGCTTGTTGGTCTAAGCATAGTCGCTATTGGCAGCAGTCTTCCCGAGCTTGCAACATCGATTGTCGCTGCCAGCAAAGGAGCCGATGATATCGCTATTGGCAATATCCTGGGTTCAAATCTTTTCAATCTGCTGGCAGTAATGATTTTTCCCGGCATCATCCATCCATCGGCAATTAGCCATGCCATCATCTGGCGAGATATGCCCGTCATGTTATTGACCACTTTACTATTATTCTGGTTCAACATGCGTCATAAGAAAAAAATTACTCGCTGGCATGGCGGATTGTTAATTCTGATTTACTGCTCTTATATTTTATCGCTGGTTATTGCTGCGACTCGTTAAATGGCTTACTAGAAGTTACGAAAATTTTGTCTTTCCCGCGAAGGCGGGAATCCATTCATCTATTGGCATTATACCTGGCTCAGAAAATAGATCCCCGCCTTTCGCGGGGATGACAGTTTATATACAGTTGGGCTTAACTTAATGGCTGCCCTCTCTCAACTAGGAAGAGGGGGATTTTCTCTATCAGGGATGACCGTGTGTATGTGTGTGCCCATAATGCTCATCGACAGGAGGCATCTGATGCGCGCATCCATGTCCTAAAAAGGTAGATCTGGCACCATATCCACCGACAGTATAGACTTGCGGTAAGGGATGCCCATGTCCATGGTGGTGATTGTGACTATGAGGAGGCTGGGGAAAGTTATGATGCGGTGGAACATGGTGTTGTGAGTGGACATGACCTGAAGAAGGTACCTGCCCATGCGGCGTAACATGTCCATGCCCCTGTGCTGGTGGTTGATGCCCGTGTGCTTTTTTCATGTAAAACTCCATCTTAATTTATGAGGTTGCTGAACCGATATACAGTCAACTCATCCATAATACAGAGATCTTGTTTAACACTGAAGTCTTTTTGTTTGGCTTTCTCCTCAGCCAATGCAGCCCAGGCGAAGCGCGTCTACCTACACTGTATTTCTATCTGATTCGATCAATGTGAAGGCAACTCCGCCTTAATCCTGGCCTTCTCCTGCTTCTTCGCCCACCGCTTCTCCTGCCAGGTCTGTAGCAGCACATAAAAGACGGGAACAAAGACCACTGCAAGGCAAGTAGAGGCCAGCATACCGCTGCTGACGGCAATACCGATAGAACGTCTGGCATTGGCCCCTGCACCACTGGCGAATACCAAGGGCATGACGCCCATGATGAAAGCGAATGAGGTCATAAGAATAGGCCGGAATCGGGTTCTTGCACCGATAACTGCCGATTCAAGAATGGATTTTCCGTGTATATGCCGCTGCTCATGCGCTACCTCAACAATCAGAATGGCATTTTTGGCAGCAAGCGCAATCAATAATAACAAGCCAATTTGAGTATACATATTATTGGCCAGTCCGAGAGTGGTTAATGCGATGACTGTTCCAATCAGCGTCAATGGAACGCTGAAAATAATGGCGGATGGCGTCAGCCAGTTTTCATACTGTCCGGCCAGAATTAAATAAACCAGCACCAGCGACATGGCAAAAATAATATAGCTTAGATTACCAGCGATTTTTTCCTGATAAGCAGTACTCGTCCATTCATAGGAAAGCCCGGCCGGCAATAAGTTTTTAGCCATTTCCTCCATTGCCTGAATACCCTGCCCCGAGCTGAATCCCCGCGAGGCCATGCCATTAATGCTGCTTGAAGGATATAAATTGTAAAGTGAAATTAAGCCTGGTCCAACAGCCCGGTCAATATCTGTCAGGGTACCCAAAGGAACCATATCCCCTTGTTTATTTCTGACATAATAATTTCGTAAATCATCGATCTGCCCTCTTGAGCCCGCATCAGCCTGCACATAAACTGGGAACACTTGTCCAAATTTAGTGAATAAATTAACGTAACTTGATCCCAGATAAGTTTGCAGGGTTCCAAACGCATCGCCTACTGTAACCCCTAAAGATTCTGCTTTGGTTCGATTAATGGGGGCAGCTACCTGTGGAACATTTGCCCTGAAGGAGGTCATGAGGTTTTGTAATACCGGATCATGGTTGCCATTATCAATGAGATGATCGGTCACACTTTGAAGTTTCTGGTAATCAAAGCTGCCGTCCTGTAACTCCACCTGCATTTGAAAGCCTCCAGACAAACCAAGACCCTGAATAGGCGGCGGAACGACTACCAGGAGTTTTGCGTCTTTGGTTTTTTTGGCAATGTCATTTAA
The DNA here is from genome assembly GCF_021297775.1 of Legionella sp. 16cNR16C. Lineage (NCBI taxonomy): Bacteria > Pseudomonadati > Pseudomonadota > Gammaproteobacteria > Legionellales > Legionellaceae > Legionella > Legionella sp. 16cNR16C. The sequence goes on from NZ_JAJTMX010000001.1 coordinate 723,869, forward strand.
TTTGGTATATAAAGCCAGTAAATCCTCATCTTTTCCTCTGAGGCTCCAATCCTTAAACATCACGTACAAAACGCCGGCGTTGGCCAGATTGGCGTTGTTATCGAGGAGAGAAATACCGTCAATACCAATCACATTGTCGATGCCCCCAATTTTGGAAATTTCACTGCTTAAGCGATTTAATACCTCATCCGTTCGCCCCAGGCTCGCACCATCCGGCAGCAAAACACTCAGCACCAGATACCCTTGATCTTCAATTGGAATAAAACCGGTAGGTATTCGTGTTAAACCAAAAATGGCAGCCGCCACTAATAATGCGCCCACCATGCAAACGGTTTTACTATGATGGACCAGCCGGTCAATAAAACGGCAATAACGCTCCTCGATGGGGTTGTAAACGCGGTCAAAGGCTCTGAAAAAGACATTTTTCTTTTTGTTAGGATCTATCGGTCTTAGCCATAAAGCACACTGGGTGGGCTTTAAAGTCATAGCATTGATGGCACTGATTAATGCGGTTACTGCAATAACCAAAGCGAACTGTGCATACATGGCCCCTGTTAATCCAGGCATAAATCCCGCAGGAACGAAAACGGCCATCAGCACTAATGTAATACCAATGATGGGGCCAAATAATTCCTTCATAGCAATAATGGAAGCCTCTTTGGGACTCAGGCCTCTTTCAATATGCTGTGACACGCCCTCCACAATAACAATTGCATCGTCCACTACGATACCGATAGCCAAAACAATCGCAAACAAAGTCAGGAGATTGATAGTATAACCAAGTAACATCATCCCGAAAAAAGTGCCAATTATCGTTACTGGTACAGTCGTTGCTGGAACCAGGGAAGCGCGAAAATTCTGCAGGAACACCACAATCACTATCAATACCAGAATACCCGCTTCAAAAAGCGTTTTGTACACTTCTTCGATAGAGGCTTCGACGAACACCGTTGTATCGAAAGGAATAGAGTATTGTAACCCCGGCGGGAATTTCTTCGCCATTTTCGCTACAGTGGCACGCACTTCTTTGGCGACATCGAGCGCATTGGCACCTGGTAATTGGAATATGCCAATAGCAGCAGCCGGTTTTCCGTTGAGTTTAGCTAACTGGCTGTATGTTGATGAACCCAATTCGACCCTGCCGACATCACGAATCCTTACCACCTGGGCCGAACTGCTGGCGTTGGCATCTTCATCGGGACTAGTATCCACAGTTTTGATAATAATATTGGCAAACTCTTCAGGATCAGTGAGTTGCCCAGGCACATTCACTGTGAACTGATAGGATTCTTTCCCAACAACGGGGGGCGCTGCGACCTGCCCTGCCGAGACATCCTTATTTTGATAACTGATCGCGTTTAAAACGTCACTGGGATTTAAAGAATAGGCCATCATTTTCTGGGGATCCAGCCAGACGCGCATCGCATAGCTTCCCGATCCGAAAATAATGACATTACCCACGCCTGGCAGGCGAGCCAGTTCATTTTGCATATTAATGGTGGCATAACTGTCAAGAAACAGGCCGTCATATTCATTATTTTCAGAGGTGAGCGTAATAAACTGTAGAATGGCGGTCGATTTCTGCTGAACAAGTACGCCCTGCTTTTGAACATCCATAGGCAATTGAGCCATTGCTGCCTGTACGCGATTTTGCACCAGAACCTGGGCAAAATTTAAATCTGTTCCAATAGCGAAGGTAACAATCAGATTATAGTTTCCGCTATTGGTGCTTGTAGATTGCATATAAAGCATATTTTCAACGCCGTTCACCTGCTGTTCGATCGGCAAAGCAACGGTGTTAATCAATGTCTTGGCATCGGCTCCAGGATAAGTTGTGGTGACCTGAATTGTCGGCGGAACAATCGCCGGATATTGAGCCACTGGTAAAACAACAATCGCAACCAGCCCAATGAAAACAATTAAAAGCGCAATAACATTTGCCAGTACTGGACGCTCAATGAAAAATTTAGAAATCATTTCTGTTTTTTTCTCACTTCTTGATTTGAGATTACATGCGATTAATGGATGCTTTCCACAAATGAACTATCAGCAGAACTTTGTGTTCTGGGGTCCACTTTAGTTCCGGGAGTTGCGAATTGTGTACCGGTAACAATAATATTATCCTGAGGGCTTATTCCCTTAAGGATGGCTCGCTGCCCTTCTTCAATACTGCCTATTTGAATTCTTGCCATTTGCACCAGATTTTCTTTATCAACAATAAGAAGGTATGCGCCGATTTGGTCATATTGTATGGCTGTATCTGGTACTGTGAGTTGTATGGATGGTTTCTTAACAGGAATTCTGACTTGTACAAATAAGCCGGGAACCAGAGGATAGTTTTTATTCGGAAGCAGTGCTCTGAACTGCATTGTTCCGGTCGAGGCATTTAAACCCGTGTTGACGAAATCCAGTTTCCCCTCATGTGGAAATCCTGTTTCATTTTGCATACGCACAAAAACCGGAACCGTATTAAGATTATTCGCATTAACTCCTTTGCTTTTTCCGGCCTCTCTTAATTTGATTAAATCAAGTTCGTTCAAATTGATATAGACATAAATTGGATCAATTTGCTCGATTGTGGCGAGTTGAGTGGCCTCGCCATGCCCCACCAGATTCCCTACGTCAACCAGATGACGCCCAATTCGCCCATCAAAAGGCGCGGTTACATGAGTGTAACTATAATTAATTTCTGCTGAATTGAGATTAGCTTCAGCTTTGGCAACTTCCGCCTTGGTTTCATCACGTCTGGCACCCCACTTTTCCACATTTTTTAATGAAGTAGCATTTTCTTTATACATCTGCTGCTGACGCTCATACTCAGCTACCGCAAACGCATAGGCGGCTTTCTGTGCAGCCAGGCTCGCTTTGGCTTCGTCCACCTTGTCCAGATAAGGCTGGGGCTCAATAATAAACAAATCAGTTCCCTTTTTCACAAACGAGCCATCCACGAATTTAATCGCATCGAGATAGCCTTCAACCCGTGCCACCAGATTGACAGAGTTAAAGGCAACCGTATTACCTGTCTGGGAAACATAATCTCCCATTTTCCTGGGCTTTGGATGCTCAACATAAACGACCGGAGTCGGCAGTACCGGAGTGTTTGTTTTAGACTTAAAATGGCTATATAAATATACAATTAGCAGAACAGCGATTATAAGGGCTGCTATTTTTAGCTTTTGTCTCTTCTCAGAATTCATCGTTATCACCAATTTGGAAGATAAAGTTGTTTTAAAACATCCATTTGCGTATTTGGCCTTTGGTGATTTTGCTGTTTCAGCAAATTACCCCAATCGGTTCTTTCGTCCATTTGTTGCTTGATATAATTGGGCAGGATGTCATTACAGCCTCTGATTTGCCAGCCCCCGCCTAAAGAGCGATAGAGTGCAATTAATGATTTCGCAACTTCGCCCTGCGCATTAGTAAGCGAGGTTTCAACTCTTAGCTGTTGACGCTCAGCATCTAAAACGGTTGTATAAATCGCTTCGCCTTCTTTGTAGCGAACCAGGGCTAACCTGGTAGAAGTTCTTGCTGACTGATCAGATTGTTGTAAAAAATAAACTGATTTTCGGCTTTCGATATAACGGCTGATATTATCCTGTACTTCCTGCTGTGCCTGTAAGACCAGATTAATATACTTAAGAAGCGCTTGTTGAAAAGCCGCATCCTGCACACGCACCGCGTTGGTAATCTGACCATAATTTAATAAAGGCCAGGTCAGCGAAGGACCTGCTGTAATACTGCGATTAGACCAGTTGAACAGATCACTTATGGAATTACTGCCGATACTATTCGATGAAAATACAAAATTTCCGGTTAATGTAAGTGCCGGAAACAAATTCGCTTTAATTGCGCCAATTGCTTCGGACTGGGCAATAGCCTCCATGCGGGACTGATAAATATCGGGCCGCCTTACAATTACCTCTCGAGGGATCCCGACAGATACCTGAGATGGTGCCCGGGGAATACCGCGGCTTTTACTAATCAGCGGATTCACCTGGGTAGGCACAGTGCCTAAAAGTAATCCGAGGATGTCTTTCTGATGCTGTAATTCACTGAGTAGTTTGGGCAAACTGGCCTGTGTTTCAGTGAGCTGGGTTTCTGCCTGCTCCACATCAAGCAAACTGGTTTGACCGCCCCGATATCGTGCTTTTGCAATTTTCAAACTGGTCACTTGCAATTGAATGTTTGCTTTTGTAACTGCAACCTGTCTTTCAAGAGTACGAATATTGACATAGGTGTCCGCAATATCGGCAGTTAAGGTGACTAAGGCATTGTCGTAGGCCGCCAGTGAGGCCAGAAAAATTGCATCATTGGATTGAATTGCTCTTCGGTATTTTCCCCAGAAATCAAGTTCCCAGCTGGCAGTAAAACCGAGCGAAGCGGTTTCAAAACTCGAGGGAAGCACGGTCTGCAGTTGGCTGCCGCCAATACGGTAATAGGTATAATCACCAATCATGGCCTGCTGTTGGGGATATAATTCGCCAACAGATTGCGCCAATTGTGCTCTTGCCTGCAAAACCCTTACGCCGGCAATTTGTACGGAGAGATTATTTTGATAGCCTCGCTGAATTAACTCCGTTAAAACAGGATCCTTGAAGATATTCCACCAGTTTGCTGTTTGGGCAGGAGTAGCTTTTACCACGGGGCTGTTCTGTATCCAATGGCCAGCTACAGGCTTTGGCGGCTCTTTATAGTCTGGACCCACCATGCATGAACAAAGTATAAGGCAGAAAAATATACAGCAATATTTGAACATGGAAGCAACAATATCCCTATAGCTAAGTAAGCCTGTTATCCAAGCTCAAAATATAAGTCCATATTATCTATGAATTAGCTAATGAGCAAGCTCCCTGGCATGGAATCATTAGCTAATACATAGCTGCTTCTTTTGACCCTGAGGTGTCACAGGCTCAGCAAGAATAACTTCCTGGATCCTGAGCATGGCTGCTTTGAGCATCTCGGTTAGCCTTTAGCTGCGAGCGATTAAAAAGTAATTTTTCAAAAGCGTCACATTGTCTCTGAAAAAAATCTGCGCGGGATAAATAAAATTTATTATTGTGCGAGTCAGTGCCTAATCGGGCGATAAAATTCTTAAGCCCCTTAAACTGACTTTCTGCTTTTACAGAATCTTCTGAAACACTCATTTCAATTTGAACTGCTTTATTTTCCAATTTGGCTGTAAATCCATGATCCTGTTTTTTCTCGTAAGAAAAGAATTCCACATCCTCAACGACCATGCGAAACAATCTGCTTCCTGCATTGTATTCAACATAGGCCTTGGCATCATCTCTGCAATTTGTTCTATTGAACTTAGAGTTTAGTTCTTCGCACTGCATTGATTTAGAATTAAATTTAAACATGTCGTACCTCCAATCATAGTAAAAGGCGCACTTTATACAGTATTGAAGAAAAATAGGCAAATTAATTAGGCAATGTCCAATTACGGAGAGCACTTAAGGTCTTTATGGACAGCAAAAAAACCATATTGATTAATTTATTCACAGAATGTATACTTTGGACTTTTGTTGTAACAGGTACAAATTGTGAAAAGCAAACAAGAACTTCGCCGGCACTATAAGACACTATTAACACAAGCAAAAAATCAGAAAAATGATATGCAATATAGCAAAGCGGCTCAGCTATGCGACACAATATTGAGCAATCCCAAAGTGCTGAAAACCTTTCCGAAAATAGCCACTTCGGCAACGAAGATCAAGGAAGAGTCAATAAGCCTTGAAATTAAAAAAGCCATCGTGATGCGCAACATCGGACGATTTGCTGATTCCATCCAATCCCTGGAACAATTGAGCCAAACCACTGTCTTAAGCCCTGATACCTATCAAAAAATCCTGCAATTACTGGAGGAGACTGTTGCTGAAGCACATTTAAAGATCAAGGGCATTTTTTCACCCAAAGAGACAATTGATCAGACAATACCTTCAACTGTGCTATGTAAGGAGAGCTATCTTGCGGAAAAGAAAGAAATATTTGCACAGCATCCTCTCAAAATGAAAGAGAGCTTTTCAGCACATGTTGACTGGGTCCTGCGTCTGATTCAGTTTCTTAAACAACACATGCTGAAAGCCAACGATACGTTTCCCTTTATTAAGGAAGAATTCTTGCAGCAGAATGCAGCGGGGGCTCAAAAGCGCTTCTCATTCATGGGTAACATAACACTTCCTTATTTTTCGGGTTATAGAAATGGGATTTCAATTCTTATGCAACGCATGTGCGATCGTTCATTTAAAAATGCAGCGAACGATTATTACCTTGAGGATTCAGTCGATATATTACGTATGCTCTTTGAGACGATTTATCGCTTTCCACGTAATGAGCGCGGACTTCTGACAAAATATTTACCCTGGGGAGAACACTCCTGGTATCTTTTGGATTTTTTTAGTGCCATTTTTGCAACAACTGATCTTTGCTTTATTAATGACGGTTTTGAAAATGGATTATCTATCGCACCTTTTAATTTCGATGGTGACATTGTAAAGCAGAAACTGTTGATTCAATTTCATTCTGTAATGCTAACATTTCGTGCACTGGTTAAGCATAGCATTACTGATATTCTTACCAAGGATTTGGATGTCTTGTCTGTCTTTTTTGAGCAGGTTAAAAATCATCTTTCATCCGGCACTCCCCTCACCCCAATGGCGAAGCCTGAGAACCTTGAAACACTGCTAAGATTTAGCAAGCATAGTTTTCTTTTACTTAAACTCATCGCTCTACTGCCGAGAAATTATGCTAAATCCACTTACAGCCTGGAAGTTATCCAGGAAACCGGCGTCTCTCTTGATACGATTGAATCAGTTGACAAGCAAAAATTATGTGAATGGCTAGCTAATAAGTCAGAACCGATTACCCCCATTGACAAGTTTTTACCTGCCGATAACAAAAAACCAGAGTCTGAACCTGAAAAAGGACATCCTTTCTGGTCCCAATCACTTTTGGAATCGACTCAAAAAGCCACCAAGAGACAACAACTCACGTTGTGTGCTATCAAGGATAGCAATCAGTTAGCTCCCCATACCCGCTTCCAGATACTGGGTTTTGATGATTTTAAAAGTATTAAAAATCGCTTATCGCTTTTGCGAGTACTGGAGATGACCGGTGAATTTTTTATGCCCAGAAATTGGGGAAATAAGCAAAAAACACTGGATATTATTGACATCGATATGGTTGGAAAAATCAGAAGCGCCCTTTCGCATCCTGAAGAACGAGAGCATTTGTCAGTTATAAAAGATTTGGAAAAAGATCCAGTACTCCTTGAGCAGCTTCATAATGAATTAATGATTTTCAGTGGCTCGGTTTATGAACTCGTTGTGTCACGCGAAAGTGAGTTGGACTGGCAAGTAGAGGATACCAGCTCAGGATATGATGATTGGAAAGATGCCATGGACCTGTATTGGCAATCCATTAAAAAGCATTATTCTCTGGATAAAAAAACATCCCCTCACATTCTTACCAAGCCGCTTTTGGAAGAAACAGAGCGCGATACCCTATTGGGACTGGTACTCCCTGCTCATCATAAAATGCTCAAGGACTGTCTTGCCAATGACGTCAGTTTTTTCTTCGCCAATAAAAAATCACCCCTTAATCTTTTCGACGAGATTACTGCTAATCTATCCTCTACAGATAAGAAACAGAATGCAGATAAAAGACAAGTAAAGAAATTATTGACGAAAGCCGATAAAATCTACAGAGTGTATAAAAGCGATTTTGAAACTAAAAAAAGAAAGGAAGATACGCTTAATAATCAACGTATTAAACAAAATCAGGCCGATGCGATGACCAAGCATTACCCAGGAATTCTTCAAGTTGCAAAAACATTCTGGAAAGCTGAGACAACTGACTCCAATGATCTTTCCGAAATACTGGAAAAATTGATCGATCGTCTTGATCTGCTCACTGCCTTGCTGGAAGAAGAAAAGCTCGATGATGATTCACTTCGTGAATTTCAGGAATTGTTACATACCAGAATTAAGGATGATATCCGTTTTTCACAAAGTATTGCCTATTTGCTTGGTCAGATTATCTCTTGCATCAATAAATTATCCAGCCTTTGTGATTTAAGTCTGATCAATCAGACCTTACATGATAAACTGGGAGATCTTATTTCTTTACGTAATGCGCTTGAACATTCCGACCCATTTGTGGAAAGCTCCGTCACTTCTTTTTATAATATGTTCAGTCCTCTTACACAGCTAATGGCCTGCACCGTCGGAGAAATTGTTTTCTATTTTAATCCGGACATAAAGGACTTTCAAACGAGATTAAAAATTCAATTTCCAGATATGGATTACGAGGGATTAACCTCTGCGAGTTCCAGCTATTCTGGCAGCACCAGCAATCTGCCATCGCTTATAAGTCCAACTGGTTTACGGGTTAAGCAAGAGAATGCGCTACGTCTTTCCGGTTTTGTTTTTGCACAGGAAGAAGTCAGAAAGTCTCCTTCTCCTGAGGGAATGGATGATTTTTTTCAGGCAGAGGACGATCTGGTACTTATGAACCTGAACGAAGAACTGGAAAAAGAAGAGGAAGAACAACCTGCCGTCAATCTGACACGATCAGGATCGGAGTTTTATCGTATGCGTTTTTTTGAGAGAGAATGTACTTCGCCCACTGCTGTTTATGCTAATGATGCCGAGTATCAGGCAGACTCAGATGCGGAATTTGATATATTTCAGACTCCTGAACGACCTAGATAGAGTTTTCTGAATACCATTCGCAAAAATTCTGATTCAGCATATACTTGCCTATAAGTAATGCTGAATCACTAGTATGAATAAATTCTATTTTTCCTGGATCCCTTTGATTATCGGCGCAAGCAGCGGTCTCTTTTTGGTACCGCTTTTCGGCTTTGCTGCCATATTAATTAATGTTTATCTGATAGCTCCGGAGAGTTCCAATACCAGCTCTCTTTTTTTTCTTTTGGCGTTTTCCTATGCTGTTGCCATGTATTTCACCGGCTTTATCAGCGGCCAACTTTACACCTCAGGAGTACAGAAGCAGTATTTTGGGTTTCTCATTGGCTTCCTTGCCTGGTCTATAGTACTAATAGTGCTTATTATACTTCTAAATAACGGCATTCAATATTCAAACGCTCATTTCAGGACAATCAGCATACGAATAGTCCGTACCTCATTAGAATTACATGATGGTTTCTCAGTCTCGCATGGCTATATCAGTATGGTTACGCTTGAACCCAAAGCAAGCTTTCTGACCTTTTTTTACGGCGCCTTGTGCAGCAGCCTTGGAGGCTACCTGGGTTTTCAGAAAAAACAGAAAAAGCAGGTTAAGTAATGATTATCATGGTGCTTGGCGCAACCGGGTTTGTTGGAACTCATTTAACGAGAAAACTCTTAAATGAAGGGCATGAGATCCATGCAGTCGTCAGGACGATTGAGACAGGTCAGGAACTGTTCCCCTCAGCCACTCTGATAAAATGCGACTTTACAGAACAGCAAAACCTCGAAGAGTGGATGTTACGCATGAAAAATGTGGATGTAGTCATTAACTGTATCGGCATATTTTATCATCGAAACCCATCCATAGTCTGGCAAATTCATTTCAATTCTCCCCGTGTTATTTTCGAGGCAGCTTTAAAAGCCGGGGTAAAAAAAATAATTCAGCTCTCAGCTCTGGCAGTCGAACACTATGATTCAGAATATGCCAAAAGCAAACTGGAGCTTGATAATTATTTACTAACACTACCTGTTCAATCGCTGATTTTCAGACCCTCATTTATTTACGGGCCTGGTTCAGAGGGAGGCATGGCCTTGTTAATGACAATGGCCTCTTTTCCGATTATCCCACTGCCAGAAAAGGGCGAGCAGCTGCTACAACCTATTCATATCGATACATTATGCACCGCAATTTCAAACATGGCTTCTTTACCTCACGGCCCATCTTACGTTTTAACGGCAGTTTCTCCTGCAGCAATATCACTAAAAACAATTCTGGGCAGTTTACGCCACTGGCTTCAGTTACCAAAAAGGATTTTTGTTCAAGTTCCAATGGTATTAATTAAGACAATGGCCTGGTTCGGTAATTTCAGTTCCTCATCAAAAATTAATTCCCCGGCTATCAGCATGTTGAGTAGTAATAATATAGCGACAGCCGAAGAGACTTCAGCTTTTTACCAGATTACAGGCGTCAACCCCGAATCCTTTAAAGAGGGGCTTGAAAAAAAACCAGGTACCGATGGAGATCGCTGGCAGGCACGATTAGGATGGCTAAGACCATTGCTTCGTCTAAGTCTGGTTTTTATGTGGTTCGCCAGTGCCTTGACCAGCGCATTCTTTGCCCAGGAAACATCCTATCTAATTTTAAAGCAGGCCGGAGTTCCGGACACGTTGCAATCCCTGCTGTTGTTTGGTGCCTCCTTTATTAATTTTCTGCTTGGACTAGGGCTGTTATTCAATTTCAGGACGCGTAGCAATTGTATGGTTCAGCTGCTCATTATTGTTATTTATACCTTAATCATCAGCGTTCAATTGCCTTATTACTGGCTGGAGCCTTTTGGCTCCGTTGTAAAGAATATCCCGATTATGGTTGCCATCCTTATTCTCTATTTCACTGAGCCTGTCTCATCCGCTCATTGAGAAGGCGTTGCCCCTTTATTATGCAGTTCAGCCGAAACCTCATCACTAGTTTCAGGACCCACTATTTTTTCGCCTGCGGATTGGAATACCCCTTTACTCATTGACTTTGCTAACAATCCACTGGCAGGAACCTGAACAGAAGTAGTCGTGGTAGTTGTAGTGGCTGATGGCTCGCTTCTCGGATGCTTTCTTTTTAATACTAATTCTTCCTCAGAAGAGCTTTCTTTTGAATCATAGGATTCTTTTTCCTTTTCTTCTTCTGAAAATCGGCCCCATTTTCCTCTTCTCCCCCCTGCCATATTCAGTGATGAAAGCCCTGGTTCTGATTGAGTACTGGCCTGAAAAGTACCTTTAAAATATTTTTTAAATTCTTTTTTAGTAATATCCACAGGAAAATCAATAATATAATTATCACCATCCGAAGATAAATCGAAGCTGTCTACATTGATTTCCGGGATAACCGTCATATCAGCTCGCCAGCTTCTGTTTCTTTTATCTATAAAGTTAGTCATTTCCTTTAAAAAAATACCCATATCTTTTTTATTGATTGTAACCGAGATTCCAACCGGCTCTTTATAGAAGCTGGACTGCCTATAGTCGTCTAAATCCTTATACATTTCACTAAATTTAATTGCCTCTGTTTTGCTATGAAAAACCACCCCTCTATCAAGTTCATCTTCTGTGACATCGTCATCTGTTACGATATAAACCCTGGAATAAGGCAAAGCCCCATGCAAATCAACTGCTTTTCTCAATTCATTTTGCCCGGATACCTCGACAAGGGTATTGAAACGACAATCTTTATTTTTCCCGACATTCCCAATGCCATTATGGACTTCTTTTAGTGTATGCATAGCATAGTTGGATAAAGACATTGATTGATTGGGGAGATTTCTGCTCATTCCTGCACCCGCCAGTAAAAATGCGGGTACTGCCTTTGCGCTTTTAGTCAGCATGGATAAGGAGTCCTGTAAATCTGATTGACGGTAACGCCTTCGTGATGTGTTGGTATTAATCCAGTCTTTTCTTACATACACTTCCATGATTTTCATAATCAGCTCCCTACCAATTTTTCTCCTTCTTAAAGTATAATTTAGATTTTGTATTGGTCTATCTGCATCCAATTTGCGCAGTCACAAAGAAAAGGTAAACATCCAGCAGCAAATTAAAATTATGAGGTTTAAATTTTTAAATTGTAATCTATACTTAAAAAGTAAACCGGAGAGGTTTGCGAAATGTATCTTCTGTAGAGGAAGTTGTTTGGAAATTTCGTAGGTTACTCTTTCATATACTCATTCATCTCTCTACAGTTTAAACTTTTAGTCATGTAAATAAGGAGATTTACAAAATGAAGATTATTACTATAGCCTTTGCAGCCTTAGCTATGTTATTCAGTGCAGCTTCCTTTGCTGATAAAGTGGTTATTACTGGTTCCCCCGTAGTGTTAGAGCAAAAAGGTAATGTGTATTATGTGCCTGAAACCTATAGTGCTACTACTGACTATAATTATGTAACAATCGGTGGAACGAATCGCGTTTGTTACCTGCAACAACAACCCAACCTTGCGTCTCTTAACAATGAAGTAATTAACGTTGAAGTCGGTGGAAAACAAGTCCAATGGACCTGCTATGCCTATGATGAAACTTATTTTACTACAAATTAAGTAGAGCTAGTAAAATAATAGCGGTGATAAACCGCTATTATTTTATTCATTAATACGTTTTGATATTGCGCCGTCACATCACTAGTATTGCGCTGTCGCATCACTGGCAGGAAATGTATCTTCAATTGTTTCATCCAATTCTTCTTCAGTTTCAGGAATGGGATCTTTTGCCCGTTTGGATTTATTCTCATCAGACTTTGGAATAACTTTCTTTTTTTCTTCATGATTTTTGTTAGCCATGAGGTTCTCCTTTAGCTGCTTTCTTAATTTAAGTATAGACCCTCACTAAAAAGACCGAAATTCTGAGTACTCTCTCCAGGGGAGATCCTCCCTGACACAGTCTGTGACATGAGCAAGACTTGGCCCCTGCTTCAACCAATGAAAAAACGCCTCCAGTTTCTCATTTTCACCACAGGCCATTACTTCAACCCGGCCATCGGCCAGGTTACGGACCCAGCCCTTAATGCCTAACTGTTCGGCCTCTTCTCTGGCAGAAGCCCGAAACCATACACCTTGAACTTTGCCTGATATAAAACAGTGCAAGCAGGATACTGACATCGCTTTACTCCCTAAAATAGCCCATAACAGAGAAACATTACTACTATCTTAAAAACTCCTCTACAATTAATAATGAATGATGAGAAAAAATCTATTTTTCATTTCGCTTAATAATAAACTTTACAATGGAGGTAGGACCCATGAAACTTCCTATCAATGTTGTTTTTAGAAATATGGATCGTTCATTAACCGCCGAAGAAAAAGCTATTCACCTGGCAGAAAAGCTGAATCGATTTTATCAGAATATAACTCGCTGTGATGTAGTGATTGAATCTGAGCATCGGCATCATTATAAGGGCAACCTCTATCATGTACGAATTGATCTGACTCTACCCGGCTCTGAATTAGTGGTAAGCAAAAGCCACGGTGATGAACATGCGCATGAAGACGTTTATGTTGCTATCCGCGATGCTTTTAACGCGATGAAACGGCAACTTCAAAGCCATATAAAAAAGGTTCGAGGGCATGTCAAGCATCACCAGACTGCACCTCAGGGAAAAATTGCCGAAATCTATCCACCTGCTGATTATGGATTCATCGAAACCATTGACGGTCGCCGAATTCGCTTTACCAGTGCCAGCGTTGTTTCCTATGATTTTGAAAAACTTGAAATTGGTGATGTTGTAAGATTTATAGAAGCAGAAGATGCCATCGCCCCAGCCGCCAGCACCATCCATGTTGAGAAACGATTTACTGCGGAAGGATAAAATATACAAGGGAGTTCGCTCTTTAAATCCTCTCTCCCCGCCAATAAACTGTCCTCCCCGCGAAGGCGGGGAGCCATCTCTGAGCTCGCTAAATGCCAACTGAGGAATGGTTTCCCGCCTTCGCGGGAAGGACAAAAAATGGTAGTGAGAGTTAGAAAGGGTCAAAATCAACCGTCTCTCTGTGAAACCTGCTATTTAGGCGCCTGATATTGCGCGGAGTACTTATCAGACAACTCCTTGGCTTGTTTCAATTGATCAGGAGTTAATTTCTTCTCAAGATCATCACGATTTTTGCTCGCATCCGCATAATTATTGGCTACTGCTGTGCTAAACCAGGCATAGGCTTCCACAGGGTTTGCAGTAATACCGATGCCGTCACGATAAAAAACACCCAGACGATTTTGAGCCTTGCCAAATCCCTGCTCTGCGGACTTCCTGATCCAGCTCATGGCTGTATCGAGGTTTTTGCTGACTCCGTCTCCGTAAAAATACATATCCCCTATATTATACTGGGCAGTTGGATTCCCCTGATCAGCACTTTTCTGATACCAGTAGGCTGCCTTTTGCAGATCCACCGAACCAGTTTTACCCGTATCATAAAAACTGCCCAGTTCAAGCTGCGATTTGGCATGTCCCTGATCAGCTGCTTTCTGAAAATACTCAAAAGCCTTTTTCTCATCTTTAGGCACACCATCACCATACTCATAAATCGAACCTAAATTGTATTGTGCACTGGCATTACCCAGATCAGCGGCCTTGCCATACCACTTGATAGCCTCTGGCAAATCTTTTGTGACCCCTGTGCCCGTGTCATACATATAGCCAATCGATAACAAAGCATCCGAATGATTCTGATCAGCGGCTTTTTTATACCAGGACATCGCTGTTTCATAATTTTGAGGCACACCATTGCCATAGTTGTACATATAACCTAAAGCGTATTGAGCATCTGCATTATTCTGTGATGCCGCTTTTTCATACCAGGTTAATGCTTTGGCGTAACCTTCCGGAGTTTTCTGATACCAGTAAAATCCTGCCAGAAGTACCTGCGCATCAATATTCCCCTGATTCGCTGAAGCAAGTAAAAGTTCTTCAGTTTTTTGCGGATTGTAGGTCACACCTTGTGCATTGTAATACATCTTACCCAGCAGGTATTGTGCCTTGGGATCGCCTTTTGCTGCCTCCTCTGACAGAAGAATGTAGGCTTTATCGTAATGCTGCTGATTGTAGGCCTCTTCCCCTTCCTGGGTAGTAGCGAAAGCGGGGTGACTCAGAGCAGCCAATAATGAGAGGGATAATACGTATCGCTTTATGTCCATGATATGACCTTAACTAAATTAGTCTGGTTTATTAGTATATAGTCGAAGACTATCATTTTTTCTAGTACCTTGAAAAATAATATCTATTGATTTCAATCAACTTTTTACGCAGCTTGCATGAATACTGATCTCTTTCAGCGAATCATAGAGAGCGTTTATTGACTCTCTTTTTAAATTGCGGTAGATAGATAGATTGCTTAAAATGGATAGGGGTTTATTGAATGTGTTATTCAGATCATGAAGATAGTTCAGGAAAGACATTACAATTAATGATTAATAACCTATCAAAAAAAAAATTCACGGGGCTTTTGTGTTTTTTACTACTTACCCTGGGAATGGCTTCAGGCCATGCGAAAAACCATATTGAGTTCATCCCTCTTAACTCTACTTCCAGCGAGCTACCCAAAGACAGTCAAATTATCATAAAGTATCGCCTTGTGAATCATTCCGATACTTCGCGTCTTCTAAAGATGATTCCAGTCAATGGCATAACTCAACTAGTTGACGGGGAAAATAGCTGTGATCCACAAATTACCCTCGCTGAAGGAAAATCCTGTGTTTTAAGCCTGGAAATAGATGCAGCCCAACTACCGGATGCGATTAGTTCAGGTCCTGTACTATGCGAATTTGATTCCAGGGACAATACAAAACCACGCTACTGTACCCAGCCCTTAAGTAGAAACACGATCCTTAATCTGAAAGTGGTTTCAGATGATAAAGCCTTATTATCAGTCACTCCCAAAGGCAAGTATTGCTATGGTAAAAAAAATCTTACCGCCTGCTCTATTCAAATGACCGCCGCTTCCGGAGTTCCTGCCACACTGACATTATTTAATAATTCAACTCGAGTTACCGCCTCCCAAATTCATGCCATTTTACCTTCAGACTGGACTGATGTAGTGCAAAATGCTTCGGGATGCAATACGTTACCACCACAATCAAGCTGCACTCTCTCTTTTCTCCCTGGCAACACTGTCCATCCGCCAGCCTCAGTTCCAATCGTTGGAGTGAATGCTGCGACAACGGCGGTTACTATGTCTGTCGTCGCACCAACACAGCTGAGCATTTCAGTTACAGGCTCTCCTATCGTAATGCGTTCCGGTGAAACACAATCGCTAACCATTACCAATAATTCCCCTCTTTTTCCGGCGTTTTCTATCCATTCTGATTTTACAGGAACTGCATTAGCGGGAAATGTCAGCGAGACAGCAAATAACTGCGCAATAGTTAATCCGGGTGCAAGTTGCACAATCAGTTATACTGCTGGAACCACTACTGTAACCCCTACCAATTTTCCTATTTTTGGAAATAACACCATTATTATCACTGCGAATATCAGCATTCAGTCATCTTATATGTATATACCAGATCAAGTGGATATAACTCAATGTACTATCAATGCCATCACAGGTCAGTTAGGAAGCTGTAGTAATACTGGGGGGTTACCAGCGCAACTTGTCGGCATAACATTCAATCCAGCTCGTACTATCGCATATATCACCGGTCAAAGTAGTAATTCGGTAACTCAATGTGATGTGACCCCCGGAACAGGCGCATTAACAAATTGCCAGGCTTCGGGCGCCACGGGAATTTCTCTGCCTCAGCAAATTACGCTAAATCCTGCAGGCACATTCGCTTATATTGTTAACTTCACCGGTGGAGCTACCAAGTGTACTGTTAATGCCCCTGCTGGCAACTTAAGTGGATGTGTACCCTCTGGAGCGGTAGTGGGGTTTGCTCCCGGTGGAATCGCTATCAATTCAGCGGGTACCCGCGCTTACATTACCAGCTTAGGTACCGATACAATTAGTGTCTGCAATATCAACGCGGGTACAGGCCTTTTAAGTGGCTGTGTTAATTCCGGAGCGACTGGGCTTAATGGTGTGAGAACACTGACCTTTAATTCTACTGAGACCATTGCTTACATCACGAATCAGGATACGCCTAGTGTTAGCCAGTGTACTGTGAATGGAGTAACCGGACAGTTTCTGGCATGTGCCGACTCAGGAGCCACCGCACTTAGTACGGCATTTGGAATTGTTCTGGACGATGCCAATGAATTCGCTTACATCAGCAATCCTGGAAACTCCACCATTACCAAATGCACCATTGATTCGCTAACCGGGAATCTGGGAGCTTGTGTTAATGCGGGAGCCACACTGTTAACGGGACCTCTCTACCTGGCAATTAATTAGGATAGTTCAATGACAGATTAATCAATTAGAGATACACGAATATGTGTAAGGTTATGTATGGGATGTTGAGATATCTCATACCATACTTGATGGTGATTAGTATAAAGTATTATAGAGAAATGAATAAAAAAAGAATTAACAGCTCATTGGTTTGTTTACTGGCACTTTTATATACACAGGCAGAGGCTGCTGTGGAGAAAAGCCCGGCCCCTTCTCCCAAACAGGGATATAATCTCAGTG
Organism: Legionella sp. 16cNR16C; assembly: GCF_021297775.1. Taxonomy (NCBI): domain Bacteria; kingdom Pseudomonadati; phylum Pseudomonadota; class Gammaproteobacteria; order Legionellales; family Legionellaceae; genus Legionella; species Legionella sp. 16cNR16C. The sequence continues at coordinate 741,158 of NZ_JAJTMX010000001.1, forward strand.
GACTCTATGGCTATCAAAGCTTTAAATTTGATTCCACAAAACCGACCAGTTTTAATCGTTTTAGCGGTCATTTAAATTTGTATATGGCGGGCGGTAATAATTTTCGCTTACGCGAAGGATTAACTGCCGGCCTTTATATTTATGAAGTCAAAAGCAATGTCCATTCATCCATGCGAATCGATCCCGGTTTACCCAGTGAAACGGACCAAAAGGTAAAAAATGATTCTATTTATGGTCACCTGCTGAAAACCATTACGCCCAATTTACTTATCGATTTAATGGCGGGGCTGGGCTATAACTCACTTTCCTATTCCACTACTATTGCGGCCCAGACTGAGAACCAGCAATTAGGGCGTGCACACAGTAACAGCAATAATTGGTTTACCAGCATTAACGGAATTTACAGCCGTTCGTTTTCAAACTGGAAATTTCTGGGGAGTGTTGGATTATTATACAGCCAGATCGATCAGGACAGTTTTAACTATTCATTTATTCCTAATCAGATTGTAAATAGAGTGCCATTTTTACGTAACAAATCGGCCTTTTCGCTTGAAAACGCAGAAATCGGGTACCAGTTAAAAGAATGGGTACAGCCATTTGTGAATGTGGGATTAATACAAGTCTTGCAATTTTCCAATAATCGTCCCGGCATTTCGGGTGAGTTTGTGGGTGCTTTGCCTGAATTTAATCTGGATCAGAATGGTTATCGCGCAGGAGGCGGTTTATCATTCAAATATAAGCAATTAAGCCTGCGTATTGAACATCAGTATAGCCAGCGAGGCAGTGTGTATCATAGTAATCTGACAATGCTTTCACTCCATATGAATATGGCTTAAAAAGTGTTCGTTACCGCTTGTTGAAATGGAGTTCTGTTTGATAGGTCAGTTTAAAAAAAAATTACTTCAATTCGGAATTGGTTTTTTGCTGCTGGCTTTTATTTTTGCCCTGCAGAAAAATGCCTTTCCCTATCTTGATCAATTCATAACCCGAAGTAACAGCTTTATCTATGACCAGATCCTTCATCTGACTGTTGGCAATAAAAGCCTGCCGCCTCGTGTGGTGATTATCGATATCGATGATTATTCCACTCAGGCTGAGGGAAGATGGCCCTGGCCGAGAGACAAATTTGTAACGCTGCTAAGCAACCTGAAAAATGCGGGGGTTGTGGTAATTGCCTTTGATATTGTGTTATCCGAGGCGGAAATTAATTATGCCCAGGGGCTGGAAAAAAAATTACAGAGCTTAAATAACCAGACACTTTCTCAAGAGCTAATGCCTTTACTGATGAAAGCTGCCCCACTGATAGATAACGATCAGGCCTTTGCGAAAAGTCTATCAGAGAACGAAGTGGTACTGGGATTTCTTTTCCATGACAATCCCGATATTAAAAAGGGCGCTTTACCCTCACCGCTCCTGATTAACAATTCACAATCAGTCAATACACTAACACTCAGTTTTCTGCACTTCACTGGCTATAACGGTATACTCAATCTATTTTTAAAGGCGGCAGGTCATGCTGGCTTTGTCAGCAATGTTCCTGATCTCGATGGCTCGGTTCGTCATGGACTTTTATTAGCAGTTTATAACAACCAACTATATTCAAGTCTTGCCCTCTCAAGTGTCATGCGCTATTTATTAGCAGACAATGTCGAGTTGATGACTCATAGGATTCAGGGAAAAGAAGAGTTGTATGGTATTAAAGTGGGCGGTCTTTTCATACCTACTAATTCCAAAGGGCAGCTGCTGATTCCTTTCTGGGGCGGACCTGCAACAATTCCAACCTACTCCGCTACGGATATCCTTCACAATAAAGTATCCTCTCAGGAATTATCAGGCAGTATAGCCCTTTTAGGTTCTACTATGGTATTACTGGGGGATCTTCACCAGGCACCCTTATCTCAAAGCTTTCCCGGCGTGGAAATGAATGCCAATATTATTACCGGAATTCTGGAAAAAAAGATCACCAGCCAATTTGACTGGCATACCAATACAGGGATTATCTTAATATTGTTATCAGGTATAGTGTTCACCTTGTTATTTCCCTACCTGGGACCTGTTCTTCTTCCCATTCTTTTTCTTTTCTTCATCACAGTAATTTTAATAGCCAGCTACCTCTTCTTTCATTTTAAAAATATCTTCCTAGCTCCAGGACTTTTACTGGCTTTAATTACATTACAGGCTCTCGCTAACTTTACCTATTCCTTTATTCAGGAAAGGCGGCAAAAAAATCGTATTAAACAATTGTTCAGCCAATATATTCCTCCTTCCTATATGAAAGAAATTACTGATCATCCGGAACAGGTAAATCTTGGAGGCGAATCACGTGAGATGACCGTTTTTTTTGCTGATATACGTGGCTTCACCACTTTAAGCGAATCACTTGAAGCAACAGAGCTCAAACGTTTGCTCAATAGCTTTTTTACTCCTTTAACCAATATTATCTTTGATCATCAGGGCACTATCGATAAATATGTCGGCGATATGGTCATGGCATTCTGGGGAGCACCTTTAGTAGATGAAAAGCACTGTCATAATGCTTTAGCCGCTGCTTTGGCGATTAGAGGCAAGCTTCCCGAGATTAATCAGCAATTAAACCAGCTTAACCTCCCCTCTGTAAAAATTGGAATGGGGCTAAGCACCGGCATCATGAATGTCGGCGATATGGGTTCCAAATTTCGCCTTTCCTACACAGTGATTGGCGAGACAGTTAATCTGGCTTCTCGTCTGCAGGATTTAACCAAATATTATCGAGTGGATATTTTAGTTTCAGAAGCAAGCCGTCATCATCAAGACGACATTCTTTGGATGCCGGTTGATAAAGTAGTTGTTAAAGGCTCCCATAAAGCAGTTACAATTTATGAGCCTCAAGGGTATTATGCGGAGGTTCCCCAGGAAAAAAAAGATGAGATCAGGGATTATGAAGCGGGTTTGCAAGCTTACTATATGCAAAACTGGCAGGCTGCAAAAACGCAATTTGAAACCTTACATTCTTCTTATCCAGAACGCTATCTCTATAGCCTCTATCTGGCGCGAATTAATGCATTTATCAGCCACCCCCCCTCTTCGGATTGGGATGGCACATTCACACATGTAAGCAAATGATGAGGGAATGACAGTGAAGAAAATAATACTGCTGATTTTTATATTATTTACAGGAACGGCTTTTACTGCTCCTGCCGCTTTAGTGCTTTCGGTCACCAGTAAAGTCAGCGCGCAGCAGGGAGGAAAGGAACGTACATTAGGTAGGGGATCGCAACTGTTTACTGGCGACACCATCATCACCGGCGCCGGTGCCAAAGCCGAAATAAAATATACGGATGGTTCCCTGGTCAGTATACAGGAAAACACCAGCTATCAGATTGTCTCCTATTCCAGTCAGCAGAATGTAGAGTTTAAAACCAAATTAAATAAAGGTGCGATCGAGTATACCTCCAGTAAAAAGAAAAAAGGAAGCATCCAGACGCCGGTAGTTGCACTGGCCATTCTAGGTACAAAGCTTCAGGCTATTGCAACTCCCAGCAATACTTATCTGGATGTAAAACAGGGACTGGTGAAAGGAGGAAATCAGCTTGTAGGGCCTGGTCAGCAGTTTTCCAGCGGCTCATTCGATAGAAGTGGAAATTTTACACCCGGTCCTATTCCCTGGAAATATTCAGACAGCACACAAACCTCCAGTACGGATAGCTCCGCGGGGACAACGGGAGGAAATAGTAATAGCAGTACAATAGAGCAAAATAGCCAGATTGCTACTGAGACAATCGGCCTGACCACTTCACTAATTGAAAACACGACAATCAATACTGCAGTGAGTAATATTGTTACTGAATCACAACTCCCGGTAGTAGTAAGCGAAACAGTTGAGCTCGCCGAGATTATCGCTATCTGCCCCTAGAATGTGTGCCGAAGCCCGGAGCATGTTATAGCCACCGGCACAGGTTTCCTGTAGTATGTGAGCGTTTTATATTAATGCTCTGATAGAGGAAATTATGAAAAGGATTTTATTTGTCTTATGGCTGAGTGTTATTGGCAGCAATGCAATAGCATCAATCTTCACTGCAGAAGATGTCAATACGCTTAAAGAACATTTCAAAGCGAATATCAGCGCGGAAGGTGCGATTATGGCCTCCCCCTCACGCAGTAATCCTGACTACTATTTCGACTGGGCACGTGACTCAGCAATATCTATGAATCTTATTGCCTCCTGGTATGAGCAATATCGGGATCAGGATAGCAAACAAAAGTTATTTAACTATGTCAGTTGGGTTGAACGTCTCCAACACCAGCAAGATCCGTTACCCGGACAGGATATATTAGGAGAACCCAAATTTTATATGCCTGACAGTCCATTAGCCAGCCAGCCCTACACAGGCCCCTGGGGTCGTCCCCAAAACGATGGTCCGGCGATAAGGGCGATTACCCTGATGCGATTTGCAAATAGCCTTATTGCAGATGGTGAAAGTAATTATGTACGTGAGCACTTATACTTTGAAGGCTTAAACCCGGATACGATGGGCGCTATCAAAATGGATCTCGAGTATACCGCTCATCATTGGCAGGATAAAAACTTTGATCTCTGGGAAGAGGTTTTAGGGGATCATTTCTTTACTGCTATGGTACAGCGCAAAGCACTGCTGGAGGGTTCAGCCTTCGCCAAACGATTCAATGACAGGCTTGCTGCTCAATTCTATCTGGAACAGGCTCGATTGATTGAAAAGCGCCTTTATAAACACATCGATTGTAAAAACAACCTGATTCAGGCTACCCTGCCCCCGCACTCAGGCCCGCAAAAAACTCTGGAGCTGGATAGCGCAGTAATTCTGGGTGTCTTGTTAGGCAATACTCATGACAATTTCTTTTCAGCCGATACAAGCTATGTTAAGCACACGGTGGAGGCACTCAAAGATCAATTTAAATCCCTGTATCCAATTAATGAGCAATATGATCATGCCCTGTTGTTTGGACGTTACCCGGGAGATACTTATGACGGCTATCGCAATGACGGTAAAGGAAACCCCTGGTTTATATTAACGGCCGCTGCCGCTGAGTATTACTATACCCTTGCAGCAAATGAACTGAAACATACACACCACAAGAGCACTGTCGAACAATACATCCAGCTTGGTGATGCTTATTTACGTCTGATCAAAGACTACGCCCCTGATTTATTAATGAGTGAGCAAATTAATCTTGAAACCGGAGTACAGCAAGGCGCCTATTCCTTAACCTGGAGTTATGTCGCTGTATTAAGAGCAATTCAGGCGAGAGAGGCACTGGAGCAGCTGCCTGTTAATCATTCACGAACAGTGAAAGATACTGTTTCAGCTTAATTGTTGGTGGGAGCAAACTGTGCCTCTTACGAGGCAAAAACTGTCATCCCCGCGAAAGGCGGGGATCCATCTCTGAGCTAGCTACAATGCCGGCTGAGGAATGGATTCCCGCTTTTCGCGGGAATGACAAAATTTCTGTAACTTAATGGCAGCCAGGGGTTGAGGCTAAGTGATTGTCTTGCTCGCGGTATCCAGAAGTTTCTCATCAAGAGCAAGCATTCCCTGGATGAATCAACTAGCTCTTAATCCATTTTTAACATAGTCCTCAGAGCTTGAATCAGTACGACCTAATTCTTTCAGCGGTTTGCCACTCATTAAATAATCTTCAATCGTTTCTAAACTGAGACCTTTGGTTTCAGGCATGAAATAATAGCTGTAGATGAGCCCAAAGAAACAGATCGCTCCATACAATGCGAAAGTATATTCAATTCCAATTCCGGCATGCAAAAGGGGGAAGCTAAAAACGACCAGTGTATTGAAACCCCAGTTGCTGATTGAGGATAAGCCCATCCCTGCCCCTCTTACATGCAAGGGAAAGATTTCCGACATTGCTATATGCGGGATGGGACCAATGCTGATAGCAAAGGAAAATATGTAAACCGTCAGGCAAATGACAGAAAGAGAAGCGATTAAAGAGGTCTGGTAAAATGAAAAGAGGCTCAGCGCAAAAAGGCTGATAAATGCCCCAGAGAAACCAATTAAAAGAAGCTTTCGCCGCCCAAGTTGATCAACCCAGAATATAGCGCCTATGGTAACCAGCATATTGACCAAACCAATCCCCATGGTTGCCAGAATCTGTCCGGTTGCATTATTGAAACCCAGATTCTTAAAAATCTCCGGTGCATAATAGATGATGACATTTATTCCGCTTAATTGCTGTAAGCAGAATAGCATCATACCGAGCGATAACACCGGCAGCATGGAGCGGCTGAATAACTGCTTCCAGCCCTGTGTGTGCGGTTCACGGCTTAAAGTTAATTCAATATGCTGTAATTCGTGACTGCAGTTTTCTTTTCTCAGACGCTGTAAGGCATTAGCAGCCTCTTTTTTTCTTCCAACACTATACAACCAACGTGGAGATTCAGGTAAAAACATAATGAAAATAGTCAACAAACCGGCTGGAATGGCACTTGAAGCAAACATCGCGCGCCAGGCATTCTGTTCAATCAATAAATAGTTAACAGAATAAGCACATACAATCCCAATTGTTATCGCAAGCTGATAAATAGCGACCATCGCTCCACGCCATTTTTCAGGAGCAGTTTCAGCCAGATAGAGCGGTGTTATTACTGCTGCAGTACCAATAGCGATGCCGAGAATAAAGCGTGACACAATCAGAATCCACTCCTCAGCGGCAAGAGCAGCCCCCAGAGCGCCGAGAAAAAAGAGCAGACCGGCTGCCGATAAAGCACTTCGTCTGCCAAAATATTTTACCAGTTTGGAAACCAGCAAAGCACCAATCAACATAGAGCCAAGAAGTGCCCCGAAAGGCAACGCGGAGGTCATAATTCCAACTTCAGTATGATTCAAAGCGAAATACTCTTTCACCAGAGCAAGGGAGCCTGCAATGATTCCTTCATCATAGCCAAATAGAAAACCTGCTAATGATCCAATGATTGCAACTAATAATGCCATTTCTTATCCTTAATTCAGCTCAAGTTTACCAGTCTGATCCATCTACACTTTGTCGTAAATCAGAGCATTGGCTTTTTTGCAAAGATCCGTGATTAATTGCCAATCCCCGTTCTGCACCGCTGTTTCAGGAACCATCCAGGAACCTCCAACACACTGTACATTAGGCAATGCCAGATAGTCCATACAGTTGCTGCTATTAATTCCGCCAGTAGGGCAAAATACAGCATCGGGTAATGGGCCATAAAATGATTGCAATGCCGCAACACCGCCCATTGCGCCTGCGGGAAAAAATTTAAAATGCCTGTATCCCATCTCCATACCCAGCATGACCTCAGAAACACTGGATATTCCCGGAATAAGGGGAATCGAAGTTTCTCGCCCTGCTGATAACAGACTGGGGGTAGCTCCTGGGCTTAATGCAAAGGCCGCACCCGCGTCGAGCACCTGCTGTAGCTGTAAGTCATTAAGCACCGTTCCCGCGCCAATAACCATTGTTTTCATTTCCTGGCTCAACAGGTGAATCGCTTCAAGAGCGATTTCAGTGCGTAATGTCACCTCCATGATGCAAATGCCTCCCTTTAACAAGGCTTCAGCCAAGGGTAAGGCTTGATTAAGATCTCTGATAACAATGACAGGAATCAGCGCACTGGCAGAAAAAACCTTCTCAGCCGATAGTTTCCAGTTAAAAGGCTCCATTCTCATTCATCCTTTGTTTTAAATATGCAGCAGCTCCCAATAAGCCAGGTTGTTCCGCAGTGATTACAAATGTTGCAATTTTCTGATTAAAGCCTGTAAAACGTCCTTTATTTTCAAACCGTTCACGAAACTCACTATCGCTCAATAATGGCAATAACCTGGGAACAATTCCTCCTGCGAGATAAACACCCCCCAGAGAATTACCTGTTAAAGCCAGATTCCCCGCAAAACTGCCCAGACTTGCAAAAAACTGATTGACCGCCGTTACTGCAAGAGGACAAGCTGTAGTGAGCGCCAATTCTGCGATTTTAGCAGCAGATCGAAACTCAATGGGTTGGTCTTGAAACATTGCCAAGGCCTGATAAAGATCTTCAAGCCCTCCTCCTGATAAAACACGCTCGCAGGAGACATGTCCGTATTTTCGGGACAAATATTGGTAAATGAACCACTCCTGTTCAGTCTGGGCTGGCCAGTCAGCATGCCCTCCCTCACCCGCAACAGGTATATACCCATGACTGCCGGGAATTAACTGAGCCACTCCAAGACCCGTACCAGCACCAAGAACCAGCATATTTTGATCTGGTTCTGGATAACCGCCGCCTATCTGCAATTTATGCAAAGATTGTAATACAGTAAGGCTCATGGCCGTGGCAGTAAAATCATTCAACATATATAAGCGGTTTAAACCTAGTTTCTGCTTTACAGAGTTAACTGAGAATTGCCAGTGGGAATTGGTCATGGAAATTGTATCGCTATTGACGGGACAGGCAATAGCAATCGCTGCATGCTTAATATCTTCCACTTCGCAACTGTTCAAATAGTGAATCCAGGCATCCTCTATGCGCTGATAATTGGCACAGGGAAGGATTTTAATCTGATCTATAGCCAGACTGTTCAGCTCAACACGGCAAAATCGGGCATTTGTACCCCCTATGTCAGCGGCAACCGCATACTGCTCACTCGCCATTTATTGCAACTCCCGCAGGAAAAAGACTACAGGCCCCTTCCTCAGCACTTGAAAAATTATTTCTTAAATGAATAAATAACTCTCTCCCCATTCCATTAACTGGTTCGAGCGTTCTGACAGCATGTTGTCTATTTTTTAACTCCTGAGCAGATACCAGCAGTTCGACAATACCTCTTTGCCCATCGATAAGGATCATATCGCCATTTTCTACTTTTGAAATAAGCCCCTGGTCTGCAGCCTCAGGCGTGACATGAATAGCGGCTGGCACCTTGCCGGAAGCGCCGGACATGCGGCCATCCGTTAAAAGGGCAACGCGAAAGCCTCTATCCTGCAATACACCCAGTGGCGGAGTGAGTTTATGCAACTCAGGCATGCCACAGGCTTTAGGCCCTTGGAAGCGTACAACGATAACACAATTTCTCTCCAATTCGCCGGCATGAAAGGCCATTTCAAACTCTTCCTGGCTTGAAAAAACCAAAGCAGGCGCTTCAATCACCTGATTTTCCGAAGCCACTGCAGAAGTTTTGAAAACAGCTCGCCCGAGATTACCTGATAATACCTGCAATCCTCCCTGAGGTTGAAATGCGTTGCTCACCGGGCGCAAAACATTGATATCAGCTGACTGAGGTTCACTTTCAATCCATGCCAGTTGCCCGTTATCGAGAGTCGGCTTTTGTGTATAACGCTGAAGACCAAATCCAGCCACAGTGTGCACATCCGCATGCAGTAACTCATTTTCAAGCAGAGTTTTTATCAGATAGCCCATACCTCCTGCCTGCTGGAATTGATTAATGTCGGCATCACCATTCGGATAGACACGGGCAAGTAACGGGATAATCTTCGATAGCTCTGCAAAATCATCCCAATTAATAATCAGGCCGGCTGCACGCGCAATAGCAATCAGGTGCATGGTATGATTAGTTGAACCACCGGTTGCCAGTAAGCCAATAATTGCATTCACCAGCGATTTTGCGTCAACAATTTTGCCTACTGGTAAATACTCCCCCCTTAAATCGGTCAGTTCAATAATTTTCTGTGCAGCGGCTTTGGTTAATTCATCACGTAAAGCTGTGTTAGGATGTACAAATGACGAGCCAGGTAATTGCAAACCCATTATTTCCACGATGAGTTGATTAGAGTTGGCTGTTCCGTAAAAAGTACAGGTACCAGGAGAATGATAGGAAGCCGCTTCAGCGTCCAGAAGCTTGTCTTTGTCCACTTTCTTTTCGGCATACAACTGGCGTATTCGCGCCTTCTCTTTGTTCGAGATCCCGGATGGCATAGGCCCTGCGGGAATTAGCATAAAGGGCAAATGACCAAAAGATAAGGCTGAAATCAACAGACCAGGTACTATTTTGTCGCAGATGCCAAGCATCAGACCGCCGTCGAACATATTATGAGATAAGCCGATAGACGCGGACATGGCTATCACATCACGGCTCAAGAGGCTTAACTCCATGCCAGGCTGTCCCTGCGTGATACCATCACACATGGCGGGCACACCGCCGGCGAACTGAGCAATGCCTCCAGCTTCTGCAACCGCCTTCTTTATTAGTGAAGGATAATGCTCATAAGGCTGATGCGCGGATAGCATATCATTATAAGCGGAAATAATACCGATATTAGGCTGTCTCATTTCACGGAGAATCTGTTTCTCATGCAAAAGGCAGGCAGCAAATCCATGTGCCAGATTACCGCAGTGCAGGCCTTTACGATGAGGGCCTTGCACTCTGGCCTCTGTCAGTTGTGAAAGGTATTTTTCACGCAACTTAAGACTGCGCTCATTAATTTTATCGGTGATATCTCTGATACGAAAATGCATAACAACCTCAAGAGGGAGCAAACATAACCTGCAATCGGGTCGCAGGCTGATTAATAAAAGCACGAATAGGCATGGTCAGTGCGTCATTGTCTGCTAATGCCTCCTGAAAGACACGCATCTTGTTCTCACCGACTAGCTGCAAAAACAACTTTCGGGTTCTAAGCAGACGGGGTTTGGTTAGTGTAATTCGTTGAAACGGTGCATGAATTGGTGTTAGTGCAATCACGTCCTTTGCGAAATTCGATAATCCATATTCCAGCTCTCTGCTGCCAGGAAATAAAGAGGCAGTATGGCCATCCTCTCCCATTCCCAATATCACTGCGTCAAACAAAGGAATCCTGGCAAGTTTGGCCTCAGCTTCGCCAATAGCCTCTTCAATAGTTAAATTTTGAGTAGAAAAATTGATGAAGGCGGCAGCAGCGGCCTTGTTTTTTAAAAGACAGTTCCTCACCATCCATTCATTACTATCGCTGTCCTGTGCGGTATTCCAGCGCTCATCTACCAGAATTACCGAAACCGCATTCCAGTTTAAATCTTTGCCAGCCATCACTTCAAATAATGCAGCCGGAGTTTTACCACCAGAAACAGCCAGATAGGCTTCACCTCTTGCAGTAATAGCCTCGTCAAGAATTTGTATCAATCGATTGGCAAATTCCTCGTGAAGCATTTCACAGTTATCAAAACGATGTATATCCATTTATTCATCCCAGCTATGCGCATCCCGTGCTAATAAACTGGTTGCCATCGCCGGCCCCCAGGTTCCTGCCTGATACGGGCGAGGTGCTTCCGAGCTCTCTTGCCAGGCCTTTAAAATCCCGTCAATCCAATCCCAGGCTTGCTCAACTTCATCTCGGCGTACGAACAAATACTGATTACCCAGCATTACCTCTAATAAGAGACGCTCATAGGCATCAGCGATGCGCTGTTTGTTGAAGGTTTTGTCAAAACTTAAATCCAGTTTGCTTTCCTGAAGCTGCATTGTTTCCCCAAGTCCCGGAATTTTGTTCATGATTTGAATTTCGACCCCTTCATCAGGCTGCAGGCGAATAATTAACTTGTTGGGAGCAAGCTGTTTGTAGGTTTTCTGAAAAATGTTGTGCTGGGGAGCTTTGAAGTAAACAGCTACTTCACTGTGCTTTTTCGGCATTCGTTTGCCAGTTCGCAGATAAAATGGAACACCTGCCCAACGCCAGTTGTCTATATTGACCTTCATTGCGACAAAAGTTTCAGTTCTGCTCTCAGAACGGGCTCCCTCTTCTTCGAGATACGCAGGAACAGCTTTTCCATTCACAAATCCACTAGTATATTGCCCGCGAACAGTCGAGGCCTGAACATTGGCATGATTTATTGGACGCAATGCCTTTAGCACTCTTAGTTTTTCATCCCGAATACTGTCTGCATCGAGACTGGTCGGAGGCTCCATAGCGATGAGGGATAAAACCTGTAACAAATGATTTTGCAGCATATCGCGCATCTGGCCCGCATCATCATAATAACTCCACCGCCCTTCAACACCAACCTCTTCGGCAATAGTGATCTGCACATGGTCAATTGACTGATGATCCCAGTTATTTACAAATAATGAGTTAGCAAAACGCAAAGCCAGCAAATTCAAAACGGTTTCTTTTCCGAGATAATGATCAATTCGGTAAATCTGGTTTTCTGCAAAATAACAGGAGACTTGATTATTGATTACAATCGCTGAAGCCAGATCCTTGCCGATAGGTTTCTCAAGAACTATACGGGCAGGAAAATCAGCCAAACCATTTTTCGCCATGCCCTCGGCGATATGGCCAAATAATGAAGGAGGTGTTGCAAAATAGCCAATCGGGATCAGATGATCTGCCGTTTGTCGTTTTAATTTCTGATACTCATCAATCTGTAACAAATCCAGTTGTGAATAACGAAGACGCGAAGCCAGGCGATCCCATACTGCATTATTAAAAGGAGTATTCAAAAACTTTTTGAGATTGGAAGAAACAAAATTCCCATAGGACTCAAGACTAAACTCTTCGCGGGCTACACCGTGGATAAGCGTATCCGCATGCAGCATTCCTGAACTTTCCAATTGATAAAGTGCGGGTAAGAGTTTTCGGCGAGCCAGGTCACCTTGGGTGCCGAATAAAAAAAGATTGCAGGGTTTGTGTTTAACCAACATCTTGAATTGAATCCTTTCATTCCTACTTCAATCCCTGAAGTTTACAATAGCAAGAGACAGGCTACAAATCATTTTTGATATTAAAGCCAGGACCAGATATATTAGTAATGTTGTCCAATAGTGTACCAATAAGATTATCAGCCAGCTCTGGATTAGCTATCTGATGCGAGTTAGACGATCGAAGAGCATCTTCATTAAATCTGATACGCTTGTCCTTACCCAGTTTGTAAGTATCTTTAGCTACCTCAATCAGATGCAACTCCAAATCTAATAAATAGGCCTGAGGAAGCTTGTTTTCGCTAAGGTCATCCTGGATGAGCTTTGCGCATTTATCCATAAAACTCAAACAAAAGATAAGCAGTGCATGAAGTTTCAAATTTCCAGCATTGGTCTTTAAAAAGTTGATTTCTTTATTCAAAGTAGATTGCAGTTCACCAAACCAGGGTCTCACAAGATTATGAAGTGCTTTCAGCGGTTTCTGTGCATCAAGCCTTTCAGAGGTGCTATAAACCGGGTTCTGACTATCATTTGCAAAGACTTTGTATGAGTCTGCAAATAGGATCAGGAATAACTCAATCTGGCTGACAAGAAATTCCTGAACATTCTTAATTCCGGGAACGCCTTTTTCAGGGAATTGTGTCTTAAAAAAATTATCCCAGTTTTGAATCAAGCTATTCATGTCATTCATATCAGAATTAAAAGCCTCCAGCCCTTTTGTATTTTTTTTGGCTATTTTATACTCGTTGTTTTTTGAATCTCCATCGAGTTTATACTCAATGTTTTTTGAGGCATCATTGAGCTCCTCTTCAGAAGATTTCTGCTTTTTATAGAGGCCGGGAGGCAGAGGCTGCTGGGGATCTGAGTTGTACACACCTCTATCTCCCTTTAAAGTATGATGACCCTGAGATTTACGCGGCACAGTCGCTCCTTAATCGGCTAGTTACTTTGATAATTTTACAGCAAATAACAATTTTTATCCACTAAGTTTTATATTTAGACTTTTATAGGCACTGTAATTTCATCGCATGATGCCGTTAAACGATGCGCCTCTCTTGCTTTCTTCACCATAAAAAAGGTTTGTCCACAACCATACATCGAATCAACGGATCGCTTCAGACTTCCAATTCCTGATTCACTGTCCGCAGTGATCTGTGAACTGGAACTGGGTAAATCCATTGAGCTGGTCAAAGAAGAATTTGAACTGCTCAAATCGACTTCGCTATCACTATCGCTCGCACAAAGATGCGTTGATTTTCCTGTCCTAAGTCCCTGATGAACCTCCCCGGTTAACATATTGTGCACACCCGGAAAACTGACTCCGTGCGATCCACGATATTCTATACCTTTGAATTCAGATAACACACTATCACATGCCTGGCAGCACAGCTTGGATATACCAATATGAACAGGTTCCTCCGGGTTTATCGAGTTGTTCTGACGCAGATAGTCAACTATCAATTGTTCTGCATGCCAGTTCCCTTTGCCAATGCTGTCTGAGCGGACTAATACTTCGTAGTTGCCAGATGTTAATGCGTTGGCTTGCTCGACAGATAACCCGGTATCCGTTTTACCATAGTATTTTGCGAGGAAATAAGAGGACGCCAGCTTTAATAATGCTTTTTGCAGGTGCTCTCTTTGACTCTCGCACTTTTTATTGCGCTCTGGCACTACCGTAGCATAACCGCCTGCATCATCCTTACCTAAAGCCCTGACTGCCAGTGCTGCCAAAGCCAATCCCTTGGCATTAAAAGCAATCTTTAACTCTTCAGCCGCAAGCGATTCATCGTCGGTAAGGAACATATCGATATCTTCGGAGGCTTCAAATTTGGAACCAGCCAGAAAATCGGCTTCCATTTTTTTGATGAAATCCTGCACTATCTGCAGGCGTCGCACCATCAGTTTAGTAAACTTGCTGATAGTTTCCGCTTCGTCAGTACCTGCAATACGAGGAAAGTTAGAGGCTATTACAAATTTCCCTTCATGCAATACGACTGCAACACAGGGGCTAATCGTATCAGGCACCGCCATAAGACGACTCAAGCTATCGACTCGCCGTTGTGCTTTTACTGCGCTTTTACTTGTTCTCAGTGGCTCAGGAGGAACAGCGATATGATTGTCACGGATAAATTGATCAAGAAAAGCAGCATGCGGAAATTTATTCGTCACAGCAGGTGTCAACGCTAACTGATCAATTATTGCAGGAACGATTTTATGGATGATGTCGCTATCCTCTACACCAGTCTCTGTTAAATAATGAGCAATCCCTTTTGCTTTACTATTGGAGATATTGATTTTTGGTTGGTGTGCGGCAGCACTATTAAGGATTAACTCTTGAATCTGAGATTGGCGCATTTTAAACCTCGGAAATTGAATCTTGCTTTCAGTGAAAGCTGAACATTTTCGAGTAGTTTACAGGTCAAAAATTAACAAAATATTAAAATATGAATACTTTTTGAATTATTATGCACAAATTTACATGTATTGATTCATGAGTCAGCTGGAGTATACTGAAACCTCACATGCTTCATAGATGTTAAAAGGATTTAACTCTCAACAAGGAGGTTGTAATGAAGTTCAGATTATTTTATGCGGCTCTGCTCCTGTCTCCCCTGTCAGCATTTGCGGATGAGGTTCCTGAAAATCAACCTGTAATACCTGCTGCAAACGCGGCTCCTGAAAATACAGTTCTGCGCCAATATACAACAGAAGACAAAACAGCTGAACTGGCCAGTTTCCAGCGCAGTATTGATTATCCCACACAAATAGTGCGAATCAAAGGAAGCCTTGCAGATAAAAACTTAAGTTGCGATGAGGTCAATAAAGCGATTGATAAGGCGATGGTTTCAAAAATAACTCCTGATAAATTTACTTACAATATTTATATTTCCTGCAGCTATGATCCTCAGACTCGTCTGGCCACCAGCTTTTTAATCAATACTTATTTTGACCCGCTTTCAGATAATGCTATCGATTATTTAAATAACTATCTGGCCGAATATAATGGTTCAGATCTGCTAGGAACGGCTTTTAATATTGAAAGCGCAAAAGGCGTTGTTATCTCCATGAACCTCAATGCCGGTTATAAGAACAACATGCGAAAAAACACTTATACTTTATATCACCAGGATCGTGGGAATTATTTTTTTAAAAGCAATTATGATTTGAAGAAAGAGCTTATAGCTGATATTTACAGCCGCTTCTATTCCAACGATCCGGAAGTCGTTTTACCTTTTCTCGACAAATGGATTAGCCCCTATGCGAGCTCTATTTATCCTGGAATTCTTCGCTCTTCCAATTATGTCGAGCTACAGCCTGAAAGGATATTCGTAATGGACCATGAGGGTGATCTTTTTGTGTCTAATTTGAAATATTATTTTGCTCACACCTGCACTAAATATACCAACAAACGTTGTATGTAAAACACTACCATTCTTTATCAGGACTACAAGAATTGCAGTCCTGATAAGCTTCTGATTAAAAAGTTGTAAACAGATAATAATAACCCTTGTATAACAGGAACAAACCAATCAACAAATAAATCAAAGCCATTATCATCAATCCATTGGCATGTGCCGACCACCAGTGAGCCATTCTTACTGCCTGATCCGGAAAAAATAAACGCAGGAGCGCACTTAATAGAATAAGCCAGCCAACAATGGTAATAATCAATGGCCAGGCGACTACCCAGACGTTATGACTGACAACAAGCAGTAATCCCAGAATCAACGTTATAATGGCCATAAAAAGCATCAACGGTGAATCAGCAACCATCGCATTGATTAAGGGGTGTATATTTCTGCGGCGGAAAAACACGTATAAACTGGTAATCACCAAATACCAGCCGATTACTTTCGCCAGGAAAATTGTAATGTCCATAGCGTGCTCCAAAATACAGTTTCTATATTATTAGTATAGTCTAAACAGTTGTTTTTTTGCATATTTTTGAATCACGTCATCCGGAGCACCGTGAGGGATTTCCTTGCAGTTGCACACACTCGAATAGTGAGTTAAATCCCGGCAGGATGAATTAGATCTCGAAATGGTAAAAACCGTACCACTCCGAGGAGATCCTTCGCTGCGCTCGGGATGACGGGGGGAATTACATTTATTCTTGCATTAATATCGTTAAATCATCAGATGGTTTTAACTGCATTTTTTTGATTAAAAAAGTACCCAAAGCAGCTATTAGAAAATTGAGGATTAATGCGTAACAGGATAAATATCCCGGTATAATATAATCTCCTATTTTCAGTGGATAAATGGAAGATTTAAAGTTTAACCACAGGATCCCCCAGGTGCCGCTGATAATCCCCGCAATCCAGCCCAAAATCAGAGCGCGATAATCAAACCAGCGCGTATACAAACCCAGGATAACAGAAGGAAATGTCTGGCTAATCCAGATTCCACCCAATAATTGTAATTGAATGATGTAATCCAACGGCAAAAAGAGAATAAATGCCAGCGCGCCAGCCTTAATCAGCAGGGAGATAATCTTGGCAATTTTCGCCTCATCCTTAAGCGATACTGAAGCCCTGGTATATTCTTTATAAATGTTTCTGGTGCATAAATTAGCAGCAGAAATAGACATAATTGCAGCCGGCACCAAGCCGCCAATGGCAAAAGCTGCGAAAGCAATGCCAAGAAACCAGTCCGGAAAACTGTCAAGATACAAAGCAGGCACTGCAAAATTCGCTTTATATTGCTGGAAATAGGCGGTAAATCGAGGATTTGCTTCAACACCAGCCGCGAAAGCCATGTACCCAAGCAAAGCGCAAATCCCTAATAGCACCGAGAAAAGCGCAAGAAGAATCATATTTTTCCTGATCGCGTTTTCACTTTTAGCACTCAGCATCACATTAACGCTGTGCGGATATAACAATAATGCCAATGCTGAGCCAAATGCCAGTGTAAGATAAGCACTGTATTGATTCATATTATTCACTGTCGGGACTTTTAAGAGCAGCTTGTCAATGGGGATTTTAGCAAAAATAGCAGAGAATCCCCCTAACTTCGCCGGAATTATCAGAATGGCTGCAATCAAAGCGATATAAATTAATATATCTTTCACTATTGCAATTAAAGCAGGAGCTCTGACCCCGCTTCGATATGTATAAACAGATAATACAATGAAGGCGATGATTAGAGGTGCCTCACCAGCCAGACCCGTAGTAGGGAAGCCTAAGGCAGCAATAATGATCTGAATTCCGGCTAATTGCAAAGCGATATAGGGCATCGTCGCGATAACCCCGGTTATCGCAACCAGTAAAGAGAGCAGCGAACTGTCATAGCGAGCCCTGACGAAATCGGCGGCAGTAATAAATCCATGTTGTTTGGATATCGTCCATAATTTGGGAAGTATTAGAAAGCCGAGCGGATAAACAATAAAGGTGTAGGGAATTGCGAAGAATCCAAGAGCGCCAGCCCCATACATAAACGCAGGAACAGCAATAAAGGTATAAGCTGTGAATAAATCGCCTCCTACCAGAAACCAGGAGATAATGGTTCCGAAACTGCGCCCGGCCAGAGCCCATTCATGAAGAGAATCCATGTCTGCCTTTCGCCAGTGAACAGCCATAAATCCGATGAGGCTTACCAATAGAAAAAGGAAAAGAAAAATCAGCAACATGCTAAGAGACACGATTTACTCCCTTGTGTATCACTCCCTGAAACCTGCTCATTATAAATAACAAATACAAACGAATACCAGTAAGTTCTGAATCTTATGGTTATTTGAGAAAGGCCTCTCGAATTGCTCAATATATGGTCTACATTTGTAATATATGATGTTGCATTGAGAAGTTTATGCCAAGCTCAAATCTCCAAGCCCAATTGGGCTACACCAGTAACAAGGAAATGTCCCAGGATTTCCTGATCCCAATGATAAATCGTATTCTTGAAAAAGGAGGCATCAACCTAACAGCCAATGATGATGGAATATGTAATGGCCTCGCAGCCGTGTACATTAAATATGCTTTGCAGGGAAAAAGCAGTGAGTTTGCAGCCATGCTGAATGCCATTAATCAGAGAGGTCAGCAGGCAATTATGGAGGGGATTACTGAATCCCCTCCTCCGTCCACTAGTTCAGATGATGAAATTTCAGATAGTGATATCAACCGCTTCATTCAGGAGGTCGTCTTTTGCTTTCTGCCTGATGAATTTAACAAACAATTGAGTCAGGTTGACGCCGTGCATCTGGTAACAGTTCCTGTGGAAAAGCATATAGAAAGCCCTGATGGAAATGTAACCAAAATCACTGAACCTCAGAAATTGCAATCTGTTTACAAGCTGGGACTGGTTGCAGAAAAGGGAGCCTGGAAACAGATTTTCAATAAGATGAGGGCACCTGATACTGCCTGGCACGTAGGCTCTCTTGATCACGCAGTGGCGGTTCATGTCAATAAAGAGGGTAATTTCGAGGTTTATGATCCCAACTTTCGTAAAATAGCGGTATTCAAAGATGGCCATCCAAAACCTGAATCCACAGCAGCAGGTCAACTGGAAAATTTTTTATTCAGACGATTTGCAATGGAAACCAATAAGATGGCATTGACTATTGACGTAGTAGCTCATCCGCAGGCAGCAATCGATTTTACATTCCCTGATAAAGCAAGCTTTATCATCGACAATCTTAGTCGAAGGTATCCTGACGCAAAAAATGACGCTTTAAAGAATAGCAAGGGGGCACCCTACAATCAATTGGCTATGGCAGCAAGAGTCAACGATACAGAAATGTTAAGATTGTGGCTTGAGAACGGCAGCTCTTCTTCACACGTCGCTTTATTGGCAGCTGTTCAGGATAACAGGCTTGAATCTTTGGAAGTGCTACTTGAAAATCAATACCGGCATTGCTTAAACGATCCCGAAAACAGCCCCCTCTCAGCCTATTATGATGCAGTAAAAGTGGCTCTTAAGAAAGGACGTACAGAATCACTTGGAAAATTGCTGAATGATAGTGACATCCGCTTATCTATCAGCCAGTTACTTCAAAATAATACGCAGGGAACCCAATTTCAGCTTGAACTTCTAAGCAATGCGGCAAAATCACGTAACCCCTATTGTATCCGAATTTTAACTGATTTTCTGAAGGATAATGTTCCCGATCTGGATTTCGCTCAATTAATCAATTCCGGTAATGTGCTGGAAATCGCCCGGGAAGCGGGGAATCCCCAATGTGTTCAGATATTAAAAAATCTTGTTGCTGAAAAACCTGATATGGCTCAGGACAGTGCAAATGACCTGAATTCGGCAGAGGATGAGCAGCCCAACTACCCTTCTAATGAAGAGGAAGTTAAGCATTTTATCTGGAGATTGCCGTCATTCAGAGAAGTTATCTCCATGATAGTAGATAAAATAGCCAGTTTTTTTAGATCGTCAAAAGCCGAGGCTGATTCATCTACTCAAAAATACAAGACACAGATTGATGAAGTGAAGTCTGCGACTCCATTAGCAGATGCTCCAGCCGCAACTGGCCAGAGCATCAAATCTCGCCTGTCGATTGAAAAAGCATCCAGTGAACAAGCTCCTGAGACATCCTCTTCTTTAAGTAAACCATCGGTTTAAAACAGACTTCATCATTTAGTCGTTTTTAACCTCAGTCGCCCAATACACGATCGCAATAATCACCGCTCCCAGAAAAATCCACGCTAACTGATACCAGTAGAAAAAGGGAAAACCAAATAGTCTGGGTTCAAGCTTGTTGTACCAGTGTAAAGGAAGAACCGCCAGAATGGGAATCAGCAAGAGCCAATACCAGTGTCGTTTGGATTTACGAAGCATAGGTAACTAATTTAAGACGGGATTTTTTTATGGTCATGGAATCAGACAAAAAATGCAATAGGATTTTCCATTTGCAAAAGACAGTGATACTATTTGCCTCGATGGATAAAGCCTCTCTTTTCAGGAAGCACAGGCTGCTCAACAGTGGAACAGGATATGGCAATGGATGGCAATATTAATTCGTATATGATACTGGTTGCGATAATCGCAGGTTTGGGTGGTTTCCTTTTTGGTTTTGATTCAAGCGTGATTGCCGATGTGCAGGATCAAATTATCCGTCAGCTATCCCTTAATTCATGGGAATGGTCTCTCGTTGTCAGTTTTAGTCTGCTCGGTTCAGTCGCAGGCATTCCGCTAAGCGGATATCTTTCAGATCAGATTAGCCGTAAAACGCTGCTAAAAACAGTTGCCATTGGCTTTATTCTGGGAACCGCCTGTTGCGCGCTTGCCAATACACTTAATTATTTATTGCTCGGCCGGTTTATCATCGGGGTCTGTATAGGAATTGCCTCATACATCGCCCCTTTATTTATCGCGGAGATATCTCCTCCAAAAAACAGAGGCGCACTGGTTTTGATTAATGGGCTAGCACTCACCTTTGGTCAAGCTGTTGCCTATTTAATTGGCTATTTATTGCAGGATAGCGCCGCCTCGAGTTGGCGTTTAATTTTATGGACAGGGATAATACCCGCACTCTTATTGTTTATCGGTATGCTGTTTGTACCTCATTCCCCGCGCTGGCTGGTAAAAAAACAGGGGCTTGAAAAAGCGATTGACGCATTGAAAAAAATAAGACCAAAAGACGCAGATCTCAGGAGCGAGGTCGCTGAAATAAAAAATAATAGTTCCCCCCTCAAACAGTCTAAAGCGCTGTTATTGAGCAAGCCTTTTCTTTCAGTGCTGGCAGTTGGAACGCTGCTTGGCGTGTTTCAACAATTCTCAGGAATTAATGCGCTGATGTACTACGGTCCGATGATTTTCCAAGGCGCAGGAATTCTATCTATCAGATCGGCTATTCTCGCCACCTTTGTCATTGGAGTAGTCAATTTTATTTTCACCGCGTTCACGCTCTGCTTTGTGGATCGCTTTGGCCGTCGTTTTCTGCTATTAAACGGGATGATGCTCGCCAGTCTGAGCCTGTTCGCTATAGCATTCTGCTTTAACCGCATATCGCCTGCAATCATTCTCCTGCTTTTCTGTACTTATGTGATAGGCTATTGCATTAGTGTTGGCTCGCTATTCTGGGTATTAATTTCTGAAATATTTCCACAAGCCACTCGCGGATTTGCCATGAGTATCGCCACCGTCATTCAATGGTTGGCGAATTTTCTTGTATCGATTTCTTTCCTTACATTCTTTACCAATACCGGACCCTCATTCACTTTTTCCATCTACGGGGGCTTCTGTTTACTCGCTTTTTTCTTTATTTATTATTTTATACCGGAAACAAGCGGTGTTTCTCTCGAAAAAATTGAAGACAATTTGCTTAAAGGTCACAAAATCAGGGATCTTGGGCAAAATCTTAACAAGCAAAAAAATAAATTAGCATTAAACTGGGAAGTCTCAAATGAATAAAAAATGTCGAATAGGAATCATCGGTGCAGGACGGATTGGGAAATTACATGCCGCCAATTTAAAATCACAACTCCCTCAATTTGAGTTGAACGCCATTGCGGACCCACAGCTGGATACTCACTGGGCAAAAACCCTGAATATCCCCCTCTGCAGCAAATCGGTTGAAGATATACTTGATAATCAGGACATCGACGCTGTATTAATTGCTTCACCCTCTCATTTGCATAGCCAACAGATTCTTACGGCCTGCGAGTCTGGAAAAGCTATTTTCTGTGAAAAACCATTAGGCTTATCCGAACAGGAAATCCTTCAGACAATTGAAGCAGTAAATAAAAATAATACTCTCCTGCAAGTCGGCTTTAATCGTCGCTTTGATCCCAGTTTTTCAAACTTGCAAAACCGTATAAAAACAGGGGAAATCGGCCAGACACAACTTATCTGCATTACCTCACGTGATCCAGCCTGCCCTTCAAAGGAGTATTGTGCAACCTCAGGCGGCATTTTTATGGACATGAGTATTCATGATTTTGATATGGCACGCTTCCTCGCCAATTCAGAGGTGGTTGAAGTTTATGCAGCTGGCGCTATCCTGATAAACCCTGAATTTGAAGCCTTGAATGATGTCGATACGGCAACTATACAACTCCGCTTTGCGAATGGCGCACTGGGTATTATCAATAATAGCCGACAAGCAGTCTATGGCTATGATCAGCGAATTGAAGTACTGGGGGCAGAAGGGATGCTCCTCGCTGGAAACCAACCATCAAATCAGGTAATAAGTTATGCAATGAATGGCATTCACTCTGCTAATCCCCTGTATTTCTTTTTAGAGCGCTACCAGCAGGCTTTTATTGCCGAATTAACCGCATTCTATCAGAGCTGGATTTCTGAAAAGCCTGCGCTGGTTTCAGCCTTCGATGGACTTCAGGCATTAAAAATTGCTCAGGCGGCAAAACAATCACTGGAAATGAGTGCGCCGGTCAAATTGTAATTCTAAATGAGAGCGATAAATGTCAGAACTAAATTATTTAAAAACAAGGCCTATCGATTTGATTTGCATGGGCCGGGTGGCTGTAGACTTCTATGCAGAAGAGATAGGCCTTGCCCTTTCTGAAGCCAGTACTTTTAAAAAATATCTGGGGGGATGTGCTGGAAATATCGCTGTTGGTGCAGCGAGACTGGGATTAAGCTGCCAGATGCTTTCCTGTGTGGGCCGGGATGAAATGGGCACTTTTTTAAAGAAGACACTCATTAACGAAAACGTTAATATCGATTTACTTCAGGAGTCAGATGCCCACCTGACAGGGCTGGTGCTTTTGGGTATTAGTCCACCGAATCATTTCCCTCTGATGTTCTATCGAAATAACTGCGCCGACATGCAGCTTAAAGCTGAGCATATTTCAATAGAGGATTTGGAAAAGGCCAAGGCCCTTCTTTTCACCGGCACAGGTTTATCCACTAAAACCATGCTTGCAACGACACAGCATACAATTGCTCTCGCTAAAAAAGCCGGTACACTCATTATTATGGATCTGGACTACCGGCCAGTTCTATGGAATCTGACCACAGCAGGTGATGGCGAAACCCGCTATCTGCCAGCGGCAGAAGTCACCGCTATTTACCAACAGGTTCTTGCTGACTGCTCACTCATTATTGGCACCGAGGAAGAAGTGTTATTGGCGGGAGGTGCGGACAATCTGCCTGCCGCAATTCATCGTATTCAATCTCTTAGCCAGGCGCCGATTGTAGTTAAACGCGGACAGCTGGGCTGCCAGGTTTATTTTAAAAACGCTTTTACCCTGGAATCAAAACCTTTTCCGGTTGAAGTGCTAAACGTTCTAGGGGCTGGTGATGGTTTTATGGCCGGCTTGTTAAGAGGCTTGCTGCGCGAAGAGAGTTGGGAAACTGCCATGCAGTGGGCGAATGCCAGCGGCGCCTTGCTGGTTACGCGACATGGCTGTGCGCCCGCAATGCCTTATTGGGAAGAGCATCAGTACTTTATACGCGAGTTCACTAATAATCCACTGGTTTGGAAAAGTCATGTATTAAATCAGTTACACGAAAAAACTAATGTACTTACATCTGCTTATCCATTCAATGAAGGCATAAATTCAATTGTCGAAATGGACAATAATCCTTCTGAAATGCAAATGAATTTCAAATCACTGCGTTTAAATAAAGGAGAAAGTTTTCAGTTCAATCCCTTATTTGAATTTGCCGTACTGCTAATGACTGGACGAGTTGATTTTCACTTTGAAGATAAACAACTTAGAGCGGAACGCTGCGATTATTTTGCTGAAAACCCGATTGTCTTACACTGTTCAAGCGGCACCACAGCTTCCGTACAAGCTCACAGCGATTGCGAGCTCTTAATTATGGAAACTGAAAATCCTACTCCTTTTGAACCGATGGTTTTTACAGAGCACAATATGCTGGAAACCGATCATCGCGGACAAAAGCAATTGGAGAATACCGCTTATCGTATAGTTCGTACGGTTTTTGACAAGCGTAATCGGCCAGAATCAAATCTTGTTGTGGGCGAGATTATCAGTTTCCAGGGGCGCTGGTCGAGTTATCCTTCCCACTACCATGCACAGCCTGAAATTTACCATTATCGATTTTCAGAACCGCAGGGATTCGCATTGGCAGAAAATGGAACGCAGACAATTCGCATAGCACATGGCGATACCTATCAGATAGCCGCCAATAAAACCCATGCCCACTGCACTGCTCCAGGCTATTCGCTTTACACCCTGTGGTTTATACGCCATTTGCCGGGTGAACCTTATGAGCATCCAACTTTTGTTGATGAACACGACTGGACTCGCAGAGACTCGGCAAACCAAAGAGTATGGCGATTAATTTAACGAGAGATGTTTAATGCTAACTATAAAATTAACGACCGCCCAGGCTTTACTTCGTTTTCTTGCTAATCAGTATATTAAACTTGATGGCAGAGAATACCGTTTTGTACAGGGCATTTTTGGTATTTTCGGCCATGGGAATGTGACCGGGATTGGCGAAGCACTGGAATACGATGACAGTGGTCTGACATACTATCAGGGTCATAATGAGCAAGGCATGGCGCATGCAGCCACAGCCTATGCCAAACAAAAAAACCGGCTGGGAATTTTGGCCTGCACCTCCTCTATTGGACCTGGCGCGACCAACATGATTACCGCAGCGGCAACAGCCACTACCAATCGAATTCCTCTATTGCTGCTTCCAGGCGATATATTCAGCTGCCGCCAGCCCGATCCGGTTTTACAGCAGTTGGAAGTGCCTCATGATTACACAGTTTCTGTAAATGATTGCTTCAAACCGGTGAGTAAATACTGGGACAGGATTCAAAGACCTGAACAATTGATAAGCGCCTGCATGAACGCACTGCGGGTTCTTACAGACCCTGCAGAAACAGGGGCCGTGACCCTTTGTCTTCCTCAGGATGTTCAATCCGAAAGTTACGATTACCCGGAAACCTTTTTTGCCAGACGTGTATGGCGAATTGAAAGAGAATCTGTCAGTCAGGAAGCTACCGATGAAGCAGCCATTCTCCTACTGAAAGCAAAAAAACCTTTGATTATTGCTGGCGGAGGAGTTCACTATTCTCTGGCAGCAGACACCTTGGCTGAATTTGCCTCGCAGCATCAAATTCCCGTGGCAGAAACCCAAGCGGGTAAAAGCGCCCTTCCCGCCTCACATCCAATGAATGTAGGAGGTATTGGGGTTACTGGCTCGGAGGCTGCCAATCTGTTAGCGGCACAGGCCGACTTGATTCTGGTGGTCGGTTCGCGCCTGCAGGATTTCACTACCGCCTCCAAATGGGGGTTTAAAAACGAAACCTGCCAATTGATTAACTTAAATATCAGCCGCTTTGATGCCGTCAAAATGGATAGCCTGATTTTAAAAGGCGATGCCAAAAGCGGTCTTCTTCAATTAAGCCAGTCAATGAAGAATTTTGAAACCTCTCCGAGCTATCGCCAGCATATTCAGCAATACCGAAAAGCCTGGCAGGACGAATTAACCCGAGTTATCGCCATTCCTGAGAAAAGAGCGAATGGGTTGTCTCAAACAGCTATTCTTGGCTTGTTAAATCAGTTGACCACTAAAAATGATGTAATCATCGGTGCAGCGGGCAGTCTGCCAGGGGATTTGCATCGCTTATGGCAATCCAAAGCAGCCAAGGACTATCATCTTGAATATGCGTATTCCTGCATGGGCTATGAGATTTCAGCGGGCCTTGGCGTTCGTATGGCTAAGGAAAAAGAGGAAGGCGAAGTCTATGTACTGGTTGGAGATGGCAGTTATATTATGCTGCACTCGGAGTTACTCACCTGTATTCAGGAACAGTTGAAAATAACGATTATTCTTTTTGATAATCATGGCTATCAATGCATACGCAATCTGCAAGAAGCCAATGGCAGCATGGGTTTCGGAAATGAATTCCGCTATCGCTCTTTGCAAAGCAGGCGGTTAGACGGCGATTACATTAAAATTGACTTTTGCCGCTATGCCGAAGCGCTGGGAGCAAAAGCCATTTATGCGGATAGTTATGACGACTTCAAAACGGCACTCGTAAATGCAAAACAGAATACAGGCAGCACCGTAATTGTTCTCCCCGTTTTACCAAAAACAATGAGTAAGGGGTACGAAACATGGTGGCGTGTGGGAGTGGCTGCTGTCTCCAATTCTGAAAAAGTAAGAGCTGCTCACGCCAATATGCAGCAGCAAATTGAAAGCGCAAAATTGTTTTAAGGAATAACAATGAAATTGGGTATTGCTCCGATCAACTGGTCTAATGATGATGATCCAAGCCTCGGATCAAATATTAGTTTTGAACAATGTATCAATGAAATGGTCCAAGCTGGCTATCAAAGTACGGAATTGGGAAATAAATTTCCCAAAGATCCTGTTTTTTTGAAGAAAACACTCGATGAAGTGGGCCTCGTATTAAGCAGTGCCTGGTTCAGTACGTACTTTACTGAACCTGAAAATTATCAGAAAACCTTGTCGCGTTTTCTGGATCACTTAAGTTTTATGCGTGCGATGAATGCAAAATTTATTAATATTTGTGAATGCGGATATGCAGTTCAGGGTACCGGGCAGCCGGTACTAGGTGAGAATAAACCAGTATTTAACGATGAACAATGGACTCGATTGATTCAGGGTTTGCATGCAATAGGTCGTATCGCTCATGATTATGGCATGCAGATTGTCTATCACTATCATGCCGGAACCGGGGTTTTCAATGCTTCAGAAATTGATTATCTCATGCAACATACCAGTCCGGAGTTAGTCTCCTTATTACTGGACACCGGTCACGCCGCCTTTGCCCGGATAAACCCAATGGATCTGCTTCAAAAATATCGAAGCCGCATACGTTATATTCATTTAAAAGATATCCGTGCAGCTGTTTTTGAAAGAGTTTCACAAGAGAAACTTTGCTTTATGGATGCGGTGCGTGCCGGTGTTTTTACAGTACCCGGTGATGGGATGATTGACTTTGCACCAATAATGACAGAACTTAAGAAAACTGGTTATCAAGGGTGGATGATTGTGGAAGCCGAGCAGGATCCTGCCAAAGCACCGCCTCTCGCCTATGCTCTAAGAGCCCGCGAGTATCTGCAAAAAATGATAGATTGAGAACTCAATGTTGGGCCAAGGCCCATAGCGGTCAGGCTAAGAATATCTGATCCCCTCTCCACCGCGCAGCGGGGGAGAGGGTTAGGGAGAGGGGGCTATAAACAAGTTCGCGTAGCGATTTATTAATCATATTTCTGTGATTATGGTTTATTGCTACAACAAAATGGAATCACTAACGTGATAAATTTTTTAACCCCCTCACCCCTACCCTCTCCCCCACGCTGCGCGTGGTGGAGAGGGGATAACATTACTTCTTAGCCTGACGATGACGGCTATGGGCCAAGGCCCAACCTACGTGTTTAAGGGGATTTTTCCTAAACAGTGTTTAGCTTCATCGACTACCAGTCAATGAAACATTAGATTCGTCCGGATTAACTCCAGCAATTGGAGATACTGGCAGCAAGGGCTCTCTGTAACTCGCTATCTGGACCCTCTCAGGTGAGGTGAGTGGAGCCTGGATGTGGTATTCCGCTGTCTGGCTTTCCTTTAATGAGTTTTTCAAAAATAAGAGCAGCTCATCAATTACCTTGGTCTGCCCTTTGAAATAGGCGGCATAACCTGAGAAATTTTTTAATTCCTTAATGGCGAAATAGCAGGAATGCAGAAGGCTTTTTGCTTGAAGCGAGTCTATTGGAACTGTTTCGATTAAGCAATTCACGGTATTAAAAAACAGTTTCAAACGCCTGACTCGAGCATTCAGTTTGCATTCTTCAATTGGATTCACATCGGATACGCTAAAAAAACTTCTTTTTCCCTGGGTTGATGATTCAGGTTTCTCGAAATTTGCGAAAGCAATTCTCAAACGGGCGCGCAGCTCAACAAGCAGACAATATTCTGATTGAATTAATGGAAGAATGCGACGAAATGCCTTTCCCTGCAGAGGCAGTTCCTCCTCTTTCAACTGAAAAAAGAACTCCATCTCGAATCTTAATTTAAAATCTTCCTGCTTGACATCTGTAGCAGGCTTCAGGGGATATAAACCTTCGATTGCAAAGATATCCCACAAACTTTGTTTGAATGGGCTTGGGAGCATGCCAAAGCAGCTTGCCATTAATTTACTGTCCTTACTTTCTATAATGGACTGAATAGCAGGATATAAGGCTGCAAAATAATTATCGACACCATGTTGCGATAAAAACAGTTGAATAACAGGATGTAATTGTTCAATTAACTCCTTTCTAAGACTAATATTTGCTGTACTACAAATTCGTTTAATCATTATGCTGAGTATGGATTCTTTTACACCATTTATATAGGTTCCCTCAATTTGTCCAATTGTAGCACCAGCTTTTATGAGCCCATTGATAAGACTAGGTTCACACTCAAAAATTATTGCCGCGTTTAACATCTTGATTTTTGTCTGATCCAAAAGAAATAATTGGCTTGAATTTGCTCCAAGCTCAAGTAATCGCTCGGCAAACCAGGAATTATTATGTGTGACAGCTACTCCAAGTAAACTTAATTCAAATTGTGGAACACGAGACGAATAAACCTTATCAATATCAAGATCTTCCGCTTTTCTTTTTTCTCCTTTTGGACTTTCCACAGTGTCTTTTTTACAGAACATCGTCAGGAACACGTTTAAAAGACTTTGAACTCTGAACTCACTCAAATTCATTCGCAGCATATGACCCAAAACATTAAAAAAGAATTGCCGCTGAAGCGACTTAACATCAGCCAGTGCTTCGGCGGAGGAGCGGAATAATTTAATTGCACTCCCGGTTTTTTTAGTCTGCCTTGGTGAACTGAGGGATTCATGTCTTAAAAGCTCAAAGAGTGCCTTGGCTGAGTTATAATGAGGACATTTCCCCTGCTTTTCCGGGGGGGCAAGTTCGTTTGGCGCAGGGGCTAAGGGATCGAACTTTTCTTTCAGCGATTTCAATGACTGCTGAAAAAAGAACTCTACCGTTAGTTGCTGAGAAAAATCAGAATTTTTCTGCGCTGAAATATCCACGAAATGATAAAGAGACTGTCTATGATTAAGGCTCAGATTATTCATAAAAATGGCCAGGATATTAGCGTCTTCAATTTTCAGGATTATTGGGAAAATAGCAGCTAAATGATTAAAATAATTGTTCAGACCATGCTGTTTCTGAATGACCTCAACTGTCAATTGTAATTGCTCATAGAGAGGTTGTCTTTTTCCCGGCACAAGATGCAATAACTTTCCGTGTAAATTTTCAAGCGCTATTTTTAAAATGGACACATCACCATGAGTCAAATCAATTTGTGCATTTGCCTTTATCAGTGCGGCTAAAATATCGGAAGAGCAATCCAGAATAACGGCAGCGACCAAGGGCTTGATTTGTCTCTTGTTTGGTCCTAAATCGAAGCAATGGTTAGAGCTTGCTCCTAACTTTAATAAATCGCTGACCCTGTAAAAATCATCGGCCTGTATCGAATGACCTAACAGGGTTTGTTTGACTGGCCTTGAAGTCAGTATTTGCTGTCTGGGCGAGCTTATAAGCGTATCAGAAATTTCATATTCCTCATCAATTATCTGAGAATACCCTGCTCGACCATGCAATTGCTTTAATAAAGGAAAAACCTGTCTTGGATCTTTTCGGAAATGCCCTAATAAATCATTAAGTAAAGGATGAACCAGTAAAGTAGCAGGCAGTTTATTCTCTTTTCGAGCCTTTTGCGCAGCCCAATATTCATTCGCGACAGTCAGAAAAACTTCAGGATCATCGAAATGATTCTCAGGATGCTCCTGCACATCGTTTGCATAGTCTTCAAGACCTAAAACTTTTGCAAGTTCATAGGCATAGCTCTCATCTACGGTGTTTTTGTTAAACTCATGCTTTACATGTATCGCCTTAAATCCGGCCTTTCTTGCCCACTCTACTACCCCTTCAGTGTCATCAAGGATTAAAACGTCTTCAGGTCTGAGAGGAATGCCGCTGGATGACTTGTTGAACTCCTGCATGATGAAGTGAAGATCCGCGTTCTTTTGTTTAGTGAACAGGTTCTTTGTTTCGAGATCATGCTCATACCTTTTCATCAAAATATTTCTAAACTCGGTGACATCTTCGCTGGCAATTACAAGATTCGGATTATTTACCGAAAAATGAATGCCAAATCGTTCAAACAGTTTGAGTAAATCAGTGATTGATGCCCCTCCACTGGAACCAATATCGCTATCGAGTTTTCTATCGCGGGCAGTATCAATTCCCAAATGGATGGTTAATGATGCCCAGCGTAATATGGGGATTAACAAATCATGATTGAGAACAGAGGCATACTTTCCCTTTAAATTGACTAGTGTGTTATCGAAATCACAGGCCAACAGTCGTATTTGAGGATGAATACCCGCGGGAATTTGAACCGTATCGCCAAGGTCAGTTTTTGCTCGCATGAAAATTCTTCCTAATTGTTATTCAGAGGCAATCAATCGGCACTCTAGTTATGCGCGAGCTCATTGTCTCAAATTCAATAAAATTGTCAATTTTTTAGTAAGAATCAGCATGAAAGAAACAGAAAATTCATTTGATTTTAAATACAATTTTTTTTAATCTCGACGAATTTTCCAAGGTCCTATTTTTCAAATTTTTGCACCATCAAACAGGCTCTTTGCCCCTCAAACACGCCTTTGTCCATTATATAATTTCCCACTGTTCTGAACCCTGCCTTCGTATACACATGTTGTGCGCGGGGATTATTTGCATCAGGATCTATAAAAAAAGTATCCGCAGCAGGATCGACCTTTTTACGGAAAAAGTCGATAAAGGCGCAAAGCGCTTCACTGGCAAATCCCTTACCAAGAAACTCCCTGTTACCTATACCAAAATCGATGCAATAGGTAGCGCCGGTTACAGAGCGATTTTCAGCCAGAATCTTAGGGCAGTCCTCTTTGGATCCAAGCGGGGAAGTTAAAATGAAACAGGATTTTTCCTTGTTGATGGAGCCAATCCAATAGCTGACATTTCCAGAAAAATAAGCTGAAGGTTTTTTCCTGCCATCCACAAAGTTAATAATATCATCCTTATGTTCCTGGCTATTATCCCAAAATTCCAGCATATGAGGTTCGGCAAGCCAGGAAAAGATTATTTCCAGATGATGCTTTTCAAGTTTCTCAAATTCAAACATAGCGTCCTCCCCGACTATCGATTTCCTGCTTTAACTTATGCTCTCAGCTGCCATAATTAATAAAGAGTAATTATGTTTCTGCCCAGCGGAAATCATACTGATATTTTTTTAATTGTTATGAATTGATTAAACTCAACATAAGGAAATATTTATCATGAGCAATAATGACTTGCAACATATAGTTGGTGAAATCTCTGAAAAACCTGATGAGATTCCATCCTCTCCTGACCAGTTTGAACCCTTACCAAATGACACTCCAGAACCCAGCCCGGAAAATACACCCGAGCCAGAACCTGTTCATATTCCTGAGCCCGAACCCCTTAATATCCCGGAAAAGCCGCTTTAAATTCCCTTAGGGGAATTTTTTGGCGATTGCTTCTTTTCCTTTTTAATTTCATTACACACCGGCTTGCTGGAATCAGGCGTAATATCGCAAACATTCTTGATTTCCTTAATTTCCGGATGATCCTTGGCTTTGTCTTTTTTAATTGATCCCATAATTTTCTCCTATTTCCTTTTATTTATAGCAAAAGCATTTTATGCTGCATGAAATGACTATCGTTGATAAACGGATACCATGGCCTATTTCCTACTGAAATATATTCATATCATCAGCTCCACCTTATTGTTTGGCACAGGTTTAGGCAGTGCTTTTTATATGTGGCGCGCCAATCAAAGCGCTAATGTTGAGGCGATGCGTTTTGCGGCCAGGAATGTGGTGATTGCCGATTGGATCTTTACAGCGCCTGCCGTCATTATTCAGCCGATTACCGGATTTTGGTTAATGGCTATTATGCATTATCCAATCACCAGCAAATGGATTATTCTCAGCTTGATTCTATACGTAATTACCGGCGCCTGCTGGCTTCCGGTGGTATGGCTGCAAATCAAAATGGATCAATTGCTAAATCAAACTACCCTATCCGTAAAAGGTTTGCCTGCAAAATACCACCGCTATGCAAAATTATGGTTCATTTTAGGCTGGCCTGCATTTTTCTCGGTATTAGCAATTTTTTACCTGATGGTATTTAAACCATTTTAAGTTAAAAAATCGTAACTCCCCAGGTCTCAACGTCATCCTGAACGCAGTGAAGGATCTCATGAATCTGGCTTAGCTCTAAGCAGTTTGAGATCCTTCGCTACGCTCAGGATGACGTACCTGGGGAGTTACAAAAAATCTGATAAGAATTCCTTAAGCTTTTCCTGATAAACTCGCCTTCATAATTATCACCCAAAGGAAGATGATAAATAATAATGGCAGAATCATCAGAAATTACAGGATTAACAAGAAAGCTTAATAAACTCATCAAGCAAAAAAAAATTAATGGATTTCCTGACCATTTAACGACAGAATTAGAAAATACAGCGAAGCTGCTTAATCTTAAAGAATGTGCGTATAACGATTCATTAAAATCGCTCCTAATTCGCCTGCATCTTATTAGCATTCACGTCTTAAAAAATGCTGATTATCTCTCGAATGCTGAAAAAAATCGTATTGCCAAAAACGTTATCACCTGCACCAGGCTTATCACTAAAAGTGATACTAATCAGGACAACATAAAGTATCACCAAAAATTGCGTCGATTGCTTAATAGCAATGCTTTCGAGTTTCGTAAATATTCCTCTCCCTGGAAACATTATCCCCTGGTCTTGATTGATTCGGTGGTTAATGCGGTTAACTACGGGCGCAGTGGGATTTTCCGTACCGATTATCCACGCTCTCACTTGGCCAGAAAAGATTATGTGTCAGAGACACTGGAGCATTTCACTCTCGTTAATCGTAGCGCTAGTTCGCGAATGGTTTTATCTCGTCTTGCTTCATGCCCTGATAATCCTGAAGACGAACTAATACGTCACTTGAATCCAGAGGTCACAGAGGCCTTTGCTCGTTTTATTGCTGCAAATAAAGCTAATTCTAAACTTACGGACGAAGTCAGAACATTAATTGCCTCATTAAATGGAATCGCAAAACAGCTGGCTGGTGCAGAACATAATCAAGTGATTCATGCCGCCGCAAAGAAAGCGTTTCTGGCCTGTCAGGATTTGGTTCTTGAAATACTCAATAACAAGAAAGTTTCAATCACTAAAATCAAACAATTGTCTGTATGTTTCAAACAAACTGCATTAGTCATTGAAAATCCAGGCAACAAAGAACAGGTCCTTAAACTTTCGGAGATGGTGGAACAAAGTGACTATAGCCGCTATCGAGCAGATCGTGAAAAAACCAGTTATGCAGTTATTCATATCCTGGTGTCTGCAGCCCTTTTAGGCTTAGCTATATTTGAAGCAGTCGCCAGTCATGGCTTATCCATGGCTGTACATGCCTGGATTATCTCCGCTGAGGGAGTAAGTCTTGGCGTGGGTCTTGGTCAATTACACTATTTCTCTAACAGTGATCAGAGAAAGACCTTTTTCTTTGATTCTATGGAAAAAATGTGTAGCGCCACCAACCTGTCAAGCTCACATCAGGACTGGGTAAACCAAAATGATCTGGTAAATCGCAGAACTGAATTGCTGGATGAAATAATTGCGCAAAAATACAAGGACACTTCCGATTTATCAAAAGAAGCCATCAATTTGATGACTGCCTTGCGAGCACTTCAGCAATCCAGCAATTTATCCAGTCAAGAACTGCTGAAAAAACAGGCCCAGACTGTTCTAAGCTGCGCTCAGGATCTGGCGCTTGATTTATTAAGAGCAGAAGAACCTTCGATGCACCGTATACAGAAACTAACTGAATGCGTGAACGCAGCACAAAAAGTGACTAGCCAACCGGAAAATCCCCAGGCTATTGCGCATTTAGTGAAACTGCTTAATCAAGGCGGATACGAGACTACCCGTGTAAATAAAAAAGATATCCTAATTGCATCCCTTTTAGCTCTGGCCAGCATTGTACTCTTTGCAGTGACCATAACCGGTACAATTCTCTCTGGCGGGACCACTGCCGGAACGATTCTCTCCCCTTTTATGCTCATGATTATGTCCATTAATCGTTTTATTCACGCCTTCCAGCGTCAGCAAACTGCTTTCACAGCGGAAGCACGGACATTGGCCGAGTATTCGGAAATAATGGGTGATGCTGAACCTGAACCGATTCCTGACGAACTCTCTTCTGATTCAGACGGGTACTCATCTGATTTCAGCTGTGCATAACTGATTCGACTATAATTCAAATAGGTCAAGTATTTCGATACTTATTGAGTCTGTGTTATTACATTTATGGAAGATGATACATAAAACCGTCTTTGCGAGAGTCAGCGAAGCAATCCATCTCATTAGTTTATAGGATTCGATCTTGGATTGCTTCACTTCGTTCGCAAAGACGACAAGTTTGTTGAAGGATATAAGCGGCAAAGGACAGGAGACCATATGAGAGACATTCGTCAAATCCAGGATGAATCTTTTTTATTATTGCTGCAAAGCTCACTTAAAGCGATACCTTTTAATATCTTTCTATCAATAATAATCTGGGGGTATCTCATCTTTAGGGGCGCCCCTGTTACTGCATCCACAGTCTGGTTTCTGGCAATCTCCATTTTAAGCATTATACGCTGGATTTACAGCCGACAATGTATTGCCAGCAAATCCTATATCCATTCCAAAAAATCAAAACTGACTCTATTCGTCAGTTTCACTTTCATTATGGGAGGATTATGGGGTAGCTGTTATATTTTTTTTTATGATTATTTATCTGCTGCACATCAAAATATAATCACTCTGGTGCTTGGAGGAATGGCTGCTGGCGGTATTGCATCACTTTCTATTTATTTACCGGCTTATTATGCCTATTTACTTCCTATGTTTATCCCTTTAATTGTTTACAATTATTCCTTTCTACAAGCAGATAAAAGCATACTAGCCACTATGTTTCTTCTTTTTATAATAATGCTCATGGTAACTGCCAAGTTCCCATCCCAGCTTCTTTCAGAAACTATCAGGTTGGGAAGAGAAAAAGACAGTCTGATTCAGAATCTGAATCACACAAATCATGAAAAAGATGCGGTACTTGAAGAAATTCATCGCATCTCAATAACTGATTCTCTTACTGGACTTTATAATAGAAGATATTTTGACGCGCGTCTCGATGAAGAGTTGCGAAGGGCCAGGCGTAATCAGCATTATTTTAATTTGATATTAATCGATGTGGATGATTTCAAATATGTGAATGATAACTTCGGCCATCCTGCTGGGGATTTAATGCTGAAACAATTGGCAAGGGCCATTAAAAAAACTGCTACTCGGGCAAACGACGCCGCTTTCAGAATTGGAGGTGATGAGTTTGCCGCGATGCTCGCCAACAGTACCGCTGCGGAGGCAATTAATATTTGTAAGAAAATACAGGAATGCTTCATAGAAGAATCGACTGTGAATAACACCACGCTTAGCATTGGTATAGTAAGCGTACCACCTGAGAACATAGAGGCCGAAGACATAATTTCTGCAGCGGATAAAGCCTTGTATCAGGCAAAAAAATCAGGGAAAAATCAGATTCGTTCGATTGAATTATAGTTTTAGCTATTTTTCTGCCTCAATCACATAAAGGCTGAAATTAAAATAATACTGACCCTTATATTTTTCCTCGCACTCTTTCGCATACATTGCTACCATCGCCTCATTGATTTCATCGATTACAGGAGGGGAAACCTGGCCTTGAAAATAGCCCACTCCTCTGACAAATTTGCGGAAAAAATCCAGTGAAGGCAACAGCAAAGAATGCTGATTTTTTTCTATATGGAATTTGCTGAACAACCCATTTTTGTTAAGATTCTCTTTTAACTTATCAAAGTCACTGTATTGGCTTCGGTCCACTGGCGAAACGAAATCACGTAACTCTGGGAACTGCCCCGATTGGGTTACCGCGACCGCTGTATTAATAAATGGATCATCACCGCATGGAAAAAGCAGAAAGATTCTGCCCCCTTTTTTCAAGGCGCGAAATATATTGTTATAAACCCCTATCAGATGTTTCGACCACTGCAGGCACCAGAATGATACAATGTAGTCAAATTGTTCCTCAAATTGCAGTGACTCCATGTCCATTTGTTTTACTGAAAAATTGGGATAAACCCGGCTAAGCTCTGCCGCCAGACTAATCATATTTTCTGAGGCATCGACCCCAAGAATTGAGCCATTTGGTAACATTCTAATCAGGTGCTCGGTGAATGACCCGTTTCCACAACCAATGTCCAATATCTTATCCTGCGGCTTGAACTGCAGTCGGGGGAGATATTCCCTTGCGGCTGTCGCCTGAACATAAGAACCAATGGCATAATCCTCTGCTGGCCAATCATTAGTTTTCATAAAGGCTCCTGTTAAAATAATAATTTACCCGTTTCAGAATGAGTTAAGCAATACAATTAACTGTATTAAATATAAGACAATTAATTGAGCAATGACTTTTTAGATTAATTTGTGTACAATGATGCAATTATTATTACACATTCCTGAGAGTATCAAGGCCTATGTTTTTCCAAAACAAAACCAATATTGCAGTAATTGGAGGAAAAAAATCAGGAAAAACGGCGCTTATCAAGTATTTATGTGATGCTCCCTTTTCAACTGGCGAATTACCCTCTCTATTCTTTCGCACCAGACAGATCCCGGGATCTCATGCCAAGTTTAATTTCTATGAATTAAGCTCGGAGTTAATCCTGACCAATGATAGTTTAAAATGGAATGCCTTTATTAAGGATATTGATATTCTTATTTATTGTATCGACCTGCCAGAGTTTTTAAAACCAGATCAGGGCCATTCTTACGAAATATCCACCGTAGAAGCGATGAAATTATCCACCGAAAAATCAGGTATTCTGACTTTTGTGGCCTTGACAAATTATGACAAGCTGGACGAGAAACTTACTCACTCAGTGGACACACTTGAAAGGCAATTAATTGCAGCCGGATTTAATACATTTATTACCTCTGCAAAACCGGATAATACCCAGACTCATTCTCCTTCCAGAGGAGCTGCTGGAATCAGGTTGCTAAGGCAAGCCGTTGAAAACCATTTGGAAACACAGCCAATCGACTACGCAATTTCGCTCCTGAATGATCAGTATCCAGAGCTTAAAAAAGCATTGAGAGATCTGCATACTGCCCTGAACCATTTACCAGTTTCAGAGAGAAACAGAATAGAGAATGAAACAGTCAATCTGGTCGAGCGCTTTACCCGGGATGAAAATATTTCCAAACTCGCTGCCATTAATTACTACCAGCAAACCTGTACAAAAATACTTTATGATAATGCAGACTCCAGCTTTCGCTGGCGAAAATGGTACTCTCGTGTTTTGTTTAAAATTTTGTTAATTAGCGTTTTTATTATGGCAGCGACCATGGCCGGCTTTGTAGTAGGTTTGGCACTTGGCGCTAAGATGACAGGCCCTGGCGCTCTTTTCATTGCGACGTTTGGAGCTGTAATGGGCGCCCTGGCCGGAATCTATCTGGCGACCCGACTCCCCTTTGATCAATTCCTTTCAAAATTCAGCTTCTTTAGCCCCAAAGAAGAAGTGGCGCTTGGGAATGTGATTAAGGCAGCTATGACAGCAAATGAGGAAGAGATGAGTTATGAAACAGAGAATGACGATCCCTTTAAGCTGGTTTGATTACCCGCTTATCGAATCTATCTCCCCTCGCATCCCTGTGATTACGTTCACTTAATCTCAATATTTATCGAAGGCGATCCTTCCTGCCCGTTGTCTGTGATTTTTTTATGAGTAAACCATAATAAACCTCTTGACTGGTCCGCTTCAATAAATCCCAGCTCAGGAGTTCTTCGCGCATATTTTTTAGCAACATAAGGATTATAGCGTTTCTCATCTATAACTGTGGACGCATCAGACTTTTCAGATTTTTCCTTATACACATTCATTTTTTTACTTAAATAAATGCTTTCCTCGGCTTCATCAAAGGCGGACTCCAGGGTTCTGACTATCGTATCGGGGCAAGTGAATGTTCCTTCCAATGTGCTGTCGAAAATAAGGTACCACAGATTTAAGGAACCAAATTCCGGTTTAATCTGTGAAATCTGCTTGATGAATTCAGCCGTATTAACTGCATTTAACTGTAAAAAGCCGGACTTGCGTGCTTCTTCCAATATGAATAACTGAATTGAGTGCGACCATTTACCATGAGTGACTCCAGCTCCCGGATCAGAGGATAGATAAGCATTTTTCAGTAACACATCGAGAAACAAACCCGTGGTTAATTCATCGATTAAAACGGCTGTCGATTTGGGGAAATCAAATTTAGTATTGGTTCGATATTCTGCAGTAACAGGCTCGTCTGATCCCTGATTAAAATGATTTACACTTCCCCATTCATCAAAAAACTTTCTTATAGTATGCTTCTCTGTGCAGCCTTCTCCGACTTCCGATTGTTTAAATTCATAGTAACTTTTAGCGAATTTCTTAAAACCGGCATGCATCATCTCTTCATTACATAAAAAAGTAAGCACCTGGGTTACATCTTGTTCCAAACTCTCTTCAAGACTGGAAAAGCCTGTATCGCTCAAATACAATTTATAGTCATTATTATCTGAATTTCCCTTGGTAATAAGTTGAAGCATTTTGGTACTCGATATATTCATTCAGATCAAAACTCTATCAGAAAATAATTAAGAAAACCTTATTTTGACCACTGCTTCAGAAATAAAATTCGCGCGTAAAGCCAATTCAGTTTAAGATGAATGCTGACTGAAAGGAGCTTAACATCCGAGATACTTTCATTGGAGACCGGCAATGGATTTGACTTACCATATTGCAGAACTTTTACTACTCGTTTCCTATTTATTACGTGACATGCTTCATCTAAGAATAGTAGCCTGTTTCGTTAGCCTGCTTTATATTTTCTATGGCATGAACCACAATCTGCCCGAGATCTATTGGTGGTCGATTATTTATCTTGTAGTCAATATTTTCCAGATCTTATTAATTTTCAGACAAAAATTACCTGCCCAGCTCGCTCCCCCCCTGCAAGCGATTAAAGACCAGTTGTTTACTCACATGCTAACCTCCGAGTTTGTGAAGTTAATTAAACTCAGCAAGGAAGGTGAAGCTCGCACGGTATCATTGATGAGCAGGGATCAACCCGTATCACGTGTCCTCTTATTGACTGAAGGAAAAGCCTTAATTTACCGCGATAATCAGATCATTGAACTGAAGCCTTATCATTTTCTGGGAGAAATGAGTTTTTTTAATAATCAACTTGCCACTGCGGATGTCATCGTAAAAGAACCTGTGAAATTTATCTACTGGGAATATGAAACGCTCAAGCGATTACAGGAACGTCAACCTGGATTATTTATTTTCATGCTTGAAGCCATTGGAAAAGATATGGTACTCAAATTGATGAATACACCCGGTCTGGCAGAGGTCAGGAATTGACCACTAAACTGCCCTGATTTAATAAATTCTGCAACATTTCAACGGAAGTTGCACCAGCGGGGACATAGTTTAACAGCGTAATCGTCTGAACCACTGCCCCATTGGGATCAGCCGATAAACTCAACAGGCTGTCATTCACTCCTCCTATGTTGTCACTGTTAATGACAGAAATATTGATATAGTTACTCAGGCTGGATGGATTGGAGGCATTATAATTATTAAATATCTGATCCAGCGTGAGCACATCGCCTTCTGCAGGCTTAAAATCGGCAATTACATCCTGTTGTGGAGATTGCGCAGTCAAAGATGCTGCATCAAAATGAAAATTATCAGCGCCCTTGCCTCCGATCATCAAATCACTTCCCATCCCGCCATTAAAGCTATTATTTCCAGCATCACCAACCAGTAAATCACCTATATCGCTGCCATTAATAACCGCGCCTCCATGTTGCTCATTCACATAAATGGCATCAAGATTTTCATTCGAACTCAAATGCAATACACCCAAATCCTGTAAATCCAGCACAGTAAGACTGGAATCAATTGCCGTGACATAATCCAGCACAGTATCGCCTAATCCGCCATTATCAAGCCCGTGATCGACACCATCAAAATAAAGACTGAACAGCCAGGTACCGCTATTCTGATCCTGATGCAATTGATAGATATTCATCCCGGTCAAACTTAGATCAGGACTTAATACATCCGTTAAATTCAAAGCACCTAGCAAGGGTGCGACAATTGGATCAAGGATATCATTGAGTTCAGTGATTAATGTATCGGTATTCACCGCAAGATTTAAGCTGGCTAAACCTGCCAGGAAACTGGTATCGAGATTTAAAATAATATCTGCTCGCAAATCCTGAGAAAAACTTAAGAGATAATCACCGTTTTCTTTGATATGCAGGCCATTTACTGAGACATCCAGTATTTTAACTTCCAGCTGAGCACCTGCTGAGACCGCATCTTCAAGCGTTGAGGTCAAAGCAAGAATCCCCTGATCCACAGTATCTATCGCATTATTCAGAGTGGACAAATAATTGGCATCCAAAGCATCCAGTTGGCCAATAATGGTCGTTGATAATGATGTAATAGAGTTAACCAGTGTTTGATTGAGAAGTAAACTTAGAGGAGTCGGTGTTAGTTCGTCGATTAAATCAGTCAGATCGCCGATGAGATTATCTATACCAGCCACTGTCGACAAACCATCGAGCAAACTATTCAGGCCGGTCCCCAGTAAATTGTCCAGTCCAGTCAATAAATCGCCGACTAAATTCAGTAAAATGGCAATGGGATTGGAGTTTAGAACCGTTTGTAATTGTAGTAATAAACCATCCAGAGTATTCAGATTAGTTTCAATTGCTCCCAGTGCATCATCCACCAGCCCATCCAGTTCAGTCAGTAAGGGGTTAAACAATAAATCAACCTGCAACCCGACACTGGCTGATAAATCAGTGGTCACGGTTACATCGAGGCTCAGATCATTAATTCCTGCAGTGGAGCCATCAAATAGCAGGGAGTAACTGTTATTTACAGGATTGAATAAAATCAGGTCTTCATTGGCAAAATCCCCTACACCCGGAAGACTACTATCCGCAGCCAGTGAGAAAACCATCTGTCCGGCATTGGCATGATTATCAGGAAAAACATACAGGGAATTGATGCTCTGGCTATCGTCCAGACCATGACTGGAACCGTCAAAATACAAACTGAAATTGTTGCCATTCCACTGGATTACATCATTGGTGCCGGCAAGCACATTACCCGGCAAGGTTGAAGCAGTTGAGAGGGTAAATAATACTGAGCCATTATCAAGAATATGTACGGAACTGATATTTCGATTGCTTAAACTGCCATTTGTAATTGCAGCTAAATCGAATGATTCATGAAATTGTCCATTGTTATATTCAATTAATGTCTGATTGTCGTAGCCGCCGACCTGACGCTCATTTCCGCCTCCTTCAGTAGAAAACAGAATCGTATCATGAACTTCCGTACCTTCGGTTAAGGAAAAGGCATTCAGATTTTCCGGCAAATTATCCAGTAAACCGCCAAGCAAACCATCGTTGGAGGCCAGTCCGTGTTCGCTGCCGTCAAAGAATAATTTAAGGGTATTAACATCCCACTGATTAGTAACTGGATTCCTGGTCACAGAATAAATATCCTCACCCCTAAAGGTTAATGCCGAGAGCGGATCAAATGGATTGGATAAGAGTTCACCCAGGGAGCCGAAGAGCAGGTCAACATTCAGAATGGGAGCCAGAGAAAAATACAAGGTATCCCCTTTCACCTCAAGGCCATCAATCTCAATTAAGCGGGTGTCCGGATCCAGTAAGGCAGCGACTAAACCGGCTAAATCAACATTGTTCAATGCCTGTAGTGCATTGCCAAGCAATTCATCCGTCAGTCCAATATCCTCTCCGCTGAAGAAAATATCCAGAGAGCCAATATCCCAGGAGCCATTGACGCGATTAATCGATAAAACCTCGGTGCCATTCGCGGTAATTCCACCCCAGACATCCAATGTCTGCAAAGCATAGGCCAAATCAACGTCAACCAGATTACTTAATGTAAAATACAAAGTACCGTTATTAAAACTGTTATCACTTGAGGTAAAGGAAAAATCATCCATATTAAAGTCAACGAGCAGATTCTGGAATATCCCGTCATTTAAAATACCATCCTGAAGCCCCTGAGCACTGCCATCAAGAAACAGTTCAAAAGTATACCGTCCATCGCTGCCCTGGGTCGCCAGAACAATGTCCTGATTTTC
This sequence comes from Legionella sp. 16cNR16C, assembly GCF_021297775.1. Taxonomy (NCBI): domain Bacteria; kingdom Pseudomonadati; phylum Pseudomonadota; class Gammaproteobacteria; order Legionellales; family Legionellaceae; genus Legionella; species Legionella sp. 16cNR16C. The sequence goes on from NZ_JAJTMX010000001.1 coordinate 784,000, forward strand.
AAAATTGCCAATTCCCGGTAAATTCCCCCCAGTTGCCGTAGAAAATAAAATCTGATTTCCCACAACATGCAAGCCGTCAATACTGAATCCTAAAAGCGAGAGCTGATTTAAAAGACTGGTTTCAAAATTGAAATTCTCGCTGCCATTAAACGCCATCTCATAGCCATCGGCAGTTAATTTTAAGATGTCTTCATTAAAGAACACACCTTCCTGCTCGAGAATCAGAGCCAGAGCATCTTCGGTAGTTCCTCCCGCAAGAATCCCCCCGGGGCCGATTAACGCCGCTATCAACGCCGGCAAGTCACCCTCAATCGGATCCAATGCCGACAAGCCGTAAAAACCCTCCATAGGCACTACACCGCCTAAAGAGGTTGTCAGATACATCGTATCCCCGGCATTGGGATTAAAAACAGCATTATCAGCCACATTGACTACAAACTGTGCAGCACCGAGATTGACCGGATCGCCATCGCGGTCCACGGCGCGAATAGCCGTACTGAAATCAAGAGCGAGCCACTCCTGATTGGCAGCATGATCAATTGCTGTAATGAGGGTAAAGGTATAATCCCCATCAGCTTCCAGCTCAAGTGTGAAGACTGGCGAGCCATTAACCAGTGCCGACAAGGTATTGCCATTCACTTCATAAGTAACCGCTTCACCATTGACAGTTACCGCTGGCAAGTTAGTCAGTTCGGCCTGGGGACGGAATAAAAAGAAGCCCTGCTCATCTCCGCCAAAGGCAACCAAGGCATCAAGACTACCCAAAACAGCAACAGGCCCTAAACTTAGATTGCTTTCATACACATTGGCATTCTCAGCGCTGGCGGTCACAATAGGCACATCATCCTGAATAGCAATCACAAACTGACTACCCAGATTCACCAGATCATTATCATTGTCGATAAGATTAATCACTGAGCCCAGATTAACCAATACTTGTTCAAGATCATTGCCGTTTGTAAGTGGGTGGTCTATCGCTGCTAAAAGATTGAATATAAAATTGCCTGCTATACCGCCGCTATTCAATTCAAAAGTAAAGATGTCTACACCCGCAGCGCTGGCTGTCAGAATATTCCCATTCAGGGAATAACTAAGACTGACACCGTTCGCTGTCAGATTATTGGCGCTTAAAATAGCTTCATAATTGGTATCAAAAATCCATTGCCCACTATCGTTACCAACACTCGCCAGAGCGGCCAGCGAACCACTGACCGATAAGGTCTGCCCTCCTTCGCTGTTACCCGCTGGCAGCACATCTTCATGTACAGTTTCACTTAATGAAGCTCCACTTAGCGAGGGAATGGCATCGGTTATCTGGAGATGTTCACCCAATGAAATCTGAGCGCTAAGCTGATCATTATCCCCATCCAGTGCCGCTGCAATGACAAAAATACTATTCACAGCCAGATTTAGAGCATTAGCTCCCGCTGCATCAGCATGGATTACCGAGCGATATTGGGTAAAGCTGACCAGCCCAGCAGCGTCAACACTCACAGTAAATACCAGCTGTCCATTTGCACGGCCTTCAATGCTGTCATTGTTGTTAGTTAACAGAATGGAGGCGCCGGTTAAACTGTCGATTAGTCCTGAGTCAGTATTATCGCCGCCATTAATCTGCAACGCATAATCAAGATTGCCTTCATCCGCACCCAAATTCGCACCGAAAGCTGCGGCAACCGATGTAGTGCCTGTTATGCCTAACAGAGCTTCATTAACTGTTAATAACGGAACTAATCCGGGATCCACCGTTAGTTGGGGCACACCATCGATGATAGACAGGACTGAGGTTAAATCAAGCTGGGCGCTGCTGCTATCACCATCGCGATCGGTTAAATTGGCGATGACACTTAGAATATTGTTATCCAGATTAATTGAGTTAGTGCCGCCGCCATCGCCATGCACCACCGCGCGAAACTGGGTGAACGACAGTTCACCGCTGCTGTCTATGCTGACACTAAAGACCAGTTCATCACCTAATTGCGTGCGCCCTTCCACTACAGTGCCATTAAAGCTTAATATCACCGCTTCCTGACTGAGGGTATCAAACAGGCCGCTGTTAACATTGTTAATCTGCAAGGCGTAATCTATCGGCAGGCTGCCGTCCGCGCCAATCGCGGCTTCAAAGGCCAGCGCCAGAGAAACGCTGGCCGTGGTATTGAGACTGTTTTCATTAACCGATGCAGTGCCGGCCAAATCCCCATCCACTGTTAATGCAGGCACCCCGTCTATCACCTGAATCAAAGCCCCTACATCGAGGCTTTCACTGACCGTATCCCCATCGCCATCAGTGACCGTGGCCACCAGCCTAATCAGATCTTCCGCAAACAACAGTGAGTTCGTGCCATTGCCGGCGGAATGAATCACCCCACGGTCTAAATCCAGTACAATGGCATTGGCGTCCACACTCAAAGTAAACACCAAAAGCCCGCCGGCTCGTCCTTCGACATTGCCCTCGGCATTGATGCTCAGCAGCACCGGCAAACCGCTTAGGCTATCGATTAAACCGGAGTCATTGCTGGCCAGTTCAAACTGATAATCAACACTGCCGCCGTCTGGACCCGTATTGCTGTTAAATACCGTATTCAAGGCAATCGAGCTGTTGACTCCCAGACTTGCTTCATTCACAGTCAAAGCACCCACGCCAGGATCGGTCACTGATACACTCGGACCCGCATCATGAATGGACACTATGGCCGATAAATCAATACCCTGAATTGCCTGATCATTGTCGCCATCAAGAGCGGAGGCAAACACTTCTACGATATTGGCAGGAAAGATCAGAGTATCCGCTGGATCATTGCTATCCGGATGAATAACGGTGCGCAGCTGAGTAAAGCTGAGCACCCCGCTGGCATCAATACTGATGGTGAAAACCAGCTCGCCATTGGCACGGCCTTCGATAGCGCCATTGTTGTCAGTTAAAAGAACTGCGGCACCGCTTAAGCTGTCAGTCAAGCCTGAATTGGCATTGATAATGGACAAGCCAAAGGTCAGTGACCCGGCATCCGCTCCTAAATCAGCAATAAATGCCGTGGCCAGCGATGTGCTGACGGTGGTATTTAAGCTATTTTCATTGGCATTCAGTGTGCCGGCCAAACCGGCATCCACCGTTAACGAAGGCACTCCATCTATCACCTGAATCAGGGCGCCCACATCGAGACTCTCTCTGACCGTATCCCCATCGCCATCGATGACTGTAGCCACCAGGCTAATCAGGTCTTCAGCAAACAACAGCGAGTTCGTGCCATTGCCGGACGGATGAATCACCCCGCGATCTAAATCCAGTACAATCGCATTGGCGTCCACACTCAAAGTAAACACCAAAAGCCCGCCGGCTCGTCCTTCGACATTACCCTGGGCATTGATACTCAGCAGTACCGGCAAACCGCTTAGGCTATCGATTAAACCAGAGTCATTGCTGGCCAGTTCAAAATGATAATCAACACTGCCGCCATCAGGACCTGCATTGCTGTTAAATACGTTGTTCAAAGTAATCGAGCTATTTACCGCTAGATCCGCTTCATTCACAGTCAAAGCACCCACACCAGGATCAGTCAATGATAAACCAGGGCCGGCATCCTGAATGGATATCAACGAAGCGATATCTAAAGAGGCGTTATTTTGATCCCCATCACCATCTGTTGCGGTAGCTACAACACTCACTATCCCGGCGGGAAAATTTATCACTTCATTGGGGAGGGCATTATCCGGATGAACAACAGGCCTAAATTGTGTAAATGAAAGCTCAGCATTGGCATCAATAGTAAATACCAATACCAGATTGCTTCCGGCATAACCAACTATTTCACCAGCAGCGTTTACGCTAAGAATTATCGGCAGTCCGGTTAAACTATCAGTCAGGCCGCTTATAGTATTATTAAGTTGAAGTTGATACTCAAGGGATGACAGGCCATCGGCTCCACCCTGACCAATAAAACTATCGGCCAGAGAAGTGCTTAATGTGACGTTCAAAACACTATCACTAAACTGGATTGACTCGGGAATGTCAGTGGACAGGACTACGAACGGCGTATCGTCAGCAATAACAATTATAAACTGATTATTTAAGGTGATGCCGTCTCCGTCGCCATCCGTTGCTTCGATTAGAAAACCTAAGGGAATAGGAATAACTGATGAATTAGAGCCCAAATGATCCAATGATTGCTGCAGAATAAACTGGTAGCTGCCATCTGAGTTTACTATTAAGGTAAAAACTTCATTCCCGTCAGGATCCAAAGCCTGTAATCGATTGTCTGAAATCTGATAATCCAATGGTTGCCCGCCTGAACTCAGCCCAAAACTCTCAAGAACAGTGCTTAAGACAGGTTCTGATATAAAATGAAAACCGGCCTGACCATCCGCACCAAATGAAACAAGTGCGGATAATGCTCCACTAATTTCGGATATGGGATTGGGAGTATCCATATTGGCTCCAGGCAAAGCATCTTCATGCAGAAGCGACTGTTGATTGCTTCCAGACACAGCCAGAGGAATATCATCATTGATCCGGACAATAAAAGTACCGGGGGGTAAGTTAATATTTCCTATTTGAATAAATTCGCTTAAATCAATAACAATCGCATCCGCACCGGGTAAGGGATGATCAAGATTATTGTTTAACTGAAAGCTAAACTGATTATTCGGTAAAATCTGCAGAATAAATATCGTTTCCCCACCAGCCTGGGCAATCAGTTGAGAGTTTTCGATAATGTAATTAATCGGAAGATCATTTGAAGTGAAGGGTAGAACTCCCGAGCCTGCGGCTAAAGCAACAGGGCTGTTTTCTGGATTTAACAGAGTCAGGTTCCCGGAATAAGTTGTAGCCGCACCGGGGGCATGTCCATTCTGAAGTCCTGATTCAAAAAGAGAGACACTAACCGAAGCATTCGACTCTCTTGATTCCGTTGATTCAGTATTATTAGTTTGATCAGCGTCAGAATCGAGTAAGGTTAAATGCCTGGTAAGAAAAAACCAGTTATCCAATAATGTATTAATAATGGACTGACTAATACCTAATGTATCATATCCTGCATCCACATATCCCAGAGAATAATAAGGATTGAATGAAACGAAAGTGCTCCCATCGAGATTATCAGGTTCGACGATCAGATAGGAAGGAGGCAGAAAATTAAGCAGATAATTGAAAAGATCAGGATCCGTCTGCTCAGCGCCATCATCTCGTTCAGCGGCCTCAGCTGGCGGATAGGCGGGACGTTGCACTGCAAAAAAACTATCATTAATGGAAATCACCAGGGTATTTGAAAGAAAGAAAGGAAGAATCCTAGCAACCTGTGGAAGCTCAAACTGTGTATTTAAAGCCAGCTGACTAAAGATCCCGGAGTTTACAGCAACAGCCATAGAACAACATCCTTCCAGGAAACATTTGATGATTAATTATAGTTTACTTTTTGGATAATTTATGGGCAGCTATCAATATTTTTTTTATCATATCCTATTGATGGTCTAATTGTGATTTACAGCCCCACGGATAAACAAAAACAGCACTTGCAAGAGCATTTTATAGCAGTAAAGCCACCGCTTTTTGCCAGCCGGTAAAATCACAGTCTCTCTGTTGATAACCTTCATCAGGGTTGAATTCTTTTGCACATTGCCAGCTGCTCTCCACATCGCCAGGCTCAGAATACAGACCGCAGCCCAAAGCGGCCAGCATGGCAGCACCTTGCGCGGTAGACTCAATATCAAGCGGCTTTTGTACAGTCATCTGACACTGATTAGCAAGAAACTGAAGAAGCCAGTGATTGGCAGCCATTCCCCCATCCACGCGTAAAACATTCAAGTCGGTCTCAACAGCATCTTGCATGCAGCGTATCACCTCGCGCGTGAGATAAGCTACGCTTTCCAGTGCCGCTCGGGCAATATGAGCACGGTTACTCTTGCGAGACAATCCCACAATAATGGCGCCAGGAGTCGAAAGCCAGTACGGAGCTCCGAGTCCTGTAAATGATGGCACAAGATATACACCCGCATTATCATTCAGTGATTCCGCCAGCTGTTCCGTTTCTGCAGCCGTTTGGATAAGCTTCATCTCATCTCTCAGCCACTTAATCGTGGTTCCGGCATGATAGAGACTGCCTTCGAGCGCATAAGCAGTCTGGCCCTTAATCTCGTAGGCAATCGTAGTTAGCAAATGACTGGCAAAGAACACCGGTTCTCCACCTGTATTCATCATCAGAAAGCCGCCTGTACCATAGGTGGCTTTAATCATTCCTTTATTAAAGCAACGTTGTCCGATTAATGCAGCCTGCTGATCTCCAGCAACTCCTGTAATGGGAATCTCAGCACCCAGCCATGAGTTGTGTATTGTTCCAAAATAAGCATCAGAGGCAAGCACTTCCGGCAAGAGTGTGGAGTTGACATGGAAGAGATCGAGTAATTCCTTATCCCATTGTCTTTCATGAATATTGAATAATAAAGTTCTTGAGGCATTGGTAATATCGGTGACATGCGCCTTGCCTCTCGTTAAACGCCAGATTAAAAAACTGTCAATTGTACCGATTGCCAGTTCACCTGAATGCGCCAGCCTCGCGGCTTCAGGAATATTTTTAATTAACCAGTGTATTTTACTGGCGGAAAAATAGGGATCGGGCAGGAGTCCGGTTTTTGCCTGAATCAGTTCTTTCTCAGCATGCAAGCTATCGCAAAAATCCTGGGTTCTTCTGTCCTGCCATACAATAGCCCGGTGCAGGCATTCGCCAGTTTTTTTATTCCAGAGTAAAACGGTTTCCCGCTGATTCGTGATCCCGCAGGCAGCAATCGATTTTAACTCAACACTGCTAACAACATCTTTTAAAGCGGCCAGGGTTTTAGACCAAATTTCTTCAGGACAATGTTCAACCCACCCGGGTTCAGGATAATATTGAGTGAGAGGGTATTGACTGGAGGTGATAAGCCTGCCATTACTTTCATAGAGCATGGCTCTGGTACTGCTTGTTCCCTGATCGATTGCAAGTAAGTATTTCATGCCCTGTTCTCTTTCGTATTATCCCTGGAAATAATTCTATACGCTTTTTACGGAGAGCAAAATACATGGTTGAAGGATATGATGTGGCGGTGATTGGCGGAGGGATTAATGGCTGTGGTATCGCAGCGGATGCGGCATTGCGCGGACTTTCCGTAGTTTTGCTGGAAAAAGATGATATTGCCTCAAAAACCTCCTCAAACAGCAGTAAATTAATTCACGGGGGCCTGCGCTACCTCGAATATTATGATTTCTCTCTGGTAAAAAAGGCACTGGACGAAAGACAATTGCTAATCAGTCTTGCTCCACATCTTGTCTACCCTACTACCTTTGTTCTGCCCTATCTGCAATCCATGCGCCCGACCTGGCTTTTACGTACTGGTCTTTTTTTATATGACAATCTCAGTCGTAAAAATAAATTACCCAAAAGCCGTTTAATTAAGCGCAACAAAAGCCCGAATTATTTCAGCGCGCTCAATCCGGAATTTAACAAGGGCTTTTTATTTTCGGACTGTACTACGGATGATTCCCGTCTAACCCTGGTCAATGCATTGCTTGCCAGAGAACATGGTGCACACATTTTACCTCAAACGGAATTATGTGCTGCCGAAGCCCATGATAATCAATGGACACTGCGCATACGCAGTAAAAATCAATCGATTGAAACCATCACGGCCAAGGCGGTAATCAATGCAGCAGGCCCCTGGGTGGAATCGCTGAATACCCTTCTTGGAATTAAATCTGAATATAAAATATCGATGGTTCAGGGCAGTCATTTCGTCGTTCCCAAACTCTATGAGGGAGATCACGCCTATCTATTGCAAAATACGGATAACCGCATCGTTTTTGTAATTCCCTATTATGGTCATACCATGATTGGCACCACCGATGTGCCATTTTCAGGCGATTTGGATCACGTAGCCATTTCTCCCATTGAAATAAACTATCTGTTTAAGCTCGTTCGCGGTTATTTTAAGCATCATCTGACACACGGCGATATTATCAATACCTGGAGCGGGGTTCGTCCTCTACTATTCAAGCTGGGAGAAAGCCCTCAGGCATTAAGCAGGGACTATCTTTTTCATATGAATTACTCACCTGCGCCAGTAGTCTCTATTTACGGGGGTAAAATTACCACCTATCGCCAGTTAGCTACTGAAACGATTGATCAGCTAAAGCCGGTTTTTCCCGGTTTACCTGCATCAGGCAGTTCAAAAGCAGCTCTTCCTGGTGCGAAACTAGAATCGATGTCCTTTAATGAATATCAATTTCATGCAAGGGAAATGTATCATTGGCTTGCCCCTGGTATACTCAGCCGCTACCTGCGAACCTATGGAACCAGAACCGAGCTGCTTCTGGCGGGCTGTAAAAAAATGAATGATCTTGGATCGGAAATTGGTCATGGACTTTATACTAAAGAAGTGGATTATTTAATGAATCAGGAATGGGCAAGCTGCGCCGATGATATTTTATGGCGAAGAACCAAACTGGGGCTTGAGCTCTCGGTTGAGGAAAAAATCAAACTGGAGAGGTATTGCAATCGTTCGCAAGAATAGTCTCAGTTTATTTGACATTACCCGCTAAAAATCGATCGAGACCGTTAGCAAAACTCTGGATTTCTCTGGCGCTTATTTTAGGCGGACCGCCAGAGAGCATTTGCGCACCGCGCAAGACTTCATTAAAGTTACGCATCGACAAATGGCTTTTTACATTGTTTGCTGTATACATCTCTCCTCTCGGATTTAAAGCAAAACCTCCGTTAGTGATTATTATATCCGCCAGTGGAATATCAGCGGTAATCACTAAATCACCAGGCTCTATATTTTCTGCAATGTATTTATCGGCCATATCAAACCCCGCACCCACTTGATGTTTTCTGATAAAGGGGGAGGCAGGAATAGTCAGATTATGGTTTGAGACAATCATGAGTAAGCGCTGAGTTCTGATTGCTGCCCGAAATACGATTTCCTTAATCGGTTTTGGACAGGCATCGCCATCGATCCATATTTGCATTGATATTTTGAGATTAGTTATACAAATTGAAATTTTAGCATAGTATCAGAGTGTGTAGAACTGGACACCGGAGAGTGTTCATTAAACTGTGTCATTACTCACCGGCACGCCGTCATCTTGAACGCAGTGAGAGATCTCCGAATGCTGGCACAAACCAGAATCTGGGAGATCTCTCACTGCGTTCGAGACGACATGGTATGACACAGTTTCTATTGATTACCCTTTACTGGTAAGTTGAGCCAAACCCAGTATCTTCTGTCTTCTCATCCCTCCTGCTCAGTCCCTCTCCTGATCTTGAGGTCGCCTGCAAATTCGCAAAACTGTAGCGATTCGATGACAAGGATACCGTTGTAGTGGTCCTTATTCGTATGTGATCTGGCCAGGATAAAGTCATGTCAGCAGACTCTCCAACATTCAGGCTGCTATATTTTTGCAGGATAATACTATACTGGGGATCAACTCTTTTTAATAACTCCTTCAGACTGGTTTTTGCCATCAACTCCATTAAAAACTCCGGAGTTTGTCTGCTCAGCAAGTCCAATAACTTATCGAAGACTTCCGTATTAAACAAAGCGTCTTTCAAGGGATCTTTTTGCGAGGCATTTCGGAGGCGCAGGGATGCTCCAATGGCCTCGTTAATAAATATCTCCAAAAGATTGAATTCCTTACCCCATTGGTCTCTCCAGCTTCTTTTAAGCCCCTGGTTCAATTCAAGCAGACCTCTGCTCCATTCCTCGTTTTCGCTAACCAGTGCTTTTAATAACAGCATCAGATTTTTGGATAAACTGCAAAGCGGGCTCAACTTATCATACTGAAACATGGGCGAATAATGCTTAAAGGGCCGTGGAGTTTCGATTGCGTTTAAAAGTTCCAGGTATATCACTTGTAGATTATGTTTATAATAATCAGGATGTGCATTTCTTAAAGCATCTTCGTCATTAAACACTTCATCGTCATTTAGCGGCACTCCTAATCCAGTCAGATAATAGGCAATTTTATTTGGAAATTCCGGGGGAATGCGTAAACTACGACCCACCTCCTGTGAGCGCTTATCAATCTTTGTACGAATATCAACAGAGCAACCTTTATTTTGACTCTCTTCCGGGTTTTTTTCTTTCGCATACAGGCCCCAGGCCACATTCTTGTCATTGTAACCCGTACCTAACATGTTAACGACGACCAGAATCCCAGGCTGGTCCATTGGCCGCTTATAGAAAAGCTCAATCCAATCCTTATTCTTTTTGACATTTGAGTGAATCGGCTTGGCGAGTTTAGTTCCTGCTCCTTCATTGATTGCAGCTGTTAATAATTTCGCTTCTTGAATACTCGAAGTATAAATGATGCCTTTGTAGGAAGCGAGTGCCTTACCCATCGGATGGCGATGCTCTTTAATTAAAGCCGCAATTTTTTGACATTTTTCGGCCGAATCAATAGCCAGTGAATAAGGCAAACGCCCCACTATCAGCGGGGCTGTTTTACCCGCTTTACGAGAATCCGTTCGCGTAAACACGTATAGTGGTTTAACCGAATTTCCCGGCGTTGCTGAAAAGCCCAGCGAGGTTACCCCGCTTTCCATTATGCGTTGAGCATCTTTCTGATAAAGATGATGCTCATCCAGGACAGTGAGCAAAGGTTTACGGTGCTTTTTCAGGATATCATCCGGTGCACTGACAAATTTTGCATAGCTGGCTTTACAGAATATCAGAACGCTTGCCTCTTCCCTTAGGGGTTTATTCTTGTGAAGCAATTTAATTGTTACTGCATTTTCTTTGCTATCGACTGGAATCACATTCTTTGGCTTAATTTCTGCAAACTTCCCTAGCCTTTCCAGAACTGCCATAAACTCTTTATGATATTGATCTACCAGTTGAAGTGTGGGCACCACAATATGAAACACAGCATGAGGATTATTTTTAAAAAGGTAGATGAGCATCAGAATAGCAGTCAGTGTCTTCCCTCCGCCGGTTGTGATTTGGACCACTCCGTTTGATGAGTCGCATTGACTTACAGCTCTTAGCGCATCAGCCTGGTAGGGATAAAGATATACTTTTTCTTCCTTTAAGAACTCTTCCAGTTTATGGGGGTCAAAAAGTGAATTAAGCCTGGATCCAGTCCATTGTTTCTGGAGAAATGTCTCATTACATGGAGCAGCTGATTTCGCATATCTTTTTTGTTTGGCGAGGAGATTCGGCTTCTCATATTCTTCCGGTTCTCCCCCATCAAAGGACTCTCTAAGATTAGGATTAGAGTCTGATTTCGGTTGATTATTCGCTTCCACTATTGAACGGAAATCGCGAGTTTCAACTTGGCGTTTTTGTTTCTCTACCGATTTAAAACTTCTTTCGATTTCACTTTTCATATGTGAAAGACTTTTTTTCATCAGTCGATTATAAAATGGGCTTAATCCCACAGGAGGAAAGTCCTCAGTCTGAATAGCCAGGATCTGCTCAATATATCCACCTGCATTTGCTTTTGCCTGGTTTTTAACTTTCTTTGAGCGCGTTAAGCTGATTGACTTCAGTCCAGGTAAATGCAGAAGGTTTCTGGCTAATTCATTATCCTGGTCACCACTCTCCTTTCTTGCTTCTTCCAGCGCATTATCAATAATCATTTGAAAATAAAAGTCTTGCATACACAAGCGAGAATGCACTCCAGGGTATGCCAGAATAGACACATCCTCAGCAGTTTGTAATTTTAAAACCCGGGCTGCCTGCTCAAAATCAAAATCAAACAGCTTATATCCATAGTCTGGTTCTAAAAAGTAAAACCGTTTAAAGGATAAAGTTTGCATGCCACAGATAATCGCCTTATCGTTTTCTCGTGCGGCGGCAAGCGATTTCGTTATTCCAGACCATGTCGAAACATCGCAAAACTCCTCTGTGGCTTGTATCTGACTAAGATTGTCATCAAGGTAAACACAATGCTTGAGTTTCCATAAATACGAGAGCATAAATGCCGTCAGACGGCGCGTTTGTATATCTTCTGGATGGTAATTGCCGTGTGTTTTATAACTTAGAGCGTCTGTAATTAAAAACTCGACATTTTCAGGCTTATTTCGATCGCTCAGATTCTCATATTCATAAGCGCTGACCACCACTAACAGACGCTGCTTATCGCCCAGCATACTGGGGTCAGGGATCATCGCTTCGTGCTTACGTCCTGCAAACACGAAGGTCACTGTCTCATCGGATGACGGCAAATCATTTCTGCGGCTGACTAGTCGAAATTTTGACCCACCACTGCTAATTTCATGAGTAAACTCAGGTTCATCCATTGTCTGTTTGAAGGAATCAAGGGATTTGAACTGGAATGCCCCGGAATAGTTAATATTGCGGCGGGATTTCTTTAATAAAAAAGGGATTTCCGGTATGCGTTCAAATGTCTGCGAATATTTCGCACTAAACAGGGCATTTTTTTCATTTGCTTTTTTTATCCGCGATGGATCTTTGGTTTTCTTACTTCGTTTTTTTGATTGCATATCTTCTGCTGCTGAAGACTCGCTCAATCGCTTATTCTTTTGTAGTATGGATTGATTCTCCTTGCTCCCCTGGAAGGATGGGATGGGACTCTGTTCCCTGGATTCAGGAAGTTCCTGCTGCTGCTCCATAACATGAGAAATATCGAGGGCTGCAGTTGCGGAAGAAGGTTCGCTCGATCGTTTTCTATTTTCAGAAAAGGATAGCAACTCTTCTTCAGAGTCATCTTGTATAATAATTGGACTGGATGAGTTAGACTCAGGAAACCAAAGGGATAGCGACTCTTCTTCAGAGCCATCTTGTATAATAATTGGACTGGATGAGCTAGACTCAGGAAATCGAAGGGATAGCCACTCTTCTTCGGAGTCATCTTGTATAATAATTTGACTGGATGAGTCAGACTCAGAAAATCGAAGTGTGCTAACATCAAAAACTTCCAGAGTCATTGGCCCTGGGCTTCTATCCAGAGTTGCAATATCAGCGGACAAAATATCCGATACAGGATTTACATCCACAGCAGGGAACACTGCTCCCTGATGGGCCTCTGTTTCAGAGTGATTAAGGAATGGCCTGATATAGTTAAGAAAATCGATACCCGCTTTTTCAGCCCCCCTCATAATTGCAGCCCAATTGGCACCGTTATTCTTTAAAAACAAGGTATAGTACATATTTCCACCGTGGGCTGCAGCTTCAGCCATTTGATCAGTCAGATCAAGGTTCATCCCTTTTGCTTTTGCTCTTAGGAATTCGGCATATTCCTGGTAATCGTAATAAGCAGCCATACGAGCTAAATGACTCAACTCAACACCAAGCGTCCCTAGGTATTCTGCATATTCCCAGTCCTCCCCCAGTATAGCGCCCGAGACAATTGTAAGCTTGTCAGCACCGAGCTCACGCAATGCTCCTGCATAAGCACGCTGACGTCCTCTGGCAGCTCCATGAGCGATATGATCTATATCAGCTCCCAGTAGACGCAGTTCCTCAGCATAAGCAATGTTTCCTACCTCAGCGGCCCCTGCTGCAATCCTGTGGATATCAGCTCCCGATAAACGCAGAAATTCAGCGTATTTAACTTGTCCGCCTTTTATAGCGCCTACGGCAAGCGTGGTTATGTCCGCACCTTTTCTTCGCAAGATCTCTGCTAAATACAAATGACCGCTGAGAGCGGCTGCGGCAGCAACCTCACTGATGTCGCTTATCTGGTCTATCAATGGCAAGAGTTCATTGATATATCCGCCTTTGGCCAGTCCCATAGCAATATACTTAAACTCAACTCCCGCTTGCTGTTGCTCGTAAGCTAATTCGTGTAAACCACTTGCAGCAGCATAAGTAGCCAAAAAAGTCCGATTGCCGTAGTTATGGGGGTTATTATAGTAAGTTAGTATCGGTTCTATATGTTTTCCCTGTAAATACCCTCGTAAAACTGCTTTAAAACTAGCCTTTTTCAATAGCATCTCTGAGACTTTATCTCCATCTCCTTTTATTGCCGCGCCTTCAGCAATCGCTGAAGTACATGCTCCCTGATTTAATAACCAATTGGTAAAAACCGGATCACCATTCTCACCTGCGCCCTTAGCAATCTGATGAATACAAGTGTTTGATTCGCGCCTGAGCACCTCTGTGGCTTCAACATCACCAATGCGCGCAGCGCCTCTGGCTGCCAAATGAATATTCGCTCCTAGTTTGATCAGTAATTTGACCGCATCCACCTTTTTTTGCGAGGCTAACACTTCTGCAGGAGTCCAATCAGTTCCCTGCTTTCGCACGTCAATGCTAACCAATGGGTCTTTCAACAAATCTATTAACTCTGCTTCCTTTCCTTCTTCAGCAAGACGGCAAATAATTTCATGGTAATCAATACGCGCACGACATTCCATTGCCAGGAAATCATAGCCTGCCTGTTTGGCACCATCTGCGACTGCTTCGAGGCTTGCACCTTGGTCCAGCAGGGATTTGGCCAAATCAATAAGCCCTGCTCGCGCCAACCCTTTGGCAACTAAATTGATACTGACGTTTTTATCAATTGAGGGTAATTTATCAATCCAGCCGCCACTGGCGATACCCAGTGTAATAGAATCTTCACTTGCACCCAGTGAACGGAGAAGATTTACTGATTTCCAATCCCCACAGGTTGCGGCAGCTTCTGCCATTATATTGATGTCGGCCAGCATAGCAAACAGTTCATCTACAAAATGAGAGTCATTTCCTTGAATTGCACTTATGGCAACTCCATCAATCCTTGCCCCTTTTTCTATCAGTTTTCTTGCTTCATCTCGGTTACCACGCAGTGCATACCCTTGAGCAGCCGTAGTGATGTTGGCATTTCTATATGTAAGCATCCATTCTACCAACCTTGTATTGTTGGCTCTTGCTGCTCCCCGTACAATCGAGTCACGGTTGGCTCCGAGATGCATAAGCAGATTGGCAGCGTCTATTTTTCCTTCATAAGTGAGTAGCTCTGCCGCTGATACAATAATTCCTGGCCAAACGGGATTTTCAGGATCTTCAGGGTTTAGAGGGGTTGCCTCTGTATTAACTATTTTTTTACGAATATCAATACTGATATTGTGTTTAAAAATAAATGCTTTCAAATCTTCAGGTTTGTTTTCAATAGCAAGTTTATAAATTTCATCAAAATAGTTCATACTTAACCTTTTAACTTTATACTACTGGCAGGCTTTAATAATGCGTTTTCATAAGCGTTATAAGTCAGACCTGGTTTCGATCCAATGTCAGACATAGTAGCGAATCTTATCACAAGATGAGCTTATTTGATACATATAGAACGTGTTTAAAGCAATAATGTGGTATACTTTTTCAAAACGAAAACAGCTTAAGGTTTAGTTAATATTTAATTAATATAATGACTCGCTTTTTGCATTTGTTTTTTTCCTTATTTTTATTCGATTGCCAATAATTTGTAAAACCTGATTACCATTATTTTCAGCAGTCATAATAACGAGTTAATAATGCTTTTTGATGAATTAAAACAATTAATTACGAGCTATGAGAGATCAGCACCTGAACAATTGAGTTCCGTTGAAGCGGATTTTAAACGCCTGACCAACGCTTCTGAATGTGAGCAGTTAAGCCAGCAAATTGAGCGGCAAAAACTAACAATGCTGGCTAAAATGCACTTTCATAACTGGCAACTCAGCATCAATCGACAAATCGCGTCGGATAGTTGCCTGCGTAAAAATTTAAGCGCTAAAACGGCATCAAAAATATTTGAAATCGTCCATCAGGCTCCTGACCGCAAATATGAAGCTTTGCTTAAGATTATTGAAGCGCTGTATGCTTTGAAAAACTCAATAACAGATAGTCAGGAAACTCAGGCGATTCTACAGTGTATTTTACTCCTGACAGCCTACAAAGTTTTAGCGGAAGCATCAGGAACACGAAAACAAGAAATTATGCAGCCACAACCTACAGCTGATTGTGCCAGTAATTCCGCTCCAAAAATAGAAAACTCTATAGATAAGGCGACTTCCTCTTATGCTGAACTTTTGGAACTTTTAGATGCCGATCCAGCTCTTTATATGCCTGAACTAACCAGAACGAATCGGGCAGTTAAAAGCCGCGAAGACGCATTAGAGCGCCTTAACAATTGTGAAGCGGTTAACTCTGTTACCTCATTAATTTCACAACTGGAATACATGCGCTCGAAGCTTACCATAGATTTCGCCTTATACGGCTATCTGGCCAGTAGCATTAAACTTTGCCAGTCAAACATAGACACTCTGACCAGTTTTATTGGTTACATCCAACACCATACAACAATTTCCCTGAAAGCCCTACTGGAAAGTTATATATACGCTGAAGGCAAAAAAACAAATGTTAGTGTTTTGACTTGTCTCTTAAAAAATCCTCTGGCTATTTTACTATTTGAGATCAGACCGGAAATTACAAATGCTATTTCATCCAAGGCGATGAACAATTTAATTAAAGAAAACACCATTAGGGGCGAATTCCCGGTATTTATTTTGTTTCTTATTTTTGAGCAACATTTCAATTACTTCAAAAATCAACCTCGACTGGTATCGTTAATTACGCAAAGACTTTTTTTGCAAAAGTTTTCCAAGCTTGATAATTTATCCCCTGCTGAATATTTAATGAGCAGGCCTGACAGGCGAAGTTTTTTTACTTTAAATCCTAAACTGATCGACTGGCTGCCGTATCAGCTAAAAAAAACATATGAGCAGCACTTGAACCCGCGAATAAGTATAGCTGTGCCATCACCAACTTCCAAAGCCAATCCCCCCACTCCAAAAGCAAGTTTAGTTATTACGGAAAATAAGCAGGCCGCCAAAGCGTCCGTCCCTGATAAGGTTGAGCAGCAACTTAGCCCGCGAATAAGTATTGAACAAACAGCTGCCCCAGCACCAGAGCTGACAACCAACGACAACCCTCCAGCTCCAAAATCAAGGATAATTATTCCAGAAAATAAGCCGTCAGCCAAAGCGCCCGTTCCTGAAAAAGTTGAACAAATCAGCCAGAAACTGGCAGAGGCTAAACTGACTGAATCAACAGCATCGAAGATAGAAAAAGACAAGTCTACGACTCATCCAAGCCCGGATCAGCAAATTGAAGCCTGGAAAAAAGCAATTGGCCTTATTTTTGGAGAAGCACAAAACCTGATTATCGACGTTGTACTGCGGGAAACTGATTATTTCAAACTAAAAATTCAACCCCCGGAAATTAATAGTTACTGGCAGGTTAAAACGAGCAAATCGAATGAACGAGTCAGCCGCTTTTATGCAACAAAAACCTGGTTCGGCACAGCGCTTCTGAGCAGTATAAGCAAAATTTTGGGTAACAAAGAAGTCGAAGTCATTGATCAGTTCTTAATGTGCAAAATAGCATGGGACAAAGTGGTTAAGCTTGAGCAAATAAATAACACAGCCAAAAAAATTATTAATGCGCTTAAAACCAGCTCTGCCGATTATCATAACGCCTTACGGAAACCTGTTTCTATTCCAGAACAGGCAACATTACCGGAAGCTGAATCCTCTGCACCTGCATCTGCTGAGACCTTGCCAGAGCAACAAGAGCTAACAGCGAAGAGTGTCCAAGTGCCGGCACGAGAACCAGTAGTTGAAAAAGTAGTGAATACCGAGAGGTTCAATCCTTTAGAGATACAGTTTGCTCCCAAAGATGTCCTTCTGGTATACAGATATGGGTTAAGAGCGCGTTATCAGTGCTCGTCCTTAAGTGCGGAACATCATTCTGTACTTAGAAACAACGGGTTCTGGCGTTTAAAATTAAACCAGCATTTCCGTCCATCAGTGATCCAGGCAGCAGGTTTTGATCAATCTCTATCATTTGTTACTCAATTTACAGCTATTGCCGCTCAGGAGTATCAAAATCTCCCTGACAATGTCATAGATATGTTTATTTATGCAAAAGAAAAGATGCTTGTTAGTTCAATGTATGAAGGCCTGCTTCCCCTATTATTCTATACAGAGAGCTCAGGACGCTCCCTGCTGAGTTGTATTCGTGAAACGTATACTCAGCAGGTTATTGATTGTATTTTCTCTTTGGGGATGAAATTTTTTCAACAGCAGACGAGTCAGGGAGAGCCTGCATTTATTCCATCGGTTCTTCACTGGGCTATCTGCTGTAATCAGCGCAAAGAAATTATAAACGAACTACTGCAAAGTGAAGCCGCTCATACTTCATTCATAGTAGGAGATTATCACTATTTTGCAATACACCGGGCCGTTTATGAATCAGCCTATGAAGCTGTTGAGGCTATTTTAGAACAAAGCCTGCTGCAGCTGACTACTGTCGATTCTTTAAACCGCAGCCCTTTCAATATTGCTTACAGTAAACAGGATAAGCACATGCTGGATTTGTTAGGATATTACCATAACAAAGCGGCGGGAGCTCAAAACTCACGGTTTTTTATTCCCACGCCTTATCCTGTTAATACTGAAAGCGAGGAGCTTGGGAAGGAAGAAAGTGCTCGGCAAATTAATGGTGCAGTTAATTATAAGTTCAAATGATAATCAGACTCTGAGTGACATTAACAATCAAAGGTTTTTGATGATTACCCGCTCAGTTTGTTGACAATGCCCTTTGAACTACTTTCGGCTCTAGCTCAATAACTTTTAGTAAGTTTTTAGCGGCGCCACTGGGTTCTCTACGATGCTGCTCCCAATCACGTAGTGTTTTGAGATTAAAACCAAAACACTGTGAAAAATCTTCTTGGGTCATGTGTAAGTTCTTCCGTATTTTCTTCACATCAATACTAGAGGTAGGAGTTACTCGTTTAAAGCCAGAAAGGTCAGCATCTGTCAGAAAAGGGGCGTCGCCATCTTCACTTGCGTTTCGGGCGATTTCTTCTTCACTCATGGATTTTACTTTTTTCCAGTCTGTTTTGCCTTTAGTTCTGGTCTTTGTAATATTTTCTTTCATTTTTGCTCGCCCTTCGTGCAGAAATCAGTCTTATGTACTTATCTCTTACAGTATAAACAACCAGAAGAGTGATAAAATTGTCTTGAATGAAGCTCAATTTAAACTACTTCAATTTCAACAGGGGCGATACCTTTTATGCCGAGTTTTTTAGCGGCAGCAAAGGATAAATCAATCAATCGGTTCGATAAAAAAGGACCTCGATCATTGATGCGAACCACAATTGAGCGGCCATTATTCAGATTTTTGACACGCACTCGGGTAGCAAACGGGAGTGTTGGATGAGCTGCTGTCATTGCATACATGTTGTAGCGCTCTCCAGTAGATGTTTTTTGATTCCGTCCGCGTCCACCATACCAGGAAGCAACTCCCTTCGCTTTGTAGTGCTTGGCTGACTTCATCACCTGATATGTTTTTCCTTTAACCACATAGTGATCCGGAGTATTAGATTGCTGATGTGCACAAGCAGCCAGCAGCATTGGGAGAAAATATTTAGTGAATCTTTTAATAATCAATAAAATCATATAGTTATTATTATTCAAATTTAGTTCAGAGTTAGCTGATCACACAGCAACTACCGGGGCGGTTATTGGAATCCTTCTGATTATCTTCAAAAACTGTTTTACTTCCATCAGGCGGAGTTGGAGCGGGGGCACCAGAACGCAGTTCATTTTGACGCTTAAAAAAGTTATTCCTTTTTTTATCAGTTTTTTGAATCTCAAGCAATACTGTCTGTGTTGTTGACATAGAAAACTTCCTAAACTGTTGAATTTTACTGTCTTGCGATCATGATTAGGTTACACCTGATTTTTAATCTCTAGCCTTCATCTTGATTCATTTTATTGAGGATCTCGCTGACATCGATGTCTTGGGCCTGCTGCAGTAATTCTTTAAGAGTTGATTCGGGTATACTGCCTGATTCTGAATAAATAGCGATACCTTCTTTAATAATCATTAAATGGGGAATAGAGCGAATTTGAAATGCGTCTGCGATTTGTGGCTGCTCTTCAATATTGATCTTTACAAAATCGATATCTGGATTTTGCTCTGCTACTTGTTCATAAATCCTGCCAAATTGCTTGCAAGGTGCACACCAGGGAGCCCAGAAATCAATCAGGAACAATCCTTTCTGATTAATCAATACATCCAGCTGCTCTTCGTTCACGCTTTTGAGCATGATTCTTCCTTAGTCGTGATAGCTTCCAGAATGCGGGAGAAAATGGTATCAACGCTTCCTAATCCAGAAACTCTATGGAATGCCGGAGCACCTGAACTGTCGCTATCCGCCCATTGCTGATAATATTGAACCAAAGGCTCCGTCTGCTGATGATAAATTTCAAGCCGTCTCTTAACCGTTTCTTCTTTATCGTCATCCCGCTGGATGAGTGTTTCACCGGTCAGGTCATCACGGCCTTCAGTCTGGGGAGGATTAAATCGAATGTGATACACACGGCCTGAGCCTGGATGAACACGCCGCCCGCTAAGTCTGCTGATAATTTCAGAATCGGGAACCGCAATTTCAATCACATGATCCAGACGTATACGAGCGGTTCTTAATGCTTCAGCTTGGGGAATAGTTCGCGGGAATCCATCAAATAAAAAGCCATTTGTACAATCTGGCTGCTGTAACCTTTCTTTTACCAGGCGAATAATAATGTCATCAGAAACCAGTTTGCCTGCATCCATGACCGCTTTGGCACTTCGACCCAATTCAGTACCGGCTGCAATAGAGGCTCTTAACATGTCGCCTGTGGATATTTGCGGAATATCAAAATATTCAATTAACCGTACTGCCTGAGTACCCTTGCCAGCACCTGGCCCACCTAATAACATTAAACGCATTCGTGACTCCTACATGGAAAGTTCAAGCTTGACCAGACTTGAAAAGCAGCCCTCAACTTTTAAAGAAGAGTACTGTGCTATCGACTCAAGGCAACATCCGTCAAACGGCTTTATTATTTTAACTTGCCTGAATGAAAATGTCACTAACAGGCACTTTTTCTGGATTCCGCGAACAAGCCGCGGTATCCGGAAATCTCCGCATTAGCCTATTCTATCCTTTAATAATAGACGCTTATTTATACCCGCTATAATAAGATGAGCCACGGCCACAACGCGCCATTTGAGCCTGATAGATCATTGCGCGGGTTTTAACCTTGCGGGCAACGCCAATAAGCCAGGGTTTTTGCAAATAGGTTTTTTTCATAAAACCTCCTATTCCCTCATGATACGCCAGATAAAGATTATAGGTGTCATCTCTCTGGATTCCGGCACGACGATAAGCCTGGTTAGCATACCAGCCAACGAAGTCAACTGCGTCGGTAAAATCATCACGAGCCGCCCATACCCCGCCATCTGATTTCTTATACTGAGCCCAGGTAGCACGCAAAGCCTGCGTATAGCCATAGGCAGAAGAAGGACGCTTCCAGGGAATAATCCATAACAATTTGGTTCGCTTGGGCGTTGCATTGGCATCAAACTTGGATTCCTGATGAATAATCGCCATTTGAACAGCCACAGGCACCCGCCAGCGACGCTCAGCATCTTTTGCATCCAGATACCATTTAGGGTATTGCTTGAAAATACTGCAAACGTTATTAACATCTCGCGGCGGCGGTGTACTGACACAGGCGCTGAGCAATAAAAAAGGAACAAGCAATAAAAGGCGTTTCATATTAAAAGACCATGTCATGTTAGTATAAATGAGCGTATTAGTAACAAAAATCCCACTGTCTCGCAATATCATCGAGTTTTTCCTTTGGCAACAGGAACAAATATCCTGGCAGCAATAACTGTGCTAAAATTTGAGATTTATTATTTATCAAGTACTTTATGAGTGTTTTAGTCTTTGATATTGAAACGGTTCCCGATGTGCATTCTGGCAGAAAGCTGTTTCATTTGAACAATCTCAGTGATGAAGAGACGGCCAAAGCGATGTTTGCCTTACGTCGTGCCAAGACCGGGAATGATTTCCTGCCTCATTATCTGCAAAGAGTAGTCGCTATCTCAGCGGTGATTCAGAATAACAATCAGGTCAGGGTCTGGTCTTTGGGCGATGAACAGGCCGATGAAAAAGAACTGATTAGCCGTTTTTTTTCCGGTATTGACAAATATACTCCTATTCTGGTGAGCTGGAACGGCTGTGGTTTTGATTTGCCGGTCCTGCATTATCGCGCCTTGCTGCATGGAATTCCTGCCCCTACCTATTGGGAGTATGGAGAAAATCAGCAGAATTTTCGCTGGAACAATTATCTTAACCGTTTTCATTATCGCCACCTTGATTTGATGGACGTGCTCGCAGCTTATCAGAGCCGCGCCTCTGCACCATTAGATGACATTGCTCATATGCTGGGTTTCCCCGGTAAAATGGGAATGAGCGGCTCAAAAGTCTGGGATCAATATCAGGCAGGTCAATTAAAAAGTATTCGTGACTATTGTGAAACGGACGTTCTCAATACCTATTGTGTCTATCTCCGCTTTGAGTTAATTCGGGGAAGCTTAACGCAGCAGGAGTATGAGAATGCAATCGTGACTCTCAAAACTTATCTGGCAGGAGAAAATGAACGGCTGCATTGTCAGGAATTTTTAAAGCAGATGGCATAAGCGCTAACAAAACTTTATCTCGCTTAAGGGTTTCTTAAGAAGTTTGAGTTATAGTAATGTGTGTAAAAACCAGGACTTTCCATGAAACACTCTTTATTTACAGATTCCGATGGTAAATTTTCCTTAAAGATTAAGCCTGACGATAAATTTTTTGTGGCTATCTGTAAAAGGAAGGACAATCCACATTCCTTTAGTTGTCTGGGTGTTATTCATAACAACATTCCATTGATCCTTGCTGGATTCGGTAAATACAAGAAAAAAAATGCTACCCGTTGTGAAATGGCTTTTTGGCAGGCGGAGGGGGTTATGTATGATGAATCAATCCTGTTAAATACTTCAGGCGCCTATCTGCAGGAGGTAACCTATAAAGCCTTTGAAATCGATTATGAGAGTTATAAGCGGCATATGGCGGAAATGGCTACATTTTCTTCCGAACAAGTAAAGAGAAAAGTAACCAGCAAGTACTTATCAGCGTTTCAGCCAGTTAAGGAAAATGAGGATGAAATCATTTTTCAGCATCGATTTCTGAGAGACTTAACCTCTCCGGATACAGAGGAGGGCTTTAAACCCGATTACTGTGAAATAAGCCAGCGGAATACCTGCCGACATACCGCTGTCGATATGACCCGTCGCGCCACTCTATTGGATAATCTTGGTAAAGGAGTTTCACGATTTTTCTTTCGCAGACTGCCTTTGTCCATGAAATTAAATGAAGGGCTTGTTGAAACGGATCATTTCTTTCTGCTACCTCCTCCGCCAAATGCATTTACAAACATGCATCCCAAAACTCTGGCTATTGCAAAGAGGCTCTATAGTCGTCTGGATGAAATGATTCAGATTGGAGATAATAATCCAATTACCTGTGATAAATTTGAGGCTATCAGGCAGCTTTATAATGAAACCACACAGGACTATGCCTGTGATTATCCAAAACTGATCCATCATATTGAAGACTGGTTAACGGACAAGCGGCAATTAATTGGCACTCATCGAAACGCTCACTGGTTTCAAACGACAACTGCCAGCACCAAAATGTTTAATGAGATCCTTGATGAATATAAGAAACCCAGAGCTGGATAAGTTAACGAACTAACTAGCCGATGACTTTCTTATAAAGCCAGGCATCTTCAACTCCAGCCTGATCATCATAATAATGCTCTTTGATTCCATCGCGTAAAAAACCCATTTTTTCATAGAGCTGAATAGCCCCCGTATTGCTGGGTCTGACTTCCAGAATATAGGTATTGATAAGCGGACTAACTGGTAAATCAAGTAACTGCGTTAAAAGCTGACGCCCAACGCCTTGCTGTTGATACGAAGGAGCAACACACAAATTTAAAATATGACAGACATTGAATGCCTGACGGCAAATACTGTAACCCAGAATCTGTTGCCGGTTTTCTTTAATAGACTCTATGACCCGGCAATCATAACCAACCAGTACGCAATCAACAAGAATACCGCGACTCCAGGGCGCTTTATGCCCCTGAGTTTCAATGGTATATACATCATCAATATCTTCAAGCCTCATCGGCCGTATTGAATACTTCACGGGTATCCTTTAGCTGTGTCATTCCCGAGCCGGCGGAAGAATCTTCTTTTAAAAATCATCGGGGAGAAAGTCAGAGACAATGCCATAAGTTAAAGGAATTCTGCAATTACATGTAGGTTGGGCCCTTGGCCCAACATTGAGCTCTGGAGTGGTTCAAGCCCTGTGTTGGGCCAAGGGCCCAACCTACAATGATTCCTTAACTTATAGCAGTGCTTCTAGCCAGTTTTCTTCTTTGGCATATACAAATCCGTCACTGTACCCTCGAATATTTCAGAGGCCAATGCAACCGATTCAGACAACGTTGGATGCGGATGAATTGTTAAAGCAATATCTTCCACATCACATTCCATTTCAATTGCCAATGAAGCTTCTGAAATCAAGTCGCCTGCATTAATCCCGACAATTCCAGCTCCGAGAATTCGTTTGCTATCAGGACAGAACAGTAATTTGGTCATCCCTTCCTCACGGCCCATACTTAGAGCACGGCCGCTTGCCATCCAGGGAAATACAGCCTTTTCATAGGAAATGCCTTTTTCCTTAGCTTCTTTCTCAGTTAAACCAGTCCAGGCAATCTCAGGATCAGTGTAGGCTACGCTGGGAATACATTTTGGGTCAAAATAGTGTTTTAAACCTGATATTACTTCAGCAGCTACCCTTCCTTCGGGCATCGCTTTATGGGCGAGCATTGGCTGGCCTACTACGTCGCCAATCGCATAAATATGCGGCACATTGGTACGCATCTGGTTATCAACTTTAATAAAGCCTCTATCGTCCACATTGATACCAGCAGCTCCAGCATTAATCGCGCCGCCATTAGGTTTTCTTCCCACGGCAACCAGAACCTGAGCGAATTTCATGGGTTGTTCAGTGGCATGCTGACCTTCCATAGACACATATAAGGCATCTTTTTTTGCCTCAACTGCGGTAACTTTTGTTTTAAGAAGGAATTTGACGCCTTTCTTGCTCATTCGTTTTTGTAAAACATTGACCAAGTCAGAGTCCGCGCCCGGAATTAATTGATCCATGAACTCCACGACTGTCACATTCACCCCGAGGGCAGAATACACCGTCGCCATTTCAAGCCCAATGATTCCACCACCAAGAACGAGCAAATCGCCTTTGATATCTGCCAGTTCCAAAGCGCCTGTTGAGCTGAATATTCTTGGATCTTCAGGAATAAACGGCAATTTAACAGATTCACTGCCCACCGCAATAATCGCATTATCAAAATCAATCGCGGTAGTTTGTCCTTCATTCTCCACTGTAATCTGATGAGTACCTGAAAAACGCCCTACTCCGGTTACGACCTCAACCTTTCGCTGTTTAGCTAGAATCTTCAAGCCGCCAGTCAACTTGCCGATCACTTTATTTTTCCAGCCAACCAGTTTAGTGTTATCGAAGGAAGGTTGGTTGAAACTTACTCCCAAATCATTCATTTCATGCGCTTCATCGACCACTTTGGCGATATGCAGCAGGGCTTTTGAAGGGATACAACCCACGTTTAAGCAAACGCCTCCAAGGCTATTGTAGCGCTCTACCAGAATCACTTTCTTACCTAAATCCGCCGCTCTGAACGCTGCCGTGTAACCACCAGGTCCACTGCCTAAAACAACCACTTCCGCTTTCATATTTACACTCATTAGACGCCTCTTTTAACGTTTAGCACATAATATTTATTAATAACATTGTCTAAAGCAGAACTCTCCGAATATCTGCCAATGTGTCTGCAATATAGCGAGTAAATCTGGCCGCCTCAGCACCATCGATCACCCGGTGATCATAAGATAGAGATAGCGGAAGCATTAAGCGCGGCTTAAATTCTTTTCCATCAAACACAGGTTTAATGCTGGAACGAGATAATCCAAGGATAGCGACCTCAGGACTATTTACTATTGGAGTAAAAGCTGTTCCACCGATACCTCCCAGGCTTGATATGGTAAAGCAGCCGCCACTCATATCAGCAGGCATCAGTCCTTTCTCGCGAGCTTTAGTGCTCAAACGAGCCATTTCCAATGCAATTCCGGCAACATTAAGCTTGTCTACTCCCTGAATAACAGGCACAACCAGACCATTAGGCGTCTCAACAGCAATACCGATATTAAAATACTGTTTAAAAATCAGGTTCTCACCGCTGCTATCTAATGAAGCATTAAATTGGGGAAACACCTGCAATGCTTTGCAAATTACTTTGGTAACAAAAGCCAGCACTGTTAATTTATATCCGGATTTACTGGCGGCCTCTGATTCTGATTTACGAAATGACTCCAGATCGGTGATATCTGCTTCGTCAAACTGGGTGACGTGAGGGATAGTAATCCAGGACCGGTGTACGTTAACACCAGTCAGGCGCTTGATCTTGTTCAAAGGCTTTGTTTCGATCGCTCCGAATTTACTAAAATCAATAGACGGTGCCTGCGGCAATGAAAATCCAGAGCTCGATGGCTTTTCTGCAAGACGGCTTTTTACATAACTCTGAACATCTTCTTTGCTGATACGTCCCTTTCTGCCGCTGCCTTTTACAAGCTTTAAGTCAACGCCAAATTCTCTGGCTAAACGACGAACCGCAGGACCCGCAAAAACACCTGAACTGCTGCCTGATTCTTCAACTTTCTCTTCACGAACTGGCGCTTGCTTCACTTCTGATTCAGCTGGTTTTGTCTCAAGCGATGGTTTCTCTTCCTGAGCTTTAGGTGCAGGCGCTTCTGTCTGCTCTGTGGATTTCATTGTAAGGACCAGAGATCCCTGCGATACCTTATCCCCAACTTTCACAGCAACCTTTTCAACGACGCCCTCTGCTGGAGAAGGAATATCCATTGTGGCTTTATCCCCTTCGAGAGTAATCAAAGCCTGATCTTTTTCAATTGAATCGCCTGCTCTAACCATCACTTCAATGACATCAACATCAGTTGCACCGCCAATATCGGGAATATTCACCGCAAGCAATGAAGTGCCTTGTGGAATAGTTGGCTTTTCTTCGGCTTTAGTCTCAGCCTGTGCTTTAGAGACAGGTTCTTCTTTTTTTTCTTCGCTTTGCTTTGTAGCAGGTAAGCCTTCATCAACTGTTAAAACAAGAATATCATCCCCTTCCGAGACTTTATCGCCAATATTAACCAGCACTGAGTGTACCTTACCGGCTTTAGGCGAGGGGATTTCCATGCTCGCTTTATCGGATTCCAGCGTGATTAAAGGTGTATCGATTTGGACCTCATCACCAGGCTTCACCAATAGTTCAATGACATCCACACCAGCCGCACCCCCGATGTCTGGAACCTTAACTTTCATCTCATCTGACATATTTTTCCTCAGCAAACTGGTCAAACTGTCTTAACGAAGCACCCATATGCTGCACTAAGACGCTTAATTCTTAAGGAACTCTCTCTAACTCTCTCCCCTCAGGGGAGAGAGTTAGAGAGAGGGGTTTAAACCAACCCTCACCCTAGCCCTCTCCCAACTTGGGCGAGGGGATTTCTTTTTAATCTCCACCTTAAATCCTCTCGCCCCTCAGGGGAGAGAGTTAGAGAGAGGGGCTTTAAATCAACCCTCACCCTAGCCCTCTCCCAGCTTGGGCGGGGGGTTTTCTCTTAAGTTGCCACCTATACCCAAGGAAAGGACAACTTAACTTAAAACCTACTGCGTTACAGGATTCGGCTTATCCTTTTTGATCCCATATTTCTTAAACGCATCAGCCATAACCGATTTTGGCAGACTGCCGTCCTTGACTAAAGCTTCCAAGGCTGCAATGACAATATATTTGGCATCCACTTCAAAGAAGTGGCGCAAACGTTCCCTGGTATCACTCCGTCCGTAGCCGTCAGTTCCCAAGGTTACATAATTCGCATTGATATAAGGGCGAACCTGTTCCGCATATAAACGCATATAGTCACTAGCTGCAATAACAGGACCTTTTCGATCAGCGAGTAATTGCGTAACATAGGCTTGCTTGGGAGATTGTTCCGGATTCATTCGATTATAATGTTCAACCGCCAGTCCATCCCGCCGTAGTTCGTTAAAGCTTGTCACACTCCAGACTTCAGAACTTACATCAAAGTCAGAAAGTAACCATGAGGCGGCTTTTTCGACTTCACGCAGGATAGTACCGCAACCCATTAGCTGAACATGGGCTTTCGCTTTCTTCTTATTACTTGCATGCAGTAAATACATTCCCTTGATGATGCCTTCTTCCACACCCTCTGGCATATCAGGTTGAACATAATTCTCATTCATTACTGTGATGTAATAAAATACATTTTCCTGTCTGGTATACATCCGTTCAAGGCCATTTTGCATGATGACTGCCAGTTCATAGGCGTAGGTGGGATCGTAACTGACACAGTTTGGGATTGTTGAGGCCATGATATGGCTGTGACCATCCTGATGCTGCAGACCTTCGCCTGCAAGCGTCGTGCGGCCCGCTGTTCCGCCCAATAAAAAGCCGCGTGCCTGCATATCCCCAGCAGCCCAGGCCAGATCACCAACCCGTTGGAAACCAAACATGGAATAATAGATATAAAAAGGAATCATGGCTAACTTGTTGGAACTATAAGAAGTTCCAGCTGCTATCCAGGAACAGAACGCACCCGCTTCATTAATACCTTCCTCCAGAATCTGACCGTCACGCGCTTCACGGTAATACATCACCTGCTCGTGATCCACTGGCGTGTAAAGCTGCCCCACGGGAGAGTAAATTCCGATTTGTCTGAATAAGCCTTCCATTCCAAAGGTCCGGCATTCATCAGGCACTATTGGCACAATCCGGGGACCTAGCACCTTGTCTTTCAATAGAACTGACAAAATTCTGACAAAGGCCATTGTCGTGGATATTTCACGATCACCCGTTCCCTTAGTCACCGCAGAAAACGCAGACAAGTCAGGAACAAGCAAAGGTTCAACACTGGTATTACGTGCCGGCAGATAGCCGCCCAATGCTTCGCGCTGTTTGCGAATATATTGTATTTCAGGACTATCTTCAGAAGGACGATAAAAAGGAATCTCGGTAATTTCTGCATCGCTGACAGGAATACTGAAACGATCACGGAAAGCCCTGAGTTGCTCAATCGACATTTTCTTTTGCTGATGGGTTATATTTTGCCCCTCGCCTGCCGCCCCCATTCCATAGCCTTTAATTGTTTTTGCAAGAATTACGGTGGGACGTCCTTTATGCTCAACTGCCTCGGCATAAGCGGCATATACTTTCTGCGCATCATGACCACCGCGGTTGAGCCGCCAGATTTCTTCATCTGACATGGATTCAACCATTTTTTTCAATTCAGGATACTGTCCAAAAAAATGTTCTCTGACATAAGCGCCGTTATTGGCTTTGTAAGCCTGATAATCGCCGTCAACGCATTCTTCCATACGTTTTTGCATAATTCCGGTTTTATCACGGGCAAACAGGTTATCCCATCGACCACCCCAGATCACTTTGATTACATTCCAACCAGCTCCCCGGAATATGCCTTCCAGCTCCTGAATTATTTTACCGTTACCTCGAACAGGGCCATCAAGGCGCTGCAAGTTGCAGTTTACAACAAAAATCAGATTATCCAGTTTCTCTCTTGCGGCAATAGACAAAGCACCCAGTGATTCGGGTTCATCCATTTCACCATCACCCAGAAATGCCCAGACCTTCCGGCCTTCAGACTTGATTAAGCTTCTGTTTTCGAGATATTTAAGAAAACGCGCCTGATAAATAGCCTGCAGTGGCCCTAAGCCCATTGATACAGTAGGAAATTGCCAGAAATCAGGCATTAACCAGGGATGAGGATAGGATGATAATCCATCAACCTCTACTTCCTGTCGAAAATTGGCTAACTGCTGCTCTGACAAACGTCCTTCAAGGAAGGCGCGAGCATAAATACCAGGAGAAGAATGGCCTTGTATATAAATCAAATCGCCGCCATTTTCGCCATTGGGGCCTTTGAAAAAATAGTTAAAGCCGGTTTCATATAAAGTGGAGGAAGATGCATAAGAAGCAATATGACCTCCCAGCTCAGGAGCATACTTGCCAGCACGAAGCACCATAGCGACAGCATTCCAGCGAATGAGTGCGCCAATTCGTTTTCCAAGGCCTTCATCGGGGGGCATCAATTGCTCTTCATGCGGTTTTATCGTATTGCGGTATGGAGTATGGATTTTATTTTCCAGGGCAACACCTTCTGCATTCGCTTTGTTCAGTAATTGTTGCAGCAAAAAAGCAGCCCGTTCATTCCCGTCATTATTGACCACGGCCTGTAAAGCATCCAGCCATTCACGGGTTTCTATAGGGTCAATATCAGTATTTATTTCATTCGCCATGAATGTTTCCTCGTAAATCTAATGTATTAACAAACTGGGGCAGCTCTCAGTTCCTTATGAATTTTTCCGCCACAGGCCTGGATGCAAACCTGGTAATCTGCTTTGCAGTTACAAGTTGTTTTGCGGCATTGTAGTGGATCCCGGTAAGATTTCAACTGACGTGCAATAGTTCCCCCCCGGATAACCTGTTCTCGCTGATACTGACGATAACTGAGTTTGCTCGTCTGGTTCGCATGAGCAGAACATTGCACACAATTATTTCTGCAGCTTCCCTGGCATTTTTCTTGTTTAATTTCACAACCCTGAGAGCAATTCTCAAACTCAATATTGGTTTCTCTGATCACACGATGCTCAGAGCATGCGCTAACGAAGAATAACAAACATGTCATTAATACAAAAACTACCTGTTTCATAAAATTACTCACTTTCCATAATTGGGTTGATATTCAGTAACTTTAATTACCTGACGAAAAAGCAGACTCTCTTTATAGCCAGGCAACCAGAGTAAAGAAAGCAATCAGCACTAAAAATACAACCAGCGCATGCTCTACCAAAGTCTGAGCATTGGTTAAGCTCACGGTGTCTCCATCATGAAGTTTTGCAGCAAAAATTCCACCCTCACTCAGAAATTGTTCATTTGTATCTGGGGCACTCAGGAATCGTTCTCTGTAAAAGATAAATCCACGCTGAAAATTTCCAACCAGTAGATATAGCATGACAGTAACCCTTGCCGTTACCCAGTCCAATAGGCTAACTATTAACGCTGCCGGCTGAGCAATGGGCTGATATTTCACTGATAGTGTTAATAATCTGTAGAACAAAAGTCCCAATGGACCAGCCACAATATACCAGAAGATAACCGCGAATAATTGACTATTCACCAGGTAGAAATAATGACCAGCTGTTTTGTCTCCATCAGAGTGTTCAGGGTCTGAGTTAACGGGATAAAAAGGATTTTCAGGACCAATGCAATAATAGAAAATAAAAAGATTCAGTAATAATCCGATAAAACCAAAGAACCAGGGGCCAATTAAACACAAGAGCAACCAAAGCAGTAAAACCGGTGGCAAAACAACGAGAGCCAAAAGAAAATAAGAATTTTGTAAAATTTCACTCTTAGGAAGCATGCCCGCAATACGCTGAAAATAAGCGCCGAACCAATTAAAGCGATGCTGTGACACCGAATGAATCAAATAACGCTCACTGAGTAATGAAAGTACAATAATCAACAATTTCATATTAGTCCTTACGCATCTTGTCAGACAACGCTATCGGCGTTGGATATTTTAATACTACTAAATAGGAAGAAACGATAAAGGTCAAAATTGTGGTTGCCTGGATTAAATTGGTCGCCACTTCCGAAATTAGTTTGGTACTAAATGCTATACTGCCTACCAATAGAGAAAATTCACTCGCCTGTCCCAAGCGCAACCCCACCTCTTTGGCAACGCTCTTCTTTTCACCTGCCTTAAACAAAAGAAAATTAAATAATACAGGTTTTAAAATTAACATTAGAATAGAGAGTAGCAAAGCGGGAATAATCACTTGCGCTGCAAACCCGAAATTAAAGGTCGCACCAATTGAGAAGAAAAACATAACCAGGAAGAAGTCACGAAGGGGTTTCAGACTTTCCGCAATGTAAAGTGAAATGGGACTTGATGCCAGAGCAACTCCAGCTACAAAGGCGCCAATATCTTCAGAAAGCCCTACTTCCTGGGCAAGCACTGACATACCCAGACACCAACCAATAGATAACAGGAAAACATATTCCTGGGTTCTATCAAATCGGGCCAGTAACTTAACCAGAATATAGCGCTCAACCGCAAAGGCAAATAAGGTTAACGCTGGCAATGCGACACCCACCAGAACCAAATCATCGACGGAGTACCCGCCGCCCTGCTGTGCACCATTAATCAGGATCAGAACGATAATGGCAATGACGTCCTGCATAAGCAGGATACTAATCATTACCTCACCGGTATGCTGGTGATGCAGAATGGTTGTAGGTAAAAGTTTCAGACCGATAATCGTACTCGAAAACATCATTGCTGCGCCCAGAACCGCAGACTCCATATTGGTTAATCCAAACCAGCGGCCAATCAGATAGGAAACCAGAGCAAAAAAGATGGAACTCACCAGTGCAATCCAGGTGATCTTTTTAAGCATGTGAACCAGATTTTGCGGCTGCAGGTGAAGGCCAAGCAAAAAAAGCAGAAACACTATGCCCATATCGCCAACCTGCTGAACAGTGCTGACATCACCTACAAGCTTTAACCCCCAGGGCCCCAGAACTGCGCCTAATAATATGTAGGCTACTAAAAGCGATTGCCTGGTGTAAAGCACCAAAGTCGAGAAGACAGCAGCTCCTGCAAAGATTAGGAAAATAGTATAAAAAACCGAACCATCATGCATAAACACAAGCCTCGAACATGCTAACCATATAGAAATGAATATCGATTATTAAGCGATTTCCGAATAAGGCACCACTGCTTAACCGTGTATAAATACTGCGCGAACTAAGAATATCACAGTTTAGCGTTAATGTTATGAATAATTAGACAATTAATCGCTAATGAACGCAAGCCTTCATACGAGACAGTCAATGATAGCCTTCCTGTGTCGATTTCCCTCGAAATACATGATAGGCGTATGCAGTGTATGCTATCAGAATGGGTAACATAATCACTACACCTACCAGAATAAAGAGCAGGGTTGAAGTCGGTGCCGCCGCTTCCCATATAGTAACCTGATGCGGGATCAGGTAAGGAAATACGCTAATGCCGATTCCCGTGTAGGCACATAAAAAAATTATCACACTACAGATAAACGGCCGCCATTCCTGCTTAAGATTAAGGCTTCGCCATGTCATCCAGATCATAAGTGCTGTGATCCCGGGCAAAGGCAACAGCAGAATAAAATTGGGAAAACTATACCAACGCTCAAATATTTCACTGCTATGTAAAGGTGTCCATATACTGACAATAACAAGAAAGAAGCTAACCATTATCAGAAAGCCTCTGGCAAAATGAATCATTTTTCGCTGCAGATGCCCTTCGCTTTTAATGATTAGCCAGGTAGCACCCAGAAGCCCATAACCACAAATCAAGGCAATTCCTGTTAATAAGCTAAAGGGAGTAAGCCAATCCGTTTCGCTGATGGTCATCGCTGCTTCATTAATTGGGAAACCGCGCACAAAACTACCTAAAATGACTCCCTGAAAAAAAGCGGCGGAAATCGAGCTGATTGTAAACAACCAGTTCCATAGCGGCTTTGAACGTTCCGCTTTAAACCTGAATTCAAAACTCACTCCGCGGAATATCAATGCCAATAACATCAGCATTAAAGGCATATATAAAATGGGTAATAAGAGACCATATGCTATGGGAAAAGCACCATAAAGCACCGCGCCTCCAAAAACCAGCCAGGTCTCGTTTCCATCCCAGACCGGTGCCACAGAATTCATCATTTTATCGCGCTCTGCTTCGCTTTGGGTAAAGGGGAATAAAATACCTATTCCCAGATCAAAGCCATCTAAAATGACGTACATTATAATGATAAAACCTAAAATTACCGCAAAGAGAAAAGCCAGCATTATTCGTCCTCTCCTGGTTTGTCGGTCATATACTGGAAGGAATGATGCTCGGACTTGTCTGCATTAAGCGCATGGGGCCCGAGTCGTATGGTTTTGAATAGGTAAGTCAGATAAAAACCAAAGACGATGCCATAGACAAGCACAAGTAAACTAAATGATATGGCAACTTCCTCCGTACCAATTGCGGAAACAGCGTTCTGAGTCCTTAGGAGATTATATACAACCCAGGGCTGACGGCCGATTTCTGCTGTTAACCATCCGCTAATGCTGGCGACGAAACCTAAGGGAGAAATCATCAGACACCATCGATGGAACCAGGAAGCATGGTAAAGTTTACCTCTGAAACGCAAATAAAGGGCAGCCAGAGCAGTCAATAGCATTAGCAGCCCTATCCCCACCATCACACGGAAAGAAAAGAATACCGGTGCAACACGCGGTTGATCTGCAGGTGGAACCGATTTAAGCCCCAGCATTTCACCATCCCAATGGTGAGTATTAATGAGACTGGCCAATCCTGGAATTTCCACCGAATAATAATTTTTCTGCTCTTGCTGCGACGGCCAGGCGAATAATACAAGCGGGGCAGCTTTTTGTGTCTCCCAAACGCCCTCCATTGCAGCGGTTTTTAATGGCTGATGCTCGTGTACAACCAGACCGACGACATCGCCAACAAAAATCTGTACTGGAACAACGATTAAGGCTGCCCACATAGCAAAAGAAAGACAGGTAGTGGCGACCTGGTAATGAATCCCTTTGATTAAATGATAACTTGCTACCGCAGCGACCACGAAACAGGTAGTCGCATAGGATGCAAGAAGCATGTGTAACATACGCGGTAAAAAAGAAGGATTAAATACCACTTCCAGCCAACTGGAAACCACATATTTCCCAGCGATAAGCTCATAACCAGTCGGCGTCTGCATCCATGAGTTTGCGGACATAATCCAGAACGCAGAAATTGTTGTACCCACAGTAACCAGCAAGGTGGCGATAAAATGAAAGCCTGGCGAAACCCGATTCCAGCCAAATAGCATAACGCCAAGAAATCCTGCCTCCAGAAAGAAAGCAGTCAGGGTTTCATAAGCAAATAGAGCGCCTAGAACGTTGCCAAATTGAGCGATGAAGGGCCCAAAGTTAGTCCCTATCTGATAGGCAAGTACAATCCCGGAAACAACGCCCATGCCAAAGGTCAAGGCAAAAATTTTGGTCCAGAACTTACAAATTCTCAGATAAAGCGGGTTTCCAGTTTTAAGCCATGCAGATTCCATAATAACCAGAAATACGGCTAGCCCCAGATTTAAGGTAGGGAACAAAATATGAAAACCAATGCTAAATCCGAATTGTATTCTCGATAAGAGCTCAACCATTCGCTTCTCCAGGGGATGTGGGAACAGGCTTGTTAAAGAAACAAGGCAAGAGAACAACTTATTATAGCGCCTAAATCAGCACAGGCTCAATTGATAATTTATAATTTTCCAGTGCATCGCATGTATCGCCTCTGCCAGGACAAGTCCGTAATAGACAATTCCTGTCCAAGCTGATAAGATTTTAATTTTCTCTTAACAGTCAGCAACAATTTGGGTTAAAATAACCTGTTGTAATATTCTTGGGAAATATCGTTTGTCTAACTATTTCAGGGAGCATAACACTTAATGGTATACGGCAACGAGCATTTACCTGCTACTGTAAAGAGTCGCTTTTCTTTTTTTAAACCCTGGATAGTATGGGGACTGGGTTGTCTTTTCTACTTTTATGAATGGGTTTTGCAGGTCTCACCTGGCGTAATGAGTAATGAGCTTATGCGTGACTTCGCGGTTACCAGTCAGACACTCGGCATTATGTCCGGTATTTATTTTTATTCCTATGCCATCATGCAATTACCCGGCGGCGTTCTGATGGATTACTTCGGTCCGCAGCGATTGCTAACGATAGCCACACTGATTTGCGCATTAAGTACAATTGGTTTCGGGATGACTGAAAATTTCTTTGCTGCCTGTTTCGCGCGCCTGATGATTGGCTTTGGCTCAGCATTTGCTGCGGTGGGCGCGATGAAGCTTGCCGCCAACTGGTTTCCAGCAAATCGTTTCGCTCTTCTGACCGGGATGATGGTAACCATTGGAATGTTAGGTGCCATTGGGGGTGAAACACCTCTTGCTATATTTATTGACTATGCGGGCTGGCGCCACAGTATGACGATTCTGGGCTGTATTGGTATTGTACTGGCCATTTTAATACTGCTAATCGCAAAGGATGCTCCTTCAGATGGCGCCATCCACCACGAGCATCATGCTGATGAAGAACCTTTAGTTTCCAGTTTGCTCGCTATTATCAAAAACAAACAACTCTGGCTTGTCGCCCTTTATGGCGGCCTTATGTATATGGCAACCCCGGTATTTTGCGGATTATGGGGCGTTCCCTATCTTATGTTCAAAATGGGTATCAGCAAAGCAGTTGCCGCCAATCTTATCTCACTGGTTTTCGTAGGCTGGGCTATCGCAAGTCCTTTATGGGGAATTTTTTCCAACCGAATCGGCAGAAGAAAACCTTCACTCTACATCGGTAGCATCGGGGCGCTGATTACTTCCTTGTTATTTTTATATGCCCCCATTGAGTCCAAACTGGTTACTCAATTCCTTTTGTTTTTATTCGGAGTATTCTCCTCAGGTTTTCTACCCGCTTTTGCGGTTGCCAAAGAAATCTGCAGCCGCCGCTATGTCGCTACCAGTCTGAGTTTTATGAATATGATGAATATGGTAGGGATCGCCATTGCCCAACCTTTAATCGGTTTTATACTGGATTGGTTGTGGCAAGGCGAAATCATTGATAAAGTTCGCGTCTATCCCTTGGAAGCCTACCACATTGCTTTGGCCATTTTGCCAATTGGCATACTGGTTTCCCTGCTTATATTGCCCAGGATAAAAGAGACTTATTGTAATAATGTTCAATAATGCACTTTTGAAATCTATTGAATGAGAAGTTGAAGAAGCTATGTCTAAAAAATTATATATTAAAACCAATGGCTGCCAGATGAACGAGTATGATTCCTCAAAAATGGCAGAAGTCTTATTGCAATCGCATGGTTTACACAAAACCGAGCAGGTGGAAGAAGCAGATGTTATTTTATTAAATACTTGCTCAATCCGTGAAAAAGCGCAGGAAAAAGTGTTCTCCCAGTTAGGCCAGTGGCGGGAATTTAAAGCACAAAATCCCGATGTGATTATTGGTGTAGGCGGTTGTGTGGCCAGCCAGGAAGGAGCCGATATTATCAAACGGGCACCTTTCGTGGATCTTGTATTTGGTCCGCAAACACTTCATCGCCTGCCCGATCTGATTGAAGAGCGTCTTAAATCAAAAAAACCAGTGGTTGACATCAGTTTTCCTGAAATCGAAAAATTTGACCATTTACCAGCTCCACGAGCAGAAGGACCTGTCGCATTTGTATCGATTATGGAAGGATGCAGTAAATATTGCAGCTATTGTGTTGTTCCCTACACCCGTGGTGAAGAAATCAGCCGGCCCTTTGATGACGTATTAGTTGAATGCTATCAATTAGCGGCTCAGGGAGTGAGGGAAATCAACCTTCTGGGTCAGAATGTTAATGATTACCGTGGTAAGATGAATTCCGGGGAGATAGCTGATCTGGCTCTTTTGATTCATTATCTGGCCGCTATTGATGGAATCGGACGCATCCGCTTTACCACCTCGCATCCACTGGCATTTTCAGATAATTTAATCAATGCCTATGCCGAAGTTCCGGAACTTGCCAACCATCTGCATCTACCCGTACAGAGCGGCTCTGATCGCATTTTAAGTATGATGAAGCGCGGATATACCGCACTTGAGTTTAAATCAAGAATCCGAAAATTACGTAAAGTCAGACCTGATATTCGTTTATCCACTGACATAATCGTTGGATTTCCCGGAGAAACCGATAAAGACTTCCAGGATACAATGGATTTGGTTCATGAAATCGGCTTCGATACTTCGTTTAGCTTTATATACAGCGCCAGGCCAGGTACACCTGCTGCCAATTTACCTGATGAAACACCGATGGAGGTTAAAAAGCAGCGTTTGCAGATATTACAGAATCGCCTGCTGACTAATGCCTCAAATTATAGTAAAGCGATGGTGGGAAGCACTCAGAGAATATTGATCACAGGAGCTTCCAAGAAAAATAAAGAGCAACTCGCTGGACGAACCGAATGCAATCGCGTGGTCAACTTTGATGGCCCTGCATCATTAATTGGTCAGTTTAGATCAGTCAGCATTACTGAATCCTTACCAAACTCTCTGCGTGGCCGTTTAATTAAAGATGAGGAACTGGCACTTAATGATTGACGTTGATACAAAAAAATTAATGATTCCCCGTGAACTCCACGGGGAACGCATTGATGTGGTTCTCGCCAGAATGCTCCCTGATTATTCTCGCTCCCAGCTCAGCCAATGGTTAAAACAGGGAAAAATTACTGTTGATAGTCGAACTCTTAAACCTAAAGACAAAGTAAATCATGGAAGTCTCATACAACTGAATCTTGACCAGTTAACAGAAAATAAAACAGGAATTGCCGAGGCCGAAGACATTCCACTCGATATTGTTTATGAAGATGACTATCTGCTGGTAATAAATAAGCCCGCAGGTCTTGTTGTTCACCCCGGGGCAGGAAATTGGGAGCACACCCTGGTGAATGCCCTTTTGCATCATCTCCCGCAATTATCCGCATTACCACGTGCGGGTTTAATACACCGCCTTGACAAGGACACCACCGGTTTACTGGTTATCGCCAAAACACTGACTGTCCATACTCAATTGACAAGACAAATGCAGGAACGGGAAATTCATCGCCATTATCTGACTCTGGTTCAGGGGCATTTAATTTCCGGAGGCGAAATAGCCACCTGTTTTGGCCGGCATCCATCAAACAGGCTGAAAATGGCAGTTTGTGCGCAAGGGAGAGAGGCAGTTACCCATTACTCAATCAAAAAACAATACCAATACTTTACCCTGCTTGAAGTGCAGTTATTAACTGGAAGAACGCATCAGATCCGCGTACATATGGCTCATATCAAGCATCCGGTGTTTGGTGATCAGTTGTATGGAGGGCGAACCCGCGTACCCGCCGAGGCCGATGAAAGCCTGATTAAATTGTTGCAGCAATTCAAACGGCAGGCACTCCATGCTTACACTTTAAGTTTTGAACATCCGCATTCTGATGAGATGGTGAGTTTCAGCGCCCCATTACCTGAAGATTTCGCTACTTTGCTGAGTGCACTGGATCAATACAAGGAAAATAAATGACTTATTTGCAGGCCAATTGGAACGCAGCAGCGAATGTCAGAGCAGTGACAACTACTCGTTTACAAGGTTTCAGTCAGCATCCCTTTGATAAAAACAATCTGGGACAACATGTCGGAGATAATCCGGAGCATGTGCAGGCCAACCGTGCCTCTCTGGTGGACTCGCTCAAACTGCCTGCAGACCCTGAATGGCTTGAACAGACACACAGTACGGATTGCGTTATTGTAGAGCAGGATAATAACCGTCAGGCTGATGCCGCTATCACGCGCTCCAATCAGCGCGTATTGGCGATTATGACTGCCGATTGTTTACCCATCATACTCTCAAACACCCAGGGCGATGAAGTGGCGGCTATTCATGCAGGCTGGCGCGGATTGGCCAATGGTATTATTGAAAACACCCTGGCTAAAATGACCAGCAAGCCTCAGGATCTCATTGCCTGGGTCGGACCTGCGATTTGTCAATCCTGCTATCAGACCGGCCCGGAAGTATATGATTGCTTTCTCACACAATACCCATTTGTTCATGATTGCTTTTTGGCTGATGATTCCAAATGGCGGGCGAATCTGTCTGCAATCGCTGAAAAAATCCTTGCTCATCACCATGTTGCTCAGATCGCTCAGTCCAATGTCTGTACATTTGAGCAAAAAAATGAATTTTATTCCTACCGCCGTGCAGCACAAACAGGTAGAATGGCTACTCTTGTGTGGTTTATTTAGTAACAGGTTTTAATAACAGGAAAAAAATTATGTTTCGTCATTTGCGTTTATTGGGGAGCGGTATTTTACTGGCTCTTCTCTCCTCCTCCGCCCTGGCAGCAGAACAGGAAGCTCCGATGCCGAGTCTGGCTCCCGTTCTTAAAAATGCGATGCCAGCCATTGTGAATGTCGCTGTTCAGGGCATTCTTCCACCGGCAGGCCCAACTGAAGATGAAGAAGATGAAGATAACAATCAGGAAAGCCAGCAAGGCACTCCTCCCAAGCCTAAAAAATTTCAAAGCATTGGTTCAGGCGTCATCGTTGATCCTGAACACGGAATTATTATTACCAACGACCATGTGATTCGTAATGCCAATCTTATTACGGTCACCTTGAACGACGGCAGACGTCTTAAGGCCAAACTAATTGGCGGCGATGCGGATACTGATCTTGCCGTGTTGAAGATTGATGCTAAAAATCTGAAAACCTTGCCTATTGGTGATTCTGACAAAGTAGAAGTTGGTGATTTTGTCGTTGCGATTGGAAATCCATTCGGATTAAACAGTTTTGGAAACAGTCAGACCGCAACCTTTGGTATCGTTAGCGCCATGAAACGCAGTGATCTGAATATTGAAGGCATCGAAAACTTCATTCAGACAGATGCTGCCATCAATCCAGGTAACTCAGGCGGCGCACTGGTTAATGCGAAGGGTGAGCTCATTGGTATTAACACAGCCATTCTGTCTCCATATGGTGGTAACGTGGGAATAGGCTTTGCCATTCCGGTCAATATGGCTAAAGACGTTGTTCAGCAAATCATGCAGTTCGGTTCTATTCATCGTGGTCTGATGGGAATATTCGTACAGCATCTGACTCCCGAACTGGCACAGGCAATGGGATACTCTGAAGATTTTCAGGGTGCATTGGTTGCGCAGGTCAATGAAGACTCTCCAGCTGAAAAAGCCGGTCTTAAGCCTGGTGATGTGATTACCCAAATCAATAATACTAAAATTACACAGGCCACTCAGGTTAAAACTACAATCAGCCTGCTGCGAGTAGGTAGTGAAGCCAAAATGACTGTACGCCGCGACGGAAAAGATATTACGCTTACCGCTGTCGTCACAGACATCAAAAAACATGAGCAAAAATTACAGGCCAATAACCCATTCCTTTATGGACTGGCGATTCGCAATTATGAGCAGGATTCTCCCCTTCATGGCAATGTAGTGGGCGTTCAGGTGACTGGCGCCTCTGAGAACAGTGCCGGATGGAGAGCAGGATTACGCCCAGGAGATATTATCATTAGTGCAAATAAGCAACCGACGCCTAATGTTAAAGCCCTGCAAAACATTGCCATGCAGAAAAAACAACAACTTCTGGTACAAGTTTTACGTGGCCCAGGGGCATTGTACATTCTGATTATTTAACTAAAGCTCCCATACCTGCCTCGGCTTGTCCGAGGCAGGCTTTAATCTGAATGTTTTGGCGTTAACTCAACCTGACATTACTAACTGAAACTTCTGTCTGTACTACGTCATTTTGTTGACTATTTTTCATTTGCGTGACTGCACTTCTGTATTGACGAGTTGTCTCAGGATTAATTGATTGTTTTTCTGTAGGCTGCTGTATTTCTTCTTTCTGAACAGCTTGTAAGGATTTACTATTATTCCATCCTAATTTACCCAGGAAAGTAACAGGCAAGATACGTTGCTTATTAATGGCTTTATACAATGCCGATTGCGGGTCGTTCACAATAACCCTTAATTTGTCTTCATTTATATCCGGGGGTAACTTGTTAATTTCAGAAATGATAGCATTTAATTTTTCAGAGCTATTCATCCAATATGGATTAAAACTTTTTGTGCCCGCCTCCAGACGCTCAATTTGCTGTAAAAGCGCTTTACCCGGCATGCCACAACCCTCTAATTTATAGCGGTAAAGGTCATTTGCGTCATAGCTTTCTGGTAGAGGAATTAATAACTCAGCTAATGGAGCAAGTTTCTCAGTCTTAATAGAATAATTTTTTTCTAATGCGCCGGCATAATCCAGTT
This sequence comes from Legionella sp. 16cNR16C, assembly GCF_021297775.1. NCBI lineage: Bacteria > Pseudomonadati > Pseudomonadota > Gammaproteobacteria > Legionellales > Legionellaceae > Legionella > Legionella sp. 16cNR16C. The sequence continues at coordinate 825,968 of NZ_JAJTMX010000001.1, forward strand.
GCCTTAAGACTATTTCTTCATCCATTGAAACATTTGCGTTTAACATGGCGCCTAAGGCAAACTTTAATGAGTCAAATGTTGGTCTGAAATCCCCGCTTTTATGATCAATTGCAACTAATTTATTATTTTCATCAAAGAATGCATTTCCAGCAGAAACACAAAGCGCTTCTCTTGGGTTTTTATCAGCCATTTGATAATGCGCAGGGATGTGCTGGCGCGGCGCACCTTCGGCTGCAAATACCAGTTCCCCAGTAGTTCTCAATAGAAATCGGACAACTTTATACTCCTGCTGATTGACTCACTCTAATTTAGACCGCTTACAATCGGGTCTGTCAAGTAGTTCGTTAAGCCTGTTTCCCTTGACGATAAAGGGATCATTATTGACTACTCGTACATGATCTATCTTTTTTGGTTTAGCTTCTACAGGCTTAAAAACATCTGTTAAAGGGGTAACCACGTTAATATCCACGGGGACTACATGTGTATAATTATAATGCACATTCGTAGAAGTAGTGTTGGCTATAACCAATTTTTGAATTGCAGCGTTTGAATAATTCATCGGATGCAATCAGAAAAAAGTAATTTTACCACTTGACAGGATCACCAATCCGAGACAAAATGGCGACCTTCGTGGCTATGTAGCTCAGCCGGTTAGAGCGCGGCACTCATAATGCTGAGGTCGGTGGTTCGAGTCCACCCATAGCCACCATATTACTCGTTACGACACATCATCCTTAACATTGACAAACCATTCTGTTAAATTCAAATTAAAACGTAACTCCCAAGGTTGTGGATAAATTTGATTTAATTCAATCAAATCGTCTCAACCTGAACGCAGTGAAGAATCTCCTGAATCTGGCTCAGTTCTAAGCAGTTTGAGATCCTTCGCTATGCTCAGGATGACGTACCTGGGGAGTTACATTAGAACTTCTCTTCATGAAGATTGTATTAATTTGATAGAGCAGTAGTTATCATACACGCTCATTATTTATCAACAGGTAAACAACTATGCATGAAATAGCAATGATTTTTTGCCCATCCGCACCCAATTTTGAAATAGCCTCCAGCAAAGACCTTAGCTTAAATAAACCACCAACCATGTGGGGTTACGATGACGTCAATCGTTTTAAGCGCCATGATGTAAAGATCATTGCCAGTGTACTTAATGATCATATTGACAGGCTCTTTAAAGGAACAACGATGACCACATACAGAAAAGAATATACTGTCAATGCGCTGCAACGCTCTGGCTCTGTCGTTATTTTTTCGGATAAGGACGAGGAAACCCAAAAGGCCGTTGATGAAGTGAATAAACTATGCAAAGGAAAGAAAATAATTCTGGTTACCCAGCGAGACAACGACAACGTTCCTGAGAATAAACAAATTGACAGCATCATTTCTTTGGATCTTAAAGAGCAGTCAAATCAGCTCTGGCATCGGATTGAAGACGAGTTAAATCAATTACTTCCCAACGAAGAGGCACGCGAGCATCTGGAAGGATCTTCCACATGCAGCTTATTATAACTTAAGCTCCTGAAAGCACCTGTTTTAAAGGTATTTAATTCACAAAAAGTCTATTGTCGCCGTTCTTTTTTCGCTATGATGTGGGCAACATGGATTTAATGGTTGTTGAATGCGAACAGGTGCGTTAGTAATTTCTTTATTGTTTCTAACATTCACTGCTTTTTCTGCAGAGGTTGGTCTTAAAACAATAACTATCGATGGTGAGAAAGCTTATGTGCTGGAAGCTGGCGCTTTTCCCAAAGAAAGCAGTGCCTTACAGCTTAAGCTTAAATTGTCTGCCCTTTTTAAGCAGCCATTAACCATTGATTATGAGACAAACAGAAAACTGTTTGTCGTCAAAATGGGGCCGATTAAAAATCTCGAACAGGCTAAAGAACTCCAGAAATTATTAGGCAACGACACCCCCAAATCAGTCAGCACTCCAATTGCCTCAAATTCTAAAACAACTAATTCAGGCACTGCCCCTTCTGCTGATTCCACAAAAAAATTGTGGAACCTGCGAGGTGCCGATATTCGAGCGGTGATTGCTGAAGTCTCACGCGTAACCGGCAAAAACTTTATCATCGATCCGCGGGTCCAGGGTAAAATATCGATTGTCGCCAGCACACCCATGTCTGATAAGGAGCTCTATCAGGTCTTTCTTTCCATGTTGCAGGTTTCTGGTTATGCCGCTATTCCTTCTGGCGATGTAATCAAAATTGTACCCAATATTGACGCCAAAACAATTTCTCCCGACTATGAATACGATTTGAAATCGCCGCCTCGCGGCGACGATATGCTGGTTGAAGTAATCCCGGTGAAGTATGTTCCCTCCGAACAACTGGTCCCTGTATTGCGCCCGCTGATGCCGCAATGGAGCAGTGTTTCCGCCTATGCGCCTTCCAACATGCTGATTCTTTCAGGCCGCGCAAGCAATATCCGTAAACTGGCCTCGATTATTAAGCAAGTTGATAGTTCGACTAGTAATGGAATAGATATCGTTCCCTTGCATTTTGCGCTGGCTATGGACGTGGTGGCCACCTTAAAAGATCTGATGAAAACTCAGCCCGGTTCAACAGTACATTCGCAAACGATGCTTGCAGCAGATGATCGAAGCAATGCGATTTTGATCAGCGGCAATAAAACAGAGCGGATTCGGCTTCGTCTTTTAATTTCCCGGTTAGACAGACAACATCCTAATGGTACTAACAGTAACACCCAGGTAATTTATCTGAATTATTTACGAGCTGAAGATCTGGTTCCTATATTGGCAGGTATTGCCCAGGCCAATTTCAGCGGGAATGTCGGCACAACAATTGGTACAATCACACGCCCTGAGCTTGACAGCACAAACCCCGCTTCCAGCCTTGTTTCCAATAACAGCTCATCCAGTTCCTCCAGTAATAGCAGCAGCGGTAATAATCCCTTCGGCCAGGGGGGCCAATCTGGGAATCCGGCAGCGACGCCAAACACCACTGGAAGTACCACGCAAAATGAAGGCAGCACAAAGCCAACCGTTCAGATTATTGCAGAACCAAACACTAACTCAATTATTCTCAACGCCCCTGTCAGTCTGATTCGGACTTTAAAGGCAGTAATCAATCAACTGGATATCAAACCCGCTCAGTTGCTGATTGAGGCATTGGTTGCAGAAGTGGATGAAAGCGACATCAATAGCCTTGGCATAGAATGGGGTACTGATCGTCAGACAGGCAATCCCGCCAGTTTTTCTCCTGGATTCGCCATTATCAATAGTAAGACCAGTATCGATGATTTCCAGGCACAGATTTATGCGCTGGCTCGGGCAAGGAAGGCCAATATTTTATCCACGCCTTCCGTTGTGGTTCTCGACAATCGCCAGGCAAAAATTCTGGTGGGTAAACAGGTTTCTGTCGCGTCAACCACTTATCCGAACAATGCCGGCGGTACCACCACAGCAAGCCCCTATGTTACCTTTGACAGGGTCAATGTCGCCTTGCATTTATACGTTCGTCCCCAGATCACCCGCGGCCAGGGCATTCAGTTACAGATTGATCAGGGCAATGATACGCTGGATCCATCAACCACTTTAAATACTGATAATCCAACTTTCAAAATCAGCAGTATTGTGACTGCAGTCCATGTTGAAAGCGGCGATATCGTGGTATTGGGAGGACTAACCCAGGATAGTCTGGCAAATGATGATAATAAACTACCTATTATTGGGGATATTCCCGGTGTGGGAAGGCTTTTTCAACATAATATCCGTAATCGTGAAAAACGGGTGTTAATGGTATTTATTCGTCCTATAATTTTAAGAAACCCAAGAGACTCATTTTCGGTAACTGGTGGCAAATACAATGATCTGAGAGAATATCAGCTTGATTCATTACGTCAGCAGGAAAGTTTCCACCAAAGTGACGATGAGATTGTTTTACCTGCTTTGAGTGGAGCTGAATTGCCAAAACCATTTAACCGTGCCATTAAGCAAGTAGTTATCACTCCCATGCCAACTAAATAATGATGGAAACACAGGAAAAACCCAGGCAAATCCCTTACGGCTTTGCCAAAAATAATGGTATCGTAGCCACACCTCCTAATGAGAAAGGAGTCGCCTTGGTTTATCATTTACCACAACCCTCTTTTTCAGCTCTGGCTGAATTACAGCGCTCCTTACAATGCCGTCTCGAATTAAAGGAAGTCTCGGATACCGAATTCCAACAGCATCTGGCACATTATTATGAATCACGCTCCTCAGTACTCGATGCCGCAGAAGGGATGGAAGAGGATATGGATTTATCCCTGCTGGCGGATCAACTGCCGATGAGTGAAGACTTGCTTGAAAATCAGGATGATGCACCGGTTATTCGATTAATCAATGCCTTGTTCACTCAGGCTATCAAACAAAAAGCCTCGGATATTCATATTGAGACCTATGAAAGCCGAGTGTTAGTCCGTAATCGGATTGATGGTGTCTTGCATGAGGTGCTGGAAATTCAGCGTGCAATCGCCCCGCTGGTTATATCAAGGGTCAAAGTTATGGCCAAGCTTGATATTGCGGAAAAACGAATTCCCCAGGATGGCCGCATCGCCTTACGAATCGGCGGACATAATATCGATGTACGCGTATCTACCCTTCCCTCTAACCACGGTGAACGCATTGTACTTCGTATTCTCGACAAGCAGGCCGCACAGCTCGACCTTAGCTTATTAGGAATGCCCGATTATATTCTTAAAATCATGCGAGGAATGATTGCACAACCGCATGGTATTATTCTGGTGACCGGTCCAACTGGCTCAGGTAAAACAACCAGCCTTTATGCAATGCTCACCGAATTAAATGAAGTAAGCCGTAATATTCTAACTATTGAAGATCCCATTGAGTATGATTTACCAGGGATTGGCCAGACGCAGGTTAATACCAAAGTGCAGATGACTTTCGCAAAGGGCTTACGCGCCATTTTAAGACAGGATCCGGATGTGGTGATGATTGGAGAGATTCGCGACCTGGAAACTGCTGAAATTGCGGTGCAGGCAAGCCTTACCGGACATCTGGTACTTTCAACCTTACACACCAACAGTGCGCTTGGGGCTTTAACCCGTTTAAATGATATGGGTGTAGAGTCTTTTTTACTTTCCTCCAGCCTTGTTGGATTAATTGCGCAGCGCTTGGTCAGACGACTATGTCCTCACTGCAAAGCCCCTCATCATTTACGACCTGATGAAAGAGAACTCATGGGACTTACTCCTGATATGGATACATCAAAGGTATGTGAACCTAAAGGTTGTGAGGAATGCAATTTTCTGGGCTATCGTGGACGAAGCGGTATTTATGAACTCATCCCTATTGATGAGACCTTACAAGGAATGATTCACCGTAACGACAGCCTGCAGACCATTGAAAAATATTTAAGGCCCGCTGTTCCCACAATTCGCGGAGATGGTTTCAAACGAGTGCTGGCTGGCGACACCTCACTTGCCGAGATATTAAGGGTAACCAGTCAGCATTAAGCTTTTTGTTTTTCTCGAGTTAAGCATTTAAACCCTCTCTCTAACTCTCTCCCAGAGGGAGAGAGGACATGAAAGGTTAAATTTTGAATTAAATATCCCTTCTCCCTCTTGGACACTGCCAATAAGTGAAACTTTCTTAAGAAATCCCCTCTCCCTCCGGGAGAGGGTTGATTCCTACAGCAACAAAATCTTTATTCAGAGAGAAAATGTATCGCTAGCCATCTGAATAATACTTTCTTCAATGGGCGTAAGACTCGCTAAACCCCCATCGAGGCTGATGCCGACAGAACCGCATTCCAGTGACGGGGGCGTGCTTTTTCGCCGGGGCTCTTTCCATAAAGAGGAACTGCTCTCTGATGCATTTAGAGATTGAACTCGTTTAGCTGGTTTGGATTCTCCTTCACCTGGCATCGCTCGCGAAGAGCCAAAGAAAAGCAGCTGTGCTTTAAGTTTCCCTATTGCTGTTCTTGGACTATCCGCATTTTCTCTATTCGCTGGCTGTGCCTTTATTCGCTCAATATATAAAAAAAATGATTGAAGTCTTTGTTTGTAGCAATGCTCTTCAATATAGGGAAAACCCATCTTTTTTACATAAACCTCATTATTTATTTTTATTGCACGGGCTACACTTTCACTCAAAGAGGTCAGCGTACTCTGTAAGAAAAGGTACTGGGGTTCCGACAAGTGAGTCATGGATTTCAGCCAGTTATGAAAAACCGATAATAACTTTGGTAAAGAGAGTTTAGGCAAATCCAGTTTATCCCCTATTTTGATTTTTGGCAGCAGATTCTGATCCAGAAAATCCTGGTTGAATCGCTGCAATATTGACGTTACGTTAGAAAAATTAATCTGGCTTAAATCCAGAAATACATTCCTGGGATATAACACATAAGAGGCTAAGGACTGCTCATCCTCATTATAAAAAGTATACTTAGCTAAAAATTCACGTATATCCGTACGAAAACAATCGGCTTGAAACTGGTTTTTACATTTTCTTTCATAGAGATTGAGAATAGTGCCGCCCACCTGCTCTGATTTGGAAATCAATTTGGAGTTCCCTTCGGAGGCCTTCGTAATATCTCCCAGTATCCCAGGGATAAAGGGCAGCGAGCTATCAAATGAGCTTGCCGCACGGCGCAGCCATTTAAAATTTTCCTGGTTGCTGACCAGCTCATCAAGCTGATTATAGACTTCACGATCAGCTGGCGTTAGTTTTTTAAAATATTTATTAAGCCGAAGGATGCGATGAGAATTCAAGACACTCGCTATTAACATGAGATGGTTCAAATCAGCTTCACTTTCTCCCCTGAAATTACAAAGCGCCTGGGCTAATTGTAAAAGCAGTTGCAAGACATTAGCTACGTTTTTAGAAGTCTGACTGAGAATTTTCTGTACAAAATAATTATTTAATTTATTAAAATTATCTGTACATTGAAGAATTGTCCTGGCTTTATCTGATTGATCAGCCTTAGACCAACTACTATGCCTGAACTCTTCCAGTGAAACGTTTCTGTAGAAATCGCGGGTGAGCATGCGTAACTCATCGGCAATTAACTCCACTTCAGCACTGCGCTCTCCAGGTTTCTTTTGTAATGCACTATCTACCAGGGCATCAAAACTGCACCGCTGCGAAATTTTTGGATGATTGCTCCAATCGATCAGTTGCCGATAGTTCCTGAAGAATGGAGAACTATGCAGCTTAACGAGTTCATCAAATAATTTACTTAAAGGAAGCCCTAACTCATCCAGGCCTTGCGTATAATATAGACTGCGTTTACCGAATAAGCTCAACTGGTTTTGGAAAGAAGCCTCATTGGAAATATTGCCAATAGCTCCGTTATAATAAAGAAGCTGCCAATTGAAATAGTGTGAAAGCAATTTTTGTCTTCGATCTAATTTTGGAAACAGAAGATACAAACCATTCAGAATTTCTTCAAAACTATACTCCTGTTGTAAGCCTAAGATCTGCCGATTCAGCAAGTCCATGGGAATGTGCCCATTTTCAAAATTGATACTGGACATCTCCGTCATACTCCAGAGCGCCTCAAGTAACTTTGCCTTATTAGAATCCAGGGCTTCAAATGAAGGTGGAGTATTCTTTACATAGTTCTGATTAAAGCCTTCAATTAAAATTAACTGGAGATAATTTTCCACTAGCCTGAAGTGCTTTTCATAGAGTTTTTTTGATTCCTCCTGAACAACTGGTTGAAGAACCTGCAATAGTTCAGCCAGTATTTCCTGGCTTTTGCCATTTTTAAAAATAGTCGCTTCCAGTTGGCTATCCGCATAGGATAATATTCTTGATTTTTTAATAAAATCAGATAGTTGTCTTAAATAGACTATTGATGTGCTTTTTTCGTTATAATTTTTAAGCAATTCAAGAAATGTGCGAGAGAAATCATCCAGAGACTCGTCTTCCTGGGATTGAAAAGTATCTCCTCTCATCAATTGGAGTGCCTCTTCCCAGGTATACCTTCTGTCATTTTCAAGATCCGCCATGATAGAAGATGTGTTTCCAGCGGGTAAAGGGCAAAAACGAGGAAAGGTCTTTCTGATTTCCGATTTTTTTGATGAGGACGTATCACAGGAAACGAGACTTATGGATCTTAAGCGTTCCAAATCCTTACTTACCAGTGCATTCAATACGGCTCGATTATTGGCGGCCAGGCCGAAAGCTGACTCACCCTGCTCATTTCTTGCCAATACATCATTTTTTTCCTGCTTAACCAAGGCTTTTATCGCCCAAATTCGTCCGCTTTTTACTGCAATATGCAACGCAGTATCGCCGTTTCTGGTTAAGCGATTGATTAGACCAGGACGAATTTCAAGAATATTTGCCAACAAAGTTGAATTGTCTTTTTCAGATTTCACGAGATAATGGAGAACACTTTGCCCTTCACTATCCTCTCGAAATAGTAATGGCCAAAAGCTTTGATTTTTAAGTAGCTCAAAAAATATATCTTCTTTATTATTTTCAAGCAGACAGTGAAAGAGAGACAAGTTGCTAGCGCTTGAAGTAGTGCTTTTATAAGCTAATGCCATGAGCCCAGGATTTTTCGACAATCCATTGATTAGGGCCATTGAGATTTTCTTGTAATTTTGTTTGCTGTGAATAAGTTCCAGTATTTTTTTCTTGTTCAAAATAAAGTCCTTTTTTTACAATAACATACTGATTAATAGAAAAAAGTGAAGATAGAGAAAAAAACTCACATTTAGGGTAAAAATTAATAATAGGTTTAAATAGATCGATTGCCAAGACATTTCAGATAATTGCTGAAATTTAACTTGCTAATATTGACTTAAGCATCGTTGTTTAAAATAGATTAATTTAAACTTTGCGTAGATATCATCATGGGCCCTCAAGATTTTCGCCAATTATTTGAAGATGATAACCTGGAAGAGTTACTCACATTTTTCAGGTCCTACCCTCAAATTGAAAAAGCCTGGCTTTCAGTTTTCAGTCAGGAACTAATTACATTTTGCATTCAGTTTGAAAGTGGCAATATCGCTCGATATTTTGCAGAACGGGCGACTATCGATTTAAGCAAGCTCATTCCTTTCTGTGAATTAAACAAAGATAAAGCTCGTTCTCCTGAAAAGATTGGGTCTTTGATTCAATTTCTTCATCGGCTGGATAAATGGAAAGATCAGAAAGGCTTTTTGCAAAGCGAATATTTTCTTCAGGCAATTACGGATGCCATAACATCTGGCAATCAGGATGATGTCCATTATTTTCTCACTCACTTTCCTGAAACACGATACCTTAGGGATAGTAAAAAGAATAATTTCATATTAATTGCCATTCTGCATTCTCAAATAGACATTGCCAAAATGCTGGTTAACAGCGGATGGTATCTTCCCCATATCTACAGGAATGAGGAGAACCAAACAGCCTTCGACATGGCTGAAAAACTTCAATTAACCGAGCTTTGCTCCTTTTTGTATTCAACCTATGATTCCCAATTGCTCGATATTTTTAATCGGAACATTTCGAACGACTCAGTCTTTGATGAAAATGATGATCTTTCCATAAAAGGTTTAGCATTAATGCTGAATGCCAAGGGAAATAAAATCCGATCACGCCATCAGAACCATAAGGATTTATCTGTCTATTTCATCAGCGGTGATTGCGATGCGATTGAACTCGTACAATTTGCTGAGAAATTTTTTGTATCTGATAAAGACCGCTGCCACATCTATCATGATGATGGCGCGCATCGCTGTCTGGTTGTTTTAGAAAAAATCGATGAAATCTTATATATAAATGTTGTGGACTCTCTGGCTACATGGAATTTACAACAGTTTATTCTGGATTTACTGAATAGCGGAAAATATTCCATATCTGGTGAAGACGTTGTCCTTTTGAAATCTCAAACCGCTCAGCAGTCGGCTGCCACAGGATGCCGCTATTATGCTCTGAAAAATTTATCAATGGTCTGCCGATACCCATCATTCACTAAAGAAGTACTAAAAGACAAGTACCTCATCAGTGAAGTAAACGTCGATGGAACTACCATTATTTTCTATCGCTTGCCGCCTGAGTTCATGCATTTGACAAGCTCCCCCAAGCAGCTTAAGCAATATATTGCTAATAATGAGGACGCAAGACAGGTTCTAAGGACCAGCAAACAGGGTGAAACCCAGGATTTGCGAGCCTGGGCCTACCATAAAAGAGATAAATATGGTATTCAAAGCCCGGAAGCACTACCTAACCGAGAGTTTAATCCGGATGTTGAAGCCGGAGAGAATAATCCGCGTGAACTACTAAAGAATAACTCCATCTGGTATTTTGCAAGTAAATATACTAAATCAGTAATTCCAGAAATGCTGAGATCCAATACACAGGATGAATTGAAAACGATGATTAAGAAGGTTGACTGGCGTAATACGCTATTTCATTCCAGTAAATCTCAGGAATCTTATGCAGTGGATATTGAGGAGGAGCTTAAGTCACTGCAGTTTGAGCGTCCATCCAATCAATCAGCTTGATTGTGTCCTTACTCACAGGCACCCCGTCATCTCGAACGCAGTGAGAGATCTCCTAAATCTTGGTTTGTGCCAGTATTCGGCGATCTTTCACTGCGTTCGAGATGACGGGGCATGACAGTGTATTGAAACTTAAGCTCAGTTTTTTCGCCGCCAGCTGGTTCCTGAGGCGCTATCCGCCAACTCCACACCACTTTCGGCAAGCTGATCTCTGATTTCATCCGCACGCTTCCAGTTTTTTTCAGCCTTGGCTTGTGTACGCTCAGCAATAAGCTGCTCAATAGTCGCCTTATCAATACCTGTGGGCTCAGCTTGTAAAAACTGCTCAGGTTCTATTTGCAGCAAGCCAAGAACTTCAGCCAGCTTCTTTAAGGTCGCAGCCTGGCGTGGATCACGGGTTTTATTTAGCTCATGGCTCAGTTGAAATAACACTGAAAGCGCGATCGGGGTATTAAAGTCATCATTCATCGCCTCATTAAACTGATTAGACCAGTCAGTATCCATCTCTTCATTGCCCGAAAATTCAATATCCTTCAGTGACTGGTATAACCGGGTCAGCGCCTTGGCCGAGTTGCTTAAATTTTCATCCGAATAATTCAACGGGCTGCGGTAATGGCTGCTTAACAGAAAATAACGAATCACTTCGGGATGATGGTTCTTAAGCACATCTTCAATCGTGTAAAAGTTCCCCAAAGACTTCGCCATTTTCTCATTGTTAACCTGCAGCATCCCCACATGGATCCAATAATTGGCAAAGGGTTTTCCGGTTGCCGCTTCACTCTGTGCAATTTCATTCTCATGATGAGGGAACTGTAAATCCAGGCCTCCGCCATGAATGTCAAATTGCTGGCCTAACTCATGCATCGCCATTGCTGAACATTCAATATGCCAGCCTGGCCGTCCGTCACCCCAGGGAGAAGGCCAACTGGGTTCGCCGGGTTTCGCTGATTTCCATAATACAAAATCAAGAGGAGAACGCTTCTCTCTGACGACCTCGATTCTGGCGCCTGCTACCAGCCCTTCCAAATCCTTGTGAGATAATTTGCCATACTCTTTGAAGCTGCTCACCTCAAAGCACACATCGCCATTATCACTGATATAAGCGTTTTTGCGCGCCAGTAATTTTTCAATTAACTGAATGATGGAATGGATATGAGCTGTGGCACGCGGTTCAACATCTGGCGGTAAGATATTCAATGAACGCTCATCATTGTGCATTGCATCAATAAAATGACTGGTCAGTTCATTAATAGAAATGCCCCGCTCCTGCGCCCGTACGATAATTTTATCATCAATATCCGTAATATTACGGACATAGGTTACTTCATAATTTTGGCTGCGCAGAAAGCGTACAATCGCGTCAAAGCAAACCATAGAGCGGGCATGACCTAAATGGCAACGATCATATACGGTGATACCGCAGGCATACAGACCGATTTTACCCGGGGTTAGTGCTTTAAATGCTTCCTTTTGTCTTGTCAGCGAATTATATAAACTTAACATGCCTGCTCTCTTAACTAATTTTTGTCCAAGTGTCTCTTAGTCCAACCACACGGTGAAACGCTTTAACCTGCCCCGCTTCGGTTTCATTGACGCAATAATATCCCAGGCGCTCGAATTGATAGACTTCATTTTCTTTCGACTTGGCCAGTGATGGTTCACAATAGGCCTGCTGTACCAATAATGAATCGTGATTCAAAAACTGCATGAAATCGTCTTCACGCCCTGGATTCGCATCGTTGAACAAACGATCGTACTGATAAATAGTCACCGGATAAGCGTGATGTGCGGAGACCCAGTGAATAACCCCTTTTACCTTTCTGCCGACCGGGTTTTTTCCAAGTGTTTCGGGATCGTAAGTACAGCGCAACTCGACAACTTCACCTTGTTCATTGCGCAACACCTCATTGCAGCGAATCACATAGGCGTGTCTTAAACGCACTTCTGCACCGACTGTCAATCTAAAATAATCTTTCGGAGGGTTTTCCATAAAATCACTTCGCTCGATATATATCTCACGAGCAAAAGGAAGGACTCGGTTACCAGCATCCGGATCCTGAGGGTGATAGGAAGCGATAAGCTCTTCCACCTTATCCTCAGGATAATTTTCAATGACCAGTTTAATTGGCTCAAGAACACACAAAGCTCGTTTAGCATGGCGGTTTAGCTCATCGCGGACACAGGCTTCCAGAACAGACATGTCAATGACGGAATCACTGCGGGAAATACCAATTTGCTCGCAAAATTCACGGAGAGCCGCTGGCGGATAACCTCTTTTACGCATGCCGCGAATGGTAGGAAGACGGGGATCATCCCAACCGTTTACAACATTTTGCTCAACCAACTGCCTCAGTTTGCGTTTACTGGTGACTGTGTGTGACAGATTCAGGCGTGCAAACTCGGTTTGAATGGGTTTAGCCGGAACAGGCAGGTTATCGATAAACCAATCATATAAGGGACGATGATCCTGGAATTCAAGCGTACATAGCGAGTGAGTTATCTTTTCGAGTGCATCCGAAATGGGATGCGCATAATCATACATCGGATAGATACACCATTGATCACCTGTGCGTTGGTGACTGGCATGTCGAATGCGGTATAGTACCGGATCTCTCATATTAATATTGCCGGATTGCATATCAATTTTGGCTCTCAGCACATGAGTTCCGTCAGGAAACTCCCCTGCTTTCATTCGCTCAAATAAATCCAGATTCTCCTCTATGCTTCGCGCGCGATAGGGACTTTCTCTACCTGGTTCCTGCAAAGTTCCACGATAGGCTCTGATTTCTTCCATGCTTAAGCTGTCAACATAGGCCTTCCCTTCTTTAATCAGCAACACCGCATAATCATACAATTGCTGATAATAATCAGAAGAATGAGTCATCTCGTGCCATTGAAATCCCAGCCATTTGACATCTTCGATCATTGCATGAACATATTCTTCTTCCTCTTTGATTGGATTGGTGTCATCAAAACGGAAGTAGCATTTTCCGGAAAACTCTTCTGCCAGACCAAAGTTCAGACAAATTGACTTGGCATGACCTACATGTAAATAGCCATTAGGCTCCGGAGGGAATCGGGTAATAATTTCTTTATGCTTTCCAGTCTCCAGATCATCAGTGATTAACTGTCTGATAAAATGAGCTCTTTTTTCGTTAATTTCTGTCATCGTATTATCCATCTATCGCATTTCTGATCGAATTAATTAAAGTATTCACAGCCTGTTTAATATTCTTTTTCTGGTTAAAAGCATCAATCATCGCGTTAATTAGCGCAGCGCCCACAATGACGCCATCAGCAAATTCAGCGACATCCGCAGCCATTTGCGGAGTTTTAATTCCAAAGCCAACCATTAAAGGGATGCTTGTCTGCGTTTTTCGATATTGATAATTTTCCCTGACAGCCTGCATATTCAGGGCGTCTGAGCCGGTAACGCCCTTTAAGGATACGTAATACAGATAGCCCTGACCATATTCATTAATTAATTTCATTCGCTCATCTGAAGTCGTGGGGGAACATAAATAAATGCTGTACAAACCCTGGGAGCGCCAAATTTCATTCACCTGTTTGCTTTCTTCGGGAGGTAAATCCACTAAAATCGTTCCATCAACACCGACCTCACTGGCTTTTTTTGCGAAACGCTCATAGCCATAAATTTCAATGGGATTGACATAGCCCATTATCACAACAGGCGTATTGCTATCCTTCTGTCGGAATTGCCTGACCATCTCCAGGACCTGATCGCAATTCACCTGATGGCTCAAAGCGCGCTCCATAGCCGCCTGAATCACCGGCCCCTCAGCCATAGGATCCGAAAAAGGGATCCCCAATTCGAGCACATCCGCGCCTCCTTCAACCAGAGAATGCATTAACTCCACAGTATGCTCAGGTCCCGGATCGCCTGCCGTTATATAGGGGCTAAGCATTTTCTTATTGGCCGCTTTTAATGCCGAGAGCGTTTTATCAATTCGATTCATTCAGTCACTCTTACTTGCTTGGTTAAATCGTCATCCCGTCAATTTCCGCCACTGTATGCATGTCTTTATCGCCGCGGCCTGACAGGTTAACAATAATTTGCTGGGAATTTTTCATCTCTGGCGCCAGTTTCATCGCATAGGCAACTGCATGGCTTGACTCAAGGGCCGGAATGATTCCTTCAACCCGGGTTAACCTGCGAAAGGCGTTCAGCGCTTCGTCGTCTGTAATACCTACGTATTCAGCACGGCCGCTGTCTCGAAGCCAGGCATGCTCCGGTCCTACACCGGGATAATCAAGACCAGCAGAAATGGAATGAGTATCCTTTATCTGACCATCTTCATCACAGAGCAGGTAGGTTCGATTGCCATGCAGCACACCTGGTTTTCCAGCAATCAGGGAAGCCGCGTGTTCTCCAGTTTCGATGCCCTTGCCAGCAGCTTCCACACCGAATATCTTCACCGCGGGATCGTTCAGAAAAGGATAAAACAAGCCAATTGCATTCGAGCCGCCTCCCACACAAGCCACAACCGCATCGGGCAGGCGACCAGTCTTATCAAGCATTTGCTGACGCGACTCTCTTCCAATGACAGCCTGAAAATCTCTGACCATCTGCGGATAAGGATGAGGTCCTGCTACTGTGCCAATGATATAAAACGTATTATCTACATTACTAACCCAATCACGCATTGCTTCATTGAGCGCGTCCTTTAGTGTTCTCGAGCCTGAAGTTACTGGAACAACTGTCGCACCCAATAGCTTCATACGATATACATTACTCGATTGGCGCTTAATATCTTCAGAGCCCATATAGACAACGCATTCCATTCCCAGCTTGGCAGCAACAGTTGCTGAGGCAACTCCATGCTGGCCAGCGCCGGTTTCAGCAATAATACGGGTTTTACCCATCCGCTTGGCCAGCAATCCCTGGCCAATGGTATTATTTACCTTATGTGCGCCGGTGTGGTTCAGATCTTCCCTTTTCAGGTAAATTCTGGCTCCCCCCAATTGCTTGCTCAGGCGCTCGGCATAGTACAAGGGGCTAGGCCTGCCTACATAATCTTTTAATTCAAAATCCAGTTCGGCAAGAAACTCGGGATCATTTTTATAAAACTCATAAGCTTTCTTAAGGTTTTCAAGCGCAAACATCAGCGTATCTGCAACGAACATCCCCCCGTAGGGGCCAAAATGACCTAATTGGTCCGGCAGCTCATTAATGCTCATGTATTCCTCCTGCCAATTCGACAAAACGAATCATTTTGTCATGATCTTTAATACCTGGAGAACTCTCCACTCCACTGCAGACATCCACCGCATCGGGATGACAGGTCTCAAGCGCCTCTAAGATGTTTGCTGTGTTCAATCCCCCCGCCAGGATGAGCGGAAGTCTTCTCTGTAACGGGATTAGATTCCAGTCAAATACTTGCCCGCTACCTCCTCTCACACCAACTGAAGGAGTTTCCAGCAGCAGAGCAGAAGCAGTCTCATACTTTGCTATTGCGTCATTAACACTAGCAGACGACATCACTGGAACGGCCTTGATAAAAGGACGATTAAACTGCCTGCAAAACTCCGGCGGCTCATCCCCATGAAACTGCAGGCAGCTAACCGGCAGTTCATCTAAAATCTTCTGCACCACCTGTACAGCAGGATTGACCAGCACGGCCACCAGATCAACAAAAACAGGCCAGTCACGAACCAACTCCCTGGCTTGCTCCAGAGAAACATGACGGGGGCTGGCCGGGTGAAAAATTAAACCAACGGCATCAACGCCCAAATGAGCAGCCGTCATTATATCTTCCCGGCGGGTCATCCCGCACATCTTGATCCGGACGCGTTTATTCATTATTTGTTCCAGAGAAATAAGGGGCCAAGCGGGCCCTGAATAACGCCATACTCTTTTGGATAACTTACATTGACCAAATAAAGCCCATAAGGAGGAGCAGTTTCCGCACCCAGGCGACGATCCTTTGCCTGCAGCACTTCCCCAACCCATTCCACCGGTTTTTTTCCAGTACCGACCGCAATCAGGACACCCGCAATGTTGCGCACCATATGATGCAAAAATGCATTGGCTGTAATATCTATCATGACCAAATCCCCATTACGTGTCACTTCCAGAGTGTGGATATTACGCATGGGCGTGTTGGACTGACATTCTACCGAGCGAAAGGACGTATAATCGTTTTCTCCAAGCAGAAAACGAGCAGCCTCCTGCATGGAGTGATGCTCAAGCTGCCGATACTGCCAGGTCACATTGCCTCTTAATAAGGCAGGCCTTATAGACGAATTATAGATGATATATCGATATCTTCGTGAAAGCGCTGAATAGCGCGCATGAAATTCCTCCGGCATTTCCTTTCCCCATTTGATACAGACATCTTTGGGAAGAAATGAATTGACCCCATGAATCCAGGCACGAATCGTTCTTTGCTTTTCACAATCAAAGTGGATTACCTGATTGGTGGCATGAACCCCTGTATCAGTTCGTCCGGCGCACACTACTGAAATATCCATATCCGCAACACGGGATAAGGCATTTTCCAAAACTTGTTGAATCGTATGCAGGCCTGTTTGCGCCTGCCAGCCATGATACTGGCTTCCGTCGTATTCAACCCCTAAGGCAATACGCATGGCATTTCCTGCTCAAAAGGCCCAATGTAATACACCGTTATTATTTTGTCTATAGAAGTTTATTAAGAACCCCTGTGATGGCATTGAGAACGTAGAAATTAATCTCTGATCTCAGCGAGAAGCTTTTTCGCCTGCTCCCTTTGTTCTTCACTCCCATGCTCCATCACTTCCTGCAAAGATTGTCTGGCGGCCTGAAGGTCATCCATGCTGATATATGTTTTGGCCAGAGCCAGCAAGGTGTCTAATGCGGATTTACTTGTTACCAGCTCTGAAACCTTTCCTTCGGGCTCCGCAGGCGCATTATTGGCAGTTTCCGCAGCAGCAGGCGCAATCGATGGCTGGCCAGTGGTTGTTTTCTCTTCGTCCAGATTCATTGATGCAAAAAAATCCTTTTCGTCGCTGGATAATTCCATTGTTGCTTCTGGCTCGTCTGCTTTTTTCGCTTCACTTGCCGTAGTCTCCTGCAGTGGAGGCAAGTCGCTTTTATCGAGGACAAAGTCAAGACTGCGATCATCTGATTCAGGCGACGATGAAGTCTCAGGCTGGTTTTCCTGAATTAACTTTTTATGCAGACCGGGTTCAAATTCCAGGGTATAGTCCGCCTCGGACAATTTTTCCTCATCATCAATGACTTCATCAGCAGAAGGTTCATCTTCTCGCTCGGATTGGCTGTCTATCGATTCCTGAGCACTCTCAACAGGAATATCCTTTGGCATCTCCAGTCGCTGTGCGCTGAGTTCTGCCTGTAAAATATCACCGCGCGCCTTATCATCCTGAATCTCCGGTTCTCTTTCTTTGGCCTGCTCTGTGGTGCCAGGAACAAAAGCCGGTCTCTCAGGAACCTGTTGGCTTAAATCTTCCTTTACTTCAGGCACAACCGGTTCGAGCTGAGGCTTTAGTTCCTGCAAATTATTTGACCACGGTTTTGCTGGCAAACTTGCAGCCACCGGGGCACACTGGGGCTTTTCCGTGCGCCGTCTGCTAAGTAACATGCCTGATATAATACCTAAACTGATACCACCTGTTAGCAGCAACAGATACACCCACCAGGGTAGGCTATTGCTGTCATCATTCAGTTCATTAACCTGAGCTTTTAAACCTTTTCTTTCTTTAATGAATTGACTAATCTGCGTCTTGAGTTCGGAGAATTCCTGATTTTGCTGCTGCATCTTTTGCAACAATTGCTTATTGTCGCCCTGGAGAGCAGAAAGTTGTGCTTTTAATTGCATATTTTCAGAACGGACCGCATCAATTGCTGCGGAATTTACGTCCATCTCAGCTTTCATGCTGAGATCAGTCTGTTTGGCCCCTGCTTGCGCCACAGTATCCGGCTTAGGTAATAATGATGTAAATAAAACTGGCTGGGTGGACTTGTCCTGCTCAAATGCAGGAATAGGCAATACTGTTGAAACGCCTGGCTGTTGCCTGGTTTTTTGCTCAAACTGCGAACTGCCAGCCACTGCGTCTATATATGGGGGTAACAGGACATGCTTTATTTCACTACCTGACTTCCAGGCCGTATCGTGTGCCTCTACTTCTTTTTTTGCCAGATCAGCAGGTATTTTTAATACTTCCTCATTCGATGGAATTCTAAGCCGTTCTCCGATTTTGAGACCATTCAGATTGCCCTGTGTGAATGCCTGAGAGTTGGTGCCCACTATGGCAAGGATTACTTGCTGTAAGCTGGAGTCAGTTGTCACATAACGCTGCGCAATTTGCCAGATATTTTCATTAACCAGGGTTGGGCCATAACTCGCCTCTTTCCGAACTTGATGAGCAGCATCCGGTAATTCAACAATATGCGTAAACACTGGCTTGTCTATAATGCCGGGACCTTTAATCGTCTTGCTTCTGATTACTTTATCACTATGGACTACAGTAACCAGTTTATAGCCGGGAGGGTCAAGTAAAATAGTATAGGATCGGTACAACTGTCCCTCTGCCCATGCCAAATCCACAACCAATTGCAAAAAAGGCTCGGTAATTCGCTCCTGTGATGTTAATGCAATAACGGGTTTGCCTTTTTTATTTAATCGGACGTCAAACTGGATGAACGAGAGAATTTCTTTTCTCTCCAGACCAATCCGTTCAAAATCTTCGACCGATGCCAGACTGGCTTTAATCCCGTTAAGTGGAATACCATCAACATCAATCAAGGGAATTTCACCTTGAAAGGGCTGGTTAAGATAGGAGCTTACAGTGAGTTCGCCCATGCCCAGGGAGTAAACGGCAAATGGCATAGTAATCGTTAATATTGCAGCATGCAGACGATTTAGTTTCACAACACTCCCTGTAGGAAAACTCCCAATACCAGGTTCTGTGGACAAATTTTATTGTGAGCGAAAATGCGGATAATTAAAATATGTTCACGGAACCTAAGATAAAAGAACAAAATTATCATCTTCATTCAATGGATTCAAGCGAAGTTATACTCTTTAACGATTTAACATTTGCATATCAATTTGCTCTATTTCATAATGCCGGCCATCAAAATCCCTGTTCTGCAGCTAAGCTATTGATAGAGGCATAATCATTCGGGGTAATGTGAAATTGAAGGAGGTAATCAATGACTGCTCAAATACTGGATGGGAAAACTGTCGCATCCCAGCTTAAATTATCTCTTAAAGAAGAAATTAATCAAAGAAAATCCTCTGGCGAAGTAACTCCTGGTCTCGCGGTTATCCTGGTTGGGAATGACAGCGCATCGGAAGTCTATGTCGCTAACAAGCGCAAAGCCTGTGCTGAAATCGGAATAAATTCCTATGCCTATGATTTACCAGTTGATACCGATGAAAAGACTTTGCTGCAATTGATTGAGCAGCTTAATCAGGATGAAAACACACATGGTATTTTAGTTCAACTGCCACTGCCTCAGCATATCAACGAAGGAACCATTATCGAGGCTCTTTCGCCTTTAAAAGACGTCGACGGCTTTCATCCCTATAATATAGGCCGGCTCGCTCAGCGCTCCCCCCTGCTAAGGCCCTGTACTCCCGCTGGAATTATTGAGCTTCTGAGAAGTTATGACATCCCTCTTCGGGGCACTGACGCATTAGTGATAGGCGCCTCCAATATTGTAGGTAGACCAATGATGCTCGAGTTTTTGCTGGCAGCGTCTACAGTCACCATCACCCATCGTTTCAGTAACAATCTTGAAAAACATGTTCGTAATGCAGAAATCATTGTAGTCGCCACGGGCAAGACAGATGTGCTGGATACAAGCTGGCTATCAGAGAATCAGATAATAGTTGACGTGGGAATACACCGACTGCAAGATGGCAGTCTTTGCGGCGATGTGGATTATAAAGAGGCGGTGGAAAAAGTCGCCTGGATTACACCGGTTCCAGGCGGAGTTGGTCCAATGACTATCGCAATGCTGCTACAGAATACATTGATTGCTTCAAAACACCTGACTGGTTCGTGACCGGTCAATCATCTATCAAGTTCATCCCAGTCAAAATCACCATCCAGCTCATCTATTTCTTCACGCAGCCGTTTTTTTTCGAGCCGCTCCTCCAGCATTTTTCGAACGCGTTTCTTGTGAGAGAGTTGTTCTTCGTCTTCATGAGTATACTCATAATCAGAAAACGAGTAACTGTCATCATGTTCATTTCGCAAACCCATACCCGCCTCCTAAACGCAACTTTAGTTTTTTATCAGCCCAAATCAGTGCAAGACTGATCTTAATTTGAGTATAGTGCAAAAAATAAAAGAGCTGCCCAGGTGTATGCTGGAACGGGTTTAAAACGTATAATTGCTTTAATCTTATTTTTTAAAAGTCTTTATGCTCAGTTATCAACACGGTTATCATGCCGGCAATTTTGCGGATATCGTTAAACATTTCGTTCTGACCAACCTGCTTTCCAGTCTGCAACAAAAAGAAAAACCTCTGTTTATTCTGGAAACCCATGCCGGACGAGGGCTTTATGATCTTCGCGATCGGCAGTCGAATAAAACAGGAGAATATCTGGCGGGAATCGCAGAGGTCTGGAAATTTAAGAAAAAAGCGCCGACGGCTTTTGAATCGTACTTAAAAAGCATCCAGAAATTAAATAATGAGGAGCTCAGATATTACCCGGGTTCACCCTCATTAATTATTGATAATCTGCGTCCTCAGGACAGATTAACAGCATGCGAGCTGCACCCACGAGAATTTGACCATCTCGACTCCTTGTCTCACCAGGGCAAGCGCGTCCATTTTACCCATAGTGACGGGATGCATAATCTCACAGCCTTGCTTCCTCCGCCTGAACGCCGTGGTTTGATTTTTATTGATCCATCTTTTGAGATAAAAACAGAGTACAAACAGATCCCTGAGAAAATGGGCCTGGCTTATAAAAAATTTGAAACCGGCGTGTTCTGCCTCTGGTATCCAATTATTGATAATCGTTTACATGAAAAACTTCTTCGGCATTTAAGTGCTATCCCAGCGAAACAAACACTAAACATTGAGTTTCATTCAGGCGTTCCAGGCGATGGAATGAATAGCTGCGGCTTATGGATAATAAACCCGCCCTACCTGCTCGAGGAGCAGGCAAAAAGCGGACTTGATTATTTATGTTCTATAATTAACCCCAAAAAATCATTTTATCGTATTGAAAAGACGGGGTCTTAATTCAAGAGAGGAAGCACAATGAACATTATTCCTGTACCGGCATTTTCGGATAACTATATCTGGACACTAGTTAATGAAGAGCAGCAGAGAGCCATTTGTGTTGATCCGGGACAGGCCCAACCGGTTTTAAGCTATTTCAAAACACACAAGCTTCGCCTGGATGGCATTTTACTCACTCACCATCACGCTGATCATATAGGCGGTGTACCTGAATTGCTTAATCATTTTCCTCTTGCCTGGGTTTATGGTCCGAAAGATCAGCGGATACCACAGCCCTTTCATTCGATCACCGAACCTGATTCAATTGAATGGCTGGGTTGTCATTTCAAGGTGCTCGAAATTCCAGGTCACACCAGCAGCCATATCTGCTATTTTGAGCCCCAATATGAAGCCTTATTTTGTGGCGACACACTTTTTTCAGCAGGTTGCGGCCGAGTATTTGACGGTAGTCTGGAGGCGCTGTTTGGGTCACTGACCCGCCTTGGTCATTTGCCGGGAAGCACAAAGGTTTACTGCGGCCATGAATATACCTTGCAAAATCTTCGCTTTGCTAAGCAGGTTGAACCTCAAAATACAGATATTCAATTGGAAATGAGCAAGTTTAACCAGCCAGATTATCACTGCTCTCTGCCTTCGACCATTGAAAAAGAAAAGCGTATCAATCCCTTTCTGCGGACTACAGAACCCTCAGTTATACAGTATGCAGTCAATAGAGGATGTTCTTCAGTTGAGCCATTAAGGGTATTCAGACAGCTTCGGGAAGATAAAAATAATTTCTCTTGAAGGTTGATTAATAAATCGACAGAAACAGGAAATGAGGCATTAAAGGGTTTATCCCGAATTTGATCTTTAGTAAACTGACTTCCCCTTATCAGAAATAGGTTCGCACATTGAAGTTTAAATTCAATTATATTTGTGGAATATTTCTATATTTATCAATGAATCTTTGTTTTGGCTGGGGTTTTGGTCATTCTGTTCCCACGGTATGGGAGGTATTGAGAAGCCAGCTTAAAATGAATCATGAAATCACACAGCCTGAAGTTCAAAGCCAACTGCAATGGCTCATCAATCACCCCGGCTATCTGCAAAAACTGGCCCGTGCAGAACCCTATATGTATCATATTGTCACTGAAGTTAAAAAACGGAATCTTCCAGGAGAACTGGCCCTTATACCTATGCTGGAAAGTGCCTACGATCCTTTTGCTTATTCAGGAGCCGGCGCTGCCGGTTTATGGCAACTGATGCCGGGAACAGGGACTAATCTTGGTTTAAAACAGGACTGGTGGTTTGACGCCAGACGAAGCATCACTCCTTCTACCGATGCGGCGCTTAATTATCTGAATTACCTTGGCCGATATTTTAATGGAAACTGGGTTCTGGCTATCGCAGCCTATGATTCTGGTGAAGGAACCATTTCAAGAGCCATCAAAAACAGCGGTCAGACAGGTCGCGCAGTTAATTTCTGGGTATTACCGGTTCCGAATGAAACGCGCTTTTATGTACCCCGATTACTGGCGCTTGCCGAAATTATTAAATACCCGCAGCGTTACCGAGTCAGCCTTCCTGAAATACCGCATGTTCCCTATTTTGAGGAAGTTAATATTGGCAGCCAGATTGACTTAAACCATGCCGCTAAATTGGCAGGCATTTCCTACACGGATTTAATAAAATTGAATCCTGGCTACAATCGCTGGGCCACAGCACCCTATAAGCCGTTCAAGCTATTAATTCCTGCAGCCAAAGTAGCCGCTTTTAATCGCAACCTGGCTCATGTTCCACGTGAGCAACGCGTCAGCTGGACCCGGCATCAGGTGCGAAAAGGAGACAATCTGAACTCTATTGCACAGCGCTATTTTACAACTGCAAAATTATTGCGTGAAGTCAACCAGCTCCCTAACGACCGACTCAAAAATGGTCAGTTTATTTTAATTCCCAGCACTAAGAACGCGCCGCGAGCGATAGCCAGCAATCGGCCCAAACCGATAGTGGATAAACCTGCTTCGACACAACTTTATAAAGTAATTCATATTGTGCAAAATGGAGAGGATATCCGCAGCATTGAAGCCAAATATCAGGTTGCAGCCGCCGATATACGACAATGGAACAAACTCAACCCGAAAAAAGCACTATCAAAGGGACAACAGTTAGTCATCTGGAGGAACAAAGTGAATCCGGGGATCTATACCGTTAAAAACGGCGATAGCTTAAGCGCAATTGCCAAGCGCAATAATACCAGTGTTGCCAATCTGGCAAAGCTAAACCCAAATATCAACATGAATCTCCTGAAGCCTGGCCAGAAATTATTTGTTGGTTAAAGTATTTTGAGGATACAAAGAAATCACCCTCTCTCTAACTCTCTCACAAGGGGAGAGAGAATTTAAGGAAGTAGGCATCAATTTAAAAAAGAAGAATCCCCTCTCCCAAGTAGAGGGCTAGGGTGAGGGTTGATTTCACCGCCTTCCCTGAGCTCCTAATTAGGGCGTGTTTACAATTCATCCTCAACGTCTACGTACCGCGGCTTGTCCGCGGTATCCAGAGGATCTAAGTCAACAACAAATATCTTCGTACAGATCACGCCAATCTGGGTTTAGGGTCTCAATTAAATTTAATTTCCATTGGCGGCACCAATTTTTGAATCGTTTTTCACGTCGAGCTGCTTCGATGTATGTTACATGGATTTCATAGTAGACCAATAGATGTACATTGTACTTGGCCGTAAATCCTCGAATCACGTTATTTTTGTGTTCCCAGGTTCTTTTAATTAAATCGGACGTTGAACCAACATACAGAGTGCCATTACGGCCACTTGCCATGATATAAGCATAAAATGATTTCATCTTTCTTCCACTAGAACATTGGACTCAACGTGATAATATCACTTAAATTTTGCTCGCTACATGGGGAGCCAAATATATGAGCATGCCATCGCAAACATAGATGCTCGTCACTGAGCATCACTCTAGCCATTGCAAACTCGTTTTATATTTGACGTTAGAATCGTGATAGTACGAGTTTGCTCTTATTTATCAATTGAACAAGCAAGTAAATTGCCTCTGTCTTAACTTGACCATCTCCTGGGTACCGCGGACAAGCCGCGGTACGTAGACGTTGGGTATGAATTGTAACCACGCCCTATTTTTATTTTAAAAATTATTCTGTTAATCAAGCCTTAAGCATTCCTGTTTTACACTAAAACAAAATGAAAAAGGAGACTGTCATGTCTAACAGAGAATTGTCTGAACGTTTGAATAACGAACTGGATGCGATAGGTGTTCCAGATTTAATGGCCGAAAGGGTTCAAGCCTTTGCGAAGATGCTTAAATTGCCAAAATTTAAGGCCGAAGCGGTTTTAAATGGGATGATGGTTGATACAGGCACAATGCAAACCATTGCCAGTGAACTTGAGGTCAGTGTGGATTGGTTGCTGGGTAAGAAAAAGAATAAAGATAAACACTGAATGTAACTCCCCAGGTACGTCATCCTTGCTCAGGATGACGTTGGGGACGATTCAGGATTAAATCCCCTCAGGAATAGACATAAGACTCGCATTGCCTCCTGCTGCTGTCGTATCCACTGTATAGGTACGCTCATGACATAAACGCAGCAAATAGTATGGGCCGCCAGCCTTGGGTCCTGTACCGGATAATCCTTCTCCCCCGAAAGGCTGGAGTCCTACCACCGCACCAATCATATTACGGTTAACATAGCAGTTACCGGCATGTATCCGCTGACGAATGTAATCAACAGTATGATTTATCCGGCTGTGAATTCCCAGAGTCAAGCCATAACCCGTTCCATTAATTTCGCTAATGACTTTATCCAGCCCTTTTCGTGGATAGCGAATCACATGGAGAACCGGCCCAAACACTTCTTTCTTGAGCGAGTTGATGGAGTCGAGTGCTATTGCTGTGGGCGGCATGAAATATCCGTTTCGGCAGTCCTCACTTAAGCGGCATTGGTAAATAATCTCATGGCTTTTTCTCATTTGCTCCACATGGGCCTTAAGCACTTCCAGAGCTTCACTGTCAATAACAGGCCCAATATCCGTGCTCAGCCATTGAGGATCCCCAATCGTTAATTCTTCCATAGCCCCTTTTAAGAGCTCAATGAAGCGAGGATAAACCTCTTCCTGTATATAGATGACACGCAGGGCTGAACAGCGCTGGCCCGCACTTCCAAATGAGGAAGTAATCACATCCACAATAACCTGCTCAAGCAATGCGGAAGAGTCAACGATCATGGCATTCTGACCGCCTGTTTCAGCAATCAGGGGGATAATTTCTCCACCACGTGTTGCCAGTGTCTTATTAATCAGATTAGCGGTTTGTGTCGAACCGGTGAATACAACTGCTTTCACACGCAAGTCAGCCACCAGTGCCGCACCAATAGTTTCACCAGGGCCAGGCAGGAGTTGAATAACCCCTGTAGGAATCCCTGCTTTATGCAGAAGGTTAACTGCCATGCAAGCAATTAAAGGCGTCTGTTCCGCTGGCTTGGCAATAACGCAATTTCCCGTCACCAAAGCGGCAACCACCTGACCTGTAAAAATAGCCAGCGGGAAATTCCAGGGACTAATGCAGAGCACTGTTCCTCTTCCATGAAGCGATAACTCATTAACCTCGCCTGTATAGCCATGTAATGACTGTGGTGAGCCCATCAGCTTTACAGCATGAGCGGCATAATAACGGCAGAAATCAACCGCTTCCCTGACTTCAGCAATACTGTCGCTCCAGGTTTTTCCGGCTTCAAGGCAAAGCAAAGCCATTAGTCTGGCTTGATTTTCTTCAAGCAGATCGGCATAGCGTTCAATAAGAGCGGCTCTTTCCTTCACAGGACGAGTATTCCAGTGCGAAAAGGCCTTCTCCGCCTGTTTTAAAGCCCAGTCGATATCTTCAATTGCAGTATCGCTGACCTGACCAATCGGCTTATCAGTGCGTTGCGGCGATGTGACACTCCGATGCACTTGTCCTGCTTCACGACCATTTAATAAAGGTTTGGCCTGCCAGTGCGTCAAATCCTGGGTATCATAATAAGCGCGTAATTGATTCAATTCCTGTCTATTGGTGAAATCGAATCCGGATGAGTTCTGACGCTCAGGTAAAAATATGGCAGAGGGTAATGGAATATTATGATTAATTTTGGATAAAAACCCACGTGCCTTGGCGACTGGATCTTCTACCAAAGATTCGATCGGTGCTTTTTCATCCACTATCCTGTTCACAAAAGAAGAGTTTGCTCCATTTTCAAGAAGCCTGCGAACGAGATAGGGTAATAAATCTTCATGGCTGCCGACTGGCGCATAGATACGGCAAGGGATCCCCAGTTTAGACGCAGGAACAATCTGCTCGTAGAGCTCTTTACCCATCCCATGAAGGCACTGAAATTCAAAATCCCGGTAATCACCTACTATTTGCAAGACCATTGCGACAGAATAGGCATTATGGGTAGCAAACTGAGGATAAATAACATCCGTCATCGTAAGCAGTTTTTTTGCACAGGCCTGAAAAGAGACATCGGTGAATACTTTACGGGTGAATACAGGATATTCTTCCAGTCCCTGCATTTGTGTTTTTTTAATTTCACTATCCCAGTAAGCACCTTTAATCAGCCGAACCATAATCCGGCGGCCTTTTTTACGTGCCAAATCAGCAAGCCAGTCCAAAACAAATGATGCTCTTTTCTGGTAAGACTGAACAGCGAGACCGAAGCCTTTCCAGCCATTCAGACTATCATCATTGAAAACGGCTTCAATAATATCCAATGAAATATCAAGACGTTCTGATTCTTCGGCATCAATGGTCATGCCAATATCATAGTGTTTGGCAATTTGGGATAGTTCAAGGAGTCGAGGAGGCAGTTCTCGCATTACCCGTTCTTTTTGTGCTTCCTGATATCTTGGATGCAAAGCCGATAGTTTGATGGAAATTCCTGGTCGTTGATAGATTGTCGCTTGCCGATCCGCTCTTTCTCCAATCGCCTTAATCGCATCTTTATACGCCTGGAAATATCGATCCGCATCGATCTGCGTCAGCGCTGCTTCACCCAGCATGTCATAAGAATAACGATAGCCAATTGCTTCTTTTTTCTTGGCTCGGGTTAAAGCTTCTGAAATGTTGCGCCCCATGACGAATTGCTTGCTCATGATACGCATTGCCTTATCCACCGCTTTACGCACAACCCCTTCGCCGCTGCGATTAAGAACAGTGAAAACAGCCTTGCTTAAGACCGACTCCGCTTTTTCTGGCGTCAGTACTTTCCCCGTAAGCATAAGCGCCCAGGTGGTTGCATTAACAAAAAACGACTGACTTTGCCCCCGATGCGATTTCCAGTCGGCAGCGGTCAATTTGTCTTTGATAAGGCTGCTGATAGTCGGATTATCAGGAACTCGTAATAGGGCCTCCGCCAGGCACATCAACGCAATCCCCTCCTCGCTGGATAAGGAGTATTCTGTCAGGAAAGAATCAATTCCGGTACTCTTTGTCCGCTCAAAACGAACTTGTTTGACTAAATCGGTTGCAAGCCCTCTTGCGCCATGCAATTGCGGATCGGAGAGTGTTGCCTCATCAATGAGTTGACTTATTATTGATAATTCGTCGATTCTATAGGCTTGATTGATTTGAGCGCGCAATCCTTCCGGACCTTGCAAATGACGCTTAACTAGCATTGCTGTCTCCACCACAAAATTTGGTATAAAATTTAACAATCAATGATAATTCAGAATGCACTCAAATGAAATCCACCCAGACTTAATTTCATGAAAATTTACGCCGAAAAGCGATTTCCAGGAAAAGCACAATCCATCATTTTTAGATCTAATTTAAACCTTATTGATCTATTTTTATACTGTTAATTCGCAAAACTCGACTGCTTTTAGATCATTTATTGCGCATACAGACCATATGCAAACCATGCATTAGATTATAAAAATTAGCTAAGATTCTGAATTGATGTATTTTTTTTCCTCATGAGCAATGATTTTTCTTATTATTTTACTTTTGCCTCACTTGTAAATATAATCATCAGCTTTTGATTGCATTGTAATCAATGTTTCACAAGAAAAAAGGAGTATCATGAGTACAGTAATTAGCCTTCTATCGGCACTGTTTTTTTCATCGCATTCAGCGCCGACTCACCCTATTTCAACACAGGTTGCTGCGGCAGCCAAACCGGCAAGTAATCTGAGCGTTCAAGTTCAGCATCTTAGCAAGAAAGCCCCTCAGTTAAATAAAAAAGTATTGAAGCTGGCACTGGCGGCCTATCAGAAAGCATCTGCAAAAGGCGCTGTCAAAAAGCCTTTGCTGACAGTCATTGATTATTCATTACCTTCTAACAAGCAGAGAATGTGGATTTTTGATCTTAATAAAGAAAGACTTTTATATAATACTTACGTAGCGCACGGTAAAAACTCCGGAATGGACGTGCCAAAACATTTTTCGAACAAAGTATCCAGCAAAGAAAGCAGCCTGGGAACGTATGTAACGCGCGATACTTATTATGGGTCAAAAGGCCTGTCATTAAATCTTCAGGGGCTTGAAAGAGGAATTAATGACAATGCTTACAATCGCAGAGTAGTGATTCACGGCGCATGGTATGTAGAGCCTGATTTTATCAAAAAAACTGGCCGTGCAGGACGAAGCTGGGGATGCCCTTCTATCGCTCAAACTCTGGCCAAGCCGGTAATTAATACGATTAAGGGAGGATCTGTAGTGTTTGCTTACTATCCCGACAAGTTTTATTTATCGCATACTGGTTATGCAATGGCATAAAAAATTAAGCCAGGGTATCGTACCCTGGCTTTTTCGCAGTCATCCAATCAGGACATCCTGTCCCGAAATCTTCCCTGATTATTTCATTTCCATATGACGAAAGTCCTTTTAAAGACCTCATTTCCGTTGAAGTCATGTATAAAATTTAGCAGTGATGCCTGGTCTATGCAAGCCTGTTTCTCACCCAATCACATCACAAGCAATTATGCGGATTTAAATAAAAAGGATATATTTCAATAAGTTAATATATTAATAAGAGACACTTAAATGCTAAAAGCTACCTTTTCTTCAAAGGAATTGAGAAATATCTTGGGGTATCTTGAGCAAAAGCGGATTTCAAGTAAACAGGATGAACAAGTTAAGTACGATAGAAAATTAAAGTTTTCTAGTTTAGAATAGCATGGACTAATCGACTTGAGGCAATTTGACTAAGCGGAGTTCAATAAATATCGATAACTTTATTCGCTTGTATGGCGTTCAGATTTCAATTTTGTGATTGAAGAAAAATGTGCGCGTAGCTATTCTACGTAAGCATTTTTCTGATTGAGCAAAATTGATAGATGAGTGGCAGACAGATGAAGAAAGTTATCGATATTTATTGGACTCCGCTTATAAGTCAGTAAACAGAGTAAGAACTATGAAGCAAAATAACCTGGTCAAAAAAGATAGATTACTAATTATTGATTGGCTGATAGAACATTTTCCAAATGCTTTTTTTAAAAAACCCGTACAGGTGAAACCCCTGCAGATAGGAATATTCGACGATATTATTGAATTTTACGATCGACTGGAGTCACCTCCTTTTAGTAAAAAATCATTGCGGGAAGCCTTGAATTACTATAGCTCATCACCAGCCTATCTTAGCTGTCAGAAAGTGAATACAGCCCGAGTTGACCTCTACGGCAACGAAGTAGATGTGGTGACAGAAGAACAAGCCAAATACGCTCACCAGCGTTTTCAGACTCGTTACACCAAATCTGACAAATCGAGTGTTGATTCTGAAAAAGCCGAGTAATTTTAAAGCGTGGATGCAGGGAATAAATAAATTTGTTCCCTTAAAAAATCCTCTCTCCCCTCAGGGGAGAGAGTTAGAGAGGGGTTTAAATCAACCCTCACCCTAGCCCTCACTGCTATTAAGTTAAGGACTTCTGTCATTCCCGCGAAAGGCGGGAATCTATTCCTCAGTCGGCATTGTGGCTAGCTCAGAGATGGATCCCCGCCTTTCGTGGGGATGACAGTTTAATATACAATTGAGCTTAACTTAATGGCAGTGCCCTAGCCCTCTCACAGCTTGGGAGAGGGGATTTTCTCTTATCAAATTGCGTTTAACATGAATGCCAGCAAGACTCAGCCTGGCTTCTCTGCACACACTAAATAGTTAATATCCACTGATTTGGCAAGCTCTGCCTCTCGGCTAAAAGGATTATAATTGATTCCTTCCAGTGCAATGAGCTGCAATCCCGTGCTCCTCAGAATATCAGCCAGCTCTCCCGGTTTGATGAACTTTTCATAATCATGAGTTTGCCGGGGTAATAATCCCAAAATATATTCCGCAGCAATAATAGCAGCCCCATAAGCCTTCAAAGTTCGATTAATTGTAGAAAGAAACAGCTTGCCGCCTGGCTTTAACAAACGAAAGCAATGCTGTATTACCAGCTCAGGATTGCTGACATGTTCCAGCATTTCCATGCAGGTAATCACATCAAATGCTGGCTCCTCAAAATCCTCTATAGGGGTGACATGGTAATTAATGAATAGATTTTGAGCAATAGCATGCGTATTTGCGGTGACAATAGCATCATTATCGGCATCAATCCCTGTAACAACTCCCCCCTGCCCGGCTATTGCTTCAGCCAGAATACCCCCGCCACAGCCCACATCGAGAACTCTGGCCTGGCCCAAAGACGCATGTTTTTGGATAAATTGCAACCGCGCAGGATTAATATCATGCAAGGTCTTAAGCGGGCCGTTCTTATCCCACCAATGCCTGGAAAGGGCATTAAATTTTGAAACTTCACGCACATCGATTGTTGATTTAGTCATTTACACTTAGCAAATCCAAATGTTTAAAAAAATTCTGAACATTCTTATTCGTTATAAAGCTCAGATTATAAGGGTGCTCAGCCACCAGACCGGAAAAGGGTTTTGTCTCTTCAAGCTGTTTGGCAATATTGCCCAGTAGAATTAATTGTAATGACGGCTTAACTTCCGCGAGACGCTTAAAAAGAGAACTCATAAAGGGCCGCCACTCTCTGGCATGATATTTTACTTGCCCCTCACTGTAAACCAGGGAGGCATTCAGCAAGAGAAATCCTCTATTAATTAAACCAGTAAAGAACTCATTCGCTGTTTGCACATAATTTGTTTTATCAACTTTCTGAATAGCCTGTTGCGAAAAATCCTCACTCAGATCTCCTTTAACCAGGAGTAACATTTTTATGAAATTACGGAGCGAGGTTGCACGATTCACTTCCTTACTTAAACCGCTTTGGCTCCATATATCTCTTACCGCAGCATCCCAAAATGCATAGCCATTGGCTGATTGTATTCGGGGGTAAGGAGATTCACCCAATAAAATATAATTCGTGGCGTCAAGCGGCAGGCTAAAAGCAGAGAATAAGGCCTCTTTTCCCGGAAGCCAATCGTCAGTTAGCTCCAACTGCCTGAGATAGGCTGAATCCATAGCAGACAAGCCTTCTTCAATGATTTCATGCCACTGATAATGGGTTGTTTCAATTAAATTATATAATGTAGAATCACGAGCCATATGTTTTTCTTGGTTAATTCAAAAGGACTGATTAAGTTTAGTTTATCAAAAATGAATAATTCATCATATTTTCTTAAGAAAACTTATTTACAATATGTAAGACTAAAATAAGAGAACAAAATCTATGGCGATGTCCAGTGAGCAAATCCATAACCAGAACTGCTATCTCTATTTAAGAGGCATCGCGGAAAACGGCAAGCTACCCAGGGCAATTTATGCGATTTTACCCCAAGCACTACAGGATCCTTTAACAAACATTTTACAGGCAGCCTACAATCCTAATTTTGCCTATGCGGATTTATACCGTGATTTTTTCATTTTTATAGACGGAAACAGCAAAGCGATTGAACTGATAAAGAGAAATCTTCAAAAAAGGCTGGACATTTTGACCGCGAGGCAGAACCTTCGACCTAACTCTGGTGGATTTTTTGATGCAAAACAGAGTATTCAAACTGGCAGCTTATCTGATTCACAGAGCGAAATTAATGTACTTAAAAAGGAAATTAGTGAACTAAATGATTTTATTCACAAGATATATGCTAATGATAATCACATTCTCGATGTAACATTCGAGACCATAAAACACATCCCCGCAAATCACAAGCCGGGCGATAAAAAGAAAATAACCTCTGCAATTCGCAACCAATTGGCAAACGAGCATCCGCGTGTTAATACTGCGCCGTCGCCCTCCGATGTTGACTCTTTTAAAAGCCGGGCACAAGACACTTTTGGCCGTGAGTATAAACCACAACATAAAACCAGTCTGGCAACTAAAAGAGACTATAAATATAAAAACGGGTTAACCCTGCCTGTAGAATTACGTTTCGGAACCCAGGTACAACGAGAAAAAGGCCTGACTCAAATCAGCCCTTCGTTTAAATTATGGTTAAACAATCAGTTGAGAAGGCCTCTGGACTCTCTTTTTCAATCCCCTGACCCCGCACAGCGCATTACTCATATTTACTTTAACAATCTGGGACGGGATCGTATTGATCCTGAAGGCAGATTGGAATGCCGTATGACCCAAACCCTTGAAGGACTTGAAAAGGAACATGACAACATTGCAGTAATCACACTGCCCGCCGACAAAGGAATATTTTCTTTTGGCGATTACCATGCCACCAAAGCCAATCTGAATTATGAGAATGAATTCGAGCGATTGTTTAATATTGCAATCGGTAACTCAAACGAAGCTATAAAGGACTTCTATATCAGCCCTGAGATAAAAGAACTGCTGTACGGAACAAACGAGCAGGAGATTGTAAAAAGATTACTCCTGGGCAGTTTTAACACGATGGGAGCCACCCCTGATAAGCCATTAAGTAAAGCACAAAGACAGGCTATCTGGTTTGATTTTAACAAATTTGCCTTACCTGATCGTGTAATTAGTGAACTCAAACCTTTAACTTTTAATTTTTCCTGTAAAGATGCGATAGATCGCGCAGGGGTATCCTCCGCTTATTACAATCTAATGAAATCTATCGAGCTAGGCTCTCCAATGAGCCGCGAGGAATTTGAACGCGCTCTTCATGCTGCCCCGGCCATGGTTAAAGGACGCGGCATGAATCACCATGAAGAACTGCTGTGGAATGCAATCGATTTTTATATTAATTCAGGCTATCAACAGGTTAAACAGGATATCCCCTGGCTTGTCCAGTGGAGAGACGATAATTGTCCTCACAGACGTGCCAATGAACTTCTCCTGATACGTATACCTCAGGCGAGAATTGACTTGCAGGAGCTCAAACGCAGTACCAAAGAACTGTCTGAGCAGGCTGGTAAACTTATCGATTTAGTTGAAGAGCAGGCCAGGAAGAATACCAGCGGCAAACGTTTATTGCTGCAGGCGGTTAGCGATACCATCGATTTACTGGAAAATCCTAGTCCTGAGAAAAAACAACGCTATGAACTCCTGGCTAATCAACTGGAGGTTAAAGATCCCCGCTGGCGTGCTGCTGCCGGTATTATGAAAATAATCGCCGGAATATTCCACTATGTATTTACCTTTGGCTCCTCCAAAATGTTTAATTCGGGAGTGGCCACATTTAGAACATCTCAAAATGCCAATGAACGCAAGCAAATTCAGCTCAGTATGAAAGAACTGGTCAGACAAAATATGGAAGATACCGAGCAGCATGATGAAAGCTCAATACCAATAGAATTGAGTATATAGTCTTGCATGACCTCTGAAATTTGGCTAAGGTTAACTACCTTTTTTTCTGGACAATGCAATGGATCCTGTAACCAGACGTGTCCTGGTCGATTTGCGCGAAAGACAACCAGAGATGATTCAGCAGCTCCTGCGACTATGTGAGATTAACTCCGGCACCACGAATCCTGATGGCCTTGCCGACATCCATAGTGAATTGCATCGGGTGTTTAGCCCCCTTGCTGATTCCATTGAGTCAGTTTCTTTTCCACCTCTCCATAGCATCGATATGAACGGTAATTCCCAAAGACTTGTCTGTGGGGATGCCTTATTTATCCGAAAGCGGCCGGAATTAAAAAGACGAATACTTTTAGGCGGGCATATGGATACTGTTTATCACGTAAACCATCCTTTTCAGACGCTTCGCTATCTTGATGAAAATACGATTAACGGTCCTGGGGTTGCTGATATGAAGGGCGGCCTGCTCATCATTCTGAATGCTCTCGAAATGTTTGAACAACTTCCCGAATCTCAGTCTCTGGGCTGGGATGTTTTTATTAATGCCGACGAAGAAATTGGCTCACCCGCCTCCAGCCCCTGGCTTGAGAGCATGGCGGCCAGCTATCAGGCGGGCCTCATTTATGAGCCAGCAATGGATGCTAAAGGCACACTGGCCAAAAACAGAAGAGGCAGTGGAAAATTTACCGTGGTGGCAACTGGAAAATCCGCCCATGTCGGGCGTGCTTTTGAAGAAGGGCGAAATGCAATCTGCTATCTGGCACAGGTGCTTCTTTCGATTCATGCCCTTAATGGCCAGCGAGAAGGTGTCACGGTTAATGTGGGTAAAATTGCCGGTGGAGAAGCATTGAATATGGTGCCAGATAAAGCGGTCGCCAAACTGGATATACGTGTGAGC
This sequence comes from Legionella sp. 16cNR16C, assembly GCF_021297775.1. Taxonomy (NCBI): domain Bacteria; kingdom Pseudomonadati; phylum Pseudomonadota; class Gammaproteobacteria; order Legionellales; family Legionellaceae; genus Legionella; species Legionella sp. 16cNR16C. The sequence continues at coordinate 861,269 of NZ_JAJTMX010000001.1, forward strand.
AATTCAGAGGATGAACTGTGGATTCAACGACAATTGAATAAAATACTAGGTCAGGAAAAAAGACAGGATTATCAATTAGCAATAGACGGACAGTTCGGTAGGCCAGTAAAATTTGTCGACAGCAAAACGCAAAAACTGTTTGGATGCGTGCAGCGCGCCGGGGAAAGGCTTAATCTCGATATGGTATGGAAAGATAGCGGCGGCTGCTGCGATGGCAATAATCTGGCACATAAAGGCTTACCGGTGCTCGATACCCTCGGCGTTCGCGGCGGTGCGATCCATAGCGATGAAGAATTCATCCTGCTCGACAGTCTCATTGAGCGGACCGCTTTAAGTCTGTTTATACTGCAGGACCTGGCTCAGGGCAGTTTGGAGGGAGTTCACTCATGATGATTTTCCGCCGTGCTTTTCTTTCCGATCTTGACTCGATTTATGATTTGGCAATGCATAGCGGTATCGGTATTACCACGCTGGTAAAGGACAGGGAGTTATTAAAAAAACGCATTGAGTGGTCTTGTGCTTCTTTTGAAAAAGAAGTCAAAAAGCCGCTTAATGAATATTATTTTTTTGTTCTGGAAGATCCGGAAACGAAGAAAGTAGTCGGCACATCAGCCATTGAAGGAGCCACGGGCTTCGACAGCCCTTTTTATTCCTATAAAATTTCCCGACGAACCCGATTTTGTCATTCACTTAATATTCGCAGTGACTATGAGGTCTTAAGCCTGGTTAACGATAACCAGGGAAAAAGTGAGGTGTGCACCCTCTTTCTCGACCCCTCCTATCGCCGTAATAACAATGGATTACTGCTTTCCAGAGCTCGCTTTCTTTTCATTGCAGCTTTTCCTCTGCGGTTTTCATCTACAATAATTGCTGAGATGCGTGGGATTTCAGATGAGGCCGGCCACTCGCCTTTTTGGGATCATGTTGGAAGTCATTTTTTTCATATGACTTTTTCTGAGGCCGATCGCCTGACCATTTCCACTGACAAGCAATTTATTGCTGATTTGATGCCTCGCAATCCCATTTATGTCAAATTACTGGCGGCTGCTGCGCAATCAGTCATTGGTCAGCCCCATCAGTCAACCCTGCCAGCCATGAATATTCTTATGCATGAAGGGTTTCGCTTTTTGGGATACGTGGATATTTTTGATGCCGGTCCCACACTGGAAGCCCCTGTTGAAGAAATCAATACTATTAAAACCAGCCAATTACGGACAATTGGCAGCATAAGTGATGAGGTCAGCAGTAAATCCTATATGGTAGCTAATACCTCTTCTGATTTCCGGGCAACACTTAGTCAAGCCATCATTACCAAAAGCGATAGCTGCATAGTGAGCAAAGAAACAGCGGAGCGGTTAAAACTAAAAAAGGGAGACGCTGTCAGACTTTCTCCTTTACATCCAGAAAAACATTTACATGAAGGACATCGATGAATACGATTTCAAATACCTCGTATAGCCACTACATTGATGGGCAGTGGGTGTCAGGGGAAGGGCCTGACTTAATCTCCATCAATCCCGCTACTAATCAGTTAGTGTGGAAAGGACATAACGCAACAGAGTTTGAAATCAGACAGGCAGCCGAAGCCGCAAACAAGGCTTTAGGACCCTGGATGAGTTTAAGCGTTGAGGAGCGTATTGCCTGTCTGAAACGTTTTGCCAATACCGTTGAAAAAAAACGGGAGCAGTTAGCTGAGCTGATTTCTCTCGAAACAGGCAAGCCATTGTGGGAATCCCTGACAGAAGTTAATTCGGTCATTGCCAAAATAGCCATATCGATTCAGGCTTATCATGAGCGCAATGCCGAAAAATCAACTATAAGCCCGGAATCAACTGCAGCTTTACGATACAAACCGCATGGTGTGGTAACTGTCCTCGGTGCTTTTAATTTTCCGGCTCACTTGAGTAATGGTCATATTGTTCCTGCCCTTCTTGCTGGAAACACCGTCATTTATAAGCCCAGTGAATTATGTCCCGCAGTAGCCATTTTGATTATGCAATGCTGGCATGAGAGCGAATTACCACAGGGTGTGATCAATTGTATTCAGGGGGATGCCAAAACAGCTCAGACTCTTTTATCCCAGCGAATTAAAGGCGTATTTTTTACAGGAAGTTATTCCACTGGCAAACGAATTAATCAACAGTTTGTGGATCGGCCTGAGGTAATTCTTGCTCTCGAAATGGGTGGAAATAACCCCTTGATTGTGGATGATATTGAAGACATTGACGCTGCTGTTTATCATACGCTTTTATCTACAATGATAACCGCAGGACAACGCTGTACCTGTGCAAGAAGACTGTTCATCAAAGACAACGCACAGGGCAAAGCCTTTCTTGATAAGTTTACTGAAGCCTGCGACGCCTTGCTTATTGGTGATTATAAACAACGCCCTGAGCCTTTCATGGGTCCGGTTATCCGGCTTGAGCATGCGCGCCATCACCTCGCAGCACAGCAAAAATTGCTTGATTCAGGGGGCAAAGCCTTACTGCAAATGAGACTATTGCAGGACGATGCCGCATTTTTATCGCCTGGAATTATTGACATGTCAGACGCCCGCTCTGTTATTGATGAAGAGATTTTTGCCCCTCTGGTCCAGATCCATCGTTATCAGGACTTAGAAGACGCAATTAAAATGGCAAATCAAACCAAATATGGGCTGGCAGCTGGTCTTTTAAGTAAGCATCCTGATCATTATCAATTGTTTTACAGGCAGATTAATTCAGGACTTATAAACTGGAACAGGCCCACCACTGGAGCTGCCAGCAGCCTTCCCTTCGGTGGTATTGGATGCAGCGGCAATCACCGTCCCAGTGCCTATTTTGCAGCGGATTATTGTTCTTATCCCGTTGCCAGCATGGAAAGCGCTGAACTAACAAAACCAGCTCAGTTATTACCCGGGATTACTTTATGAAAAGCTATGAGTTGAATATGGATGGGCTGGTGGGGCCAACGCATAATTATGCGGGTTTATCCCTGGGCAATATTGCATCTACTTCGAATGCACTCTCAATAGCCAATCCCCAGGCAGCAGCTCTGCAGGGTTTGGCCAAAATGCGCTTCCTGCATGGACTGGGCTTGAAACAGGCGGTCTTACCCCCTCATCAGCGGCCTAATTTAAATCTGCTCATGCAAATGGGTTTTTATGGCGGTACTGAGCAAATGCTGTCTCAGGCGAGCCGCGAAGCGCCTGAAATTCTGGCAGCCGCTTATTCTGCATCCAGTATGTGGACTGCCAATGCGGCTACAGTGACTCCAAGTATTGATAGTAGTGATCGGCGGGTTCATTTTACAGCAGCTAATCTGATATCCAATTTACACCGGCATCAGGAAGCGTCTTTTTCCTCTCGTTTACTCAAAAAACTCTTTAATACGGATAGTTATTTCTCGCATCATCCGTCCTTACCTGCAAGTGTGGTGACTAGTGATGAAGGAGCTGCAAATCATAGCCGACTTGCTGCAAATCATAATCAGGCGGGCATTCATCTATTCGTATACGGCAAACGCGCCCTATGGTCCACCTATGCGCCAGCCCCTCAGCGTTTCCCGGCAAGACAAACCTATGAAGCCTCCAGTGCAATTGCCAGAGCCCATCTTCTTGATCCGAGTAAAGTAGTTTTTGCCTGCCAGAATCCACTTGCCATTGATAAGGGGGTTTTTCACAATGATGTTATTGCAGTTGCCAACGAATCGGTTTTGTTAATTCATCAGCAGGCCTTTCTCAATCAGGCAGAAGTAATCAGGGAACTGAAAGACAAGGCTGATTTTGATCTTACTATTGTTGAAATAAATGACCGGCAAATCAGTATTGATGACGCCGTATCCAGTTACCTTTTTAATTCTCAGCTGCTAACGCTTGAGGATGGCTCGATGACTCTTGTGGCACCCAGTGAATGTCAATACAACCAGCAGGTTCATGAAACAATCAATCACATTCTGTCATCACCCAATAACCCCATCAATCATTGCTATTTCATGGACTTAAAGCAGAGTATGCGGAATGGCGGCGGCCCCGCCTGTCTGCGATTAAGGATTTTGCTCCAGGAAGAAGAGCTTGCAGAGATGCACCAGGGCGTGCTGATAAATGAATCGCTGCTCACAGGTCTTGAGCAGTGGGTCAAAAGACATTATCGCGATCGCCTGCACGCTCAGGATTTCCTGGATCCTTTACTGGTGGATGAAGTCCTTCTCGCCCTCGATGAGTTGACGCAGATTTTGGACCTTGGTTCTATTTATCCTTTTCAACAAGCTTGACAAACGATGTGGAAAACCTTTGCTGGCCGCTGTCTGTATCAAAGTGAAAGCGGCATTTCTGTCTACGACAATTTTATTTTTCGCTGGCTCTCGCTGGGTAGTCCGGCGATTCAAAGTTTAATTAATCTTTATAAGCCAGAAAGGCCTGGGCTGAATTATGTTAGTACGCTAATTCTTCCTGCCAGACTATTTCCCGGGCCGAGCTGCTTATTAGGATTAGGAGGAGCCGGGGCTGCGCATGCACTGTCCCCTGTTCTTACTCCTTTTAGTTTGACAGCCATTGAAATCAATGAAGAAATTATTCAGGTGGCGAGAACTTATTTTATGACGGAAAGGCTCAACAATCTCAATATCATTAACCAGGACGCCAGTACGTTTGTTACAAATAGCAAGACGCAGTTCAAGCACATTCTTATCGACTTGTTTGATGCGCACCGCTTTCCTCCCAATTGCTATAATCCGCAGTTTTTTAATGACTGTCAGAGCGCTCTTTCAGCCAATGGCTATCTTAGCGTTAACCTGGCCAATCGCAGGGAACAATATCCCGTTTTCAAGTGGCTAAAACAGCAGTTCGACATGTCAACATTGGTATTGCCCGTCAGGAAATCAATGAATATGATTATTGTTGCTGCAGACAAGCCTGCTCTGGATATACTCATTGAACAATTGAAAGCCAGAAAAATAATACGCGCTCTCGCCTGGGATCCAACCTGGAACCGCATTGCAAGAACTGATTAGAACCACTAATTGATTTGGCCAGCAGAAAAAAAAATCCCGGCTGCAAGCAGTCGGGATTCTAAATAAAAGCGGTGTCTTTTCTGATGTCTTATTTTGAAGAAGCGACCTGAACTTGCAGTTTGGCAATCACATCACTATGAACGTGAACTTCTACCACAAAGTCACCAATTGAGTGGATAGGACCTTCAGGCATTACGATTTCTCTTTTGCTCACTTCAACTGACTGCGCTTTCAGAGCATCTTTAATCTCACTGGCGCCTACAGAACCATACAGTTTACCTTCATCGCTTGCCATTGCATTGATAACAACAGTGATATCATTCAGCTTGGCCGCGCGTTGCTCAGCATTGCTTAATGATTGCTGAGCTTTCTTCTCAAGATCCGCTCTTCTTTGTTCAAAAAGCTCAACGTTTTTTGCTGTAGCAAAAACTGCTTTGCTTTGTGGAATCAGAAAATTTCTTCCATAACCTGGCTTAACTTTTACTTTGTCGCCGAGATTACCCAGATTTCTTACTTTTTCTAATAAAATAACTTCCATTACTAAACCCCTTTTGAATTGCTGGCTTTAGAAGCCAGACGCAATCTAAAATTAAACATACTATCGAGAGAACCAAACAATATATAAACCCGTAACATTAAATCAGGTCTCATAACAAGCGGTATAAGTAACAGAGCCAGGCTAATGGCACGACCTTTTTTAGGCGTCAGACTGAACATCAGGCAAAGCCCCGCAATCATTAAATAAACGCTCAAAACAGGTAAGCAACTTATCGCCGCCAGGTTATTCAGGTATGCACCCACCATTGCTATTCCAAAAAGCCCGACAATCGGACGACTGGCTCTAAAAGCCATCAATTCTTTTTTGAATCCACCAGGATAAAAAAGAATCGACTGGATATAACGGGCAAACAATAAAGGAGCAAGTGCAGAAATCGCGATACAAGCTTCTTTAATACCAAAAAAATAACTGGCGAAAAATGATATATCGCCTGAATTCTCCTTCGGCAGATTTTCGAGTAAATCACTTGAATTCAATTTACTGAAAATCAGCAGTATGTAGTTATATTCGTTAATAATGTAATCAGGTATGATGCTGCAAGTCAGAGCTATTACCAACAGAGTTACACCCAGCGTTGCCGAAGCAACCCATTGCCAGCTTGCAGATGCCCTCAATACCATTGCAGCCAAAAAGCAAATTATATTGGTTAGCAGAATGCTAACCGCAATGTATGGTACTGAATAACTGGCATTAGCTGCCAGCATGGACCCAACCAGGCTGGTTAATAACAAGCCCACGCCGCTTCTGGCTCCCTGACGTAATGTAATCAGTGCAACAATCACCAGAGATAGCCATGAAGCAAACGGCACAAACGGAAGTACTGCAGCCAAAGAATAGGCAAAGAGTTTATTCTTTAGCAGAAGATTTCCCTGTTTGTACAGTAATGTGCTCATACCCAATTAAATCTTATTTATGGCTATCGCAATAAGGTAACAAGCCTAAGAAGCGTGCTCGCTTGATTGCCTGCGCCAATTGTCTTTGGAATCTGGTTTGAGTACCTGTAATTCGGCTAGGCACAATCTTTCCAGTTTCAGTGATATAATTTTTTAACAGATTAATATCTTTATAATCAATTTCGTTTGAGCCTTCAGAGCTGAAACGGCACATTTTTTTTCTGCGGAAATAGGATGTAGTTGACATAGTTTAATTCCTTAGGCTGCACGAGTGTCTTTTTCTTTTTTCATCTGAACTGATTCAGTAGTGATTGCTTCATCACGTTTAATAACCATGTGACGAATAATTGCATCATTAAACTTGAATGCGTTCAGAAGTTCATTAAGCGCCGCCTGATTACATTCAATGTTCATTAAAATGTAATGCGCTTTGTGCACTTCAGCAATAGGGTATGCCAATTGTCTGCGGCCCCAGTCTTCTTTGCGGTGAATAATACCGTTATTATTGGTAACGATACCTTCATAACGCTCGACCATTGCAGGAACTTGTTCACTTTGATCAGGATGAACAAGGAATACGATTTCATAATGTCGCATAGTGTATCCTTATGGAAAAAGCCTCTCTTACTGGATGAGGCAAGGTTATAAAAAGCGAGTAAGTTTAACCCATTTTCAAACTTCGGGCAATGCTCAGTTATTTAAGCGCGGAAATCACAAGCGTTTGCTCAATTAATCTATATACTCCTAGCTCACTATAGCAGTATTATGGGCACCTGTGGCAATAACATGGCTTGAAGAGTTGCTCAAATACCTGGCAGTCCCGGGAAGCAGACCATAGCATTGCTTTTAGGGTGGTATTGATATATAACATACTAAAAAAAAAGAGATTTTACATGGAAATAATAACCCTTTCATTTGAAGAGCCTTTGGCCGTATCTATTAATGGGGAAATCGTTCAGATTGTTGCGTTCAAAACCCCGGAGCATGGCAACATTAAATTTGGAGTTGAAGCACCGCGCAGTATTAAAGTACATCGTGAAGAAATTCATCAGGCTATTAAGCAAAAAGAGAAAGAAGCCGAACTCGTAACTGAATAAGTAATGCCAACTTCAAAATTCAATCACAGCTGTTTGTTACTACAACTGCTCTTACTATTTTCCTTTGCTTCAATTGCATTTGCTATTAACTGCTTTTTCTACCAATTTCCAGGTAATAATTATTTCCCTGAAGGATCTGCAGGCATAGGAATTTCCTTATTATTAATGCTTGCGGGTTGCAGGTTGCTGTTAAATAAAAATCATCATCTGGTAAAAATACTTCAGGAAATCCTGCTATTTTATATCATTATGTCGCTCATTGCGTTTACCACTAACGCGGTGCAATTTACCCCTTTTCCGCCCATTGATCGCTTTATTATTGCCTTTGAAAATCAATTAGGTATCTCTCTCCCTGAAATTGTTTCCTGGACGAATCATCACCCCTGGTTTAAAAATATACTGGGTCTTTGCTACGATACCTTACCCTATCAACTGGGTTTTTTACCCCTCCTGGTTATTGCTGCCGGGCAGTTTGAAAAAATCAGACGTTTTTTTAGCTTGCTTTTGATTAGCTCATTGATTGGATTTGCAATCTATTATTTTTTCCCCACGATTGCACCGGCTGCTATGTATCAAACAGATGAATTTGCCATTGAGCAACTGGCAACTGGTATTAAATTTAATCAGCTGCATCAGCACATACCACCAGATACCATTCAGGGCGGAATGGTTGCATTTCCTTCTTTTCACACATTCTGGGCCTGGTATTGCCTGGAATTGATGTGCGGTTGGCCCATCGCCTTTAGCTTACTGCTAATTATTAATACACTTTTGATTTTAAGCTGCGTACTGCTGGGATGGCACTATCCACTGGATATTCTGGGGGCTTTTTTAATTATCTGGCTGTCAAATTATCTTTATACCCGTTGTAATAAATATTTACCCTATGCTGCACAGCATTTTCCCCAATTGTAAATGAAACATTTATAGCAGGCCTGTTTCTGCGACTTGCCAAACTAACTGCCATTAAGTTAAGCAAGCTCTGTTATGCATGTAGGTTGGGCCCTTGGCCCAACATTGAGCTCTGGAGTAGTTTAACCCCTTTGTTGGGCCAAGGGCCCAACCTACAATAATTCCTTAACTTAGTGGCAGTGCTTGCCGAACTAACCAGCGATCTTCCTTGGGATACCAGATGGCCGTAAGCCCTCCTCTTGCACCTGGCTTTTATTCCATGAGGGTAAGGCATATTTACCAAGCGCTGCGCCCAATTGTTTGGGCAGATTAATACTTTGCTCAAGCGGAGTGTGCACTTCTATATAGAGAGCATTATTAAGCCGGCCTATTTTGACGGGTTCATTAATTACCCGTACTGATGTTCCTACTGTAACCATATCAAAAAGTACTTCGATGTCTTCAGGAAGCATTCGGATACACCCCGCACTTACCCTGGATCCAACGCCATCCCGTCGATTAGTGCCGTGGATAAGATACGTTGGCCACCCCAAACGAAAAACGTGACGTCCCAGGGGATTGCCAGCTCCAGGAGGGAATTCATTAGGTATTGGTGTCCCATGTTTTGCAGCTTCTGCCCTGACGTTCGCTGTAGGCCGCCATATTGGATCATGCTCCTTGCTGGTAACCCGGGTTTGACCTACAGGAGTGTTCCAGCCTTCACGTCCAATACCCACAGGCATGGTTATAACTACATTATCATTGGGCGGGAAATAATATAAACGATACTCTGACAAATTAATTACCAATCCACTGCGTGGACCTGAAGGCAGAATGTATTGGCTCGGGATAATCAGTCGGGTTTGAGGCGGCAAGGGTCGAGTTGGATCAACACCTGGGTTGGCATTCAGCATTTCATAATATCCAACATCATGACGAATACCTACTTCACTCAGGGTTTCTCCAACCTGGGGATTCACGTACTCGATTTTTCCGACCACATCACCTTCTGCAGGTAATACAAAAGTTTCAGCCTGGACAAAAAATGCCTTGGTTATGAATAATAGAAAAACAGCTAAACGCATAGTATTTATTCTCGGTAATGGCAGGATTACTCCTGCCATTAAGTTTGGAATTTACAAACTGCCATCGACTTTGAATCGCTCGCCGTATTGAGTTTGCAAAGTACTGAAAAGCTGACTTAGCTTATCGCGGCCAAAATCTTTCGCATAATTCATAGGACCTCCACGGAATGGAGCAAATCCAGCAGCAAAGATCATTGCGCCATCAAGTAGATCACTGTCAGCAACTACTCCTTCACGCAAACAGGCAGCTGACTCATTAACCATTCTCAAAATTAAGCGATTAGCGATATCTTTTTCAGTTTTGGTCTGCACTTTCTTTTTGACAGGCTTACCATTTTTATAAACATAAAAGCCCTCACCTGTCTTGCGGCCCAACTTCCCATTTTTGACCATATCACGCAATTTCTGAGGAACAGTTCCGCCATAATGCCTGGTCAGATTCTCAGCCACGGCCAGACATACATCCATTCCTACTGTATCAGCAAGCTCAACTGGCCCCATAAACATCCCGAATGCTTCGGCAGCCTCATCGATAGCTTCTCCCGAATAACCCTCTTCCAGTAATTGAACGCATTCCATCAAATAAGGCATGAGGACGCGATTAACCAGAAAACCTGGACTTGATTTCACGGGTAATGGAAGACGTCCGATTTGATTTACAAAGGCACAGGATTTATCGCGAACCTCTTTCAGCGTCTTATTGCTGCTAACAACTTCCACCAGTTCCATTCTCGCAACAGGATTGAAATAATGAATACCCACGAGTCGCTCGGGATGTTTCATAACCTGACTAATTTCATCCAAAGGAATACTGGAAGTGTTGGTTGCAATGATAGCATCCGCTCTGGCTTCTTCTTCCAGCTTTTTCATGATCTGCTGCTTTACTTCAAGATTCTCGAAAACAGCCTCAATAATCACATCAGCTCGAGCTACACCAAAGCCTTCCGGATCAGCAATCAGCCGATCCATCGCCGCCTGAATTAATCGGGGTTTTTTCAGTTTTTTCTTATACAGTGTATGGGCACGGCCTATTGCAGGTGCGATTTTGCTATAATTCTGATCCTGCAGAGTAACCTTTAATCCTTTTAGAGCACACCAGGCAGCAATGTCCCCGCCCATGACACCAGCTCCAATTACATGCACATGCCTGGCCTTAAAGTCGCTGTGTTTGGCAAAAGCCTTCATGCGTTCGCGTAAAAGAAAGGCCCGAATCAAATTACTGGCTGTATTACTCTGAGTAATCAGTTTTTCCACAGAGTCAGCCTCTTTCAGATAAGCCCTCTCCCCGGCGCCCCCTTCTTTTTCCCACAAATCAATAATGGCATAGGGTGCTGGATAATGTTGCTTTCTTACACGCTTGGAAACCTGATAGCGAAGAACAGGGGCTATAATTGCTCTCACCCATCCCATGTTGGTAATCGATTGTAAAAACCGGGGTTTATGTTTGGCTGGTTTATTTCTGATAAAATAGATGGCTGCTCTTCTCAATTGTCTTTCAGGAACGACATCATCGACGAAACCAATTTGTTTTGCTGTTTTTGCAGAAACAGGCGCACCGGTTAGAATAACTCTGGATAAGGCATCGAAACCACCTACCAGCCGCGGCAAACGAACCGTTCCTCCCCAGCCAGGATGAATTCCAAGCATGACCTCTGGCAACCCAAGCCGAGTGCCCTCGTCATCGCTTGCAATACGATAATCACAGGCCAGTGCCAGCTCTAATCCGCCACCCATGCAAAATCCATCGATCATGGCCACCGTAGGTATTTTTAGCGATTCAAGCCGGGAGAAGACTGTTTGTCCATTTCTTAGAAAGTTAACCGCTTCTTCCGGGGTTTTAAATTGAGAAAACGCATTGATATCAGCCCCTGCAATAAATCCTTTACTCTTTGCCGAATAAATGACCAGACCTGCAAGGTCGGCTTGTTTAGCAACGTCCTGAAGAATGATATTCAGCTCATCCAATACTTCCTGATTAATAGAGTTGACCGCCGCATCGTTTCTGTTGATTCCAAGCCACAGTATACGATCTGTATCAGTATCGATTTCCCAATGATTGTAATTAGTCATTATCCTTTCACCTCTGTAACCCGTTCCAAATACATTGCGCCTCCCTGTCCACCTCCAATACAGATTGCCGCCATTCCTTTTTTACCATTTGTATGTTTCAGGGATTGCAAAACATGCAGTACTATTCTTGCTCCACTAGCCCCAATAGGATGACCAGCAGCGATTGCCCCGCCATCCTGATTTAACCGATCAAGTGAAGGCGCCCCCATTGGTTCCGTCAAGCCTAGCTGATTCTGGCAGTATTCCTTATCGTCCCAGGCAGCCAGACATCCAAGAACCTGGGCGGCAAACGCCTCATTAATTTCCCAGCAATCAAGCTCTGACGGTTTCACATTCTGTCTTTCCATAATAGGAGTTGCTGCATGGACAGGTCCAAGCCCCATTTGAGAAGGATCAAGAGCCGACCATTGCGAATCCACGATTTTACCCAAAACAGGTAATTGATATTTTTTAACTGCGTCGGCACTAGCCAGAATCAAGAGGCAGGCGCCATCGGTAATCTGGGAACTGTTACCAGCAGTTACCATCCCGTATTTCTTATCAAAAAAGGGCTTAAGCTGGCCTAATTTTTCTACCGTAGAATCTGGTCGAATTCCATCATCCTGAGTATAAATTCTTCCCTTGCTGTCGATAATCGGCACCACTTCTTCCATGCGATTTTCGGCATAAGCCTGAGCCAGGCGTTTATGGCTGTTCGCTGCAAATGTATCCATTTGTTCACGGGTCAGACCAAAACGATAGGCTACTTTCTCAGCGGTTTGCCCCATATTTAACCCAACAATAGGATCAGTCAGGCCTCTAAGCAAAGCGATTACCGGCGCAAGAAAAGCAGGCCGAAATTGCGTAGCCAGAGCGAATCGCTGACCAACGCTTTTAGCGGCAAACCATTTTCCAAGCCAGGATGCCATTTTTTGGTTAAAAAGCAGCGGAGCATGACTCATCGCATCCGTACCCCCTGCAAGCACCAGGTTGCTGCGCCCAGAAGCAATTTGCATGGCGGCATTGTCGAGAGCCTGCATCCCGGAAGCGCAGTTTCTCATCACGGTAAAGGCAGGAACCTTATCACCGCAACCCAGGCGTAAAGCCACAACGCGGGCAATATTGGCTTCATCTGGCCCAGGCATTGCAGAACCAATAATGACTTCATCCAGATCAGAGGGTAAAAAAGGCTGCCGGTTTAAGAGTGGTAAGCCTGCAGCTACCGCTAAATCCGAACCAGTAAAAGGACCCACATCTTTTGCTTTCAAGAAAGGCGTCCTCAGTCCGTCCACGACATATACATCGCGGCCGCTTAAATTAGACTTGTGTTTCATTCGTCCTCCTGATATCTGCCAACCATGTTTGTTGACATAAATAGAGATTATCCCGTCACATATAAGGCTTGTGAATATTCAGCATTTTGAATAGTTCAGTATATATCAAAGATACCAGCTATTAAAATTTTTGGAAATTATGTTATTGAATTTCAGATAACTTTATTTCTTTCACATTAAGTGTTGACCTCCACAGAATTCCTGCTATACTTCGCAACCATTGACCGGAGAGATGGCCGAGTGGTCGAAGGCGCTCCCCTGCTAAGGGAGTATGGGACAAAATCCCATCGAGGGTTCGAATCCCTCTCTCTCCGCCAAGAACAACGCGCCCGTAGCTCAGTTGGATAGAGTATCTGGCTACGAACCAGGGGGTCGGAGGTTCGAATCCTTCCGGGCGCGCCATTTCCCAGTAAAAATCAAAACAATAATAATCACTCCGAAATACAATAAAAAAACCCAAATGTCTTTGGCCCGGAAGGGTTTGAACCGCACGAGGTTCGACAAAATGCGAAGCGAAGAGCGCAAAGCGCGGCGCAGCATTTTGGACGCGCTTTAGCGCGCCCCGAAGGGGTGAGGAAGGAACGCAGTGACTGACGAATCTATCCTTCCCGGAGCCGGCACAATTCTAGCTGCGAACACAAACACCCTGCCTTATCAAGTAATCTCTTTTTACTCGACCATCCCATGGACGCCCCGGATACACAAGCCTTGGCACGTAGGAAGTGGAGTTTCATCTTTGGCCCGGAAGGGTTTGAACCGAACGAGGTTCGACAAAATGCGAAGCGAAGAGCGCAAAGCGCGGCGCAGCATTTTGGACGCGCTTTAGCGCGCCCCGAAGGGGTGAGGAAGGAACGCAGTGACTGACGAATCTATCCTTCCCGAGCCGGCACAATTCCAGCTGCGAATACAAGCCCGTCTCATCAACGAAATCTCTTTTTTTCTCTACAATCCCATGGACCCCGGACAAGCCGCAACAGGGTCAAACTCCACGCCCATAGCCCCCACGCCCGGAAGGGTGCTTGATTATCTAAATCCAGAAATGATTCCGGACCTTACAGTACTACCTAGCTCTGAAACCAATTCGTCAAGTTGATTTTCATCCAATAAAATCTTAAAAGAACTAATGTCTTTTTCCACGAGATCTTTATGATCAAGAAGCATTGATAAGCGAGCATGTTGCGGGATCTCTTTACATATTTGTATTAGAGAGCCTGTATCCTTTATTTCATACCCACTCTGTTTTAAAAATTCAGATCTATCGTTCGGATGCAAGCGTTTTAGTATGGTGACTAGCCATTGAGATTGTTTAGGTAAATGTTGATGATATTTAATGGCAAAATGATAGCAATCAGATGGCGGCAAAGCCTTTGCGATATTTATCATAATGATTGGTTTGACAATGTTGTTTCTACTGTTTTCTGCAATATAGCTATCTATTAGCTTGACAAGATCATTTCCATGAAATGATTGAATTATCTTGCCAATCTTAGCGGGTTGAATTTTCTTGATATGTTCCAGAACGAATGGCAGTTGCTCCTGTGGCTCCAAGTACTTTAAAGCCATTAATACATCTTCTCCATCCTTTATCAATCCTGGAATTATTAAGTAGAAAAGAATGCTTGTCAGTAAACCTGGCCAGGATACTATCAATATCTTCGCGAAAATCAGGATTTACTATTCCAGGCTTTTTTTCATCATAAACGATGATTTCTGGTTCCATAGAAGCGACAGTGGTCCAGATTGAAGCGGGAAATTGATGGTCATCAATGACGGCATCCTTAGTACTTACAAACAGGTTATGAACTTCTACAGTTTCAATATTTTTTGCTAAGCGATGAGCTTTACCAATACAACAACCGCTGCAAGAAGTATCCACATCAACATGTAAATTAAGCGCACCAAACATGTTGTCAGGAATAAACCCGGTTCCATTTGACAGGACTACCTCTAAAAAAGGAGCTCGTTCTTTCATCAATTCTCGAAGATTATCATCGTTTTGTTCAGCACAAATCAGCATACCCATTTCCATGTTATTACCAGCCAGGTTAATATCATAGAAGTATTCTTCTCTACCAAGGTTATAAATTCTTTCTGGATGAAAGCGAGTTTCGAAGATAGGCCTATTTTTTTTATGTTTAATTTCTTGGTTCCCGACAAAAGCATGAGCAATATTTCCCAGATATTTTTTGTCACCTGGTTGATTCTGATTTTTCAGAAACTTATATCTTTCTTTAAAGAAACAACCCTCTTCTGTAGGAAATTTAAAGGCTTCATACTTTCTTCTGGTTTCATCATATTTAATGGCCAGTTTCTGCTCTTTTTTTGTAATTTTTTCAAAATCATTGCTGCTTATATCAGTAAGGGTTGCGATTGTTCCTGGAATCACAAGTAGATTAGGTACTGCTTTTACTGCTTCCTGTAATTTAGCTAAATAGTTCGTTTTTTCCTGTTTAGTAATTCCCTTTTTGCCCCCTATCGCGTATTCATAAGTTGCGATCACAGTAATAACATCTTCCCCCAGCTCTTCTTTAGCTTGAGTCGTAACAGAGGGAATGAGGTTGATTAAAGACGAAACGAAATCACTTGGATTGAGTGAATTTTTATAGGGCCTTATTGCACATATATAAAATTTCATAGAACTAATTAACAAATGGTTATCGTCTAATTATAGACCACAAAGCCATTCAAAGTCCGACAACAAAACAGCAGGATTCCGACGCCGATACACTTTCAGGTCCACTAAGAATATAATTCTGCCAAATGAATAATGGACTCTGTGAATTTATAACAGGATATGATGTGCTGACTCTTGAAAATCTACAAAAATTAACTCACCCCGGCGAGTACTTTTGCCGCAGTCCAGATACTTTTCTATTAAATCAAAAATTACTGGATTCATTAAGTGAAAAAGAAAAGATTAAGCTAGCTGGCAAAATTATTATTACAACATCCAGGCAGCGTCTTTTTTTATTACAATTTGCAATTCAATCCATGCGAGACAAGCCCGAGCCCAGTCTCAGTGATTTCAAGGAAGTGATATTAAGAGCACTGCGATTAAGGCAGGTTTTTGAAAAAAAGGATTTCTCTGATTTAAATTCTTTATATTCCTGGTTAAATCAGTTTTTGAGTTCTGAGTTATTTCTGGAGTTTCAACAGCTTGGTAATGCACTCGTTCTGTTGAAAGCAAATCAACTTAAAGAAGTGGCTGGCTGCGAGGCAGGTGAAGTGAATAATTCTTCGCGCGCTTTCAGTTTATAATTGAAATAACTATGCAAGAGCGACTGAGCAATAATTACACAAATAGTCTTGATTAATGTTTTAGCAAAATCTATTCTAAAGAGACAGTATTTATCTTTAGAAGACGATAATGTCAAAAAAACACGACTCAAAACACCTCGACAAAGTTTCAGATAGTGAACTGGAAAATTTATCAGGGGGTTTCACAGGATTGACCGATGGTAAAGCCTTATACAAAGGAGTAGCGAGTAGCTACAAAGCTCCTTCTGTTGCGCCAGAAATAAACCTCAATAGCAAGAGCAGCAACAACACAAAAAATAAGAGTAAGAAAAAGAAACAGAAATAATTTACCTCCGAATATTGCAGACTAAATATTGTTCATGCTTTCTCTGGCATGGGATAGTTGCGAATATCGAATTATTGGTTATTTTAATAGCCCCTCGGAAATTCATGCCATAAGCAATTTTCAAACAACAGCTCAAAATAAAGATAAAACCAGCACCTTAACTTCTGAAGAAATGGTTCAGTGCAAATCGAAGTTTCAAGATGGCTCGACCCAACTGTTAACTCAGGAGCATATAGAAGGACTGACTGTTTCAAACTTATGCATGTAGCCCGCATTCAATAAGGCAGGTAAAGTCGTCTTTACCTGCATCTATCAGATGATCCTGGGTGTAGCGCATCGACCTCCTCATGAAGGAGCCAATTCACTCACTTTTTCAATATGACCATGCATTTTTTGCAAATAGGATTGAATATTCTGTCCAGGATGATTCAAGAGCTGCAATATCTTTCCCTCTGCTTTGAGAGACAGTTTATCAATTTTTTCTTTTGCTTCACCAAAATCTGTTCTATCAACTTCATCCTGGAGTTTACTATGGTTTTAAATAAAACCAGCACCTAGAACTACGGCAACACTGGCAAATGAACCCAATTTGATCACAATGAACTAAATTGTTTATAATGCTGCATGGTCCAATAACCTGTCAGTCATTTTGCAAACTCCCATCGCATTAAGTGCCTGTGAAGAAGTTCATGCACTCACGATTCCTCATCTGATACAACATGAGATTACCGCATTTAATTATTACCGTATGTATTTTGATGGAACAGTCATTCGTTTTTCCAGCGACAGAGCATGGACAGAGCATTTTTTTAAAAAAGATTATCTTAACAAATTGACGGTGCCAGATACCTATCTCACAGAGCCTGTCAATTATTTTATCTGGCTAACAGAAGATTGCCCGGAGATGCTTCTCGATGCTGCAATTAATTTTGATACCTCCAATGGGATTTCAATTGCTGTAAGACAGGACGATTCTATTGAATATTTTTGTTTTGCGACTCACACGAATAATAAGTCGATTATTAACAAATTTTACTTAAACAATCTTGATCGTTTGCATCAATATGGTTTGCAGTTTAAAGAGCAGGCAAAAGGCTTGCTTGAACAAGCCAGCCGGGATAAGTTAATTATCAAGACAGCCGATAAGTCAAAGATTGTGTCATCGTCCAATGCTCAACAACCTCGATTATCAAAGCGGGAACTTGAATGTTCATTTGCTTTGCTGAATGGGATGCGAGTGAAGGAAATTGCCGGAATGCTGGGACTATCGGTTCGTACGATTGAATTTTACATCCAAAACATGAAAAACAAATTGAGATGCTCGAGTCAAATTGAATTGGTATTAAAGCTCGCTAATTATAAATAATTACCAGCAGCATCCCTGAAGAACTTTTATCTTCGCAAGCATTAAACAGAGATTTATAGTTTGAACACACTCGAATTAAAGCTGTCTGAATTAACTGACAGCGATGAAAAAAAATGGAACCAATTTTTGGTACAGCTAAAGCTGGATAAGCATTGGCAAAAAATGAGTCTAATCGGTTTCACCGAAATGAATGGAGCCGTTGAGCACAGGTTAGAAACTTTATTTTTTGTACTCTTTAATTATTCAAAAATACCATTCATCCAAATGAATAAAGCTTTTTTTAATAGCTTGCCAGGAGAATTAAAGAAAAAGTATTCCGCTCATATTATTCTCACCCAAGAACAATCCCCCCGATTCATGAATCCTGATGAAGTGATCGGTGATTATAATAATGATAACAAGGGCGTATTTATACGTCAGGTCACGCCATCGCGGTTTATGCGAGATGATTGGTTATCCATTACCACTGACGGCCCCAAAACCCGCCTCCTATCTGCCACTTTTGTTCTCAATGATGTGCCAATTGCTCTTATAGGCCAAGTCCCTTCTGATTGTAATAAAGCCTGGAAATATATAGGGGGCGTTGTGTTTTCACATCGCGTAAAATGTCATTTCGCTGGTAAGTCAGATATGAGCACTGATCTCTACTATCTAAAAAGGATTGGGAGTTATACCTACACCCTTAATCAAGACATGTTAACTCCAGACGGAGAAATTGATTATGCAAAACTGTATGAATTAAACCATTCGTTGAAACAATACACAGCTAAAGTGAAGAAAAATGTTCCAGAGTTAAGAAATAAAATCTTAGAGCAGCGGGAAAGGATAAAATCTAGCCATACCACTTATAAAACAACCTCCGGTAAAGTGAAGGAAAATCTGGAAAAAAGATCAGTTACGGAGTTTGGCGTTTTAATAAACAATGAAGCACTTCTGGCTGCCCAAATGGAAGATATTACCGGTGTGTTATTAAATACCAGGTCACACACAAGCATAATGGATGCGTTGGAGATACAGGGTTTTCTCGCGCGGCAAGGGGTTCATGTTGGGTTATTTTCATATGATCCAACACACCGTCCGGGTCTAATAGCCCTATCCCGTGAAGAAGTCATGGAGACTAGTGAATTTAAGAATGCCAATGACCACTACAATCTTTCACAAATAGATCTTCCCACCGGGTATATCGAGTCGATGGGCGCAAAAACCACTAGTTATGTTTTTTATTCTTGCTACATTGCGCAATCTTACCAGGAGTATTTTGCCAACCTCAATCCGATTCTGGATAGTGCAGGCACTCGACTTAGTTTTAACATAACAGCTTCAGATTTGCTTGCCTTTCATCGAGAGCAATTTGAAACGATAAGTAAGCTTGCAAAATTAACGCAGGACTTCGGTTGGCTCCAAACGCATAACCGTTTGATACCTGGAAGCACATGTTTGAGGATCTTCAGCTATTCTGATGATGATCAGTTTGTGCAGACCTTCATTAAGCGATTTTTTAAGCATCAGAATTATTTACTTCTAATAGAAAAAGATCACTTTTTCTATCAAATTGAAGTGAGTGCTGCTGAGGCCCTGAAAATTTTATCCAAAAACATTTTACAATCCCCTGCCTATTATATGTCTGTAATGAATGCATCCGAAGAGCAGATTCTCAGAGCTCAAGCAATTCAGAACATGCTTAACTCTATTGAAGTGCCTGCAGTGATACCTTGGGAGTCTCTGCCATTTATTGATGTAAATCAACAGGGTATTTATATTAATCTGGCATTTTTCTACAATCTGCATACGAGGATGGAAGGGAATAATCTCCTTCAGGAATACTATGAATATTACAGAGCTATTGCGGATAGGCTAGAGAAAATCAACATACCGTTACCCCTCTCCACTTCGCAATTTTATAGATACCCAATAATTGATATAGATGATCCAAATGCCCATAAGAAATATCTGGAATCCAGACTATCCGCAGCAAGGGCGAGCAAATCATCGCTTATTGATGAGAATCTAATTCAGGAGCAAATTAATACCATACTGCAGGCAATGCAAAAAAAATACGCATGTACTCTTCACAAAACTGATCCTGGTGATTATTTTCTCAGGTTTTCTGATGAGGTGCCTGCCGAAGAAATCTACAGGCTTCAAGTGAAACTTCGGCTTGATGGGGAGGTTGTTCCTCCTGTGGTAGATGAGGAGACTTGTATAACACACTCCTCTGGTATGTTTTACCTGCGGTCAATCATGTCATTTTCAGAACACATGGCCTCTCTGATCAATGATTTAGAACTCAAAAAACAAGAGTATATCAAACAATATCACCAGAAACCTGGATCAGACACGAACCAAAGCCCCTATTTACATCCGGAACCATCCGCAGATCTAATCACTTTTTTTGCCAGCCCTTTTAAGTTAAATCAGGCAATGATAAGCACCATGCAGGACTCAGAAGGGATGGTTTCTAAAGAACATTTACGGAAATGGCAACCTTGCGAGGCTGGAGAGCCCTTCACAGAGAGTCATGCTAAAGCAATTCTTTATCTAATTAATGAAAAAAAGCGGAGTCCTGAACAAGCTATTATGCAAACAAGCTATTTGAATGAATCAGAGGTAGATAAAAAATTTCTAATGGATGAGTCTGAATTTTTATATGGTTTTGTAGACTACATATAAAGGCATTCAAAATGCTAAATTGATCAATACTCATTGCAGTAACAGAATCACCTGTTAATTGAATTTTACATTCAAAACATAAAAAGCAAGTTGGATGTACGAGTCAAATTGAGAATGAGAAAGAGCTTTATCTTCGCAAGTATAGTAGTTATCGATAATCCATGCGTACTCTTTTGCAATTCGTTCCCGATATCTCGCTTTAACAGGATTGAGTTTCAATCAACTAGATACGCAGAACATTTATAGTCCTGCGTCCTGGTTTTTTATTTATTTTTTACAACCACCTCTTGCGTTTCATTGGACTTAAATAGTCTGAGTAAGTTATTTGCTGCTGAATTGTCATGATCTGATCTGACATATTTTCCATTCACATGATGGAAACCGGATACCGAAATTTTGCCGGCCTTCATCAATCGGGCTAACTCCTGAGCACGAAATTTCCGTCTGTCATCCAGTTCGAAAATAACAAAGCGCCGTAAATGCTGAGAATATTCAGCGGAGCGCATTCTGGCCATCATTGAAACAATAATAACCTGGGCAAAGAAGACCATATTCCCATCCACGACCTGGAGTGAATCAGGTGTACCATCAACGCTTAGTTCGCCAGCAGGGGTGGTGTTATCAAGGGACTCGGCAAGCAGACTCAGTTGGGCACCCAATCCGGCTCCCAGATTATCTCGAAGAATATGGGGAGCGTTATCAAGCTCCGCAGCGCCATTCCAGACTATTTGCACCAGACTCGCCCACAGCAAAATACCCAGAGCAGTCAGACTTCCCACCCCGGTAAAAAGTAACGCCGATGCGCCAATGGTAAGGATCCATTTCAAGGCCCCGTAGAAAATTTCATCACTGTCATCCACATCAACATCAATTCCGGAGGTATCCATTGTCATACCTGTAGTTCCACGAATAAGGCGTGGAATAGCCACCCCATTGAAATCGATATCGACATCGGGAGCCACATCGATAAGAGGTGTATCAATTGCTCTCACCACATGGCCTGTGATTTGAATCCCGTTATCTGCCATCGACATGGACAAGGAGGTAACCTTTGCCCCATCAACTGTCTGCCCTATTCTGGCCTCAGCCCCCCGCTCCAAAATCATATCCAGAAAGTTTCTATTGTATGCGATTGCAAGTTCGGTACGCGCTGCGACAAAGCTTTCACTGATTACTAATGCCGCGCTAGTTGATGGTGGACTAACAGAGATGACAAAGGCATCAACCGTATCCGATCCCGAAGGTGTCAGGCTAAGTTCCACACTCCACTCCGATTCCTCCGGGCGAGTCGCGGGATCGGCAAACCTTGTCTCGTTTAACCCCTGTACCAGGCTATCGGCAATGGGGAGTCTGGTATTATTAATGATGTCCTGGATTGCCGCACTGTTCATGAAGTTATCAATTTCACTGGTAATTTCAGCAGGCGAAGGCGTTCCATCAATGCCCTCATAGCGAAATCCGACTTCGGCAACGGGTTCGGCATTAGTCAGGAAAAGGGTTAGCCTTACAGCCGCCTCAAGCGGAACAACAAGCGGCTGAGCGCCAGGGTCATCGACCGGGCGTATTTCAATAGTACCTAAAATACGGAGAATACTGCGTGGAGAATCTGGCCCCTCTTTGATCATTACAAATTCAAATGGGTCGAGCAGCACAATGATATGAGACGCTTGCCCGCCAATCTCGCGATCGAATTCCAGCTGATCCGGGAATCGGCCAAGTCTTGTCAGCTCACGAAGAAAATCGGTGATGACGCTAAAAGCGATACCCACCGCAGCGTCTGCGCTTCCTAAATTAACATTCATCATATACCTCCATGTAAAATGACAATGCACTCAAACGCTTGCTCACAAGACCGTTCTGTTTAAATTATATACTATCCAGGAGCAAGGCAGCGGTCTTTCTCTTAAAACCAATTTAAGCCATTTAATAAAAACTTAAGCTTTGTCTTATAAAATCAAACGTTCTTTGTTCGCCATAATGGCCAGATTGCACTTTAGTACAATATCCGTCTTTATTTTTATTAACTAAACTCAAAGGCGCAGGATGAAACCACAATCAGGGAGATTAATAAGAAGAATAAGTTTTAGCGGGAATTTGATATGCAGCTTTTTGATTCAAAACGACAACACTTGTCAGCCGGGTTATTAGTAAAAATACTTCTCTCAATGGGTCTTGCTGCAAGCCTTCTCAGTTCCTTAGCTTCATTCAAATCGACTCAGATTATGCCTGCTTATTCTGGCATGGAAGAACAGCTTTTTCTTACTATTTCTATTGCGGCTCTTTTCCTGACCGGCATAGGCTTAATTTCAGAGTATACGCTTTCAGCAATCACCTTCGCTTCGAGTTTACTTATTCCCGAGAAATCCCAGCTCCTTATTATGTCGGGATTTACTAGCGGGAATGTATACATTGTTTTGTCTTTTTTTATCGTCGCCTGCGTCATTCAGAAGTCACAGATTTTTCAAAGAATGATTGTTCTGTTATTGTTAAGATTTGCTCACAGACCAGCCTGCCTTGAAAAACTGTTGTTTTTTATTGGACTGCTGATGACTCCAATTCTCTCAGTCCAAAGTACTCGAGTGGCGATTATGGCGCCGGTTCTGGATAATATTGTCTCCGTTAGCGGTTATAAACCTCAAGGCAAGGCAGCGAATGCCATGGCCAATGCCGCTTTTAGCGGCTGTGTTTTATTGTCAACGGTATTTTTAACAGGTAAATCAAGTAACTATCTTTTATTCAGTGCAATGTCCTCCTCGGACAGCCTTTCCAACGCCTGGCTGGTCTGGCTCTCGTTTGCAGCCTTTCCGGGGATATTACTGGTCGCTGCTTTTTTTCTAATCCATTCCCTCGCCTATAAGGCGCCAGAAGTTCAAGAGATTAAACGTTTCAGCCTATTGAAAACCTGTTACAAGCTTGGACCAATATCTGCAAAAGAGTATGCCTCCCTGCTTTCAATAGCGGTGCTAATCGCAAGTCTGGCATTAAGAAGTATACTGCCAGTACACCCATTGTTTATTGCCTTGTTAACCGCATCTATCCCTCTTTGCTTTGGCCTTTTAAGAGTGAAAGACTTTAGCAATCATATTAACTGGAAATTTATATGCTACCTGGCAACCATGATTGGCATTATGAAATTCATCAATGGAATGACGCTTCCCTTATGGATTGCCCAAGTGCATAACTGGTTAAGCCCTGCTTCTCAGAATATATTTATTTTCATATTCTTACTTTTCGCACTGAGCTGGCTCTTGTGTATCATTTTCGGCACTATGATTGCCCCGGGAATTGCATTTACTTTGTTAGCTCCGGTTTTGGCAAGTGGAAACGTCAATCAATGGATCACTGCCTTTGTGATTCTGATGGCGACTGAATCATGGATATTCCCTTATCAATCCAGCTATTTTCTTTGTTTTAAAAAACTGCTTAATCAGCAGCAAAATTTTGAATTGAAACCAGTATTGATTACCAACGCCTTATTGGCCATCGCCAAAATAGCAGTTATCTATGCCTCTATTCCTTACTGGCGTTATCTAGGGTTATTGTGATTAACGATTCCAGTCTGGATAACAGCAGCCCTAACTGAAACTGATTTTCGCAGCCCATCTTTTTCCTGACCTGTCCAACATGTGCTTTCACAGTACGTAAACTGAGCATTAAAATGTCGGCAATTTCCTGTTGCGTTTTTCCTCTGGCAAGCCAGCACATGCATTCATATTCACGAAAGGTGAGGTAAGAACCCGTACCTGGGACAGGAACTCGTTCAAGAAAAGGCAAAATCAGAGCATCTTTGCAAACAGGCCTTTCCTCCTGAAATCCTGCATTTTGTTTTTGTAAGGACAGCGATAATCCATAGGCTTTTTTTAAATCAGAGTGCGTGTCGATTTTATCGTGAAAATAAAGCAGAAACTGCTTCAAAAAATCAAGCTTTTCGAGATACTGGCCATTAATGACGTTATTTCCCAAACGGGTAGCAAAATTATAGGCATCCACAACCCCATTTCCCGAGCGAAGTATAGTAAAAGAATGGCCAAAGCCGTGTTGGTTAAATGCCTCCTGCAGGGCTTTGGTTCGCCCGGTCAGGCATTGCAAATCTCTGATAAAGTATTGTTCGTCGCGCGACGGGACGATTCGATGGACGTCGAAATCAAAATAGGTATTTTCAAGATAATGAGAAACAAAATCAGGATTTTGCGATATGAAAGAAAAACGCCCTTCTCTGCTTACACTAACATGGGAAAAATGAGTGATTCCCAGGTTTTTGAGCGGCTCACAAAGCTCAGTAAACGCTTGAGCATGGCTAAAACAGGGATGTTCACGATAGATTTTTTTGAGGTTCATACCGTCCTCATCGATTGTGACTCCTGCATTTTAACAACTTCTGCCTGGAAAAGCGATTTCACAGTCTGTGCTCACTACAGGATGCGGCTCAAGTCTTTCATCTCTGGCAAGCTCTTCGATATAGCGCTCCGTCACAGCACAGGTTTGAGATAATCTCTTGAGCCAACTGTGATAAACCACATCATCAACCTCGAAAATCAAAGGCAAGGACGCATTGGCTCGAGCCTTGAGACACTCATTAAGTAAATAATTGTATTCCTCAAGCCTGGCGTTTCTGCCCGCAGGAACGGCTTTGGATTGCACTGGAGGTAAAGAGGATCCATCCTTCTCAATGGCATTATCAAATAAACCTGCTATAAATTGCACCAAGTTCCCGGGCTGATGATATTTGGTGGAAACCTGCGCTTCTTTCGGAATAAGCAGATAAGCAATTCCCGGACGGCCAAAACGCCCGTAAAACTTTAAAGGAATATTTTGAGCATCACTGATTTTTTTTGCGGCTAATACAATCTTGAAAGATGAAGTCAGCAGATTATAGCGGGCAGCCTGTGTTTCACAGGCTGCAATAGACGCATAAATCACATTAAAACGACCATAAACAGGATTGTCAACCTGTTTTATTTTAAAGCAGCAAAAGGCGACCGGCAGGTTATGGCTATCGTAAAATACATCAAATATATAAGCAGGCTGGCTTAATACTTTTTCTTTAAAAAACACCAGCAATTTCTGGAAAGACTGAAGATCTCCGGGTAGCTCAAATTGACGTGCAAAGACTCCTGCCAGTGCATTCTGTTCTTCTGCGTTTAATTCAGCGGTTGTTTTTAATAAGGAATAAAATGACTTGGCAGTAGCCTCCTCTTTAACTTTAAAACCCAGTGAAGGTAGACTCTTTTGAAAAAAACTATAGGTTTGAAGGCTCGCCTGCCGCTGAGCGAGCCTCTTTATTTTTAAAGCAATTGCCTCATTATGTTTTTCAAATCGCCTTTGTACTTCCAAAGGCATTTCGGAATCATAGGGGCCTTCCTGCACAAAACTATCCCGATGTTTCAATATCACATCAAGCAAAGCCAAATCATAGTGATAACCTGAGGCAATATAATCAATCAGACTCTGACCGAAAGCATCATGACTCAAATGATGATGATACATGAGCAGTATCGGCAACTTATCCTCCATCCCCTCCTTCCAGGAAAAGATAAATTCGGGTTTTAAATAATAGTGGAGCAATAAAGCAGTCATTTCCCGTGAGGGAGAATTATCAAGCAAACTATAATATAAACAATCAGTTCTTCTTAAAGGAACAACGATATCCCCTCCAATTCCTCGTTCAAAAAATGATTTAACTGTTGCAAGCTGGTTGGCGGCAACAGCCAATAATAAAGGCGTATACCCCCAGGAGTCCTGAGCTTCATAACTAAGTAAATTGCTTTTAATAAGCGAATCAAGGCGGAAATCATCTCTTGCAGAGCAATGACGCAGTGACTGGCCGGCATTGTAGCCTCTACTATCCCTTACACACATTGCCAGGATAGATGTAGGAAACTGCATTGAACGTTCTACATTCAGACTTTGCAGATAAACCTGCGAGCCTGTCTGCCAGATGAGACAGGCACTGAATAACTGAAAAATTTTCTCATCCGTAGTTTTACATTCCTTTTTATAGTTTGCTGTCGCCTCAGCCAATGCATCAAGATCCAGCCTCTTTCGTTTCGCAATCGGCAGCCAGAGCGACCGAAGCAAATCTCGGCCCTTTGTCGAATCAAGACTTAAGTATTTTTCCACGCGGGCTTCAAGGCTCTCCAGGGAGTTTGCATCAGTTACCAGGCTATTTATATAAAAAATCAGCTGTTCGGGAAGCGGGCTCACTCGCAGCTGTGCGGATATTAAGTACTCTTTGTGGTGAGTTGCCTGACGACTCACAATCTCTTTAATCATTAACTTATAATGATCAAATGCCCGCTTTTCTTCAACAAATGAGTCAAAATTCTGAATGACACCTTGTATCGCCTGATGATGCAGCAATCCGCGTTCAGGTTTAGGAGGTTTTGTACTGGAAATACGCTCAATCTGGACGCGAATGGCCTGCAATTGAGCACGGATAAGCGCAAGGGCTTTTGATGTTTGCTTTTGATACAGAGCAAGATAAATATCGAAATGTTCAAAAAGCAGCGCCTCATCCTTCAGATAATCTTCAATTTTATCCCAATCGCTATCTTCAAATAATATGCGTGCTTTAAAACTTCTCCCTGATCTCTCATTGAAATGATTTTTGCTGATAACTTTAAGGCGCAGGGCATCCCTTTGCCTAACCGCATCGCGAATATTTGTCCATAACTCCAGTTCGCTATCAAAAATAAGCCGGCATTGTTCATATCGTTTGCCATTATCGCTAAGGACTTTCACCATTTCATTTTGCATCCGCAATAAATGTCTTAGTCGTTCTGGAAGCTTAGCCTGCATCTCATAGTCGGTAACTGACAGACTATCCTGTAAGGCAGTTTCGATCATCGGCGAATAGCCTACCAGAATCCCCTTAAATAAGGTCAGGCCAAGAGGCAATCTTTGCGCAAAAATAGCTTTTGCCAACTCTAAACTCCCTGACAGGCAGGCCGATTCCATCGCTATCCAATCGGATGTTTCTCGCTCGAACATTTCATGCAGTTTATTTTTATCCTCTGATAGATTGCTCTGATAAATAGCCAAAGGATCTGCAAAACTGGGCAGGCTTTTCTCAAAATATTGACGAACTTTGCTTTGTTTGAACTCCTCATCAAATGTCAGAATATTCTTTTGCTCAGCAGAAACCATATGATTCGCTGCCTCAATAAACCGCTGCGAAGCCCATTGTCTTGATTTTGGAAGTGCTTGCCAACTATTGAAAATTTCGGCGGCTATTGGCGCGTTAAGGCAGAACTCGGCAAGTTCAATCGGCAAGCGGCCTTCGGGGCAGCGCTGATAGACCAGCATTGGATCATTTTTCAATAGCTGTTCTACTTTCTCTTCATTCTGAGCCAGAATTGCCAGGTGAATAGCAGGAATTGTGTTCGGATAATTCAGCACATCATCAGGATGGAAGCTTGAAATGGCTGTTTGCCGCTGTAAATCGGCTATTCCATTAGGATAACCATTAAACAACATCCGCTCAGCACCCACCGGAATATTCTCTTGCACAACCCAGGGGTTTTGTGACTCCATTTGTTTTTGAATATCTTCCCAAAGTGCTGTAATTTGCTGACTAAAACCACCGAGGGTTTGTATACCCGCCATAAAACATTGCAAACGCCTGATATCCGCTTCATTATCACAACGAACCTGCAAAGAGGCCCGCGCTCTTGGATCAGCGCCTGCGCGAGGCGCGAATTGATAAGAATGCTGATTTACCAGGTCTGGATTATGCAAATCTTTTATAGAAACGAATGATTCATTCCCTGAAAGCGCCCTGCAAAGCTTCATACTGTTGCCGGGTCTTGGCAGTGCCATTACCGACACTACCTGATTAGGGTGAAGCCCAATCAAAAGCCTGTCCAGAGCCAGCTCAGAATTCAAATTTTTACATTGATAAAGAACTTCAAGCTTCTCTACTTCGATTCCGCTTCCACTCAAACCATCATCCTGCAGATAGGAACGTTCATTTACCCGATTAAAACGCGGCAATACCAGATGGCGCTGTTGCACCCCACTCTGATTCGATACCCTTGTCAATGACCAATTGGCTTGAGGAAAGGCCTGGCTTTTAAACTGGGTAGCCAGAGGTAAAACCAGTGACGTCAGACGTTTGAATTTTATTTCGGATAAGGGAAATCGATTAGCCTTGCTTATTAACTGTTGAAAATACTGGAACACGATTGGCGGTTGAAAGAGACATCATGGGCAATATTTTACCAGAAATATTAAATTTTTTGTAACTCCCCGTCATCCCGACCTCCCCACGTCATCCCGAGCGAAGCGCTTCCAATTAGCCTTAATTTTTCCTTGACATTAAGAATGTATGATGTAGCGCCCCCTCGCCCGCGCAAGAAAAGTGATTAAAATCCAGGTGGTAAGCGCGGGAGAGGGTTGGGGAGAGGGAATAACGCGAATCATTGTTAGAACAGCTTTGAATAGTACCTATCTATATTAATTTTCTTGTAATGTATGTGGATTTAATTCCAGCTGAAACCGGTTTTTTACCCTCTCCCCAACCCTCACTGCCATTAAGTTAAGGAATCCTTATAGGTTGGGCCCTTTACCCACGCAAAGGGTTGAACCACTCCAGAACTCAATGTTGTGCCAAGGGCACAACCTACATGCAATTGCAGAATTTCCTTAACTTAATGGCAGTGTCCCCAACCCTCTCCCGCGAGAAACCTAAGTATTTTGCTCAAATTTCTTCCGCGGGCGAGGGGGCTATTTACACAATTGATCTTCTGGAGTCAAGAAAAACTCAAGGCTAATTGGAAGGTGTAGGAGGGATCTCCCTGCCTTGGCACAATCTTAAACCTTAAAAAACACGCCCTAGCCTCCATCCAAATCTCGATAATTGGATAAGCCCCAATGTGCTGAAGCAAAAGACAGGAATCGTTAAACTTAAAGGTCCCGGTGTTACCTGAGCGGTGATAACTCCCATTAACCCAGAGAGGCCAAACTGGCAAGCGCCTACCAGGGCAGTTGCTGTACCTGCCTGTGTTTCAAAATCCTTCAACGCGAGAGCAGTGGCACAACCCATACTCATTCCAATGCCTATAGTCAGGCAAATCATAGGCAGCATAAATCGTAATACACTGCACTGATCAAAATTGAGCGCAGTCATCATTAAACAGGAGGCAATCATGATAATAAGGCCGCAACGAACAATCGTTTCCAAAGGGTAAGAATAGGTGAGTCGCACTGCAAGCATATTGGTAAAAAACATGGTCATTGCATTTAAACCAAACCACAGACCATATTCTGTGCCGTTTAAATGAAGTTGCGTGATTAATATTCCCGGGGATAAAGCGCAAAACAGATACAATCCCAGTAAACAGGAAGAGGCGACCAGCGTGTATTGACGAAAATCAGCATTCTTTATCATTGGCCTCATTGCCTGCCACCAATTGGCTGAGGATGTTTTGGGTTTTGGGAATTGATAATCTGGAATGCCGCGATAAGCAATGACAGTCATCAGCAATCCGAGCAGGGTCAGAAAATAAAAACCACTGTGCCAATTGTGGGTCAGATCAAGTAATACACCGCCAATAACCGGTGCACTACTGGCAATAATTGAATTGGTTCCTGATAAGACACTGAATAATCGGGCACATGCCTGTGTTGAAAAATTATCTCTGACGATTATAAAACATACCAGATAAGTACCACAGGCGCCGGCAGCCTGAATGATTCTGGTGAAGATTAACGCATGAACAGAACTGGTCCAGGTTGAAAGAAGAGAGCCAATAAAAAAGAGCACCGCACTGCCAAGCGCTATATTCCTTCGCCCCACTCTATCCGCCAGAGGCCCGGTAATCAATTGCCCTAAAGCCACGGTAAACATAAACACATACAGGCTTGCCTGCATGATTGTATTGTCAGTATGAAAAAAACGGCTCATGGAAGGAATCGCCGGCACGAAAACATCCATTGCGAATGAAATACTGATAATCAAAGGAATGAGTCGAAAAAGACTCTGTCTTTCTGTCCAACCAATCGAGTTCAATAGAGACTCCCGCTTAAACACTGCCATTAAGTTAAAGAATTTTGTCATTCCCGCGAATGCGGGAATCAATTCCTCAGTTGGCATTATAGCGAGTTCAGAAATGGATCCCCGCCTTCGCGGGGAGGACCGTTTAGTATAAATTTGAACTTTACTTAATAGCAGTGTCACTAAAACACGCTATGATAAACCTGATAAGGATAAAACTTAACTACCTAACCTCATTTTTTTGAAGAGAGTATACAGAGCAGCAACTATTCCGCCGCTGATAACCCCGATTAAAAAATCAGCTCCTAAATTGACAGGAAACGATAAATTCCGGGTATAAAAATGAACAGCCGGTATTCCATGACTAATAATACTTCCTCCTACTAAAAACATGGCAATGGTGCCGGCAATTGCTAAAAACTTCATTAGCATCGGGGCTGAACCAATCAGAAAGAGACCAATTTGCTTAATTGGTTTCTTTTTTTCCCGTAAAAGAAACCCCAAATCGTCAAGCTTCACAATAAGGGCGACTAAACCATACACTCCAATGGTCATAATCATTGAAATCAAGCTTAATACCATCACCTGATTCATCAGTGAGGAATGAGCCACTGCACCCAGTGTGATTACGATAATTTCAGCGGAAAGCACAAAGTCAGTACGCACAGCACTTCGTATTTTATCTTTCTCAAACTGCTCTTTATCGATTTCCAGTATTTCATTGACTGGCTTTGGCTTTTCATGTTTATGGAACTTTTCCAGGATTTTTTCAAAGCCCTCGAAGCTTAAATACAATCCACCCAGCATTAATAAAATGAGCACCAATGGCGGCATCACAAAGCTAATGAGAAGTGCTAAAGGGATTAATATCAATTTATTGATTATCGACCCTTTCGCGACAGCCCATACCACAGGCAGCTCCCGGTGCGCATGAAGACCAATGACCTGCTCTGCATTCAGAGCAAGATCATCTCCCAATACGCCGGCCGTTTTTTTAGTCGCGGTCTTAGTCATTAATGCGATATCGTCGAGAGCTGTGGCGATATCATCAAGCAAGGTTAATAAACTGGTTCCTGCCATATTTTTTTTCTTATTTTAAGACGCCGGTTGTTGTTTCATAGGAGCTATAGGGGGTGGTGCTTTCATGTTACAGGTACAAGCCCCTGTAGCCTGGGGTGGAAGTGGAACTTCAGCGAAGTCCTTTGAATAGCAAATCGATACATCCCATGCGGTTTGATCAGGCGTTGGAGCCGCTGGAAGAAACCAAAACCGTAATGCTTTATACACTTTTCCTTCCTCCCCTTCCCAGATAGTCGGAGTAAATGTAGCCTGATACATAAATGCTTGTCCAGGTTGACAGGTAAATTCCTGTCTTATCCATTCTTGTCCTTTGGGAACGGTTACAGCCAATATCTGCTGATGACTGGTTGCGTCCATGATGGCGACATTAACATCATAATTCGTCCAGCAATTGTCTTTAACCACGGTTGCAAAACAGGTAAATGCAAATGAATAGCTATAAATCATCAGCCCAGTCAGAATTGAGAATAAGCGAATCATATGAAATTTCCCTTTATCATCCAATGATATAAGTTTAGACCTAAAAACAAGTTATGGAGTAACTGCCAACGTCATTTAAAAGATCCCTCGCTGAGCTCGGGCTGACATGGGAGTTACGTTATAGATTGAGAATAAGGTTAATGCATAAACTAGCCAATAAGGGACTCCATCATTTGATAAATTTTTAAACAAATACTATATTAAAGATACTTTATGCCACTGGGGTTATTAGAATATGGCAACTAAATCAGCGATTTCCAATAAAAAAGACAGAAAAATATCAGATGAAAACCTTAAAAATATATCAGGCGGGCTATCTATTAACAATATTCCCGATTATACAAATCCAGACTTTGTCGAGGGAAAAGCCATAAACCCGACAAGTACTAATACCGTGAAAACAAAGGGATCTAAACCGTCAAAGGCGACAAAGAAAAAGCCTTGATCTGTCAGGTCAGAGATGGGCGATCAGAAATTATCACAATTTCTTTGAGGCTTGATCTTTTATTAAGAAACCGCTATCCTTGCGCGCTTGGAGAGGTGGCCGAGTGGTTGAAGGCGCACGCCTGGAAAGTGTGTATACGGCAACGTATCGAGGGTTCGAATCCCTCTCTCTCCGAAAATCCCCTTTATTTCCTCAGCCTTTAAATCTATAATTTTCACGATAAGAATCTGATTGTAAATTAATGCCTATTCGCTTTGACAATAGCTTTACCAGACTGGCTCCCCTATTTTATAGCCGATTGCAACCAACACCGGTAGCACGCCCTGAACTGGTACATTTTAATAATTCACTGGCGAATCAGCTGGGTCTGGGTACTATTGCAGTCGAGGAGCTCCCTCTTTATTTTTCCGGCAATAAAATGCTTCCAGGCAGCGAGTCAATCGCCAGCGTCTACTCTGGCCACCAGTTCGGTTATTATGTATCTCAGCTCGGTGATGGCCGAGCCCACCTTTTGGGCGAAATACTGGATAGGCAACACCGACGCTGGGATTTGCAACTAAAAGGATCTGGAAAAACGCCCTATTCACGTATGGGCGATGGCCGAGCGGTATTGCAATCCACCATTCGGGAGTATCTTTGTTCGGAAGCAATGCATGCTCTGGGGATTCCCACTAGCCGCGCACTCTGTATTACTGCGACCAACGAGCCGGTATATCGCTATACTGAAGAACCAGGTGCCATTCTCACTCGCGTATCAGAATCACTCATTCGCTTTGGTCATTTTGAGTATTTTTACTATACCAACCAACTGGATGCGCTTAAACAGTTAGCCGATTATGTATTAGCACGACATTATCCGGAATGCCCGTACGATCAATCCGGTTATGAGGAGTTATTCCGCCAGGCCGTATTAAAAACCGCAGAATTAATGGCCCTGTGGCAAGCGGTTGGCTTTTGTCATGGGGTAATGAATACAGATAACATGTCGATTATCGGATTAACCATTGACTATGGCCCTTTCGGTTTTCTGGATAGTTTTGATTTTAATCATATTTGCAATAGTTCTGATGAGTCGGGACGTTATGCCTATAATAAACAACCTGCTATTGCCTACTGGAATTTGCAGGCATTAGCTCAAGCGCTGACCCCATTAATCCCAGTCCATTTATTGCAAGATTATCTTTCACTTTTTGAAACTCATTTCCAGCGAAATTATCTGGCTCAAATGCGTGCCAAACTGGGGCTTTTTCGAGAAGACGAAAATGACAGATTACTCGTCAATCAACTGCTCTCAATCCTTCATGAGCAGTCAATTGACTATACCATTTTTTTTCGCTGGCTTGCCGACAGATCAGGAAGCAAACCATTATTTTCCTTCATCACAAAAGTGAATGAATGGTTAGAGCAGTACGAACAAAGATTGTCGAGGGAAACTGCCTCTGAAAATGAGCGAAAAGAAAAAATGATGCTGAAAAATCCCAAATACATTCTGCGAAATTATCTGGCCCAGCAAGCGATTGATGAGGCCTACACTCATCACAATTTTTCTGAAATCGATCGTTTGTTTAAACTTCTAAAACTTCCCTATGAAGAACAACCGGATAATACCCGCTACGCCGATTTTCCTCCTGGATGGTCAAAAAAGATTTGCGTAAGCTGCTCTTCTTAATCTTGTCTTAATATTTCCTTAATATAATGAGCGCTCATGCTGTTCCTAATTGCTAATGGGCAGTTTAATAATTTAGAGCTATATTTATTAGTACATTTTCTATTTGTTTTGCAGGCATAAAAATGCGCTTTTCATTCTCTGTGCTTTGTCGAAATCCTGCAGCCCTCTTCCAATTCCTTTTATATTCCCATTTGTTACGATTTTCAGGAGAAGTTAAAAATGCCTGCGCAAACTAAAATCATCGATTCAGTGAATGAATTATTAAAGAAAAAAGGGTTTCAACTTGAATTAAATACGGGCGGTGTTTGTGGAGGACTGGCAAGTATTTATGTTAAGTATTGTCTTGAAGGCAGAGAGCCTGAATTTTTTGAGATGGAGCGCAAGCTGGCTAATCCTCCTAAAAATTACAATATGGGTGATGATCCCGACTTTGATAATTTTATTAAAGATGTTGAAATCGCTTTTAACAGCCAGATTTATCATAAAGGAACCTATCAGGGAGACTTAAACGCAATCCTCAAATTTGATGGTAAGCCGGTAAACAATGAATACAATATTGGTTTAGTGGATACCCGAGTCAAATGGGGAGAAATACTGGGCTCCATCAAAAACGAAGGCCGTGCCTGTTATGTCGCGTCAAATAACCATGCGATTGCTATTTCTTTCTCAAATAATCGCTATGTCGTATACGATCCTAATTACGATGAAGATGCCAATAAAAAAATTAATAATACCAAGAGCTTTGACACAGCAGCTAAGGCAATAGAAGAGATTGAGAAATGTTTTGGTGATGTAAATCCCTCGAATCTTTATCGTGATTACCTGGGAATATCAGTCAGAGTCTTTGCTCACCCCAATGAAAAAAGAGCAGCCGTCTATCCCTCCAAGGCTGATATTCAAAGAGCGCATTTTGCTACTTCTTCCTCCCTGACACGCAGTATTAACCATCCCAAAGGATACGGTTATGATTCCATGACCTGCGCTATCAGAGCTAATGACACTGACACTATCCAGCACTTAGTTCAACACATGCCGCTAAAAGCCGAACACGCTACCTGCGCAGAAGGTCATAGCCGCTCTGAGCTGGCCTTGAATATCTTTAAACGTTTAAGCGTCATTGAAGCAGAAAGAGTTATCAGGTACATGCCATTATATGGTTCTGCCGATCTGTTTAAGCAAATGCTTGATAATTATTTCACCACCAAGTCCAATGATCCGAACGCATTTAAGCAAAAATTTGTACACAGCAGCAATCCCACTGTTAAAGCAACAAGCCTTCTCGAATACGCGGTTAAAGGTAAAGATAAAAAAAATATAGAGGTGCTTGCCCAGTTTTTAAAGGCTCATTCAATTGATGCCAGCTCCTACGATATAGATCCGATTATTGAAGCCTTAAAAAAGAATATTGGAAAAGATAAATCAGGAATACTTGAAAATTTATTTCTTCATTTCCCTGATCTGATCAATGAAAAAATGATTGCGGACTTATTAAAAGTCGCCGCAGAAAATAATAGCAGCAAGTCATTAAAGGTTTTACTACAGCAAGTAAGCAGACTAGGATCGGCGAGCAAAGACTCTATTTTTGATGAGAAAATAATATCAAAAATTACCCCAGACAATCTAAAACTACTGGCCGATGCAAATATTCCCATTCCTCAAAGCTTGTTCGCTACTGCCTTAAATAGAAAAGAACCCGCTATTTTTGCAACTTGTGTGGGCGCTTTATCCGGGAATGATCCCTGGGTCCATTTTCTTAAAAAAGCAGTGGATGGCAAGTTTAAGAAAGGTGAGAAACTGCCCATTTCGCTTTTTGATGCTGGCAAGCCCTATACTCCATTTAAAGTATTAGCCCGTTTCCCCAACAATAACGAGATAATTCTCGATAATTGGCCGACCAGAAAGATCCCTCAGTTTACAAAAAATGAAGCTTTATCCTGGGCAGTGGAGTCAGGGAATGTAGAGATTGCCGAAAAATTGCGGCAATCAGGTGCCGCACTCAAGATTGATACTCTGGAAAAACTGATTGCGGATTATCCAAATCGACAAGACAAAATGTATAACTTTCTCCTTGATCGATTAAAGACGTTAATTGTAGGTCACGAGGAGACCCTGGCAAGCCATGCAGCCCAGGTAATTCATCATGCCAGCTTTCATGATACTCCCCATGTGTTAAAAGAAGTCGCTGTTTTATTCAGAGACTCCAGACTTCTCGATCAAAGCCATCTTATCCCGGCTCTGAATCCAGAGATGAAGGCAATGCAGTCAGCCAGTGGAGATGAGCTGATTCGATTGACTGAAGTCGTGAAACATAAAAAATATCCTGCAGAAAAATATGCTTATCGATGGGCAATTTTGAATAAAGAATTCGAGTTCGCAAGTTCACTTTCGCAGTGCTTCACAGCAAGTCCAAACTATTTCTATAATTTATTTCTTGAGGTTAATCGATTAGGTGATGATGAGTGTTTAAATCATCTGTTTATGGAGCACTCCAGCCTTCTTGAAAATGTTGATCTCTACAAACAGCTGGAAGAACAAGGCCAGTTCACTTTATTAAACAAAATTATCCGTCAAAACAAACTAAAAGATGACTCCTATCGCCTGCAACTGCTTAATAGAGCTGTTGAACGACATGATGAAAAGCTTGTTGTCGCTTTGTCGAAATTTGCGAATAGTGGATATTCAACCCATGCCACACCTGTTTATAAAGCATTGGCCGCTCATAATAGCAAAGGGCTTATTTTATTACTGGAAAATGGCGCGTTGCTTAAAGACATTATCGCCTCTGATGTTTTAGATACTTTGGTTAAAACAAACGATATTCAGTTGCTCCACAAGGTATTCGAGGATAAGCATTTTCAAAGCCGCTTCTTTGATTCAAATCAGTTAATAAAACATCTGGAAAAGCTTTATGAAAAAGGCAATTCTGAGCTGCTAGGTGAATTTAATAAAAAGTTTCCTGAAATTGATTTCAAACGTCTTAAAGATAGCCCAGATACTTTTAAATTTTCCGCTTTTGGTGAGAATGTCAAAAACATCGATGGCTTATTTGACCAGGCCTGCAGCAATCGATGTCTTACTGTCGTGAACTCTATTCTTGAAACCTACCAACCCAAGGCAAGAGAAAAAGAATCTCTTTTTGAGCGACTGGATGATTTATTCAATGCGCCTTATAGAACAGAAAAAATCAGACCTTTTAATCCACAATTGGTGAGACAACGAAGGCAGGAAAGAGAAAGCATTGAAGCGAAAGAAAGAGATGCCACTTCCGGGGCTAATAAACGCACTCCCTCAGTACTGAACAGACTGTCATCCGACCAACAAAAAATGATGGCCCAGGCGCAATTTCAAGGAAAATCAACACCTCCACTGCAACAGAGGAAATCACTAAACCCAATCGCAAAACAACTTCCAGTCAATACTGCAGATGAATCAATAAAACCAGAGCAGAGAAAATTACCTGATCCGCCGGTAACAAGGCATCCTCCCGTGGATACAAACGATAATACGCCAATTAATGAGGCGATGAAAAAATACCACTGGCGAAAGGTTTTCGACACTTTATACGATAAAAAGCTGGGACGTCTGTATTCGCTGATTAAAAATGAGAACTATGCCCCATTTGAAGAGTCTCATCGCAAGATTGAGGATGTCATTATCAATCTGCGAACCAGTCAGAAAAATCTTCGTCACTTTACTGATGTTGCACCGGCTCGTAATGAAAGAAGAGCTTCAGCCAATAGCCTTCTTGAAAACAAGCTGATTCTTCGTGCCCTGGATGAAGACAATGAAGATAAATTGCTGCCGTTAATGCAACAGATTAAACCTGAGAAGCCTGAAGCCTTAATGAATGATCGATCAAACTCATTAAATGATGAAGTGATGGCACTTTTTAAAAAATATGCCAAAACGGGTCAGACCAAAGTGATTTCCAATTTATTTTCTTTCTATGAAGCCAATAGCGTTATTCGGCTAGCTTTGGAGAAAGCCAGACAGAATAAAGAGGAATGGGGAACGTTGGTTGGCCTGCTGCAAAGCTGTACCTATACCTCTCCTGAACATTCATCCCCTCCGATTGATAAAGAGCTGATATCCGAATTAGAAAAGCATCGTGAGGATCTACTCACCGGCTTTAAAACTGCCGGCAGAGATATTCGCATGGAATTGGTTCAACTTCTGGATAAGAAAACTGATTCAGCGCTCGCATGGATTCTGAAAAGCGAACATAAGCAGGTCAACACGTTGCTAAATACCGTTGAAGGTGAAATGGTTAAAGCGGAGAGCAGCATCCCCTCAGCCACGAGAAGCAAGGTGTCTCGCTTTATGGTGGGTCTGGACGAATTTAAAAATACTATTGATAAATTGCAAATTCGGTATAACCATTTTCTGGAAACCATTTCCAGCAATGACTATGCTCCAGGTGAAGCTCTCAAAGAATTAACCGCTATTAAAAAGGATTTTCAGGACGGAAAACTTGTGAGTTATTACTTCACTGATGGAACCCTTCTGGATCATCTACTGGATAATCTGCCCAAACACAACAAAGACAACATTCAGGATCTTTTGCAGATCAAACAAAAAATTGATCAGATGTCACAGACATTCGTAGATTATCTGGAGGGTTTTCAGAAAGCAGGATTTAATGCCAAAACCGCCTTACAGCAATTGGAAGCTATTCACCAGACATTTGAAAAAGAACAATTGGTTCCTGGCTATTTTGCTGAAGAAAAATGGATTGAAACCCTGTTTGAGCAGCTCGCTAAATATAAGCAGAAGACAATAAACGAACCCCAGATCTTAAGCTTTTTAACTGATCTTTATAAAATAATCAGCGAAGAAGCAGGACCTATTCAAAAAACAACGCAAGCGCCGCAGGCTGAGCGCGAAGCTCAGGAACGTGCGGCTAAACAACAGGCCGAGCGCCAAGCTGAGGAACGCGCGGCCAAAGAACAGGTCGAGCGCGAAGCTCAGGAACGCGCGGCCAAAGAACAGGCCGAGCGCCAGGATGAAGTAGTGGTTCTATAGGGGTTAAACTAAGCATTTATTAGGGTGACGTTTAAGAGTAGTAATCCACATCCTTGTGGAGGGCATCTTCCTGATGCCGGGACAAATTCCGTTTATGACGTCCATTGTCTTTACTCTTGTACAATAGAATAGTCAAAGAAAAGACAAAAAGCAGTAGGTAATCCGCGCAGTGATTTGTAAGACATTTCTCAAATAAGAGGGATTAGCGATTACAACGGGGTGGCCAATTCGATTGCGATGAAGCCTAATGCGAAGTAGTCCTATGCTGCTGGTTGTTCAATTGAACAGCATATAACAGGGAATTGAAGAGGGTAAGCCGGGTAGCTCTATAATTTATTTCTTAGATTAAGATGTGGCCGTGGGAAAAGAAAACGCTTGCCCTCTCTGTTCTTCTGTAGCTACTTCATTGATCATTTCTTCCATGGTTGAATCGATTACGCCGTCATTACGGCATTGGAAATACCAATCCCAAATCAAACCAACGACATTTTCTTCATTTGTTTCCTTAAAAAAGCCAATATCCATATTGTTCGCTTTACAAAGGGCTTCAATGGGTTCCCAATTGAAGAGTAAATTACCCGTGGGTAGGCGTTTACAGGCCAGTTGGGAAAAGTGAATATCAGCGGGAATATTAATTTGAATTGCTTTCATAGAAAATAAGGGTTATTAGTTTTATTTTAAAGGGTATATAGGCCTGATTGCTAAAGCAAGTTGATTAATAAATTATTTTGAATATAAATCTTAAGAGAATCACAGAGTACAATTGGAACAGGGGCTTTTGTAATACTAATGGTATTAGTATGCATTATACGAGAACAGGCGGCTGGACAATTCCCCTAATTCTTCTCCATGGATTAATTGCGAACGGAAACTGCTGGGCAGACGTAGCGTCGTATCTGATGTTGGACGGCGATGTTCTCATGCCTGACGCGAGAGGGCATGGGCAATCCTCTTCGCCTGCTGATGAATATCGATATGAGAATCATGCCCAAGATGTAGAGGGTCTAATTAACGCATTAAGACTCGCTCCTGCAGTGGTAATTGGTCATTCAATGGGAGGCATGACAGCCGCTTTGCTGGCGTCTCAGAAAAAAACGAGGCTTCGAGGGCTTGTTCTAGCTGAGCCTGCTTTTTTAGAGAGCAAATTACAGCATCAAGTGTATGCTAGCGATATTGTAGAACAGCATCGACAATGGCTAAAGACGCCATGGCGGGACTATTTGTCGTACTTACAGACGAAACATCCTAATCGCTCGCTCACTATGCTGACTCGCCTGGCGAGAGCCCGGTATCAAACACGCATCAATGCATTTCAAGTGTTGCGACCTCCCATCCCTTGTTTCAGGCAATTACTTAAGGAGATTGACATTCCTATGTTGCTTGTCATTGGGGAACGCAGTTTGATTTCTCCAGAAACAATTAGAGCACTGTCCATTGATTATCAAAGTATGAAGATTAAGAGAATAAAAGGGGCGGGGCACGGGCTTCATTATGATAAACCCAAGGAATTTGCCACCATCATTCAATCGTTTGTACGTTCGATTGACAATGGAGTTTAACCTGGTATCGAATCCCCAAGACTCATCAAGAGAGGAAAGCGAACAATTTGCCGGAGATGAAGGAAAATGAACAACGAATACGAGCTTGGATTACCATTGGAATATCAGCAAATGCCTGAGTACTTCGATGCACATAATGTCAGTGAGCAAACAGACTATAAAAATGCGTTGATAGAGAAACTTTTAAGAGACCAGGGAGTTAAAACGGTCCTTGATATGACTTGCGGAACTGGCTCGCAAGTATTTTATCTAGCCGAAAGAGGCTATCACGTGGTGGGCAGTGACTTCAGCCCCAAATTACTTGAGTTTGCACGAGAGAAAGCCAAAGCAATCAATAAAGATATCCCTTTTATTGACGGTGATATGCGAACGCTTGCCGCAGGACAGTTTGATGCAGTGATTACCATTTTCAATGCAATCGGTCATCTAACGAAAGTAAATTTTGAAAAGGCTCTACGCAATATAAAGTCTAATCTTAACGAGGAAGGCATTTATGTTTTTGATATTTTCAACCTGGAAGCCATCACGGCCGAAAGGTTAAGAGAGTATGTAATGGATACAGAGCACTTTGTTAATGAAGTACATATCCGCCATAAACAGTATTCTGAGGTGGATAGGGAAAAAGGACTTCTTACCTCGCATGACCACTACCTAATTTCCAACGGCTCCGATGAACCGGTAAGTTGCAACCACCGCTTCAGTCTTCAAATGTATACCGCCTTCGAATTACAGACCATTCTTGAACGAAATGGGCTTGACGTCATAAAACAATGGGATATGGAGGGAAATGATTTTATAGCTGAGCATAGTATAAGCATACTCACGGTGGCGAGGAAGAAAATATCACGCTGACGAGATTCGGAGTAGTGGACCATGTCATAGGTTTAATGCTATTCCCCAAAAGTGCCTCGAACAGGGTTTCAATAATTAGAGATTCAATGGACCAGGGACCGGTTATTGCTAAATCGATCGCAGCCTTCTAAACCTATGAATAGGCCTAGCGTTTCAGAACGGGTGTTCTGCCGCAAAAATTTAAATTTCAGATAAGAAAATCCTCAAAAACATTGTGTTATATTTCCCCATGCCTCAGCCAGGTTTAGTTTCAAAAGGATCTCATAACATGGTTTGAGGAAAATTTAACCAATAGAATGAGGTAGTATGCTTGTTTTTATAAAGCGCATTAAGATATGGCCAGCCATCATTTTAATGATTGTAACCACCACAATGTTTGCTAGGAGTTTGGCAATGGAAAATAACCCATCTGAGATACAGAAAAAAATAAAGACCCTTTGTCTGGACAGAGCCCAATCACCAGGTGATTTCACAGAGTTTACGAATACATTAATGTCGTTAGGAATCATTAGGCAAACTTATGATGTCTTAGAAAATAGTCTCTATTTTTATTCTAAAGAGACAATGTTGTATCGACTACCTGTATCCGAAATTGAAAAATCAGATAGTGCCCCATACATTATTGGAGAGACATTAGATGTAGCCAAGGTTAAAAGTGCAATTGAGGATCTCGAAGAAAAAAAACTGTCGATTATTGAGTTCCACAGAGAGCTTGCTAAAGCAGGTGTTGTCTATGTCAGTGTATTTTTAAATAAAAAAACAATCTACTATTTTGGTCAGGATGCCAAGTATTTCCTTGAAGCGTACTAACTTAAACGTAATTTTATTGAAATCTATTCAAAGTTCGGTATCGCTGAGTTCGAGTGCGATCTTATTCGTGAGCGAACCAGCGTTGTATTCTGATGAGAGCATGACACAACAAAACCATCTTAGAAGGATAAAAATATTTACGTTATTGTGTCTTTGAAAACAATTCATCAAACAATGCCTGAGCCTTCAGAGCGTTGACCTCGAAGAGTTCTTTTTGAAACTGCTCTTGGCTAACGAGATAACAACGATCAAGCTCAAAACGGCTTAATTGCTTTGCTGGACGATAGGGCGTAAGGTGCCTTATTAATCGATAGTTCCCCTTCCACTGCATATAATAAATATTAATAAATAGTTCTTCATTCTTATCTTTCCTGAAATCAGTACGAATAGAACTTTCCCCATCAATGGGCCAGAATAAATGCTTGATATCACAATGCTTATAACGATTTTTTCCTTTTAAAAGGTCATTTAAGAAATTTTCTAAGCCAAGAGTACCGAAATACGTGTAGCCGGGATCGCCATAATGGCTAAAAAAGGATTCAGATAGACGCCTAAGAGGACTTTTTTCGGTTATAAAGTACAAAGGCCAGAGAATAATTTTTCGAATCAGATAGCTTTTAAATCCTGGCCTTTTAGCAAAGAGAGCAAATTGGATGTCTTCTTTCCATTGTCGAAAACCTTTCAGGACAATCAGTGTATGCGTAGATTGATTAAGATCCCCAAGAGGTAAATGACAGCAACAATTTCGAAGGCTCCCATCTCTTTATCCCGGTAACACGTTATGACGGGGGATTCTAACTAAATAAAGAGACTCAATCAATTCTCTCCACTATTGGCTTAGCGGCAGGGGTTGTTCTTCAGGAATCTCATTCATTGTTTGCTTGTAAATTGAAGAGCGCGACGCTCCTTACTTCGAAAAGTTTAGCACATTACCCATCAGATTCTGTCATTGACAATGCCCTAAACTTCAGGATTAGAAAAAAGCACCGACCGTTATTTTGATATCCCTTAGGACGATGCTGAGTCCACCTATTGATGATCTCCCGCAAACCCCTTGCGGGAGATCATCATGCGAAATGTTTACAACGGCTTTATTTTAATTCTAAGGCAGGGCTGCTATTTTCCTCAACAACAGGAACTACAGCGGTGTATACACTTCCCATTTTGGTGAGGATGGCAACGTTTTGTTTCATATCGCCAAACGAAGCACTTCGTCTTAGGGGCTGTACTTCGGTGGTCTCGCTTTGAGTAATTGCTTCACTTGCTGCTTTCGCACGAAGCGCCATAC
This sequence comes from Legionella sp. 16cNR16C, assembly GCF_021297775.1. NCBI lineage: Bacteria > Pseudomonadati > Pseudomonadota > Gammaproteobacteria > Legionellales > Legionellaceae > Legionella > Legionella sp. 16cNR16C. The sequence continues at coordinate 904,984 of NZ_JAJTMX010000001.1, forward strand.
CATATTGATGAGCGAGGTAGCTGGTACAAACTGCATTGCCGAGTTGGTTGTCGCGCAGCATGTAAAGGGGGCTTATTTCTCGAAGCATTTTGTATATTTTCATCACTTCGCTGGTGATATCGACGACATTCTCACTGGCAAACACCTTTTCATAATTCATTAAAAGCATAAGGCTCATCAAAAAATATCCCGTTCGCCCTCGGCCTGCGCTACAGTGAATTACGGTGTTGTGAATTAAACTATCTTCGTAGATTTCCCAAATCGCCTTTTTAAGGGCCTCACCATTCAGAACGGGGTAGCTATGCCAACTATTTGCCAGGTTAAGCGAGCCGCCATCCGATATGGGAATTAAAACAACATCAACGTCTTTTGCTTCATTAGTATCCGTTTGGGGGAAGCTAAGCGTAGAGTATGCGATAGTGCTGGGACAAATCCGATTCGTTTTAAACTCAGCCTCTCCACTTTTTCGAGTGACTGTAAAGCTATAATTTTTTCCTGCGTGTGCAAATGACCTTTCCCCATCAGTAAAACAATAATCAGCAAAATCAGGACGTTGATTGCTAGAATCAGAAAGGGTGACCCCTAGGGCCTAGTGTGTACGTAGACCTCATTTTCGGACAACATTAGTTCCCATTTCAAATTTGTAGTTGTCATTTATTATCATTTCACATACTATCCCATTCAATTAAACGGCTAGACTACCGTAATTTGCCTTTCTCTGTGATACAGAAGGGACTATGATTTTAAATAATCAAGCGTATAGAGATTTTTTCCATGTTGAGGAGTGTTTATTTAGTGATTCCCTCAGTCACTACACTGAGCTTCATGCACTTTTTGAGAGCTTAAAAAAAAATTCTGCCCCCGGTTTAACAAAGACCTATCACAACAATATAGTTTTGCAATGGGCAGCAACGACTTGTGTATTTTTATTACAACATCATGTGATAGCTTGTTTGAGTCAACCTTTGGAACAAGAACAATGATGTGAATGGCTCTGTTCGTCCATGCTTTACCCAGAACACCGCCGAAGAAACGACGTGGTATACAGGCTATAATTGATAATGGGAGTTAACGCTAATAGAAAATAATCTATCGGTAACATTAATTAAAAAGGTTATTGCAGAGAACATGAAACCAAACCGCTCTCAACTACAAGACGAGTGCTTTTTGTTATTACTGGAAAGCTCCCTTAGGTCAATTCCTTTCAACGGCTTATTATCGGTATTGATATCCTTCTATCTACTCTACCGACAAGCACCACTTTATTGGGTGATGACTTGGTTACTTGCTGTCATCTTTTTAAGCATAGCACGCTTGCTGTATAGTAAGTATTGCATTAAATCAAAGCGTTATATTAAAAAGAAAAAACAGACATTACACCTATTTATTGCCTTGACATTCCTAATGGGTGCATTATGGGGTAGCTCTTATCTATTATTTTATCCTTACTTTTTAAAAGTGAATCAAAATATCATTACCTTGGTTCTCGGGGGAATGGCTGCAGGCGCGCTCGCATCATTATCCGTTTACCTTCCCGCCTACTGTGCGTATTTATTACCGATGTTTTTACCTCTCATCGTTTACAACTATTGGTTAGGAGAATTTAATCACAGTATTTTAGCGACGATGTTCTCTTTATTTGTTCTCATGTTACTCATTACAGCAAAATCCCAGTCTAGAATTTTACAAAGCACCATTCGCTTAACCCAAGAAAAAGAGAAGGCACTCATTGAAATCAAACGGTTGTCTATCACCGATTCACTGACGGGTCTTTATAATCGGCGATATTTTGACCAAAGACTAAGTGAAGAGTTTGCTAGAGCCAAACGCAATCATCATCCAATTAACTTGGTGTTAATCGACGTTGATGACTTTAAACGACTTAACGATAACTTTGGGCACCCTTCAGGTGATTTGTTTTTAAAGAATTTAGCTGCAGCCATCAAAAAATCTGCTCAAAGAGCAAATGATACTTCTTTTCGAATTGGCGGTGACGAATTTGCTACTATTCTGTCGAACACCTCACTGGAGGACGCTATTCTAGTATGCCAGAAATTACAAAATAAAGTTCAATCTGAAGTGTCGAATGCAACTACACTGAGTATTGGTATCGTGAGTGTGTCCCCAAGCTGCCCAGAGGAAGACGTAGAGCAAATCATTTCAGTAGCCGATAAAACATTGTATGAAGCGAAGAAAAGCGGAAAAAATCAAGTTCGCTCTCAACAGCTTAATTGCCTATAATCCAGAGCACTATTGGCATAAGCAGGATAATTAAAACAAAAGGATTACTAAATGAACATACTAATCACTGGTGGCTGCGGTTTTATTGGCTCTCATCTTGCCCAATACTATCTTGGAAAAGGGCATAAGGTTGTATGCGTTGACAATTTAGACACTGGAAAAATTGAAAATATCAATGAATTCAAACAGCATCATTCATTTACATTTGAGAAAACCGATTTATTGACTTGGCCAAACTTGCAAGATACAGTGAGTTGGGCAGATGTGATTTTCCATCTAGCCGCATCGGTTGGAATGTTTAAAGTCTTACATAATCCAATCGCTGTAATAAATAATAATATTATTGCCTGCAACCATTTGCTACAGGCAATCGATAAGGCTCAAAAAAAACCTATTACGGTCATTGTTTCCTCATCTGCTGTGTATGGAGATTCTAAAGGTTTATGCGAAAGTAGCTCCCTAAACTTAAAACCTCTTACAAACTCCCATATGACTTATTCCATAAGTAAACTAACTGAGGAAATAATCGGGTACGCCTATTTTTATCAGAAAAATATACCGGTCATTTTACCCCGAATATTTAATACGATTGGCCCTCGGCAGACAGGGCAATACGGGATGGTTGTTCCACGTTTTATAAGACAAGCCTGTGAGAATGAACCACTCACTGTTTTTGGGGATGGCCATCAGACCCGTTCTTTTTGTGACGTAAGGGATGTGGTAGCGGCTCTTGATTTACTTATCAATACCCCTGAGAGTATTGGTAAGAGTATCAATATTGGAAATAATAGAGAAATCTCTATCAATAATCTGGCGGAATTAACAAAAAGTTACTCAAAAAGTAACTCTGAAATTGTTCACATCCCTTATGATGAGGCTTATGGGGTCGACTATGTGGATATTGAGCAACGCTGCCCTAACCTCAATACCTTATTCACGCTAACGTCTTTTCAGCACAAATGGACTTTAGAAGATACGTTGAAGGATTTAATTACTAAGTATAAACAATCCCAAAATAATGGATGGGACCATAGGGTATCCTAATTGATAACAGAATAGCCTCTGGTATTTGTGGAACTGGCATCAGTGAAAATTTACAGCAGATTATTCAGCGACAACCACCACACAGGTTAAGCAAATACCGGAACTCAGTTTGCCTATATTTTATAAATGGAGAGTGTACAGCTTAAGTACTTTCTTTTGAGCATTTTTTATATTTTCACGCTTGTCTTTAAGTTTTAGCGAGAGTAATCCCATGAGTCACTTTCAGTGTTTGAAGTTGTAATGAATGCGCCCTAGCTTTAATCCCTTATTAATTGTTTTAACATTGACAAAAAAATAAAACTGACCTTAATTACGCAGGTCCGAGCTAATTGCCTCATCTCTTGCGGCATTTTCAGCCTGGAATCCGATGAACATTGTCGGTCACAGTCGGCCTTGGAAAAGTGGATTTAAGTCTAATATAGAAGCTATACTAAATAATGGGAATTTAAAGGCTGCTATGCTATGAAAGCATTAGGATTCACAATTATCGAATTATTAATTGTTGTCGTAGTCATCGGAATTCTAGCAACCATTGCAATTCCAGCTTATCAAGATTACACGATAAGAGCACGCGTGACGGAAGGTTTGAGTTTAGCCAGTGCTGCAAAACAGACCGTATCGGAAACCACTCAAGTTAAAAATGGGGTGCTTCCGGCTGATAATAACGCAGCAGGCTATTCACCTCCAGCGGCTACTCCTTCTGTTTCTTCCATTAATATTCAAAATGGTCAGATAACAATCGCTTACACTCCCTTAGCTGGCAATGGTACGATCATACTGACTCCAACAGTACAGTCCGGAGGGGAAATGATCTGGGATTGTCGTGCCGGAACACTTCCCGATAAATACCGTCCCTCGACTTGTCGAGGGGGTAATGCTACTCAAGGAACAAACTCTGGCACTGGCGGCGATTCTGGGGCTGGCGGAAACTCTGGCTCTGGTGGAAACTCTAACACTGAAAGAGACTGGCTCTGGTGGCTCTGGTGGCTTTTCGGCAGATAGCTGCTTGGCAACCCAATGCAAATAATAATGATGATGCCCTTATATTCGGTAAATTCCACAAATCGTCTTTATATCAGGGTTGATTTAAAATGCATATTACAAGCAAGTCGATTGATGGCGGGCTGCAATGGGATCCATAACCCCATCGCTATACTTTCGCCTTGAAAAAGGCACTGAGTAAATCACTAAGCCCGAATACGCTCAGTGTTTTAAGAAATTTCTCGCCCTCCACTGCGCCAATAACCTACTGCTTTTCTATTTCACTTTGTCTATCTTTAAGACAGATGAGCAAAGACATTGGACGTTTTAAACGGACTTTTTAGCGGTACCAGGACGCTACCTTCTGCAAGGATGCAGAGCTCTGAACTATTAGGCCTATACCGCCTGATGAATCACATGCGTAACCACGCCCCAAATGACTAAATCCTGATTTTCAGTAATATCGATGGCTGAAAAGGCTGGGTTTTCAGGCAAAAGTTGCACTTGCCCTCCGGTCCTTGATAAGCGCTTCACAGTGAGCTCTCCATCAATGGCGGCAATGACAATTTTTCCGTGTGTCGCCTCAAGGCTACTGTCAACAATCAGCAAATCGCCGTTATGTATACCGGCATCCTTCATGGAGTCGCCGGAGGCGGTTAATAAGAAAGTCGAGGAGGGATGTTTAATTAAAAACTCATTTAGATTCAAATGCGCTTCAATGTAATCATCCGCAGGGGATGGAAATCCTGCTTTGACTTTACAGCTGTATAAAGGCAGCGTTAAGGGACTTGAGGCACTAATGAAATGTTTGACCTCTTCGATACGCGATAAGGGAATGCGCATCGCTTGAGTGGATTCACCGTATTGATTACTGCCTTTGGGTCGCCCCGCCCCCTCTAGTTTGCCGCCTTTCATTGCAACTCCGCTCATGTGGTCTGTCAATTATTTGACATTCTATGAAAGAGACGAGTATATTTGAATTAAGTACGCTTTTCAAACCAACCCATTCAACACGAGAAGAACAACTCAAAAGGACAGGGCTATCACGACTCATTGCTTGAGGATTTGCCATGTATGCACTCATCGATTGTAACAATTTTTATGCAAGCTGTGAACGATTGTTCAGGCCAGACCTACTCACGACGCCGATTGTAGTGCTCAGCAACAATGACGGCTGTGTCATTGCCCGCTCCAATGAGTCCAAATCCTTAGGGATTAAAATGGGCGCACCCTTTTTCGAGGTCAAAGCCTTGTGCAAAAAGCACAAGGTAAACGTGTTTTCGTCAAACTACACGCTGTATGGCGATATCTCCCATCGGGTTATGCGCCTCATTGAAGAACACTGGCCGGAGACTGAAATTTATTCCATCGATGAAGCCTTCCTGGATTTAAGCACCTTGCCCGAACGCATGCGCTTTTCCTTTTGCGAAAAATTACAAAAGACCATTCTAAAAGGCGTGCACATCCCAACATCCATTGGAATCGGCAAAACCAAAACACTGGCCAAAGCCGCTAATTTCATCGCCAAGAAAAAACTGCAAACCCCGGTCTTTGACATCACGGGCCATGAGGCGCGCTGGCTCAAGCAGCTTGAAGTGTCGGATGTTTGGGGGATTGGGCGCCAATGGTCAAAAAAACTCAATGGCCTAGGCATTCAAACAGCACTTGATTTAGCAGAATCTGACGCCAATTTGATGCGCAACAAATTTAGCGTGGTCATGCAGCGAACCGTGCTGGAATTGAATGGCCTATCGTGTTTGGAATTGGAATCGCCAGAACCTAAGCAATCAATTATGTCCTCCTGCTCCTTTGGCGGCCTGCAATCCGACTATCAGGTCATTCAAGAAGGCATTAGCCATCACTGCGCCACGGCATCGGCCAAGATGCGAAAACAAGGGTTAACCACCCAATACCTTTCGGTGTTTATTCGCTCCAATCCTTTTCGTGAAGATACCAAGCAGTATGCGAACTCTATTGGCTTTCGCCTGGTCAACCCCACCGATGATGTGCGGGTTATCACCAAATGGGCGAAATACTGTTTAAAGAAAATTTATCAACCAGGTATTTTCTATCATAAATCAGGCGTCCTCTTAAATGATTTAACCAGCAACCGCTTTTACCAGGCCGATTTATTCAACCAACCAAGTGATTTGCAGCACTCGACTACCTTGATGCATTTAATGGATAGCATCAATCAAAAATATGGCGCAAGAACCCTACGTTTAGCCGCTGAAGGCTTCCAAAAATCCTGGTCGATGAAGCGGCAATTGATGTCGCCTTGTTACACCACGCGCTGGTCTGATTTACCTATTGCTTATACTGACAATGGACAAGGAAAACGCCGTTGACTAGGATTAAAGAGTCTTTGGAGGAATTACCATGTGCGGCCGATTTTCTGTCGACACCGATATCGAAAAACTAAAACAGCAATTTGCAGTCACCACTGTGGAGCCTTTGCCTAAAAGTCGCAATGTCGCGCCAACCGAGGCCGCCCTTTGCCTTATTCCCACTGAAGAAGGCTTAAAGGCCGTGCAAATGCGCTGGGGCATTGTGCCCTGGTATGCGAAAAGCAAAAAATCAATGCTGCTCATTAATGCACGCGCTGAACAAGCCGCCGAAAAGCCGGCCTTTAAACAAGCGATTAAATACCGGCGCTGCCTTTTAATTATGAATGGTTTTTTTGAATGGCAGCATCACCCTAAAGACAATAAAACCGTCAAACAACCCTATTACATTCATCAGAAAGACAATGCCCTTTTAGCGGTCGCTGCCATTTGGGAGCGCTTTGAGCCTGAGCCAGACCTGATTATTCCTTCCTGCTGCTTACTGACCACTTCTCCTAATGAGCTGGTTGCGAAACTTCATGACCGCATGCCCTGGTTTTTAGACGAGACCCGACAAGCAAAATGGCTCTCCCCTGCCCCGTTTTCCACTGAGGAAGTGAGTCTCTTACTCCAACAGCCCAATCCGTTGAGCTCGTCTGCCATCCCGTGACGCCTAAAGTGAATTCCGCACTGTATAAGGGGGACGATTGCATTGAAGCCCTCTCGACTGATACCTCCATGACAGAATGATTTTTGAGGCCCTACAATTTTCAAACATCCATGCACTGGATTTTCTTTCGCGTTTAAGCCACCATTATCTGTACCGCAAAATTCCTTTTAAAGACAAGGAGTGTCTATGGAATGGCAAATCGGCGAGACAGTGTACTGGTTAGGCCAACAACACACCCCAGATTTTGGTTTATTCCCTTTATCGATTGCGATTGTAAAAGAGACTATCCAAGACATTCGCCCGCAAACGTCTCAACAAAATCCTATCGTGACCGCCCGTTTCGCTTTTTGCCTGGAAACTCCAGGGAAATTATCAGCCGTGAACTCGGGCATTCGCGTTTGAATATTACTAAAACTTATCTTGGATAAAAACGCAATAGAGCATCTCCTAATATTCATTATCATCAGAGATTAATCTGGAAATTCTCTCATGTGTTACCTCATCCAGATTAGTATTCTGCTGTAATTTTAAAATAAAATCTCTGATATCTGGGTCATCAATTATCCATAAAACTTGATTATTATTAAAACAACATTCAATAATAGATTTAATATCATTCTCATCAATATCATCAATATACTGACTTAGTTCATCAATAATAATATGGGTCTGACGGAAAGATTCACTATTATTTAGGCAATCAAGTAACTCTCGAATTTTTTCTTTAATCTGATCTTGAAGTTCAAAATGAGGTAAGTATTTTTTAAAAAATATATTTAAATCCTGAAAATAAATTAAATTAGAGTTTTTTTTACTCTTCCATTCTTTAATTAGGAAAGGCTTTGCCCTTAATTTATCCAGCTCATCTCTAAAATCACCATCATCTGAGATTATGATTAAATCATTCCCTTTTTTTAAATCAGCTAAAAACGATTCCCAATGAATGGCATCACCCAATTCATTGGGTTTACCTGGAGGATTCTTTGCTCTCATTCTCGCAAGCGCTGCGCCATAAATCTTATTAGTATTTTTTATAAAATGAGAACTCTCAAATATATTGCTAATAATTTCATCAGCCTTCAGGCTTTCGTTTATAGCACTATCTTTGATATTTCTGAGCAAATTATTGTATTTATTTTCATATTCTTTCTTAGCTTTTAAAAGCTCTTTATAAGCACTAATTTCATTTAAAAATAAAGTGGGAATTTTCTGATTAAAATTTATTTTCATAAAGTCATCAATCGATTTTTGAATAGTACTTTCTCTATTTCTATAAAACTCATCTTTCAATTGTTGAGTTATTACAATCTCCAAGTGCTTTTTATCTAAATATGTTGATAGGGTTTCTAATGTCTTTAAATCTGAAGTCGAAAATGAATAAAACTTAAGATATATATTCGTATCAATAAATACTACATTTCTTTTAGCTGGCATTAACATTCCTTGTTAAATAACCTATTTATAGATTCTAGCAGTAGAAAAATAATTTTTGATTTTTAAAAATAAGCTTTACAAGTACACCCAGAAGTACACCTAGCAGAATTTTTGATTTTAAATAAGTTTAACTAAGAAGATGTAACTTACTGATTCCAAAGGGGAATTGATGGTCGGGACGGAAGGATTTGAACCTTCGACCACTAGCACCCCATGCTAGTGCGTATCAATATCAAAAAATATCAAAGAGCATCAAAAAATCGATACAAGCATTGATACATAAGGATTTAATAGTTATCCTATATATCATTTAATATCAACCGAATTCATGTAAGCTCATAAAAAAGTACCCATCAAAGTACCCATTGAGTCAATTATCAGGTGGAATCGATGAATCAATTTACGGACACGTTTATTAAACGACTAAAACCCAAGGACAAGCGAGAAGAAAAATTTGAGGGTGGTGGATTCGGTATCATGATCTACCCCACTGGAACAAAAACATGGATCTACCGGTATAAAATAGATAATAAAAAAGATTATATTATTCTGGGCCATTACCCTGAAATGAGTTTATCTGATGCAAGAAAGCAATTTTTGGAATTCAGAGACAAACGCCGTGCAGGCCTCAACCCTAAAGAAATAATAAAAGAACAAAACGAACAAGATCATAGTACAGTAAAAAAACTGATACTTGATTGGTATACTGGTTATATCGAAAAGCAGCGGGCTCAACCAAAGCAAATTAAACAAATCATTGATGCAGACATTATCCCTCTTTTAGGTGAAAAAAAACTTGAAAAGTTAAAAACAAAAGATATTACTCAAGCATTGGATACAATTGTGAATCGTGGCTCCCCTGTTCATGCAAACAAAGTATTAGCAGCATTGAAACAAGCCTTTGGCTATGGAGTCCGCCGCGGAAGCATTCAACAGAATCCTGCAGATAGTATCCTAGCTAAAGACATTGGCGGCATGGAAAAACCTAGAGAACGCCACCTAACGATAGCTGAAATTAAAAAACTATGGCTTTTCTTAGACAGCGATCTACATTCGCTTTCATTGCAAATAAAAAATGCAATAAAAATTATTTTATTAACTGGAGTGAGAACAGGTGAGTTACGACTTGCTCAATGGGCAGAATTTAATTTTATTCAATCACTATGGACTATTCCCGCAGAGCATTCCAAATCACGAATACCTATGAAAATACATTTAAGCCAGCCAGTCAAACAGCTTTTGTTTGAGCTTAAAAAACAAAATAATTCTATATATGTTCTTGCTGGAAACAATGAAGATTGCCCTCTTTCAGATAAAGCATTACCTAAAGCTGTTATCCGTCTCCAAGAACGCATAGGTATTCCACAATGGACTCCACACGATCTACGCCGAACATTCGCTACACAACTAGGTGAAACTCTTCATGTTGATCCGGTTGTTATTGAAAAATGCTTAGGGCATAAAATGCCTAAGATCATGGCAACATATAACAAAAATGAAATGCTTCCTCAACGTAAAGAAGCATTAGAAATGTGGGGTGAATACATTCAAAACATAGTTTCTACTGAAATGGAAAGTTATCATATGCAGAATTTTGCAAAGGATGTCATTCAATGAATATTGACGAAATAAGACAGCTCATCAGCCAAGGCGAATCAGAACATTTAGAATTTAAAAAATCAACAACACAAATCAAACCTGCATTTGAAACACTTTGCGCATTCCTGAATGGAGCAGGAGGTATTGTTCTAATTGGCGTCACTGATAATGGACAAATTGTGGGGCAACAAATCACCGATAAAACCAAGCAAGAGTTAGCCCGAGAACTATCTAAGATAGAGCCAAAAACATCTCCTGAAATACACTACTTAAATATAGATGAGAACAAACAAATAATTATTATAAGAACCTCCACCGGCACTCATATGCCTTATGTTTATGGCGGAAGGCCTTTTGAAAGAAACCAATCAACCACTGAACAAATGTCTCAACATCGTTATGAGCAACTTATTGTCAATAGAGGACAGTTAAACCATAGCTGGGAAGAATTTCTTGCAAAAGACTTCACAATTGATGACCTTGATCATGAAGAAATCAAACGCACAATAGAAGAAGGGGTAAATAAACATCGCATTAGTGTTGAAGCACTAAACTATAGTTCAGAACAAATTTTAATTAATTTTGATCTGATAGATCATGGTTTGCTAACTAATGCAGCTATCGCACTTTATGCTAAATATCCTTCAAAAACTCTCCCTCAATGCGAAATAAAAATGGCGCGATTTAGAGGGCTAGATAAGCTAGGTGATTTCATTGATAACCAATGGCTTCATGGCAATATTTTTCAATTAATCACTGCAGCTCATCATTTCGCCTCTCGTCATCTCCCAATTGCTGGTTTTTTTGAGCCTGGAAAATTGGAGCGCATTGATCAACCTGCAGTACCCGGCCTTGCTCTTCGTGAAGCATTAATTAATGCATTTTGCCATAGAGACTATATAGATAGATCATCAACTACCTCATTAGCTATCTATGACGATCGCTTAGAAATATGGAACCCAGGAAAACTACCGCATCAATTAAAAATTGAGAATTTGAAAACCTTCCACAACTCTGTGCCACGGAACAAAACAATCGCTCAAGTACTTTACAAACGCGGCTGGATTGAAAGCTGGGGAACAGGAACTTTACGTATGGCGGAGCACTGTAAACATAATCGAACTCCTGAGCCAGAATTTCGAGAAGAGTTTGATGGACTTTCTGTTATTTTTTCTTTTAAAGACTCAATGCATTCGGTTTCTACAATTTCCAAAGAAGCATTATCATCACTTCAAGAAGAAATCATCTCTATGTTACAAAAAGCCCCTATGAGCTCAACTCAAATAAACGAACACTTAAATAAACCACTGTCACCGCGCACGCTTAGACATGAGTTACACAGATTGAAACAAAAGGGGATGATTAATGATAGAAGAGAAGCTCTTTCCTCTATTTGGTTTATTACTAAAAATAATTAGCTATATTAAAAAGGCCAGGCAAAGGCCAGGCAAAGGCCAGGCAAGGCCAGGCAAAGGCCAGGCAAGGCCAGGCAAGGTTAGGCAAGGTAAACCTCACTATTAAAATGAATAATAGGTAATATATTTATCTTCTTGCAAGAGATTTAATGCGTAGAAACCTTCCCAGCTTATAGCATCTTGTTGCTTATACGACTTGTTTGAAGCAGCCATTGGCCACTTCAGACAATGAAACAGAATTATCTGATATATTGATTAATCCAGCTATCAATAACGTCCTTATGCCAAGCCAAAGTTCTGCCATGCAATTTCACTGGCTTGGGAAATTTTCCTTCACTCCACCAGCGACGTAACGTCAATCGGTCCTTGCCGATAATAACTTCAAGATCATTGATAAATAAAATCTGTTGTGTAAATACTTCATTAACTGCTTGCATTATTCTTCTCCCAATCCCTTATCATTTAAGCTGCAAACGCGCCTTCCATTCACCTTTGAACTCCATATCGATTACGATAATAAAGAGCTTCAGGAGATCCAATTCGACCTTCCTTTCTTTAGGTAAACGTTCGTGTTCATATATCGATTGCAGATGAGCAACTGAACTGTTGGATAAATTCGCAATTCGTTGCAGGGAATAATTGGTAGTGTCTAGCAAGTATTGAATAATACCTTTATAAATGGTGATCTTTTGATCATGAAACATACTACATACTCCTGTAAAACATTGTCAGGGGTCCAATTCGCACAAACTAACATTCAATATCATTTGGCGAAACTTATATTAATACAATATTAATTTAATTATCAATATGTAATTTAAGGAAAATTAAATTAATATACAATATGATATTGAATGATATCGTTTTATATGATAATTTTTTAACGATGTTATGGCTGCAAGGATAATATATGAGTAAAGGACCCTATCAATCGTTCGCAAATCGATTAATCCATACCCTTAAAGATAAAGGACATACTGCTTCTCGGTCACCTAATGGGATCTGTATTAAAACCTTAGCAGAGTTCACTGGCGCATCTGAACAAATTTGTCGTCGTTATATAAGGGGGGATGCTCTGCCGGATTATGAGAAAGTAAAACAACTGGCACAACATCTTCAAATAAATCCAGGCTGGTTGCTCTTTGGTGAAGAAGAGTATTCTGAGCCTAAGAAAAGCGAAATCGATGAAGCGCTGCTTCATTACATCTTGAAACAAAGCCATCATTTATATCCTGTCTCTCATGGGAGTAATGACGATTATGCCGATTTTGTGTTAGGATTAATCAAAGAAGTACGTGCAATTGACACATCGGAAAATAATTTACTAAAAATCATTGACTTGGCTATCGGGTCTATTTCCTCCTACGAAGAAAAAAGAAAACAGAAAAGCCATGCAGTTTAAGAAGTTTGTAGATATGGATGTAACAGCTGTTGAAGTAAAACTTCACCCTAAAGCCAAAGAGTTTCTCTTTGAGCATTTCTTCACAATGCGCCAAGTATTCTCTAATGTGCTTGGGCAACTTGAAACAGACTATATTTCTATTGCTCTCATTAACCGATCAGGTCAGATCTTTTTCTTTTCTTCAAAACCTTCCATAGAGCAAAATTTAATTGAGAAACAGCTTTGGTTATTTGATGGCTGCTATCAACCAAGCTTCGTTACCCAAGATGAGCCAAAGTTATGGAGCGAGTTCAATCATTTGGACTATGCAGAAGAAATTAAAAAGTATAAGCAAATTGAACCTGGGTTCATCACAGGCATTTCAATGCCTACTCAATATGATTCTTATAAAGCTATCTTTTCATTTGGATTAAAACGGATAAATCCCTATATCCAGAATAAAAGTTCACTTCATTGTGAAAAACTGATCGCCATGGGTAAGTTTGCATTAAAGCAAATGGAAGATAACTTAGTCTTTCCAGACAAACTCGCGAAGACCAAGCCCACACTTACACTCATTATTAACAATCAGGTAACCTATGAACACACTACTGGATAAAGAAAATCCCATTTTAAGGCAAACTGCAGAAGCAATCGATGAATCAGATTTTAAAAGTACATGGCTTAAAGACCTGGCGCAAACACTGATTAATATCATGGCAGAAAAAGCTGCTGTAGGGGTTGCTGCACCTCAAATTGGTGTCAGTAAGCGCGTTATCGTTTTTGGTACAAATTATACTAAGAGCAGAAAGCCGGAATACCCTATTTCTGATACAGTGCTAATCAATCCATCGCTTAAAGTATTGTCAGAGGAAATCCAAACAGGCTATGAAGGTTGTTTAAATTGTGGTGATTTGATGGGTGAAGTACCTCGTGCTATGGAAATCGAATATTCAGGTTTTGATGTTGAGGGCAATCCCATTACTAAAAAAGCTGTAGGTTTAGAGGCTCGAATCCTGCAGCATGAAATTGATCACCTAAATGGATTTTTATTTTTAGACCGGATAAAAGACAAAGAATCGCTAACTACCCGCTCGGCGCTGTTAAGTAAAGGATAATTGTATGAAGCATCAAACTAGAATCATACTGGCAGGAACATTAGGCAATCTAATTGAATCTTTTGATATGGCCATTTGCGGTCTACTTTCTGTCTACATTGCTAAATACCTGATTGGTGATGCAACTAAAGGTTTGTTTCTAGTCTTTCTAACATTTTTTGCCGGATATCTCGCAAGACCCATTGGGGCTATGATCATGGGATTACTATCTGATATCTATGGTAGAAAAATTATCCTGGCAGCCTCAATCCTCTCGATGGGGGTATCAACAACCCTAATTGGATTTATTCCTACACATAGCTCCATAGGTACATTTTCGGTTATTGCCTTATTAGTATTGAGGATTATTCAGAGCTTCTCCTGTGGTGCAGAATATCTAAACTCTTCCGCTTATCTTATTGAAAATGCTGAAACATCGAGAAAAGGTTACTCAGGGAGTTGGGCTTCTTTTGGTGCGATGTCCGGATTGTTGGTAGCCTCACTGATAGCACTAATGGTAACTTACTTCACCACGCATTGCCCTGAACTCGATTGGCTAATTTGGCGTATACCTTTTGTTCTTGCGCTCTTAGGGTCATCCATTGGTTTATACATTCGGTTATGTATTCCTGAGAGTATGGAATACATCATGTACTATGCGGATAGACCTAAACCTAAATTTTATTCCCTGCTTACAGAGTCTGCCAATTATATTAAAAACCATAAAATGCAATCTTTTTATGTGTTTGCCCTAAGTTCCCTGGGCGTTACAACTACTTTCCAAATTTATATTTATGGGCCTATGCAGGCTCATTTATATGGTAGTTTCCAAGACCATGAAATTCTTACTTCCAACATTATATCGTTACTAATGCTGCTTAGCATATTTCCTATTATTGGAAAGCTTTCTGATATAGTGAAAAGAGAAACAATTGTCGTTGTTGCCAGCGTGGGTTTTCTGATTTTGTCTCAACCATTTTTCAACTCGTTATCTCAAAGTGTTTTTTATCAATTCGTTTTAAGTCAAGCCTTAATAGCTATTCCGGCAGGAGCCTATTATGCGACTGTTCCCGTCATGCTAGCGGAAATGTTCCCTCTTAAGTTGCGCTGTACTGTTTTATCAATACTCTACTCCATAGCAGCAAGTTTATCAGCAGGATTGGCTCCTCTGATTTCTCTGTTGCTTGTCAAAAAGACGAATATTGCAGCGTCACCATCTATTTTAGTTTTTATACTCACTACTATCATTTTTATAATGATGATTCACAGACGTAAAAACTCAAGAGGTAAGAGTTTAATGCAAATCAAGTACACCAGTGGGATTACCTCCCAAGACTTATAACAATAAAAACAGAACACTTAGCAAGCATAGTATCCCTTGTATACAGATTTATTGATTGAGTTCATGCAACGTAATAGCATTTCCTTCAGAATCGATGATAATTGCCATTCTACATACGGGTGATGAAAAAGTATCCGATTTGAATGTTACCCTATTCTTTTTTAATTGTTGCGTTAAGGAATCCAAATCTTCAACTTCAAAAGCAATACTTCCTCCGGACACCGCACTTGGTTTGACATCTTCTGCAAGAGTAGTAATCGTAAAGCATCCGCCTTGTGGCAGGTCGTATTCTATCCAATGGCCATTTGCAGATATTTTGCTAGGTGATAGACCCAGATTTTCTTTATAAAAATCAATCGCACGGTCTAAATTTTCGGCAGGATACATAGTAAACGCTACTTTTTTTAACATGTTTTTTCCTTTAATTGCTTTCCTACATCTTAACGATGATAATTATGTTTTACAGCCAACAAGTAAATACTGAAATAAGGTTTGGGCGAAATCCCCCGTTATTTTTCCGATTTAAATCATAGTATTTTCCCTACTGCAGTATCTCTCGCATCCCCTTCATAGCCATCTGGATCATCAAATGGCGTGTCGATATAACCATTATTTCTATAAAATCTTAGCGCATCCGGTGAGGACTCCACATGCAAGCTTTGATAGCCTTGGTTTTTGAGCCACTTTTCACATAACGTCAAGAATTGGCTACCGTAGTGATGGTTTCTTTTTTCCTCATCAATCACAATGATACGCAAAGCTGCTCTCTTGTGAGGCCATAATTGCAGATGGGCATAACCAATGATGTCGCTTCCTTGAGATAAAACAAAATGAACATGAGCATCATGCTCAAAAGTCCACGTGTAAGGGTCAGAAAGTCCTGCTTTATCAAAAAAATAGAATTGTCTAAAATGACGCACTTTATCCCATTCTCGAGGTGTTAATGCCCTCACCACTCTTAATCCATTAAACCCCGCTTTTTTATCAATTGCTGCAATAAAGTCTTCTTTACCCAAGCAATAAGCAGTAATGTCATAGGGATGTTGATGGGCCAACGCTTGTTTTAAACGAGCGTACGCTTCTCTATCTTCTGCATATTCTCTCATCCAGTCTCTAAATTTTAAATGCCGCTCGATTTCGGAGTTTCCACGCTCAAAAATATGAGCATGATGTGTTCTTAGATTATATCCCTTTTGGAAATAGCGGCGAAAAGGAATACCGTATTCTCCTTTTGCTTCATAGCCAAGTGCCTGCATATCAGCATTAGCACTGTCTACTTTGCTAATATCTAAAACAACTGGAATCATATCGATTACTGGTTTTGCAGCCAAACCAGGTACTGATGTAGAACCGATATGATGAATTTCAATGCAATTACTGCCTAATGCTTTTTTAATTTGCTCTGCTTCCTGTTCAAATTGCATAGGCCAGTTGAAATCATAAGGAACGACTTCGATAAGCCGTTGTTCTTGGTTGACTCCCATCATTTATTCTCTCTCTTGAATACGCTGAATCATTTCATGCACAAATGCGGTGACTTCTTTATAAGTTTTTTCGGTCAAGATATCGCTTGCATGATTTAGTTCAGCTTTAGTTAATGCTCGTTGAATTAAAACTTCCCATTTTGGGCATTGACTTTTAGCCCAAGCTCCAGCTTTAAACTTAGAGCATTGTTGCTGATGGTGGAGCACATATAAAGCCCTGCATAGAGTTAATACGGCATAATATTGGTACCCTAAAGAATTTCTGGTATGAATAACCCAATCTTTCCACTCAATGGCCTGTTTTTTGACATGCTCTATAAACTCACTGTTTGATACAGGAGCAATAATCGACTTTGCTGATGGACCGTATAGAATGAGGCTATCTGTTTGCAATAAATAGTAATTAATAAGCCAATCTGTTCCTGCTTTTTTGATGTGAAACGGTTCTCCTGGGCTAATGACAGCAATTTGACCTTGCTCTGTCTTAAAATGTTGTAACATTCTATAAGATGCATAAGCTACTTCAATTCGGTCATTCCAAGCTGGAAAATGCTGAACAAGATTGGCATGTAACCCATTTAGGGCTACAAATTCTTCCGGTGTAATTTCCTGGTTTAATGCCACAAAAACATCAATGTCGCTGGTTGTTTCATCAAAATCACCCCAAACAAATGAACCATACACGTAAACGCCCAGCAAATGTTCCTTTAAAATTGATTGCAAACCGGATAGTAAGTCATGAAGTAAATGATGCACTATCTTCAATTCAGTATGTGGTTCATTCATTTACTAGCCCACTGTCAGACAAATCATCAGATTCTTCTTTTCGTTCATCAGGTAAAAACCCACCTACCTGCGCATCCCACAGGGTTTTGTACAACCCATCGCGATTCAATAGTTGTGCATGCGTACCGTCTTCAATGATATGACCTTTGTCGAATACTAAAATTCGGTCCATATGCAACAACGTCGATAAACGATGCGCAACAATCAGTGTTGTTTTTCCTTGCATCAACTCCCAAAGACTGTCCTGAATGTTGGACTCTGTAATGGAATCCAGTTGAGATGTGGCTTCGTCCAACATTAAAATGGGCGCATTTTTTAAAATCGCGCGAGCAATGGCAATACGCTGACGCTGGCCACCAGAAAGCTTCACGCCACGTTCACCGACTAAGGTTTCATAATCTTCTGGCAAAAGACTGATGAATTCATGCGCATGGGCCTTCCGGGAGGCCGAAATGACTTCCTCATCCGAAGCGTTTGTCCTGCCATAACGAATATTATCCATGAGGCTTCGATGAAAAAGAGTTGGGTCTTGTGGAATCATGGCAATGGCTTGTCTTAAACTCTCTTGAGTCACTTCGGATAGATTTTGACCATCGATTAGAATTTGCCCTTCCACTACTTCATAAAGTCGCAAAATCAAATTAACAAAAGTGGACTTGCCGCTTCCTGAATAGCCCACCAACCCCACTTTTTGACCTGCTTCAATGGTTACCGATTTATTCTGGAACAGGGAGTAACCACCCTGGTAATGAAATTTTACCTTAGAAAATTCAATTCGTCCTTGCGTAACCACTAATTGGGATGCATTGTTTTTATCCTGTATCTCATGAGGCATGACCAATGCATTTAAACTTTGCCTTGCTTTGCCTAAAGCTTGGTTAAATTGGTCCACTTGGTACATGGTGTACCACATCATATGCCCCAATTCCATGGAAAGCCCAAGAATCAAAGCAAAATCACCAATGCTCACTAGTCCCTTGCCATACAAATGGATTAATGTAATCGATGCCAAACCCATCATTACCGCAATCATTCCCCCTTGTGCGCAGCATAACAAAACAATGAACAGCTCTTTTCTTTGAAAAGCTCGTTGTACTAAGCCGAAAAACGTGTTCATACGTTCCACTTCATAGATTTTTCTTGAAAAGATACGAATATTGGATTGATTCGCCAGACTATCGACTAATTGCCCAGCAAGCTGCGACTCAGAATTTGCATAGTCATCGGACAACTGCACCAATCGTGCCGACATCCAAATACTAAATGAAGCAAAGACAATGAACCAAAGAAATAAAATATAAAAGAACAGGACATTAACAAAATAGGCTGTAATAAATGAAACCACTAATAATGAAGCACCACGAAGAAAGTCGACAGACACGCGATGCAAAATAATCTCAAGACTATCAGCAAGAATCGTAATTTGTGTGGCAATTCGCCCAGATAGGTTATCCTGGAAAAATTGTGTACTACTTCCCAACACATACTCAAACATTTGGCTAATGATTTGGTTTTTAATCACCGCTTCATATTTATAATTCAAGTACCCGATTGTTCGCCAGGTGATATTGTCAAAAACAATGAAGTTCACCACCAGTAACCCAGCAATCCAATACAAAGAGGAAAAGTCCGTACTTGTTTTGGCAGCCAGGGTATTAATAAAGGATTTAATCAATAAACTATTAAACGGTCCCCAAAGTCCAGCCATTAAAGCAAGCAGGATAAATAAAAAAACCATGCGACGATACGGTTTTAAAAAATGCCACATAAAAGGAACTATGTGATTAAGCAAACGATTAGTCATAGTGAACACCCTCTGATTGTTCCTCATTGAAATGATGTATCTTCCGTCGATAAAGGTGGTACCTGGTTTCAATGTGAATGGATTCTAAAAAATCATGGTCGTGAGAAATAACCAACATTGCGCCTGGAAACTCACGTAGTGCTTGAATGATATGGGCACGTGTTTCCAGGTCTACATTGTTGGTTACCTCATCTAAAATAAGCAGCCTGGGCGGATTGGCAGCAATAAAAGCTAAAGAAAGCCTTGCCTTTTCACCACCAGAAAGATATTTGACCTTTATTTCAACTTCTTCATTTTTACGAAATAAAAAGTCATTCAAATGGGCGCGAAGTTCAGCATGAGAAGCATGGGGCATCTGACTTTTCATCAAATCCAGAACTGTTTCGTCACGATCCAGATGTTGATAATGCTGATCGAGATACCCAACTGTATTGCGCTGAGGAATAGTCCACTCACCTGCTCTCTTCATTTGACTATCCCCCAAGAGCGCTTTAACAAAGGTGGACTTCCCTGATGCGTTGTCCCCATACAAGGCCACCCGCTCGCAGCCATTCAAGTGAAAATGAATCTCTTCAAGAATCACATCTCCAGTCTCGTAGGCAATAGAAGCATCTTGGATGCTGATTAAGGATTTACGATGGTCAAGGCCATTTAATTTAAATTGGGGTTTAATCGTTTGCGGAAGGTTCAGAGAAGAAAGCTCATCAAGCACCTGCTGTTTTTTATGATTAATCTGACTTAATCGTTTATTTCCTGTAGTCATTGCAGAGCTAAGCTTTGTATGAGACCGAATCGTTGGCCATTTACGCTGCGCTATCTTTTTTTCACCCTGAACACGAGAGCGTTTATTACGATCTTGTTCTCTCATTAAAGCAAGATGTGATTCTTTTTTCTGATGTGCAATCCGTGTTAATTCCTGTTCAATTGATGCCTTCTTATCTTCAAGCATTTGCTGATAATCACAATAAGCTCCTTTAAATACAGTTACTTGGCCTAAATCAATATGCCATAGAGTATCTGCGGCTGTATGGATGAGTTCTTTATCATGAGAAGCGATAACCAACGTCCCAGTATAATGCAGGAGCATACGCACTAAAGAACGACGATTACGTCTATCCAGGTGATTCGTTGGCTCATCTAATACCAAAACATTAGGATTCTTAGTCAATATTTTGGTCAACATTTGGTTTAATCGTTGACCACCACTTAAGTCAGGATACTCTTCAATCACTTGGGGTAAATAACCAATATGAACATCCTGAGGTATTTTAATTTCGCCATCAGAGGCCGAACAAAGACCACCAAGCATTTTAAGTAAGGTTGATTTTCCAGAGCCATTTCGGCCAATCAGTGCAATACGCTCACCAGAGCGAACTTCGCCACTGAAGTGTTGAAAACAGGTTTTATGCGGATAGATAAGACCCAGGTCTTTAAATTGAATCGGTTTATGGTGCATGGATTACTCTTAAGCATGTCTTTTAGGACAATAAAAAATAGAAACCAAAAATGG